>CAYPZK010000023.1:0-53482 GCA_964415385.1 uncultured Bacteroidaceae bacterium
ACATCAAGGCTCAAATCATTCTGGGCAACACCTACCATCTCTACCTCAGACCCGGCACCGAGGTCATCGAGGCCGCAGGCGGCCTGCACCGATTCAACGGGTTCGACCGCCCGATGCTGACCGACAGCGGCGGATTCCAGGTGTTCTCGCTGGCCGGCATCCGGAAGCTCAGCCGCGAAGGTGCCGAGTTCCGCTCGCACATCGACGGTTCGCGGCATTTCTTCACTCCCGAACGCGTGATCGACATCGAGCGCAGCATCGGGGCGGACATCATGATGGCTTTCGACGAATGCCCGCCGGGGACTGCCGACTATGACTATGCCCGCCGTTCGCTCGACCTGACGGAGCACTGGCTGGGCCGCTGCGTGAGCCGCTACCGCGAGACGGAGGGGAAATACGGCTATCACCAGAGCCTGTTCCCCATCGTGCAGGGCTGCACCTACAAGGACCTGCGCATCCGCGCGGCGGAAAACGTGGCCGGCCTGGAGATGGAGGGCAACGCCATCGGCGGACTGGCTGTGGGCGAGCCGGTGGAGGTGATGTACGAGATAATCGAGACGGTGAACGCCATCCTGCCGGCCGACAAGCCCCGGTATCTGATGGGAGTGGGCACGCCGGTGAACCTGCTGGAAGGCATCGAGCGCGGCGTGGACATGTTCGACTGCGTGATGCCCACGCGCAACGGGCGCAACGCCATGCTCTTCACGTCGGAGGGCACCATCAACCTGCGCAACAAGAAATGGGAGACGGACTTCAGTCCGCTCGACCCCGCAGGCACCTGCTTCGTGGACTCCGCCTACACGCGCGCGTATGTACATCATTTATTCAAGGCACAAGAGCTTCTGGCCATGCAGATTGCCTCCATCCACAACCTCGCCTTCTACCTGTGGCTCGTGGGCGAGGCCCGCCGCCACATCATCGGAGGCGACTTCACGCGGTGGAAGGCCGGCATGGTGGGCAAGTTGGGACAAAGACTGTAAAGGAGCAGCAAGCAGAAGGGACGGATGATTATCTACGAGAATATCAACGGAAGACGCAGGGCGCACCTGAAAGGAAGCGACGAACTGCTGGACGAGCCGACGCTGAAGAAGCTGGAGCAGGAATGGGAGGCGGCACATGCCGCCCCGAGCCGGCGGCAGGACGGACGCGGCAGGAACGCCGCATGGGAGCGGTGGCGCGAGTGGTGTGCGGCACATTCGCCGGTGCTGCGAATCGACCGCTACATCATCGGGAAGTTTCTGGGCACGTATTTCTTCTCCATCATCCTCATCATCTCCATTGCCGTGATGTTCGACATCGACGAGAACATCAACAAGTTCCTCACACGCAATGCGTCGGTCCACGACATTCTCTTCGTCTATTATCTGAATTTCATTCCCTACTACTCCAACCTCTTCAGCCAGCTCTTCGTCTTCATCTCCGTGATTTTCTTCACGACAAAGCTGGCCGAGAACTCGGAAATCATCGCCATGATGTCGACGGGCGTGAGCTTCAACCGGCTCATGCGCCCCTACCTGATCTCGGCGGCCATCATCGCCCTCCTCACCCTCTACCTCGGCGCCTACATCATCCCCAAGGGCAACATCAAGCGGGTGAAGTTCGAGAACACCTACAAGAGACGGCGCGTGGCCAACTACACCAGCAACGTGCAGCTGGAGGTGGACTCGGGCGTGATTGCCTACATCGCCCGCTACGAGGACGCCATCAAGACAGGATATGAGTTCACGCTCGACAAATTCGAGAACAAGAAGGTGGTCAGCCATCTGCAAGCCACCACCATCCAATACGACTCGCTCTCCGAAGAGCCTTACCACTGGATCATCAACAACTATCAGATTCGCGACTTCCAGGGCATGCGCGAGGTGCTCTCGAACGGCTACCGCAAGGACACCATCATCAAGATGGAGCCGCAGGACTTCCTCATCACCACGGGGCAGCAGGAAACGCTCACCACGCCGGAACTGAAGACTTACATCGACCGGCAGAAGGCCCGCGGATTTGCCAACATCAAGGAGTTCGAAGTGGAATACTGGAAGCGTGGCGCCTCAGCCTTCGCCACCTTTATCCTGACCATCATCGGGGTGTCCATCTCCGCACGGAAGCGGAAAAACGGCATGGGCATCGCCTTGGGAACGGGACTGGCGCTCATCCTGGCCTACATCCTGTTCCAGACCATCTCCGCCACGTTTGCCATCAACGCCAACATGCACCCTGCCCTGGCCGCATGGCTGCCCAACATCATCTTCTCCTTCGTCGCGTTCATCTTCTATAAGCGCGCGCCGAGATGACCGTTCAACCCCGGCTTCGGAAGAATTGCCGCAAGAGGCTGGAACCGAGATACTTTTACAGAAACAAAACAACAGATAAAAACCAACGATAGTGTATTTTGACGAACTACCCTTAGACGATGTGGTATTAGACGCGCTCGACGCCATGAACTTCGAGCAGTGCACCCCCATCCAGGAAAAGACCATCGGCCCTCTGCTAGAGGGCAGAGACCTCATCGGAGTGGCACAGACCGGCACCGGCAAGACGGCCGCCTACCTGCTGCCCGTACTCAACAAGCTGAATTCCGGCGAATATCCGCAGGATTCCATCAACTGCCTCATCATGGCTCCGACACGTGAGCTGGCGCAACAAATCGACAAGCAGGTGGAGGGCTTCGCCTATTTCATGCCCGTCTCCAGCGTGGCCGTGTACGGCGGCAACGACGGCATCCGGTTTGAACAGGAGCGCAAGGGCCTGACCTTGGGAGCCGACATCGTCATCGCCACGCCCGGACGGCTCATCAGCCATCTCCAGACGGGACACATCGACCTCTCGCATGTGAGCTTCTTCATCCTCGACGAGGCGGACCGCATGCTGGACATGGGCTTCTTCGACGACATCCTGAAAATCGAGAGCTACCTGCCCAAGGAGCGGCAGACCATCCTGTTCTCCGCCACCATGCCCGACAACATCCAGCGGCTGGCCAAGAACATCCTCAACAATCCCGTGGAGGTCAAGATCGCCGTGTCGAAACCGGCAGAGAAGATCCAACAGCGTGCCTACATCTGCTACGACGGCATGAAGGACAACATCGTCAAGCATGTGCTCGAAGACCAGTCGCTGGACCGCGTCATCCTCTTCGCCTCGAAAAAGACGAAGGTGAAGGAACTGGCCCGCACGTTCCGCATGAAAGGTCTGAAAATCGGGGCCATGCACTCCGACCTCACGCAAAAGGAACGGGACGAAATCATGTATGAGTTCCGCAACGGACGCATCAACATCCTCATCGCCACCGACATCGTGAGCCGCGGCATCGACATCGACGACATCCAGATGGTCATCAACTACGACGTGCCGCACGACCCGGAGGACTACGTCCACCGCATCGGACGCACGGCGCGTGCCAACCGCGACGGACAGGCTGTCACGCTGGTGTCGCCACGCGACATGCCGTACCTGGCACGCATCGAGAAACTCATCGAGAAGAAAATAGACAAGCCCGACCTGCCCCAGGGGTGCGGCGAGAAGCCGACCGTGGACACAGGCAGGCAGAACAGGAGGACACATGGATCTGGCAATCGACATCGGAAATTCAGCAATCAAGGCGGCTCTGTTCCCCGGTCACGACGCAACAGAGGGCGCGACAAAGGCAAGGGAAGCCGGCCGGCGGGAACTGCAGATTAGGGAACCGCTGCACACCACCCGTATTCCGGGACACGACCTGCACGCGCTCCACGACTTTGTGGCGGGAACGGACATCCGCTACGCGGCAGTGGCCACTACCGTGCGGCTGACCGCAGGCATGACCCGTGCCCTGGAATCTCTGGCCACGGTGCGCACGATGTTCCTCGACGCCACCACGCCCATCCCCATCCTCAACCGGTATGCCACCCCGGCCACCCTGGGTGCCGACCGGCTGGCCGCAGCCGTCGGTGCCTACTACGCGGCACGCCGCATCCACGGCACGGCCCACGTGCCGGTGCTCATCATCGATTCCGGCACCGCCATCACATACGACTTCGTCACGGCCGGAGGCGAATTTCTCGGCGGGAACATCTCACCGGGCATCCATACGCGCTTCCGGGCTCTGCACGAGTTCACCTCCCAACTGCCTCTCATCGCCCCACCCGACCGGCCGCTTCCGCCCCACACGCTGTCATTGGGCAACTCCACACAGACAGCCATCGCCTCGGGGGTCATGGAAGGAGTGCGCCTCGAAATCGAAGGGTACATCCGGCATTTCGTCTTAAAATACCCTAACGTTTTGATATTTTTAACAGGTGGCGACAGCTTTCATTTTGACGAAACTCTAAAAAAACGTATTTTTGCAGAAAATTTCTTGGTGTTGCAAGGACTTGACATCATCAACCGATATACAACAGAAAATGAATAAAGCACAAAAAGCCTTTCTGCTGGCCTGCCTCCTTTGTGGCGCAGGCATCGCCAACGCCCAGAACGGCATCAACTCACCATATTCGCGCTATGGGTTCGGCATGATGACCGACCGCGCCATGGGATTCAACAAGGCTATGGGGGGCGTGGCTCAGGGTTTCCGCAACGGGCAGCAAATCAACACCGCCAACCCTGCCTCCTATTCCGCCGTGGATTCCCTCACCGCCCTCTTCGACTTGGGTCTGTCGGTCTATAATGGAAACTACAAGATGGGCAACTTGCAGCAGAACGCCAAGAACGCCAGTTTCGACTATCTGGCTTTCCAGTTCCGTGCACGCCGCGGCATCGGCATCACTGCGGGCATTCTGCCTTACACCAACATCAACTACGACTTCAGCTCGACCAGCGAAACCCTTGACGGAAACGAGGATATAACCTCTTCATACACCTTCTCCGGCAACGGCGGCCTCCATCAGGCGTTCCTCGGAGCAGGCGTCCGCATTTTCCGGCCGCTCTCCGTCGGAGTCAACGTCTCCTATCTCTACGGAGACTATTCCCACACGTCCACCATGTCGTTGAGCCAGAGCACGGCCTACAGTCTGATTCGCGGCTACACAGCCGACATCAGCACCTATAAACT
This sequence comes from uncultured Bacteroidaceae bacterium, assembly GCA_964415385.1. Classification (GTDB taxonomy): domain Bacteria; phylum Bacteroidota; class Bacteroidia; order Bacteroidales; family Bacteroidaceae; genus UBA3839. The sequence goes on from CAYPZK010000023.1 coordinate 5,021, forward strand.
GGATGCGGGACTCCAACTCACGTTGCCCATGTCAAAGCAGGACCAGCTGACCATCGGTGTCACATACGGACTCGGACATGACATCAAGAACCGCGCCTACCGCTACACGGAGACGCTGAACAGCTCGAGCACGGTCGAGAGCGTCACCTATGACACGCTGCGCAACGCCTTCCAGCTGCCCCACTCGATTGCGGCCGGCGTCACCTATGTCCATGCCAACAAATGGCGGGTGGGAGCCGACTTCACCTTGGAGAAATGGAGCAAGTGCAAATTCCCTTCCAACGCCACGTCCGGCACCTATACATCCACGACAGGACAGCTCTACGACATGAGCAAGGTGGCCGTCGGAGGCGAATACACTCCCAACGCCAACAGCCTCAACCACCTGCTGAGCCGCGTCAGCTACCGCGTCGGCGGCTATTACTCCCGCTCCTACGCCAAGACCGATGTCTCGGGCATCCTCTCCGACAAGCCGTATGAGTTCGGGCTCAGTGCTGGTTTCTCCATCCCCATCCAGAACCGCAACCTCTGGTACAACAGCCCCCGCATCAACGTCGCCTTCCAGTGGATACACAGCAACATCCCATACCTTTCCACGACCACGGTCAACGACATCACCACCCACGCCCAACGCAAACTCACGGAGAACTACCTGAAGCTCTCCGTCGGCATCACGTTCTCAGAGCGTTGGTTCTATAAGTGGAAAGTGCAATAGTCCTCTGAACAGGCATGGCGCATCCGTGCCGCAATTCCGATGAACCGACTCCGCCACACACGCTTCCTCAGCGCAACCCTGCTGCTCGCAACGGTTGTGCTGATGCTGTCTGCCCAGTCGTGCAGGAAAAAGGCACAGGACATCGTTCCTCCCGTCACCAACCGCGACTCCCTGCCCTTCCTCAATACCATCGGCGTGTCCACGCTGATTTCCGACTCCGGCATCATCCGCTACAAAATCATCACCGAGGAATGGGCGCTCTACGACAAGACCAACCCGCCGCACTGGTACTTCCCGAAGGGGCTCTTTCTGGAGAAATTCAACGAGGACTTCCACGTGGATGCCTTCGTCACGGCCGATACAGCCTACTACTACAACGTGCAGCGGCTGTGGGAGCTGCGTGGACGTGTACAGGTCAAGAACCTCAAAGGGGAGACCTTCAAGACCTCGCTCCTCTTCTGGGACGAGAACCGCCATCGCATCTATTCCGACCGTTACATGGAAATCAACGGCATCGAGAACCAGCTCTCCGGCTATGATTTCTCCTCCGACGAGTCGATGACCGACTATATCATCCATTCCTCCACCGGAGCCTTCCCGCTGTCTGAAGAGAAATCCAATCCCGTACCGGTTCCGCCCGACGGCGAAGACACGGTGCCGGAAAGCGTTGAAGTGCCTTCGGACGAGGGTGAGACACCAAGCTGAAAGTTTTTTCGCTGAGAATGCCGCCCATTCCATCATTTTTTCGTACCTTTGTGCGGTTTATGCAAAATAGAGACAAATTCTAAATAACAAATTCATACAATGGCAGTATTACAGAAAATCAGAAACAAAGGCGTTTTGCTTGTTTCCATCATCGCCATAGCGCTTTTCCTCTTCGTCATCGGAGACTTGTTGCGCGGAGGCGAGGGGCTGATCAACCAGTCCCGTCAGACAGTCGGAGAAATCAATGGTGAGGGCATCAGCATCCAGGACTACCAGGATCTCTACCAGGAATTCCAAACCTATGAGGAAATCACCCAGCAGAATACGTCCCGCGAAGACGATTCGAGGATTCGCGACATCGCCTGGAACACCTACGTGCAGAACCAACTCATCGGGAAGGAATGCGCTGCCCTCGGCATCGCCGTCACCGACGAAGAAGTGGCACAAGTCATCCGCACAGGAGCCAGCCAGCTCCTTCAGGTGCCGGTGTTCATGAACCAGCAGGGACAGTACGACTACGCACAGCTCAGCAACTTCCTCTCCGAGTACAAGAAACTCAAGGACAGCGGACAGCAGCTGCCGGAGGCCTATGAGAAAATCTACAACTACTACCTCTTTGCCCAGAAACAGATTCGCAACCAGTACCTCGCCAGCAAATACCAGAACCTGCTGGCCAAGTGTCTGCTGTCCAATCCTGTCGAGGCCCGTCAGGCATACGAAGGCCGCACGGACGAGAGCAACGTGGTGCTCGTCTCCGTTCCTTTCACGACCGTCAGCGATGACCAGGTCAGTGTCAGCGATGACGACATCAAGAACAAATACAACGCCAACAAGGCACAGTTCCAGCAGCTCGTCGAGACACGCGACGCCAAAGTCATCGACATAGCCATCACTGCCAGCGAGGCTGACAAGAAAGCAATGGAGAAAGACATGGACGAAGCCAGCCGGACGCTGGCAGCCGCCACCACCCACGACCAGGCTTCGGCAGCCGTCCGACAGGCCACGTCCCTCCTCTCCTATTCCGACGTGTTCAAGACCGTCGATGCCTTCCCGCAGATGATTGCCGCACGTCTCGACGGCGACTCCACAGCCATCGCCGTAGGGCAGACCACGGCTCCGGCCTACGATGCCGTGACCAACACCTACTACACCGTCAAGTTGCTTGACAAGACCACGCAGCCCGACTCCGTGCTCTATCGCCAGCTCGCGGTCATCGGAAAGGACGAGAAGGACACTGACACCAAGGCTGACAGCATCCTGCAAGCCCTCAACGCCGGCTTCGACTTCAAGGCTCTGGCCAAGAAATACAACCAGACCGGCGACTCTCTCTGGATCAGCAGCGCACAATACCAGAATGCCACGCTTGATGCCGACAACGCCAGTTTCATCAACACGCTCTACGACATGGCTGCCGGCCAGACCCGCAAGCTGAAGCTCAGCAACGGCAATTCCGTCATCCTCACCGTGCTCGAATCGCGCCACCCTGTGACCAAATACAACGTGGCCGCCGTGGTCAAGGAGATGCGCTTCTCCGATGACACCTACAGCCAGGAGTATAACAAGTTCAGCTCTTTCGTGGCAGCCAACCCGACCTTGGAGAAGATGGAAGCCAACGCCGCCAAGAACGGCTACACCGTCCGTCCGCTCACAGGCATCTCCAGTGCCTCCCACAACATCGCCGGTGTCCACAACACTCAGGATGCCCTCAGGTGGCTCTTCGACACGGCCAAGACAGGCGATGTCTCCCAGCTCTATGAGTGTGGCGACAACGACCACCTGCTCATCGTCGCCCTCACCGGCATCAACAAGACCGGCACCGCCCCATTGGATAAGGTACGCGACATGCTCCGCCAGCAGTTGCTCAACGACAAGAAGGCCGAGAAAATCATCGCCGGCTGCAAGAATGTCAAGACCCTTGCCGCTGCCCAGAAGATTCAAGGTGCCGTGACCGATACCGTCAGCCACGTCACGTTCTCCGCCCCGGCTTTCGTCCGTGCAACGACCACCAGCGAGCCGGTCGTCAGTGCGCTCGCTGCCAAGACTCCACAAGGTGCCTTCGCCGGACCGGTCAAGGGCAACAGCGGAGTTTACATGCTCCAGGTGCTCCAGAAGAGCAAGACAGCCGGCAAATTCGATGAAAAGGCCGAGGAGACGCAGGCCAGCCAGATGTCCTTCCGCTACCTCTCGCAGAACATCCTCAGCGACCTCTACCTCAAAGCCAAGGTCAAGGATTTCCGCTATAAGTTCTTCTAATCCGCTATAAGTTCCTCTGATTGGCCGTACCAACTCAGAAGACACTTTCCTATAAAAACGGAGCGGACGGAATCTGTTGCAGATTCCGTCCGCTCCGTTTTTATGCGTCCTATTCCATCCGCTTCAGAATGGTGCCGGCTCGTCGGGCGGCGGTGGGAAGGCATCGTCCCTTCCCGCTGCGGGCGGCAGGGAGCCGGAAAGATGGGAAGGACGGATAATGCCGCTATCGTCCGTTTCCTCACCCGGGTACGGCAGGCCGTGGTTGTCACTCATATTGGTGAAGCGGGCATATTCGCCCTGGAAGCGGAGCCGCACATCGCCAACGGCTCCGTTACGGTGCTTGGCGATGATGATTTCGGCCACGCCGTGGAGGTCGTTGTTCTGATTGTCGCGGTAAATTTTGTAGTATTCAGGACGATGGATGAAGCAGACCATGTCGGCATCCTGCTCAATAGCTCCGGACTCGCGGAGGTCGCTGAGCTGCGGACGCTTGGAGTCCGGGCTCTTGGGGTCGTCGCCGACGCGGTTCTCCACGCTGCGGTTGAGCTGCGAGAGGGCGATGATTGGGATGTTGAGTTCCTTTGCCAGTCCTTTGAGGGAACGGCTGATGGTGGAGACTTCTTCCTGACGTGAGTTGTAGCTCATGCCCGAAGCGTTCATGAGCTGGAGGTAGTCGATGATGATGAGCTGGACACCGTATTCGCGCACTAAACGGCGGGCCTTGGTACGGAGTTCGAAGACAGACAGCGAAGGCGTGTCATCGATGTAGAGGGGCGCGTCAATCAGTTCCTTCATCTTGTAGTCGAGCTGGCTCCATTCGTGAGGGGCGAGCTGACCGCTCTTGATTTTCTCGCCGGGAATCTCGCAGACATTGACGATGAGACGGTTGACAAGCTGCACATTGGACATTTCCAACGAGAACATGCCGACGGGCACGCGGTTGGTGACAGCAATGTTGCGAGCCATAGAGAGGACGAAGGCTGTCTTTCCCATCGCGGGACGGGCGGCGATGATGATGAGGTCGGAGTTCTGCCAGCCACTGGTGATTGCATCGAGCCTGTCGAATCCGCTACTGAGGCCGGAGAGGCCGTCTTCGCGGGCAGCAGCCTTCTGCAACATCCCGTAGGCTTCGGCAATCACGGGATTGATTTGCGTGAAGTCTTTCTTGAGATTGGTCTTGGAGAGTTCGAAAAGCTGCCCTTCGGCAATCTGCATGAGCTCGGAAACATCCTGTCCCTCGTCGAAAGCAAGCCGCTGAATGTGGCTGGTGTAGGAAATGAGGGCACGGGCAAGAGCTTTCTGGGCGACGATGCGGGCATGGTACTCGATGTGAGCCGAAGAGAGGACACGCTGGCTGAGGGCGGCCACATAGGCGGGGCCGCCGGCCTGTTCGAGACGTCCTGTGGCCTTCAGCTCCTGAGTGACCGTGAGCAAATCGACCGGTTTGTTCTCGGAGGCGAGGGTCTGGATGGCCGTGAAGATTTCCTTATGGCGGGAATCGTAGAAGGAATCGGGCTTGAGGATGTCGGAAATTTCGCCAAACGCGTCTTTCTCAATCAAGCAGGCACCGATGACGGCAGCCTCCAAGTCAAGTGCCTGGGGCTGAAGACGACCCACATCGTTACTCATCGGCTCGTCTGCTGCCGTCGTGTTGCGGCGGCGGGTATTTCTTCTCGGTTCTGGCATCCTTCAATGTTGAATTATTTGACATGCACCTGTGCGGCGAGTGCCTTACACTTGTCACGCAAAGCATCGAGGTCGCCGCCCAACCGGTCGTAGCAAACGACCACCCCCATGCGGCGGCCGACGTGTGCGGCGGGTTTGCCGAAGATGCGGATGTAGGTGTTCGTGGCTGCACAGACCTTTTCCACGCCTTCGTAGGAAGGAGACTGGCTCTCCACGTCGCTCAGGATGACAGCGGAGGCTCCGATGCGCTCCTGGCGGATTTCGGGAACAGGCAGCCCCAAGACAGCCCGGCAATGGAGCTCGAACTCGGAAAGGTTCTGCGTACCGGCCAATGTCACCATGCCGGTGTCGTGCGGACGCGGCGAGAGTTCGGAAAAATAAACGCCGTGCTCACGGCTGAGGAAGAACTCAACTCCCCAAATGCCTGCGCCGGTCAGCGAACGGGTCACGAGTCCGGCCATGCGCTGCGCCTCGGCCAACTGGTCGGGACTGACAACGGCCGGCTGGAAGCTCTCGCGGTAGTCGCCGCCCTTCTGCACATGGCCGATAGGCGGACAAAAGAGCGTCGGGCCATGCTGCTGTGTGAGCGTCAGGAGGGTGATTTCGGAATCGAAGGGAATGAATTGCTCCACAATGACCTCACGGATGTCGCCGCGTGCGCCTTCGGCTGCCGTCTTCCATGCGGCCTCCAGCTGGCCGGGTTCATCCACCTTGCTCTGGCCATGACCCGAGGACGACATCAGCGGTTTGACAATGAAGGGATAACCGATTGTGTCGGCTGCCGCCTTGAACTCATCGAATGTGGAGGCATAACGATAGTCTGCCGTCTGCAATCCCAGCTCTGTATGTGCCAACTCACGGATGGCCTTGCGGTTCATCGTATAGTTGACGGCGCGGGCTGAAGGTACGACCTGTATGCCTTGGCGCTCAAAATCGAAGAGCCGTTCCGTGCGGATGGCCTCAATTTCGGGCACGATGATGTCGGGTTGGTGACGGGCGACGGCGGCAGCCAAAGCATCGCCGTCAAGCATGGAGAAGACATCGCTCTCATCGGCCACCTGCATGGCAGGCGCACCGGCATATTTGTCACAGGCAATCACATACTGCCCCTTGCGCTGGCAGGCGATGGTAAATTCCTTGCCCAGTTCGCCTGAGCCCAAAAGCATGATTTTCTTCATTCTGTATTGTGTGCAGGATGTGGCTGTCAACGGATGATGGACTTGATGTTCTCTGAAGCCTGGTCGTAGGCTTTCTCCCAGTCGGTGTCGAGGGAGAAGGGAGTGAAGGTCTTGGTGTCGTTCACATAGCAGTAGGTGCGCTCCTTGTTGGTGTCGCCGAAGAGCGGGTTCTGCAAGGATGCCTCCCGATAGCAATTGATGACTGCCTTGCGCTTGTCGGCACTCACGGCACGGGCCTTGTTCAGATAGAACAGGAAATCATCGACGAAGGACTTGAGGTTGACGGCCTGGGAATCGAAGAAATAACCGTCTTTCTGCAAGGCACGCTTCTGCACTTGTGTCTGCAAATAATTGAGCACGGTGACCTCGAACTGGTTCACATCGATGGTCTCGGACGACGAATTGGCATCGTTGACTTTGGCAACGGCACTCTTATAGACGGTCTCAAACAGTGACTGTGCACTGACAGGCACAGCAGACATGGCTGCCAGACAGACAACCACCATCAGTTTTTTCATAAATCTCGATTTTGAATAGGTATAAGTCATATCTTACGCCGCTCCGATGTGAGCGGAATGTTGCAAAGTTAACACCTTTCAGCTAAGCGGAGAAATTATTTACAATGTTTAACTAACATGCGCCGCTTGACTGAGAATGGCATCGCGACACTGTTCCATCAGCCATTTGGGCGTGGAAGTGGCTCCGCAGATGCCCACGCTGTTGGCTCCATCGAACCATTCCTGACAGATGTCCACAGGACGTTCGACAAGGTAGCTGCGGGCGTTCACCCGCTTGCATTCAGCGAACAGGACGCGTCCGTTGGAGCTTTTCTTCCCGCTGACGAACAGAATGACATCATGATGGAGGGCAAAGGTGCGGATGTGCGGCATGCGGTTGGCCACCTGACGGCAAATCGTGTCATAATAGTGGAACTGGTCACCCAGTCCGTTCGCATCCATCTGCCGCTGGATATAGTCAACGATGGCACGGAATCCTTCGAGCGACTTCGTGGTCTGGCTGTAGAGACTGATGGGACGGTGAAAGTCCAGATGGCGGGCATCGTCCAACTGCTCAATCACGATGGCCGTGCCGTTGGTCTGTCCGACCAGCCCCACCACCTCTGCGTGGCCGTTCTTGCCATAGATGACAATCTGCCGCGTGTGGCCGGTGTCTGCATCATACTCTGCCTTGATGCGCTTTTGCAGATGCAGCACAACGGGACACGTGGCATCAATCAGCCGGATGTGGTTGGCCTCGGCCAGCCGGTAGGTCTGTGGCGGTTCGCCGTGAGCACGGAGCAACAGCTTGGCATCAATCAGACGCGGCAAGTCGGCATGTTCCACGGTTTGAAGTCCCAGCTGGTGCAAGCGCGCCACTTCTTCGTCATTATGGACAATATCGCCCAAGCAATAGAGGGAGTTGGCGGTTGCCAGCTCCTCCTCGGCTTTCCGTATGGCTGTCGTGACTCCATGACAGAAGCCCGAGCCGCTGTCAATTTCAATCTTCACGTGTCGGAAGGAATTGCTGGGGAAGTCGCAGGGTCGGCAGCAGCCCGACGGAATTGGTCAAGCAACCACTGAGCCTGTTCTTCGCGTGTCAGGTGGGAATTGTCCAGCACGATGGCATCGGGAGCCTGACGCAAAGGGCTGACTTCACGGTGGGAATCCATGTAGTCACGCTCTCTCACATTCTGCAAAATCTCATCATAGTCAACATGGGCTGCTCCTTTGGCGGTCAGTTCGTCGAAACGACGCTGCGCACGGATTTCCGGCGATGCCGTCACGAAGACTTTCAGCTCTGCCTGTGGAAACACCGTCGTACCGATATCGCGGCCATCCATCACGATGCCTTTCTCCCGTCCCATTGCCTGTTGCTGTGCCACAAGAAATGTACGGACAAAGGGAACGGCCGCAATCTGACTCACGCAGCCGGAGACTTCCATGCCGCGGATCTCGTCCTCTACCACTTCTCCATTCAAGCAGGCAAGCGGCAGATTCGTGACCGGATCCAACCGGAAAGATACCTGTACCCGCCCCTCGTTGACCTGCTGCAACAGCCGCGACTGGTCAACCTCCACATCGTGGCCGCCGTTGCGCTCCGTCACCCTCCTGATGAGTTGGTGGCGGAGTGCATACAGCGTCACGACGCGGTACATGGCACCCGTGTCCACATAAATATAGCCCACAGCCTTGGCCAGTGCCTTGGCCATCGTACTTTTGCCACACGAGCTATGTCCGTCAATGGCTACTATGATTTTCTTCATGCGAAGCTACACCTTATTATATAAGTACACTCATACGAGACCACGCCCATGACAATTCTTGAATTTCTTGCCAGAGCCACATGGACAAGGATCATTGCGTCCGACGCGCGGATGCTGGTTCACAATCGGACGACGTACCTGCGGAGCATGGTTTCCTGCCGCATGGGCGGCCTGCTGCATGGCTTTCTGTGTGTCGCTCATCTCGTCCAGATTCTCCTTTGTCTCTGTATATTGCGGCCGCTGATGCGGTACTTGTGCAGGTGCCTGCTGCACGTCCTGCGGTTGCTGCACCGGCAATTGCGTGCGCATCAACACGGCAATCGTGCCGTCGTTGATTTCGTTCACCATATTGTCGAAAAGCGTGACAGACTCCAGCTTGAAGATGAGGAGCGGATCTTTTTGCTCGTAGCTGGCATTCTGGACAGAATGCTGAAGCTCGTCGAGAGCACGGAGATTCTCCTTCCATGCCTCGTCTATCGTATGAAGCAGGATGGCTTTCTCGAATTGGGTCATCACGTTGTGAGCCTGTGTGTCGTATGCCTCCTTGAGCGGAACCGTAATCTGGTAAACACGGCGGCCGTCAGTGAGCGGCACGCGGATGTTCTCGTACATCTGCCCGCGCGTCTCGTAAACATCCTTGATGACCGGCCAAGCCATCGTGGCAAAACGCTCAGCGCGTTTCTTGAACGTGTCCAGCACCAATTCGAAGGCTTCATCCTCCATCTTCTCGCGGCTGAGGTCCTCGAACTGCTTGGCATCGTAAGGGAACTCCATCGCAAAAATACGGATGAACTGTTCCTTGCAGCCTTCCAGGTCGTTCGAGGAAATGATATTCACGACACGGTCCCAAATCATGTTGGTGATGTCCATGCCGATGCGCTCGCCCATCAGGGCATGGCGGCGACGCTCATAGATGACCTTACGCTGCTTGTTCATCACGTCGTCGTATTCGAGCAGCCGCTTACGGATACCGAAGTTGTTCTCCTCCACTTTCTTCTGCGCACGCTCGATGGAACGGTTGATCATCGGATGCTCAATCATCTCACCGTCCTCAAAGCCGAGCTTGTCCATAATGGTAGAGATGCGGTCAGAAGCGAACAAGCGCATGAGTTTGTCCTCAAGTGAGACATAAAACACCGAGGAGCCCGGGTCGCCCTGACGACCGGAACGTCCGCGCAACTGACGGTCCACGCGACGGCTTTCATGCCGCTCCGTACCGATGATGGCCAGACCGCCGGCTGCCTTCACTTCAGGTGTCAGCTTGATGTCGGTGCCTCGGCCGGCCATGTTCGTCGCAATCGTGACAGCTCCCAGCAAGCCTTCCTTCTGCACTTTGTTGCCATTCTCATCCACGGTCTCGAACGTGCCTGGGGTCGAAGTTCCCGCATGTGCCACAATTTCGGCTTCCTGCTGATGGAGCTTCGCGTTGAGCACCTTGTGCGGAATCTTGCGCATGTCAAGCATCTTGGAGAGCATCTCCGAAATCTCGACAGAAGTCGTACCGACGAGCACCGGACGACCGCTGTTGCGCATCTTCACAATTTCCTCGATGACCGCTTTGTACTTCTCACGGTTGGTCTTATACACGCGGTCGTTCATATCGTTTCGGATGACAGGACGGTTGGTCGGAATCTCCACGACATCGAGCTTGTAGATGTCCCAGAACTCGCCGGCCTCCGTAATGGCCGTACCTGTCATACCGGCCAGTTTGTGGTACATGCGGAAATAATTCTGCAACGTAATCGAGGCAAACGTCTGCGTGGCGGCCTCCACCTTGACATGTTCCTTGGCCTCCACGGCCTGATGCAGTCCATCACTCCAACGGCGGCCCTCCATGATGCGTCCCGTCTGCTCGTCCACGATTTTGACCTCGCCGTCCATGACCACGTAGTCGTCATCCTTGATGAAGAGCGTGTAGGCTTTCAGCAATTGCTGCATGGTGTGCACGCGGTCGGATTTCACGGCGTAGTCCTGCAGCAGCTGGTCTTTCTTCGCCAGCCGCTCCTCCTCGCCCAGATTCTCGTTGTCGAGCGCGGCCAGCTGACTGGTGATGTCGGGCAGGACAAAGAAATCGTCATCATGCACGATGTCGGCTATCAGCTGGTTTCCCTTATCCGTCATTTCCACCGACTTCTGCTTCTCGTCCACGACGAAGAACAGCGGATCCGTGGCTTCCGGCATACGGCGGTTGTTGTTCTCCATGTAGATTTCTTCGGTCTTGAGCAATCCAGTCTTGATGCCGTCTTCCGAGAGGAACTTAATCAGAGCCTTGTTCTTCGGCATTCCCTTGTAAGAACGGAAGAGAGCCAGAAAGCCGGCTTCGATTTCCTTCGGGTCGTCGCTGTTGATTTGCTTGCGTGCGGTCGCCAGATATTCGGTGGAAAGTTTACGCTGGGCTTCCACCAGTTTTTCCACGTAGGGGCAATACTCATCAAACATCTGGTCGTCTCCCTTTGGAATCGGGCCGGAAATGATGAGTGGCGTGCGCGCGTCGTCGATGAGCACAGAGTCGACCTCATCGACGATGGCATAGTTGTGAGAACGCTGCACGAGCTCTTCCGGCATCATGGCCATGTTGTCGCGCAGGTAGTCGAATCCGAACTCGTTGTTCGTACCGAATGTGATGTCGGCCTGATAAGCCTTGCGGCGTGCATCCGAATTGGGCTGATGCTTGTCGATGCAATCCACCGACAGACCGTGGAACATATAGAGCGGCCCCATCCATTCCGAGTCACGTTTCGACAGATAATCATTGACCGTAACGACGTGCACGCCGTTGTGCGTCAAGGCGTTCAGGAACACAGGCAAGGTGGCCACCAGGGTCTTGCCTTCGCCCGTTGCCATTTCGGCGATTTTGCCTTGATGCAACACAACGCCGCCGACCAGCTGCACGTTGTAGTGTATCATGTCCCACACCGTGTCGTTGCCGCCGGCCTTCCAGTGGTTATGCCACAGAGCCTTGTCACCGTCGATTTCCACGAAATCGTGGCTCATCGCCAGCTCACGGTCAAAATCCGTGGCGGTGACCTCGATGATTTCGCTCTCCGCAAAACGACGGGCCGTATCTTTCACAATAGCGAAAACCGTCGGCAACACCTCGTTCAGTCCTTCCTCGAAGGTGTCGAGAATTTCAGCTTCGGTCTTGTCGATTTCGTCAAAAATCGGCTGACGCTTGTCAATTTCGGTATCCTTGATTTTCGCTTTCAGTTCCGCAATTTTCTCCCGCTGCGGTCTGACCATTTCCTGCAATTGGTTCTGGATTGCGTCCGTCCTGGCGCGGAGTTCATCGTTGGAGAGCTTCTGCATTTCTGGATAGACAGCCAGCACTTTTTCAACAATCGGCTTCAGGTCTTTCATGTCGCGAGTGGCCTTGTTGCCAAACAGCGAGCTGAGAAATCCATTAAGTGTAAATGCCATAAAAATACTTGTATTGTTATCGTTATAATTCTTGATTTAGAAATCACACATCCGCATGGGCATCACCGCCGCTACCCCCTATCGGTGCATATCAGGGAGTGGTGCCGACGAACACGCGTTCGGTGCCCGGATCCGCATGAAATGCGCCACGGTAGGTGCGATGCAGTCCATCGTGACCGGCGTGGCAATGGTCTCAGGCTTCAGGTCGAAGCCAAAGAAAATCAGAGGAAACTCGAAATAAGAATCCCTGACGAAACGCTCCTGTCCCAAATCCTCATTGATGAGCGTCCAGCCCGGATTCACCTGTATCAAGATGTCGCCCGAGCATTTGGCATGGTAGCTGTTGCGGATTTGGCTCACGCCCGGAGTCCATGCGCCCTGCGTGAGGCGGGTGAAGGTATAGACATCACGGATGCCGTTGTATTGGAACAGAAAATCCTCGCAGGTCTCCAGCACATCGGCCAGATTCAGCTGCTTCTGTTCTATCAACTTATGGTTGAGATAAAGTTGGTTTCCGAAGTAAGACTCAACGAATTGCCCCTGCCCATAGATGGCCACCAAATACATATTGAGGAGCGCGGCGCAACGGTTGATGGGGAAGGTGTTGGAAGGGATTCTGTAGGCCTCCACATCTTCCCTGTCGGCATGTTCATAGCCCGTCGAAGTGAGGAAAAGCAACACGTTCCGCAGCCCGACCGAACGTTCCAAGTTCGTGAGCAAGTCGGCGATGGCCGCATCCAGCCGCACATACGTGTCCTGCAGCTCGGCGGAGCTCTGGCTGAACGGAAGACCATCGAAGGTGCCCGCATAGTAGCTGAGAGCCAGCAAATCCGGCACATCGTCGCGCCCCATGCCGCTCTGGTTCACCACCATAGCCGCCGTCTGACTGACAACGGAATTGATGAGCGCGGAGTTTTTGAAGGACTTGAACTGCTGCGTGCCCGAAAACTTGTGATTGAAATCGGCCTTCTGTGCGGTTGAGAGATAATAATTATAGGTAGCGGCGGCAGCATTGAACGGTTTCCACGTCTGGTCGGCGGCTTTGGCTATGGACTGCGAGTCCATGAACTTGAACCACGAAGGAGCCGCGCCGTAATAAGAGCTGCCTCCCCAGTTGCCCGTATGGTCGTCAATCCACGCAGCCCAGTCGGCAGCATGTCCCGCCGAGAGCACGGCCATCTCGCGATAGGGTGCAATGCCATAGACGATGGCCTGCCCGTTTGTGGCCAGCTTCAGTTCGTCACCAATGGTGGAGACCAGCAGGTTCTTAGGCGACGACGTTTCCTGCGTGCCCACCCCCGCTGCCGCATAATCATCCACGCAATGCACGGGGCGCATCGACTGCCGGTCCATCCAGTCTTCACCCACGATGCCATGACTGTACGGCACCGTGCCCGTATAGACCGAAGCGGCCGACGACGCGCGATCCACGCCGGCCGAGGCATACTGCGCATTCGCATAGACCACTCCTTCCCGCATCAGCCGCTTGAGGCCGTCCTCGCCATACAGCGGCGAGAAAGCCTCCAAGTAGTCCGTCCGCAACTGATCCACCATGATACCCACAACCAGACGCGGAACGGATGTCGAGGTCTGGGCGACGGCTGTGGATGCCAGCGTGGCGATGAGCGTGGTGAGCAATGGATGTATCATGCTGAACAATGGTTTGGAGAGGTCGGACTTTCCTTCTTGAACTTTTCCCGGCCGAGATGCCATGCGGAACGGACTATCAAAGACAATACCAGCGGCAGCAATGCCGGGTGGAGCCATTGGAGCGGGAGACAAAATAACAGGAGTGCAAACAGCAGTCCTGCCATATTGGCGGCTTCGAGCACGTCCACCCCGCCTATGCGCAGCAAGGGTTTGCCGCTCAGGCGCAGGAACAGCACGTCGGGAATCATCAGAAAGACAAGCGGATTGAAAGTCACGACAAGCCAGTTGCTGCCGACAGCCGGATGGACAGAGAAGAAAAAGAGGAATGCGATGAGGAAGCCCGCCACTCCCTGCACGACATACAGCGCCACGTCGAACCAGAGGCTGACGCGGCCACGATGCACATCATAGAGCGTCAGGCCGATGGTGAGCACCAAGAGCGCATAGAACAATTGCAGGGGCGAGAGTGGAAAGTCCGGAGCTTCTTCCATCGCAGCCTCCGGCTGATGCACCAGCGTGCGGCGCACGAAAGGCAGTCCCGGAGCCACGTCCACCGAGTCGATGGCATGCTGAAACACCGAGGGGATGAACATCCGCTCGTCGGTCGTCAGCGGCCGGTCCACCTCCGCGCCCAACACCATGTCGATGCCGAACGCTGTCCACGGTGCAGGTTTCGTGAACCGGTGCAGAATCTTGCGGAACGTGGTCTGCTGCCGGCGCTCCGCCTCCGTCCATTGGAAATCAGGCTGTTGGAGAGCCGCCAGCAATATGCGCATGGCCCGCGACGTGCAGTTGTCGTACAGGAAATTGTAGCGGTAAACGCGGTTTTCCGGCAGATAGTTCACCGCCAGCAGAGCCACCAACCGCACCTTCTGCTGCGGTGTCAGATTCAACTCCTGCTCCCAGACCGTGAATCCCCGTCCCACATAGCGTTTCATGAAGAAATCAAAAGGCTCCGCACCCAGCTCGTAGTCTGTCTCACCCTTCACGAAACGGTAGATGAAGTTCTTCGAATTGTAGTTGAACATGCCATAGTTGAAGACCACGTCCATCGCCCTGTTGCCGGAATTCCGCACGTGGATGGCCGTATGGCCGAACAGCGTGTAGGTCTCCACACCCGGCGAGCAGGTAATCAGCGACACATACAGCGAGTCGGCATCCCCACCCTCTTCCGGAGAAAGAACGTTCTCCGCCGAAGGGAGCTGCGGGGAATCCTGCGGAAAGGTTTCCGCGACTCCCAGCATGAAGAGGCATATCCAGACAATATATTTCATTTCAATCAAATGCTTTGCTCATTCTCCGCATGAGAGGCGGGAAGGCAGCGTTCCAAATCCACGAAGTCGAACGCCACGGCATGTCGCTCGTCCGCATCGTGGTGCCCGCGCCCTGTTTCCCTCCATTCGTCAAGGCTGAAGTCAGGGAAAAACGTATCGGCAGCGGACGGAGTGTCGTCCACATAGGTGAGGCAGAGACGTTGCGCCAGCGGCAGAGCCGCCGCATACACACTTGCTCCTCCAATCACATATACGTCCTCCGCCTCGGCATCGCCCGCTGCGGCACGGTGCGCACAGTCGGCCAGAGCGTCTGCCAGAGAGCGGAACAAGTCGGCACCCGGAAAATCCTGTGGCTGCCCGCTGCGGGACAGCACCACGTTCCGGCGACCGGGCAGTGCGCCCTTCGGCAGCGACTCGAACGTGCGCCGCCCCATGACGATGGTATGTCCCGTGGTCAGCTGTTTGAAATGCTTCAAGTCGGCGGGCAGATGATAAATCAGTCCGTTGTCACGCCCGATGGCCCTGTTCCGCGCAAGTGCCACGATGATGGATAGTCGCATGCCTTCGTGTTTTTAGTGAGACTGATTACACCGACACTTTTCCCTTGATATGATCCCAAGGGTCGTAATTCTCAAGCCGGAAGTCCTCGTACCGGAAATTGAAGATGTCCCGGACATCCGGATTCAGCCGCATGGTCGGCAGGGGCCGTGGCGTGCGTGTCAGTTGCAGCTTCACCTGTTCCTGGTGGTTCAGGTAGATGTGCGTGTCGCCCGTCGTATAGACAAAGTCACCCGGCTTCAGCCCGCACACCTGCGCCACCATCATCGTCAGCAACGCATAGCTCGCGATATTGAACGGCATCCCCAGAAACGTGTCGGCACTGCGCTGATAGAGCTGGCAGCTCAACCGTCCGTTTGCCACATAGAACTGGAACATCACGTGGCAAGGCGGCAGGTTCATGTTGCCCAAATCCGCCACATTCCACGCTGACACCAACAGCCGGCGCGAGTCGGGATTCGTCTGTATCTGCTCCACCACGTTCCGGATCTGGTCCACATGTCCACCGTTGTAGTCCGGCCACGACCGCCATTGGTAACCGTAGATGTGTCCGAGATTGCCCTGCTCGTCCGCCCATTCGTTCCAGATTCGCACGCCGTGCTCCTGCAGGTAGTGCACATTCGTGTCACCCTGCAGAAACCAGAGCAATTCATAGATGATGGACTTTAGATGCAGTTTCTTTGTTGTCAGCAACGGAAATCCGTCCTCCAGACGGAAGCGCATCTGATGGCCGAACACGGAGAGCGTTCCCGTGCCTGTCCGGTCGTTTTTCTGCACGCCTTCGTCCAGAATCCGTTGCAGCAAGTCAAGGTATTGTTTCATGTCACATTCCGTTTTCCACTGCAAATTTATACATAATTTTTGGAATCACCACCATGCCCTCCACAAAAAAAGCCAACCGGCGCTGGCCGGCTGGCTGGTACGCCCTCAGGGGCTCGAACCCTGGACCCATTGATTAAGAGTCAATTGCTCTACCAACTGAGCTAAGGACGCATGGCGCTAAACACGCGGAGCACCGAGGCTGCTCCTCCGTTTTTGCGGTGCAAAGGTAAGGAGTTTCTTCGAGATGGCCAAACGTTTCGAGGAAAAAATGCCGGGTCTTCGCCACATTCCACACGTTGCGCAGTGTTTCGTCTGGCGGAGCGCGGAGAAAAGTCTGGCGGAGCGCGGAGAAAAGTCTGGCGGAGTGCGGAGAAAAACCTGCCGGAGTGCGGAGAAAATCCGGCTATCGCAGCGAGTTGACATCCATCGAACGCGTTCGTTCGGCAGAACGAATACGTCCGTTTCGGAAAACGAACGCGTTCGTTTTTCCAAAACTCAGACTAAAGTGGGAATCCGCGTGCCCGATTTTGAAGATTTTTTCCGTAGATATTGGGAGGATTCTCGCGGGTCAGCCGAGGCGGGAGATTTTGTCGAGCGCGTCCATGTCCAACAATTTGATTTTCCGTCCGTCGATGGCTACGATGTGCTCGGTGGCGAAGGCTGACAGCGTGCGGATGGCATTCGAGGTGGTCATGTTGGAGATGTTGGCCAGGTCCTCGCGGCTCAGGTAGATGGACAGCGTGGCACCGTCTTCCTCCAGTCCGTAGCTTTCGCGCAGCCACAAGAGTGCTTCGGCCAGACGTCCACGGATGTGCTTCTGAGTGAGGCTGACCGTGCGCATGTCGGCCGTTCCCAAGTCGATGGCCAGCTCGCGCACGAAGAAATTGGAGACCCGGATATTCGCGTCCGTCAGGCGGCGGACAAAGTCAATCGGAACGGAGGCGATGACCGACTGCTCAAAGGTGCTGGCCGTGGTGAGATAGTTCTGGTCGGCGAAAAAAGCGCGGTAGCCGAAATACTGCACGGGGCGGAGCACACGGAAAATCTGACTGCGGTCCACGATGACATCCTTCTCCTTATAGATTTTCACCTTTCCCTTCAGCACACAGAACATCATGGTCGGAATCTCACCCTCATTGTAGATGTTGCGCCCCTTGGCGTAGTTCTCAATCTTCAGAAAACTGCGGAACTCCTCCCGCTCCTCCGGCGTGAGCAGACCCGTAAGCGACTCCATGAGCCGGAGCGCCTCGTCGGTGGTGATTTTTTCTTTTTTGACCATATAGCCAGAATGTCTGAATAACTGAACCCGTGAATTTCGAGCTGCAAATTTAGCGATTTTCAGAGAGTATGGCAAACAAAACGTCACAAAATTGTGTTGAACAGCAGGATTTTGACGAAATAACTCGCTTTTTGACATTTTACATTAGAAAAATCCGCGGGAAATTTGTGCGGTTCATATTTTTTTGAGTAACTTTGTCAACAGCGAAAGTTATAACCTTCTAATATTTTTCTAAAACTATGAGTTATCTACGTTTTGATAAAACGCTGATGGTGAATCTGCAAGAATCCCTGCCGAAAGAGATATTGCGGACGAACCGTTCCGGCGCTTACTCCTGTTCGTCAATCGTGGACTGCAACACTCGTAAATATCACGGTTTGCTGGTGGTACCGGTTCCCGAAATCGACGATGAGAACCACGTGCTGCTCTCCTCGCTTGACGAGACAGTGATTCAGCATGGGGCAGAGTTCAACTTAGGGCTGCACCGCTATCTGGGTGGTGTCTATTCGCCCAACGGGCACAAGTACATCCGCGAGTTTGAATGGGACAAGGTGCCGACCACCATCTACCGCGTGGGCGGCGTGATTCTGAAGAAGGAAAAAGTGTTCCAGCACTTCGTGAACCGCGTGCTCATCCGCTACACGCTGCTGGACGCCCATTCCGTGACAACGCTGCGCCTGCGCCCGTTCCTCGCTTTCAGAAGCGTGACCGAACTGACACATGAGAACGGTCAGGCACGCCAGGACTACGAACTCGTGGACAACGGTATCAAGACCCGCATGTACGATGCCTACCCCGACTTATACATGCAGGTGAGCAAAAAGGCTGAATGGCACTTCGATCCGAACTGGTATCGCGGCATCGAATACCAGCGGGAGATGGAGCTCGGGTACGACTACTCGGAAGACCTCTACGTGCCGGGCTACTTCGAGTTCAACGTCAAGAAGGGCGAAAGTGTCGTATTCTCTGCCGGAGTGGAAGAACTGTCGATGCGCACCGCCAAGAAGCTGTTCGACCAGGAAGTGGAAGTCCACACGTCGCGCAGCAGCTTCCAGCAATGCTTGATCAACGCCGCCCACCAGTTCCACTACGAAAAAGACGGCGAACACTATATCATTGCCGGTTACCCGTGGTTCAAGACGCGGGCACGCGACACTTTCGTCGCACTGCCGGGCTTGACGCTGGCCTGCGACGGACAGAAATATTATGAGCAGGCAATGGAGACGGCAGAGAAGGCCATCATGGACTTCATCAACGGATGTCCCATCAGCGTGAAGCTCTATGAAATGGACGACCCCGACATCCTGCTTTGGGCCGTGTGGTGCATCCAGCAATATGCCATCTTCGTCGGACGCGAGGCCGCCATCAAGAAATACGGCAAGCTGACGGACACCATCGTGGACTTCATCAAGCAAGGAAAGCATCCGAACCTGTTCCTGCACGACAACGGACTGCTCTACACGAACGGACGCGACAAAGCCGTGACGTGGATGAACTCATCCGTGAACGGCAAGCCGGTCGTGCCACGCTCGGGATATATTGTCGAAATCAACGCACTCTGGTACAACGCTCTGATGTTCAACGCAGAGATGCTGGAAGGAATGAAACGCGGAAACGAGGCCGGCGAATACACAGCACTGGCCGAGCGCACCGGCAAGAGCTTCAAGGACGTGTTCCTGAACGAACACGGCTATCTGCTCGACTATGTGGACGGAAACTATATTTCGTGGAGTGTCCGCCCGAACATGCTCATTGCCTCCTCGCTCGAATACTCTCCGCTGACCAAGGCCGAGAAGAAAGGCATTCTCGACATCTGCACCAAGGAACTGCTCACCCGCAAGGGCATCCGCAGTCTCTCTCCGAAGAGCGGCGGCTACAACCCAATCTACGAAGGGGGCGAGATGCAGCGCGATGCCGCCTACCACCAAGGCACCGTGTGGCCGTGGCTGGCCGGCTTCTACCTCGAAACCTGCATGAAAATCTACAACCGCACCGCTTTCTCGTTCTTCGACCGCATCATGGTAGGACTGGAAGAGGAAATGCAGTACCACTGCATCGGCACGCTGCCGGAGCTCTTCGACGGCAACCCGCCGTTCCACGGACGCGGAGCGCTGAGCTTCGCCATGAACGTGGCTGAGGTGCTGCGCGTGAACCGCCTCATGGACAAATTGTACAACCTTTAATCAGCAGAAGAAAGCACAAATATGAAAGTTCTAATGTTCGGTTGGGAATTTCCTCCCAAAATCTACGGCGGACTGGCCGTAGCCTCCTACGGCATTACCAAAGGACTCAGCCTGCAGAGCGACATGGAAACCATCTTCTGTCTGCCCAAGCCATGCGGAGAGGAAGAGAAATTCCTGAAAATCGTAGGCATGAACCAAGTGCCGATAGTCTGGCGCGACCATGACTACAACTATGTCAAATCACGTCTGCCGAATCTCTCGCCGGAAGATTATTACCGCTACCGCGACCACATCTATGCAGACTTCTCCTACATGAATGTGAACGACCTCGGATGCATGGAGTTCGCAGGTGGCTATCCGGGAAACCTTCATGACGAGATCAACAACTTCTCCATCATCGCAGGCGTCGTGGCCCGCACGGAGCAGTTCGACATCATCCACGCACACGACTGGCTGACATACCCCGCCGGCGTACATGCCAAGATCGTGAGCAGAAAACCGCTCTGCATCCATGTGCACGCCACAGACTTCGACCGCTCGCGCGGACACGTGAACCCGACGGTCTATTCCATCGAGAAGAACGGAATGGATCACGCCGACTGCATCATGTGCGTGTCGGAGCTGACGCGCCGCACGGTCATCAACGAATATCATCAGGATCCAGCCAAGGTGTTCGCCGTCCACAACGCCGTCTATCCGCTCTCGCAGGAACTACAGGACATTCCGCGCTCCGACCACAGCAAGAGCGAGAAGGTGGTGACGTTCCTCGGACGAATCACCATGCAGAAAGGTCCGGAATACTTCGTCGAAGCCGCCAACATGGTGCTCCACCGCACGCGCAACATCCGTTTCTGCATGGCCGGCTCCGGCGACATGCTCGACGCCATGATCAACCTGGCGGCCGAGCGCGGCATCGCTGACCGCTTCCACTTCCCCGGATTCCAGCGCGGACGACAAGTCTATGAATGCTACAAGGACAGCGACGTGTTCGTCATGCCATCCGTTTCCGAGCCGTTCGGCATCGCACCGCTCGAAGCCATGCAGTGCGGCACGCCGTCCATCATCTCCAAACAGTCGGGATGCGGCGAAATCCTCACCAATGTCATCAAGACCGATTATTGGGACGTGCACGCAATGGCAGACGCCATCTACGCCATCTGCACCTATCCTTCCCTCTTCCATTATCTGCAGGAAGAAGGTCTCAAGGAAGTCAATCAGATTACGTGGGAAAAAGTGGCGCAGCTCATCCGCCGTCTCTACGACCAGACCATCCAGAAATATTACAACAGATAAAAAACGAAATACCCAACTTCTTAGAAACAGACAGAACAATGAAAACTATATGCCTCTATTTTGAGATGCACCAGATCATCCATCTCAAAAGATACCGTTTCTTCGACATCGGCCGTGACCACTACTACTACGACGACTACGAGAACGAGCGCTCCATCAACGACATCGCAGAGCGCAGCTACATCCCGGCTCTCCAGACGCTCATCGACATGGCCAAGAGCAATGACAAATACTTCAAGGTGGCCATCTCGCTCTCGGGTGTAGGACTGGAACAGCTGGAGCTGCACGTTCCTCAGGTGATTGACCTGTTGCAGGAGCTCAACGGCACCGGATGCGTGGAATTTCTCTGCGAGCCTTACAGCCACGGTCTCTCGTCGCTGGCAAACGAAGAGAGTTTCCGCGAAGAGTCGCTCCGCATGAGGGACAAAATCAAGGAACTCTTCGGCAAGACACCGAAGGTGTTCCGCAACTCCTCGCTCATCTACAACGACGAAATCGGCGAACAGGTGGCCGCAATGGGCTTCAAGGGCATGCTTGCCGAGGGAGCCAAGCACATCCTCGGATGGAAGTCGCCGCACTTCATCTACAACTGCGCCTCAAATCCGAACCTGAAGCTGCTGCTGCGCGATTACAAGCTCAGTGACGACATCTCGCTCCGCTTCAACAACTCCGAATGGAGCGAATATCCACTCTTTGCCGACACCTACGCCGACTGGATTGCGCAGATGCCGGAAGAAGAACAAGTCATCAACATCTTCATGGAGCTCTCCGCGCTCGGCATCTTCCAGCCGCTGTCTTCCAACATCCTCGAATTTCTGAAGGCACTGCCACAGTGTGCCCGCAACCGCGGCATCACTTTCTCCACCCCATCCGAGCTCTGCTCCAAAGGCAAGTCCGTCGGGGCACTCGACGTGCCTTACCCGACCAGCTGGGTGGACGAGGAGCGCGACACCTCGTGCTGGCTCGGAAACGTCATGCAACGTGAGGCGTTCAACAAGCTCTACAGCGTGGCCGACCGTGTACGCATCTGCACCGACCGCCGTATCAAACAGGACTGGGACTATCTGCAGGCATCGAACAACTTCCGCTTCATGACCACCAAACAGAACAGTGTGGGCATGAGCCGTGGCATCTACGACAGCCCATACGACGCGTTCACCAACTACATGAACATTCTGGGTGACTTCATCAACCGCGTGAATTCCCTCTATCCGCCTGACATCGACAACGAAGAGCTCAACTCGCTCCTCACCACCATCAAGAATCAAGGCGAAGAGATTGAGAAGAAAGACAAGGAAATCCAGAAGCTGCAACGCCAGCTGGAAAAGCTGAAGCCGGAAACGGGCAAGCCTTCTGCCAAAAAGGCAACGGCAACCAAAACACCGGCCAAGAAGACTTCAACAGCCAAGAAATCGTAAGAACAATCGCCCCCACATCCGCAACAAGGCAGGTGTGGGGGCGATTGTCTTATAAAGAATAAGGGAAAACTTATTATTGCTGTCCGATAAAAATGATTACTTTTGGCTAAGGTAACTTATTTGCTTATTTGTAGTTCAAGTCAAGCATCCATTTCCATGCAGGTATAACACGAATGATTTTGCCTTTCTCGGAAATAGTAGTCTCCTCGTCCTTTGTAATGATGGTAAGTTCATCGCAGCCTGTTGCCTTAGATGCCTCCAAGAGTCCGGCTACTTCACGCTGACGCGTCTCGGGATTGGTCATGTCCCATGTGACCTGAATGAGTCTGACTACCGATTCTTCTCGCTGTACAACGAAGTCACATTCTGCCGTGCCTTGATAATAATATATCTTGTCGGACGGCTCTTGACGGCGGTTCAATTCCAGAAAGACGACGTTCTCGAGTTTCTTACCGTTGTCGTCGCTTTGCGGTATGAGCACGACGCTACGCATACCGTTGTCTATGCAGTAATATTTATCGAGCGACTTCTGTTCTTTCACCAACGACCGGTCGTACTTGGATATGCGCACGAACATGAATATGCCACATGCGTAGTTTGCCCATAGATAAAGGTCGTCCTTGTTGACCTTGAGGCCCTGAGAGCGGATGTCCTTGTAGATAGCATTGATAGAGGTCGGCTTTGTCAGATTGGCCATGATACGTTTGACGAAATAGCGTAGCATGGAGACGTTTGATATATTGTAATGCTCGGCTAAGTCTTTCAGTATCATGGTGTCGAAATAACCATGGAGCAATTTGATCTGTTCAGATTTAGATGGAGTGAGTACCACTTCTGGGAAGCTGCTCTCGTCGCAGCAATACGCATCGAAGGCATTGCGCACTTTGGCCTTATCCTGCTCCAGAAACGAAAGTGTGTCCACTTCCTTGAAACGACAATATTCATTGAAAGACAATGGATATGTCTCATACTCCAACGGATAGCCACGCAAGGCTGAGGCCAATTCGGTAGAGAGCATGGTGGCGTTGCTTCCACAGACAAATATATTCTTACAATAGGATTTATAGACACGCAAAACGAAATATTCCCATCCCGTGATGATCTGTATCTCGTCAAGGAATATATGTACATCCTTAATAGGTATATCCGGATGCATCTCCATATAGGAAACAATCACTTCGTCAAGCTCGTCGGATGTCATGTTTTTCAAACGTTCATCATCAAAGCCCAACCAGAGAATTCTCTCCTTTGGCACACCTTCCTCCACAAGTTTGTTGATGGCAATTTCCATCAGTGTAGATTTGCCACACCGACGCACGCCTGGCACCGTGATTATCTTCTTGCGGTTAACAGGCAGTTCCATATCACGCGATATCACATCAAACGGTATCTCATTTTGCTTGATTGCTATCAGCGATTTTATGATGTCTTTCCTCATGACTTCTTGTCTTTGGGTGGCAAAGATACAAAAGTTTCCGAAAATCTCGGAAAGAAAGTACAAAAAGTTTCCGAAAATTTCGGAAAGCTATTCCAAATCGAGCGAAATGCAAATGGAAACAGCCCTATTTTTTCGGCTTAAAAGTTTTATCGCACAGCAATAAAACCTTATCAAGGACAAGAGTGAGGAAAGGCGGTCAGAGCTTGGTGCCGTAGGCCAAGTCGCCGGCATCCCCCAGCCCGGGAACGATGTAGGCATGCTCGTTGAGCGAAGGATCCACCGCGCCACACCAAAGCGTCACATCGTCCCGATCCTTGAACTTCTCCGCGATATAGTCCACACCTTTCTGTGCGGCAATGACACAGCACAGGTGAACCTTGGCCGGGATGCCCTTCGTGCAGAACGCCTGATAGCCCAGTTCCATGCTGCCTCCTGTGGCCAGCATGGGGTCAGCCACAATGAGCGTCTTTCCGTTGAGGTCGGGCGAGGCAATATATTCAATGCGGATGCCCACATCCTTACATTCCTTGTCCAGATAGTAGCGATAAGCCGAGACAAAGGCATTGTCCGCCTGGTCGAAGACATCCAGAAACCCCTGATGGAAAGGAAGTCCTGCGCGGAAGATGGTTCCGATGACAATCTGGTCGTCCGCCGTGTTGGCAGGAGCCTGCCCCAACGGACTCTCAACGGTCTTCACAGAATAGTCCAGATGCTTGCTGATTTCGTAAGCCATCAATTGTCCAATGCGTGTCAGATTATGGCGGAAGCGCATGCGGTCGGTCTGCACATTCACATCGCGCAACTCGGCCACATACTGGTTGATGACGGAGTTCTGCTCTCCGAAATTGATGATATTCATAGGTAAAATTTGGAGTCAGCCGAAACGTCTCATCCTGCTTTCAATCGTCGTAGTGATGATGATGGTGGTGATGATGCCCATCGTCTCTTTTCTTCTTATGTTTCCAGAACATCCAAGCCGGATAAGGCGGTTCTTCGGGTGCTGCCAACTCCTCCCGCATCTTCCGGCGGATGATCTGAGCATACGAAACGCCATGTGTGACAATCTCGTAAATTTCCGTCCAAGTGGGCAGACCGCCGATGGCACGGTCGTCGATGAAGAGGTCAGCCTGAATCTTAGTGGACAATTCCGCATTCTTGCCGTCCCCCATCTGCTCCTCCACATTGCGGTTCACAGCATAGAACTCCACACCGCGTTCCTTGCACCATGCAACAGCCTCATCCAGCAGTTTTCCCTCACGCAATGTCCAAAGAATCAACTTATGCCGTTTCTCTATCAGCTTGCGAAGCACTGCCGTGGCATACGGTCTCTCTTCCCCGATGTCAGGATATTCATGCTCGACAATGGTTCCGTCGAAATCTACAGCTATCGTCATACTTCTTCCAGTTTTTCACCGTCCTTCAGACCATAGCTCGTGCCGTAGCTGTAGCCATAGCCATATCCCCGGCCGTATCCATAACCTCTGCCGTAACCATAACCCTTTCCGTAGCCATAGCCATGGTGGTAACCATACGATGAGGATGTCTCGTTGTCGGCATTCAGAACCAGATTCATGTTCGGAAGGCGTTTCTCGTCATACAGCTCATTGATGAGGTCGAAGTCTGATTTAAGCGTGTATTTGGATCGCACCACATACAGGCAGACATCGGCATACTTGGCAATCGTGAGCGTATCAGACACGAGGCCGATAGGCGACGTATCCAGAATGACGTAATCGTACTTTTCCTTGAGATATTCGATGGCGATGCCGAGATTCTCGCGCTCCAACAGTTCGGCAGGGTTTGGCGGAATCGGGCCGGCAGGCAGGATGTCGAGATTGTCGCTGATGCCGGACTTCTGAATCAGTGTGTCCAGATAAGAGACATTCTGCGGATTGTGCGCCAGGAAGTTGTTGATGCCTTTCTGCGTGTCCGACAAATCGAACAGGGCGGCCAGGCGCGGCTTGCGAATATCGAGACCGATGAGCAGCACCTTTTTGCCCGTGTACGAGAGACTGGCTCCAAGGTTGGAGGCTAAGACGGTCTTCCCTTCGCCCGATGTGGACGAAGTGAAGAGAATCACATTCTGATTGCCCTTCAGCACAAACGGAAGGTTGGAACGCAGCGTGCGGAACACCTCGGCCATGAGGCTGTTGCGGTTTTCCCGCACCACCACGGTTCGGTCGCCTCTCTGCAAAGCCTTGACGAGTGGCACGCTGCCCAGCAACGGTACGTGGGAGAGGTTGGCAATGTCTTCACGGCCGTCAATGCGGTAGCGCAGGAACTGGCGGATGTAGTAATAGGCGAAAGGAATGCAGAGGCCAATGATGACCGCGATGAGCATCACCATCTTCCGTTTCGGGGAAATCGGAATACGGCTCATGATAGGTTCCTCTATCATCTTACCCTTGATGGCGGCCGAGGCCAAGGCGATTTCGTTCTCCTCGCGCTTCTGCAACAGCATCAGATAGAGGCCGGCCTTCACTTCCTGCTGGCGCGTGATGTCCTGCATGGCGCGCTCCTTGCCCGGTGTTGATGAAATGCGCGAGGAATATTTGCTCTGCTGACTTTCGAGGCGGTTCGACTGCATGGTCAGTTGCCTGTGCGTGCTGGCAAGCGAATTCTTGATGGTGGCGTAATAGCCTTCAAGCTGCGAGGTGAGCGACATGACGCGCGGGTTGGTTTCCGACACTGTACGGAGCTGGTCGTCGCGCTCGTTCACCAATTCATTGTATTTGGCCACCATTTGCGTCAGCGCGGCATCTTTCAGTCCCACATTCGTAGGGATGGCCTTCAGGTAATTACGACTGTCGTTCACGTAGTCTCTCAGATAATTGACAAGCGTGAGCTGGGTCTGCACATCCACCAACTGCGACTCGTAGGCCACGTTCTGCGTGGCGTCGAGTTTGGCATCGTTGGCCAGGTCCACGATGCCCGCCGTCTGCTTGTACTGCTGCAGTGTGCCCTCGGTGGAGTTGAGCTCCTTGCTGATGATGCCGAGTCGTTTGTCGATGAAGTCGGCCGTGCGACGTGCCTCATCCGTATTGTCCATGGTGGCATCCTGATTATATACTTCTCCCAACTTCGTCAGATAGTCTTTTGCCCGCTCCGGGATATTGTCCGTCATGACAAGATTGGCGATGGTCGTGAGTTTCGACGTGGCCGAAATACTGATGTGCGAGGTATAGAACGCAGTAACATCGCCGATAGGATAGATTGTGGCGGTCAGCTTTCGCTTCAGCTCGTAAGGGTCATACTTTTCCCCGTCCTCATCCACCGTGTTGTAGCGCTCGTCGAACATCAGCAACGGGTTTTTCGAGATGCGGATAGTACCGAGCTCACTCTGGATGATGGCCGGATACTTCTTCAGCAATCGCCGCATTTCGATTTTCTCGCCATTCCGCACATACTTCACATTGGCCGTCACATCCCCGCTCTCATCGGTGGTCATCTCGACGGAAATCGGACTCGCGAGCGAATCCAAAAGTGCCTCGTCGTAGTCCACGATATAAGGCGAATACTTGCCATAGACCTCATGGTTCTTAATGCGTCCTTCAGCATAATAAATGGTATAAAGCTTCAAATCGCGCACCACGCGCTTGTTGAGCGTGCGGGTGCCCAGCACCTCGATTTCGTTGTCGAAACCGTTACTGTTGTTCATCAGTCCCAGCTCCGAGAACGTGTTGTTGATGGAGGAAGAATAATAAGGTTTGCGGTCCTGATCCTTAATCAGTATTTTGGCAAACACTTGATAGCGGGGAGTCTTATAGCGAAGATACACCCACGACAAGGCCAGACAGACCACCACCGAAAGTGCTATCCAATATTTATAACGGAGAAATAGATACCATATAAAGCTGAGGCTGAATCCATTGTTCTCATTTTCCGCCGATGCGGCAGCCGTTGCGTCGTAATTCTGATTCTCTTGCATAAAAACACAATAAATAATAGTTCGAAAGTGTGCCGGAGGGAAAAAACCGATCAGTGGAGCTGGAGGGAATCGAACCCTCGTCCAAACGGGGAAGTCATACGCTTTCTACACGCTTATTCCGGACTTGGATTGTAGGGCAGCAAGCAAGACCCGGACCACCGACTGCCGCCTTAGCCTCATCATGTATCACCGACGGCACGAGGCCGCCGCCGGCTGTTCCCGAATTTCCTGCACCGCTGGTCTGACCGCCTCGGGGACTGGGGCTTTCAGGGCGATGTCTTGTTTCTCCGCCTGGCAGAGAAATGAAGCCGATCTACTATCCTTCGATCAGGCAGCAAGAGCATAGTTGTTGTTGCCAGATAATTGTTTGAGAGCTGTGTTTCAGGAGTCAGCCATCAACGCTCCGCGTGCTTACGCACCACCTCATCCCGCTGTCAAATCCATGTCAGCCCCAAGGGGGGGGACGGGAAAGTGTGTGTACCGCTTCTCACATTGCGGCGCTGCAAAGGTAGCATTTATTTTCGGCACTCACAAAAAATGCTTCAATTTTTTCTCTCCATGCCCATGATTCTGCTGTTATCCGGCACGCGGCATGTCCGTAGCATCGGTTGTCAAGCTCTGCGGAGAAAATGAGTGCAAGCCGAGAGATGTCTGTCTCCGTGAAAAGACGGGAAAACGCTCAGAGGAGGATTTTCCAGTAGGAGCTGAGGACGCAGCGGTGGGGCGTAGGGGAAGAACCTGCATGTAGCCAATCGGCGGAGAAGCCTGTCACGAACTTCTGACTGCCAAGGACATCGAACGAAAGCCCCGCTCCCACTTCGAAGCGATGGGTCGTGGGAATGCGGAAGAGCCGCCGGCCGTTGGAAAGGGAGCGGAAGTCGGTAGAGGCGGTGAGGCAGTCGCCGGCCAGCAAACGGAAGGCGACACGGCATTGGGAAGCGACAGGGAGACTGTAGCGCAGGGCTGCGTCGAGATGATATTGGTTGAGGTTTTCACCACTCACAGCAACGGGCAGGTCTGTTGCATCGGCCTTGACACGGGTGGTGGTGAGGCGCAGGATGGCGTCCACGGCCCAGCGGGAAGTGAGGAAGCAAGTACCCTCGATGCCGGAGGACAAGGTGGTGGAGGTTCGGAGGCGCACATCATCGGGAACATCGGAGGTAAGAAGCTGTACGGAGCTGACAGGCAGTCTGCGACCACCCCATTCCGCACCGGAGAACAGAGCCACAGACGTGGAACCGTGGAGAAAGGAGGCTTGACGCGAGAGGTCGCGTGGAGACAGACGGGGAGGATGGATTTCGCCCGTTCCGAAAATCTGGTCCGTGATGAAATAGCCGAGATGGGCAGTGGAAATGCCGAGACCCGCCCCGACGAGCAGGTCGTTGGCATAATGGGCGTTGTGGCGCAGGCGGAGCCATTGCGTGGCCGTGGCAGCGGTGTAGCCGCCAACACTGATCCAGGGGCTGTGATGACCGTATTCGCGATGCAGGATGGTGGCACTGAGGAAGGCCATTGTCACATGACCTGACGGCATGCTCTCACGGTTGCGTCCGTTGGGACGCAACTCGTTGGTCGTGTGTTTGAGTAGTTGGGAGGTGCCTACGGCCAGCGCCAGTGACAAGGCGTTGGCGGTGAGCATACGTTTGGGCGTGCTACGGCTTTCCACGCCAATGGCGCGGAGCGTGTAGGCGGTGGCCAGCGGGGCGAAAGCTGGCACGTAGTCCTGCCATTCGGTATTGTGGTATCGGAAGAGTCCGTCGCGGCGGTTGAACTTGCGGTCGGCGGCGGTCTGAATCAAGCCTCCGAGCAAGGGAAGGAACATGTCGGTGTGGAGCGATGTCTCGTCGTGGAGCATCTGCCGTTCCAGGTTGCCCACGAGGAGATGCAACCGCGTTGCCTCTTCGGCACTGTCCATCAGTTGCTCAATACGTGCCATGTAGGCCGAATCCACAGGCTGAACGCTGTCGGCAGGCTGCGCCTGCGCCCGCAACAGGAACGGCGACAGACAGAGGAGGGGCAACAGGAGTCGCTCAATCAATTTCGCCACTGCCATAACAGAGATGGTGACGGGTGTCATAGATGACACAGAACTGACCTTGGGCAACGCCATGGATCTTCGTGTCAGACCGCACGATCCAGTCACCATCGGCGGTGCGCTCTATCGTGCCAGCCAGCCATTCGGGCGTGTGCCGGATCTTGAACGTGATACGCTGGGGCACCAAGCTGCCGTCGGGTAACATGAAGGAGAGCCAGGGATTGGCGGTGATGAAATGGAAGCGGGACATGTGGAGATGGTCTTGATAGACGCGCTCGGGGTCGTAACCGTGCGAAACGAAAAGGATGTTCCGCTTCACATTTTTCTTCACGACAAACCACGGTCCGCCGCCGAACCCGAGTCCTTTGCGCTGCCCGATGGTGTAGAACCAAAGTCCGCGGTGCTCTCCGATTTTGTGACCTGTTTCTATTTCGCGCACGTCGCCGGGATTCTCGCCCAGATTCTTCTTGATATAGTCACGGAAAGGAATGTTGCCGAGGAAACAGATACCTTGGCTGTCCTTGCGACTGGCGTTGAGCAGCTGTGCCTGCTCGGCGATGTGACGCACCTCATGCTTCCACAGGTGTCCGATGGGAAACAGGAGTTTCGACACCTGAAGGGATGTAATCTGGCAGAGGAAGTCCGTCTGGTCTTTCACGGGGTCAGGGCTGGTGGCCAGCCATGTGCGGCCGTCCAACAGTTCCGTCGTGGCATAGTGTCCCGTGGCTGTGCGGTCGAAATCTTTGCCTGCATAGTCCTCGAAGCAGCCGAACTTGATGAGGCGGTTGCACATCACGTCGGGATTGGGGGTTAGGCCTTGGCGTGCCCTGTCGGTCGTATAACCAACCACCTGTTCCCAGTATTCGCGATGCAGATCCACCATATCGAGGCGGAGTCCGTAGCGGCGTGCCAGCCAACGGCAGATTTCCATGTCCTCTTCCGATGTGCAGTTCCACTCCGTATCTTTGTCTGGTCCTATTTTGATGTAGAAGAGGTGAGGGTCGTAGCCCTGCTCCTTCAGCAGATGCACGCTGACGGCGCTGTCCACTCCTCCACTCACCAATGCTGCGATAGTCATATTCGTTATCAGAAAAAAAAGTGCATGCGGGTGGCCGTCAACCATTGGCGGCCGAAATCTCAAGCATGCGATTGATGGGCTTGACGGCACGGCGGGCTATCTCGGCATCCACCTCAATCTCGGGCCATTCATACTTCAGCGTGTTGTAGAGCTTCGTGAGCGTGTTCAGACGCATGAAGGCGCATTCGTTGCAGGAGCAGCCTATCGTCTCGCTCACCTCCGGCGGAGCGGGGATGAAGGTCTTGCCGGGACATTGGCGGGTCATCTGATGCAGGATGCCGCTCTCTGTGGCCACAATGAATTCCTTGGCCTCACTCTGGATGGCATATTTCAGCAGGCCGGCCGTAGAACCGATGACATCGGCAATCTGCTGAATCGGCGCGGGACATTCGGGATGAACCAGTACTTTCGCATCGGGATGTTCCTGCTTCAGTTTCAGAATCTTTTCCAACGAGAACTGCCCATGCACATGGCAACCGCCGTTCCACAGCAACATCTTGCGCCCCGTGAGGGAGTTGATGTAATTGCCCAGATTCTTGTCGGGGCCAAAAATGAGCTTGGCATCCTTCGGAAAGCTGTCGATGACGAGCTTGGCGTTGGAGCTGGTCACAACCACATCGGTGAGCGCTTTCACGGCCGCCGTCGTGTTGACATAGCTCACGACCTGGTAGCCCGGATGCTCGTCAATGAACTTCTTCAAGTCGTCCGCATCACACGAATCGGCCAGCGAGCAGCCTGCATTCAAGTCGCACGTCAGCACTTTTTTGTCGGGACATAGAATCTTGTCTGTTTCGGCCATGAAGTGCACGCCGCACATCACAATGATGCGGGCTTCCGTCTTAGCCGCCCACTGAGCCAGCGCCAGCGAGTCGCCCACGAAGTCGGCCACGTCCTGCACAGGACCTTCCGTATAGTAGTGCGCCAGGACCACGGCATTCTTTTCCTTGCACATCCTGCGTATTTCCTTCGCCAAATCCAAGTTTGGGTCAACC
Source organism: uncultured Bacteroidaceae bacterium (assembly GCA_964415385.1). GTDB lineage: Bacteria > Bacteroidota > Bacteroidia > Bacteroidales > Bacteroidaceae > UBA3839. The sequence goes on from CAYPZK010000023.1 coordinate 37,186, forward strand.
GGCTCGTCTGCGTAGCCCTTTTCGACCCAAGAGTCTTTTGCCTTCATAATCAATCTTTTTTGCTTGTTTTGTTGCCAGCAACAATATTGTCGTGATTCGGCAGAAAGCGTATGAACATGCTTTCTACACTCGCTGCTCTAATACTTCACAAGTTGATGTCGTCGAGTGAGACCAGCTGATGCACGATGGCATAGATGGTAATGCCGGCGGACGAATGAATGGACAGCTTACGGGCTATGTTCCGCCGGTGCGTGGTCACGGTGTTGATGCTCAGGCAGAGCGTGTCTGCGATTTCTTTATTGGCCATGCCCTTGGCCACGCAGGCCACGATTTCCTTCTCGCGGGCGGACAACACGTCATCTCCTTCGCCCGATTCCTCCACCTCCGGTACTTCGGCCATCTGCGGCACGGTGACGCGTTCCAGATGACGGACGGCAGGCAGAAAGAGACAATCCTCGACGCGGCAGTGCATGCTCAAATCTTCCTGTGTGCGGTAGAGCTGATAGAGCACTTCGTTCAACTCGTTGCTCGTCTCCGTCTGCGGATAATACTGTACAAAGAGATTTTTCAGTTCCTGCAACTTTCTCTCGAAGTTCTCGTGGTGGGCCGAGAGCAGGCGCGGAGAGTCAGCCATCGCCTGGCGGCTGACCGACTTGCCCGCCAACAGTTGCTCCACGAAGCGGAAGGTGACGTTCTCTTCGTAACGCATGTGCTTGCGGACTTCTTCCACATACTCGTCGTAGAACTTCAACATCAGAAAAGCCACCTCGTTCTTCACGGAACAATCTATCGCGTTCAGCATATTGCGCCGCGTGAGCGGAAACATGTAGTCGAGGAAGTAAGCATGTGTTTGCCTTAAGTATTCCAACAGCGAACCGACGCTCAGCTCCTCCACGCCCGGGGGCACATACTCGCCTCCGCTGCGCACATAGTTGATGACGGCGACAAACGTCTGGGCATCCACGCCCCGCTGCCCGCACACCTCGCTGATGGTCTTCTCGCCGAAGCCCAAGGAAATGCCGAAACGGCTGATCACCTGCAATAGCCTGTAATCGTTGGCAATCACATCGCGCACCTTGTCGCTGACCTTATAGTTGTCTGCCATATCACGTAAGTCAAAAAAAATGTTTGAGCTTGTTTTATTGAACCTGCAAAGTTAGGTATTTCTTCCGTTCCCGCCAAACAATCTGCGAAAAAAGACTTCTGACCCATATTGGAAAGCCCTCATGGAAGGCCTCTACTCTCAACCCTACTCTCTGGCTGGCAATTGCATGTCTTACCGTTTCGTGGAGATAATCATAAAGGTGACGGATACCACCGCTATCAACATGCCGATGATGATATTGTCGGTCAGCGGTTCGCCAAAGACCAATGTGCCGACAAGTATGGCCGTGACAGGCTCGAAGACTCCAAGCACCGAAGCCTTGGTCGCACCGATGTTGCGGGTGGCCACGGCCAGTGCCGCGGTGGAGATGATGGTCGGGAAAATGGCAAGCCCCACCAGGTTGAGCCAATCCACATTGCCCGCAATGCCGCCCGTCAGATTCTCGCCGGAAGTGATGACCTTGCCCAAGAATACGGCTGTGCCTACCAGCAGTGCATAGAACGTAAGCAATGAGTTGGAAATGGTGCTGATGGTCTTGCTGCGGTTGATGATGACAATGAACAACGCATAGACCAGTGCCGATCCCAATGAGAGCAACACACCTATCGGACTGATTTCCTGTGTGGAATCACTCTTCGTCATAACCACCACCCCAACGAAGGTTGCAACAATGGCAATCCACACCGGCCACGAGGGCACCACACGCAGAAAGACCATCATCAGTGCCACGAGCACAGGATAGAGGAAGACGAGTGTCGTAGCCAACCCGGAGGGAATGTAGTTGTATGCCTCAAAGAGGAACATACTGCTGGACGTGTAGAGCAGTCCGAGGGCAAGCAGTATGCCAGACTGCTTCCACGTGATTCTGAAACTCTGTCTGTCCCAGAGAAGAATGGCTCCAAGCAGCAATACTGCGATACCATATCGAAAGAAGAGAACAGATTCGACAGCCGCACCGTTCTTCAACAGAGGGATGCCAAACAACGGGTTAAGCCCGTAGGTGATACCCGTAATGATACCCGCAGGGTAGCCAATCATGGCATTCTTACTGATTGCTTTCATCTCATCAAAACCGAGTTCTAAAAACAGACGATAGCAAGAAAGACTCACTGATAGTCGTAATACCACCAGAAGGTGTTGCCGAAAGCACGGCGCGTGCGGTTCTTCCGCTCCACGGAATCGGCGAGGGACTCGCGCAGTTGCCGGTAAGCGTGGAGACCGGACAGCGTGGCGGAATCGGCCTCGGCGGGATGGATGAGCGCGACAGCCTCGCGATAGGCCCGCGGCAAAAGCGCAGGCTGGTCGGACGGCACATCGTGGAGCGTGCCATAAACCGGCAATGTCTGTTCGAATTCCTTCAGGTCTTTCTGCAGGAGCAGACGGCAGAGATGATAGTCGTAGGCCGTGCGCAAATGCCGCCGGTTGAGATCCAGACGGAGTCGGAGGTCGTGGGGCATGGTGTCGGATGCCGCCAGGCAGATACCGGCCGCCTGCGTCAATGAGTCTGCTTCGGCATGAAGCAACGGCAGGAGCAGCCGGAAATAGCGTTCGGTGGTACGGACGGACGCATCGGGAACGGCACCGAGTGCAAAGCAGATGTCGGAGCTGGTGATGCGGTGAATATGACGGTCAGTGTCGGCAATAGTAATCAGACCGTCAGGACCGAAAGGCTGCGGATAGTCGAACAGATGTTCGGGCAGTTGCCCTTGACGGGCCAAGGCGAACATGCGGAGACGGTTGAGACGCGGAGTGGTGGCCAGCGACTTGATTCCCACGCGGCTTGCGGCTTCATCCTTGCCGGCGAGCAGCAACCGTTCTGTCTTCAGTTCATAGAGATAGGTGTCGGGAGCGGAATGGCAGGAGCCGCAGAAGAGAATGAGCACGAGCAGGACGAGATAGTTGACCCAGAGCAGCGAAGGAAAGTCGTGCCGCCAGCTTTCGCCCAGATTCCGCTCGATGTGACGTACCGCAACTGCGAGCAGACCGAAGAGCAGCAACAGCAGAGGAGCGGCCCAGACCCAGGCTCCCAGACGGAAATGGGCTATCGTATCCTCGCTGAAGTCCGTGAGCATGGTGAGGGCAAGGAACGATGGGAAATAGGTGAGCGCGTGCCAGCGTGAAGGCACATGAACCATCAAGGAGACAATCCATTGGAGCAGTTGCAGGACAACGGTCACGACAACGGCTCCGACAATCAGGGAATAGTGTGTGACACCGTTGGAGAACACATATTGTGCTTCGGCCAGCAAATCGCCTTGCATGAAATAGAGATAGGCGAAGGAGAAGGCCATAAAGAGAAATCCACAGGAGTAGCGGATGACTCCTGCGGTTTTCTCGGGGATGGGATGGTTGTAGTTCATTTCTTCTCGTCAGCAAGGCGAAGCACGACGGCACTGCGGGCGGGGATGTAGAGCTTGAGCCACCCCTTGCCGTCCTTCTCATAGATAGGGTCGTAGTTGGTGAAGTGACGGACGGAGTCGTCGGCCAGGTCATTGCCGCCAAACGCACCGGCATCGGTATTGAGCACGACATCGTAGGCTCCCTGCGGCACGATGAATCCATAGTCCGTGTAGGAGCGTGACGGGCTGAAGTTGAACACAAAGAGCAGACATCCTCTGCTGAACGCGAGAATCTGGTCGCCGTCGTTATGCCACACCTCGACCACAGGTGTTTTCTGGAAGTTCTTCGTGCCGCCAATCAAATGAATCATGGCACTGTCGAAATCGCCGAGCCAATGGTAGCAAAGGTCGTGGTTGTCGACAAGATTCCACTGCCGTCGGGCATACTTATAACTCCAGCCGTTGCCTTCGCGCGGGAAATCAATCCATTCGGGATGTCCGAACTCGTTGCCCATGAAGTTGAGATAGCCTCCATTGATGGTGGAGGCCGTAAGCAGGCGGATCATCTTATGGAGGGCGATGCCGCGCGAGGCCATGAAGTTCTCGTCGCCTTTCTTGAAGTGCCAGTACATGTCGGCATCTATCAGCCGGAAGATGATGGTTTTGTCGCCAACGAGTGCCTGGTCGTGGCTCTCGCAATAGGAAATGGTCTTCTCGTCGGCACGGCGGTTGGTGGTTTCCCAGAACATGGACGAAGGTTTCCAGTCCTCGTCCTTCTGCTCCTTGATGGTCTTGATCCAATAATCGGGGATATTCATGGCCATGCGGTAGTCGAAACCGTAGCCGCCATCCTTGAACGGAGCGGCCAGTCCGGGCATGCCGCTCACCTCCTCTGCAATCGTGATGGCACCCGGATGCACTTCGTGGATGAGCAGATTGGCGAGGGTGAGATATGCAATGGCCTCGTCGTCCTCATGCCCGTTGAAATAATCTCCATATCCGCCGAAGGCCTCCCCCAGCCCATGACTATAGTAGAGCATGGAGGTGACTCCATCGAAACGGTAACCGTCGAAATGGAATTCCTCCAACCAGTACTTGCAGTTGGAGAGGAGGAAATGGAGCACTTCGTTCTTGCCATAGTCGAAGCACAGACTATCCCAGGCGGGATGCTCGCGGCGCTCTCCCTGCATGAAATACTGACAAGGGTCGCCGGCGAAGTTGCCCAGTCCCTCCACCTCGTTCTTCACCGCATGGGAGTGGACGATGTCCATGATGACGGCGATGCCGTGCCGATGCGCCTCATCAACGAGTTCCTTGAGCTCTTCAGGCGTGCCGAAACGACTGGACGGTGCGAAGAAATTGCTGACATGATAGCCGAAACTGCCGTAATAAGGATGCTCGGCAATGGCCATGATCTGGATGCAGTTGTAGCCATCCTTGATGATGCGCGGCAGAATATTGTCCTTGAATTCGGTGTAGGTGCCCACCTTCTCTGCATCCTGCGCCATGCCGATGTGGCATTCATAAATCAGAAGCGGACTGGTGTTGGGTGTGAACTTCTTTTTCTTCCATACGTAGGGATGCTCCGGTGCCCACACCTGTGCGGAGAAAATCTTGGTCTGCTCATCCTGCACGACACGGTTGATCCAGGCCGGAATACGTTCTCCCTCGCCTCCGTTCCAATGCACGCGGAGCTTGAAGAGGTCTCCATGCTTCATGGCCTTGGCGGGCAGCTGGAGTTCCCAGTTTCCGGAATCCTTCAGACGTTTCATCTGATACTTAGGAGTTTCCTGCCAGTTGTTAAAGTCACCGACGACATAGATTTCCGTGGCATTCGGTGCCCATTCGCGCAACACCCACCCCTTGTCCGTGCGATGAAGTCCGAAATAGAGGTAGCCGGTGGCGAAATCCGACAACGTCTGCTTGCCATCATTGGTGAGCTGGTTGAGCTTCCAGAGCGCGTGGTCGTGACGGCCACGGATGGCCGGTTCGAAAGGCTCCAGCCAAGAGTCATTCTTCACCAGGCCGATGTGCTGCACTTTCCTGGCAGCTGTTTTTCTTGTTCCTGCCATGTTTGATATGAAGTTAAAAATGATGAAGCGACCGATATCAGTTCTTGACTTTCACGATGACTTTCTGAATGATGGCGGCATCAGAGATGCAGGGCGCATGGCCATCCTGCGGGAAGAAGATGGCAAATTCGCCGGGATGCACCGTAACGTATTGCTCGGCCTCGCCTTCATAGAAGGAGATGTCGTTGGCGGCATCGTATGGCACTGCGGGCAAATCCCGGCGCGGCGTATAGCCCATCGTTTCGGGTCCGCTCAACGGAATCTGAATGTCGAGCATCACGTCGTGCGACTCGAGACGTGCCTCGGCTTGGGTCTTGCCCTTGGCACGGCTGAAATTGACGAAAAGGTCTTTGCCTTGCAACTCAACTTTGCCTGCCGGTTGTGCCGCCAGATCCGTTTCTTTCAAATACTGTGCGACAGCCTTGAACAGAGGGTTCAAAGCCTCATACTTGCTGAAATTGTCGATTGTGTCAAGAATCATAAATAGTTAGAATTATAGTGGTTGCATGCAGAAAAAGTGAAACTCTCATTCCTCTAAGCCCTAAGTACTAAGTTCTAAATACCCGGTTCTGAGTCATTCCAGGCGTCCCCGACGGTAAGTGCCTTTGCGGATGACCTGCCCATTGCGGTTCTTCTCCACAAACGCACCGTCCTTATAGCCATTCACGAACGTGCCTTCGAAACGGACGCCGTCGGGAGTTTCCTCCACGCCTTTGCCGTTTTTCTGTCCTTCCTTGAAATGCCCCTTGAACTTCGTGCCGTCCTTCAAGCGCAGCACGCCCTCACCGTCCATCTCACCATTGAGCCAGTCGCCGTCATAGACATCGCCGTCCTTCGACGTGTATTTGCCACGGCCGCTCTGTTTGTCCTCCACCCAGTAGCCTTCGTATTTGGAGCCGTCCGGCCAGGTGTAGGTGCCGAATCCCTCCATCATTCCGTTCTTGAACTGTCCGACGTACTTGCGCTTGTCGGCATAGACAAAGATTCCGTGCCCCGTGCGCTCTCCCTGTTGATAATCGCCTTCATAGCGGTCACCGTTCTTGAACGTATAGATGCCCTTACCGTCGGTCAGGTCGCTTTTCCAGTCGCCTTCGTAGGTGTCGCCATTGGCATAATTATATTTGCCGTGACCGTTGCGCTGGTCGTACTTCCAGTCGCCATAATAGCTGCTGCCGTCGCGCCAGTCTATCATCCCCTTGCCGTGCTTGCGGTCGTCAAACCAATCGCCCTTATAGAAGATTCCGTTGGCCCACGTATAAGTGCCTTCGCCCTCACGCTTGTCCTGTTTCCAGTTGCCCACGTATTTGTCGCCGTTGTAATAATACATCGTGCCCATTCCTTCCTGATAGTCCATGTACCACAAGCCTTCATACTTGTTGTGGTTGGAGAAGTAATAGGTGCCACGGCCGTGCTGATGATCCTGATACCAGTCGCCTTCGTACCGCTCGCCATCAGTGAACTTGTAGGTGCCTTTTCCCTGCCGCTTTCCTTTCACGTATTCCCCTTCATAGGTGTCGCCCGTCCTGAAGGTTGTCTTGCCACGGCCGTTGGGCTTGCCCTTGGCCATTTCGCCTACGTATGTGGAACCGTCCTTGAATGTGAATGTGCCCTGGGTGATCTGGGCACCGGCGGACGACGCCAGCCAAAGGAGAGAAAGAATGATATATGGTTTCTTGAAGATTCTGCTCATACGAAAAAAATACGGATTCGCCGGCCGCCGTCCGGCAGTTCATGAACTTGTCAATGCAAAGATAGAGAGATTTCCGCAAAACTCCAACGAACAGCCGTAACGTTTCATTTTTTTAACCAACCTTTTCTCCCGCCGGTCTCCGGCCTGTCCGCCAAACAGGCTCAGGAACTCAGTCGGAACTTCTGCGCACCAGCAGCACGACGTTTTCCACATGCTGGGTGTGGGGAAACATGTCCACCGGCTGCACGCGTGCCACCCGATAGCGGCTGTCCAGCAGCCCGAGGTCGCGGGCCTGCGTGGCAGGGTTGCAGCTGACATACACAATCCGTTCGGGACGCGCGTTCAGGATGGTGGCCACCACGTCGGGGTGCATACCCGCACGCGGCGGGTCGGTGATGATGACATCCGGCCGCCCGTGTGCCGCGATGAACGATTCATTCAGGATGTCCTTCATGTCGCCGGCATAGAAGAGCGTGTTGTCGATATGATTGATGGCAGAGTTCACCTTCGCGTCTTCGATGGCCTCCGGCACATATTCGATGCCGACGACCTGCCGCGCCTGCCGCGCCACGAAATTGGCTATGGTTCCCGTTCCCGTATAGAGGTCATAAACGAGCTCGTGCCCCGTGAGTTCCGCAAAGCTGCGGGCCACGCTGTAGAGATGATAAGCCTGCTCCGTGTTGGTCTGGTAGAAAGATTTCGGTCCCACCTTGAAGCGCAAGTCTTCCATCTGTTCGTAAATATGGTCCTCGCCCTTGAACACCACCACCTCCTGATCGCCGAACGTGTCGTTGCACTTATGGTTGTCCACATAGAGCAGCGAGGTGATTTGCGGGAACGAGTCGGCCAGAAACTGCATGAGTTCCATTGCCTGTCCGCGTTCCGCTTCCGTCTCAATGCGGAACTGGATGAGCAGCATCAGCCCGCCCGTGTTGCCCACGCGTATCATCATGTCGCGCAGGAGTCCCCGGTTGCCCCGCAGGTTGTAGAACGGGAGTCCGTGCGCGATGGCATACTTCCGAATGGCATTGCGAATCCGATTGTTGATGTCATCCATGAGGTGACACTCCCGGATGTCGAGAATCTTGTCGAAAGCACCGGCGATGTGGAAGCCGACGGCGGAACGCTCCCCCTCGGACGCAAAGGTGCGCGGCGACCGGACTTCCTCCTCCGTCAGCCAGCGTTTGTCCGAGAATCCGAACTCCAGCTTGTTGCGGTATTCCCGCGTCCGGGCGCTGCCGAGAATGGGGTCGATGGGCGGCAGCTCTATCTTGCCGATGCGGCGGAGCGCATCCTCCACCTGCTGTTGCTTGGCCTTCAGCTGCTCCGTGTAGGTAAGACACTGCCACTTGCAGCCGCCGCACACGCCGAAATGCGGGCAGAACGGTTCCGCCCGCAGGGGCGAACGCTCGTGGAATCCAATCGCCACAGCCTCCATGAAGCCGTGCGCCTTCTTCTTCACCTGCAAGTCCACGACATCGCCGGGCACTACGTATGGCACAAACACCACCTGGCCATCAACGCGCGCCAGCGACTTGCCCTCAGCTGCAACGGCAGTGATGGCAACCTTCTCCAATACGGGGAGTTGTTTCTTTTTACTCATCTGAATGGGTCAGAAAGACGATGATGACAGAACATTGCCGTCGCGCTCTTCGCCGGCCGAGCGGAATGCTGCCCAGAGATAAGCCTGCGGCACGATGCCGAGCCACAGGAGCAACGTCATCAGGAAAAACGAGACGAAGAGCAGCAGCGGAGCCAGACAGCGGAAAGCCATGGGCAGCACCGCCGCATCGCCCTCCAACAGGGTCTGCGAGGCATCGAAACGAATGAGCATGACGACAAGGGCGGGCGAAAGCACCAGCAGTCCCAGTACCATCATGATGAGCCCCGTCAGCAGACTGAGCGAGAACACCTTCACCCATTTCCTCCAGCCCATGCAGTAGCCCCGCCAGCAGTCGCGAAGCACACCTCCGTCGCCCAGTCCCACAGCCGGCACACACAGCATCGCCGGAACGGCCGCCAGCAAGCCCGCAACAGCCACCAGAAGCCCGTAAGCTCCACCGGCCTTCACCGCCAGCACGCAGCAGGCGCACACCGCAACCGTCAGTACGCAGTCCGTCACCAGCATCCGGCCCCACAGGCGCACCGCCTTCGGGTTCTTTCCCTGCCTCTCTTGCGCTCTTGCCTCACGCAGCAACCGGCACATCGCCGCCTGATACGCAGCCAGCACCCCCAGCGCGGCCACCGCCAGCAGGCCGAGGCACCACGGTGCCAGCCTCTCCGGCCGACACAGACCGACAGCGGCCACCGTCAGCACCATTGCCAACAGCAACATCCACGGCAGCAACTGCCGCACACGATGGAGAAAACAATCCGTCAGGAGGCTCACCCCCGACGACAGACACTCACCGACACTGCGGTAGGCATCAAACGGCTTTTCCTGCATCATCCTTTTTCAGGTTCTCTTTTGTTTATTTTTGCAAAAGTACGGAAAAAACCTTACTTTTGCAATCTCATCCATATTTTTCTCACCAAAACCCACCGGAATGCAACCACTCAGCCACGTCAGTTGGGGATTCATCGGTTGCGGCGACGCCACCGAGAAGAAGAGCGGCCCCGCCTTCGCCCTCATCCCCCACAGCGAGGTAACAGCCGTCATGAGCCGCAACCGCGACAAAGCCGTCTCCTATGCCCGCCGGCACGGCATCCCCCGCGCCTACACCGACGTGCAGGCCCTGCTTGACGACCCCGCCGTCAATGCTGTCTATATCGCCACTCCTCCGTCCTCCCATGCCACCTACGCCATCATGGCCATGCGTGCCGGAAAGCCCGCATACATCGAAAAGCCCATGGCCGCCAGCTACGAGGACTGCCTGCGCATCAACCGCATCTCGCACCTCACGGGCGTGCCCTGCTTCGTGGCCTACTACCGCCGCTACCTCCCCTACTTCCGGCGCGTCATCGACATCCTCCGCTCCGGCCAGCTCGGCAAGATTCTCTCCTGCCAGATACGTTTCGCCGTGCCGCCGCGCGAACTGGACTATAACTCCGCCGACCTGCCCTGGCGGCTGCAGCCCGACATCGCCGGCCGCGGCGGCTACTTCTACGACCTCGCGCCCCATCAGATTGACCTGCTCCAGTACATGCTCGATTCCCACATCATCGAGGCGCAGGGGTATTGCAGCAACATGGCCGGCCTCTACCCCGTCGAGGACACCATCAATGCCTGCTTCAAGTTCGCCAACGGCATCACCGGCTCGGCCTCCTGGTGCTTCGTCGCCCACGAGTCCGCACGCACCGACCGCATCCAGATTGTCGGACAGAACGGCTCCATATCCTTTTCTGTCTATGACTACCAGCCCGTCTCGCTCTACACTGCCCGGGGCCACGAGAGCATCTCCGTGCCCAATCCGCCCCACGTGCAGGAACCGCTCATCCGCCTCGTCGTCGACCATCTCCTCGGCCACGGCTCCTGCGACTGCGACTGCGTCAGCGCCACTTCCGTCAACTGGGTCATGGATCAGATTCTCGGGGTGTTCCGGCTCCAATGACACGGGACACCACGTTTTTTCATTATCTATCTATTACAGAAATGTGTGTATCGGGGTTTTAATACCCCACACAGCCTTTTCTATTTTAGTATGCCCGTCTGGACATCCCTGTTCCGCAGGGAACGGCTGATGTCCCCGTACTTGCGGCCGCGGCTGAACGTCCACGAGAGATGGAGAAAGAGGGAGTTGCCGTCGTCGCCGGAGCGCAATCGGATGTCCTTGTGGATATAGCGATTCTCGAGCCGGGCATGACTGATTCGGGGGTGCGCCTCGAAGGGATGGAACCAAGTGAGGGACAACCGGCAGCGGGCAAGACGGTAGCTGCACTGCAGGGTGTTTCCGGCCTCCTGATGGCTCCGTGTCTCGCCCTCCATGAATGTCCACCCGTTGTCAACCTGTCCGGCAAGGATCCAGCGGCCCAGGCTGGCCTGTATGCTGCCGCCGATGAAGCAGGTCGTCAGGCGATGGTCGTAGTCGTCGCCCCGGTTGGAGAATCCGTAAACGCCTCCGTTGACGGTCGCCGTCAGTTTCCCGGGCAGGATAGTCCAGCTGGTGTAATTGCTCACATAGCACATATTCACGTGCCGCTGGTTCTTCTGCATGTAGAGGAACCGGTTGTCTGCGGTGCGCTCGTAGCTTGCCATGTTGCACTTGCGGTTGATTCTGTACTCGGCATAGATTTGGGAGTAAATCCGTGGTCGGGAGAGGGCGAGGTTCAAGGAATGGGTCACGACGCTGTTGGGCTTGATATTGGGATTGCCGACGGTCCACTCTATGGAGTTGGTCCTGATTCTCGTGTCGCTTGTCATGGCAATTTGTGAGATATGCTGTGAGATTTCAAAGATGTAGGAGAGGCTGAATGGCTGAAGGCTGTATGACACCGTTGCCTTGGGACGGAAGAGCCAGTCGTCGAGGCTGTTGTCCCCCTGCCTGTAGTTGACGTTGCTCATGCCCAGCCCTGCCGTGTAGCGCAGGTTGTCCCACAAGGTGCCCTGAAGCTGGCCGAACAGGTACAGGGTGCTGCTGTGTATATGGTTCGTCGACACGGCATCGCCCGAATAAATGTTGCGGGTGTATTTCCACAAATGGTTGACGCCGAAGGACAGGGTGAATGGTTTCAGACGGTTCTCATAGATGGCCTCGGATGTCAGCGACCATGTGTGGCCGTCAACATGGTAGGCGTATTCCGTTCCCTCGTTGTCGTATTGATACTGGTCAGTGGAGATTGCCGTTCCGACCACGTTGGCGGTGATGGACTGATGGCTGCCGAGAGCATGATAGTCATAAAGGTCGAGAACGGGCGAGAAACTCTTGTTGCGGTTCAGCCGCACGGTCATGGTCTCAGCCCGGCCGGTCTCGATGAATCTGCGATAGCCCCGGTCGCCCGGCCGGTGGCTGAAGTCTCCCGTCAGCGTCGCCTGGAAGACATGGCCGGCGGAATCGGCCAGACTGTATTTCAACTGGATGTTGTTTGAGAAGCTGCGGTCGCGCCGTGCCGAATCCTGCCTGATGACCTGATAGTGTGTGCCGTCGCCCAGCAGATAGCCGGCTTTTTCTGAATAACGTGTCTGCCTGGAATCGTCATATCCGAAGGCATACGTCAGTCCCCATTCAGCGTTCTTGTGGTTCCGGCGGAAATAGACCATGTCCGACCCGTACCGGCTGGTCACCGCATGGGTCAGGTCGGCTCCGACGGTATATCCCTCATCGGCACGCCGCGTGCGGATGTTGATCACATATCCGATGCCGTCGCCATAGCGAACGCCCGGATGATTGATGAACTCCACATTGCGGACGAGCCCGGGGGCGAGCGACAGCAAGTCGGCCATTGTCGCCAGCCGGCCGTTGAGACGAACCTGCACGCTTTTGTTGTCAACGGAACTGACGGAGTGCTTCACCTCGTCAACCCGTATCATCGGCATGGACAGTCTGCCGAGCAGATCATATCCGTTGCCCGAAGCCTCCTTTTGCTGTTCGGACGGTATATAGAGCATTCCGTCGGCGCGGCTGATAATCCTCGCAGCCTTTACCTCCACCTCCCTGAGCTGTAGGGTGGAATCGTTCGTCACGGGGCCTTGTTGTGCATTGGCCACACAAGACATTGTCAAGACAGACAGCAATACAAGCAGTTTCTTCATCTTTGCATGATTTTTTTTGATGCAAAGCTAAAGACTGTTACGATTGATGACAAAAAACATGACTGACATTTGTCTGACATTTTTCCTTCCCTTGAAAAACAGACAATCTCCCCTCTCCGACTAAAGCGTGGCCAGCTCATAGTCCTTACCCCGGCTCGTCCTGATTATCAGCCCCCGGGCGGCAAGGACAGGCCGGATTCTGCGGACCAGCGTGTACAGCGTGTCGCTCGCATCAGGCTTCTTCGGCCACAGCTCCTCACAGATCTGCCGCTTGCCGAGCCGGTGGTGCTCTGCGAGGAACAGCATCGTCAGCAGCCGCTCCTGCATGGGAGTCAGCGGCACGTCCTCTTTTTCCAAAGTCAGGAAACGGTGGCCGGCATTGTCAAGCATCAGTCCGCCTACGACAATCATCCCCCGATGCTGACGGCGGAAAAACGCTACGGAGAATAATCCCCATAGCATGGCGGCGACGGACAACACAATCGTCGGCCGTTGGTCGCTCATGGCAAAGACTGAGGCAAAAGAGCAGTTGGCATAGCCCTGGAACTGCCAGTCACGCCCCTTGCCGTCACGCCACCTCATCTTCCGGCTTTTCAATCCGCTTCCTTTCCCGTCCACAGCATAATAGATGAACGAAGACTCCCTCAGAGCCATCATCTTCAGATGGCTGCGGTAGTCGGCAATCGTGTCGGGCGTGATCCAGCCCTCCTGCTTCCTGGCGAGCGTCAGCCTCAAAGCCCGGTTCATATCGGCCACGATATCATCTCTCGTGCAGCTATAGCCGTGCCTGCCCGTCGCTACCGCACTGCAGACGATGAACAGCCATACAATGACTGAATGGTAGGGTTTCATGAGCTTTTCTCCTTTCTGCCACAAAATTACACATTTGCCCGCAATCCTGCAAGCAGTGGGCAGAAAAAAAAAAACGGGGCAGCTCTTCGTATGGGAGTCGTCAGGGCTGCCCCCGGGCCACGGGCGGATGCCGGGTCATCCATATATAGGGTCAGCGGATGATTCCGGTGGATGAGCCAGCAGAATCAGGAACAGCGCAGAGAAAATCACCGGCCTGCAGCAAGTACATCCGTCCAACGCGCCGATGGCGGATTCATCGGACGCGTTCGTTTTGCCGGACGGACACACTCGTTTCAAAAAACGAACGCGTTCGTTTTTCCGGAAACCAGCCTGGAAAAGCATTTGATGAGCCACATTTCGGGCATAAAGCGTCCGGACACGGTTCCGGGCGCAGGCGACATCAGATTCCTCATGTCCGGACCGGCAGCACGATACTCCTGATTCTGCTGTCTCATCCACCGGAAAAAATCGGCAGACCACAGATATAATATTATAAGGAGTGGAATAGAGAGAAAAAAGGGGGCAGGAGTGTGTTCTCCTGTCCCCGGCACTTGCGGTGAGCCTCTTGTCGGATTCGAACCAACGACCCCGAGATTACAAATCACGTGCTCTGGCCAACTGAGCTAAAGAGGCGGGTGGGTAAGCTGTCTGCATCGCGCCGCTACGACCTCACGCCCTTGCTGCGGTCAAGCCCTGGGGGGATTCAGAGGGAGCTGGCCGTACAGGACTTACCCGTGTGTTTCCGGCTGAAAGCGGTTGCAAAGGTACGATATTTCCGCAATTCTGCCAAGGATTCCAAGTATTTTTTGTAAATTTGCAGGCGTTTTCAACATCTGAGCTCAAAAGAAAACGGAGGACTGAGGTGCTCACACTTTTGAGAACTTGGAACTTGGTGCTTAGAACTTGGTGCTTAGAACTTAGAACTTAGAACTTGGTACTTGGAGTTTGGAATTTGGTAGTCACATTTTAGAAGAAGAAAAAAAGAAGAAGAATGGAAGATTTGATTGTCAACCTCTCGCAGGGAGCCTTGGACAACCTGAATTATGGATGGATTATTCTCTTGATGGCCATTGAGAGTTCCTTCATACCCTTTCCCTCGGAGGTCGTCATGATTCCGGCGGCCTATATGGCTGCCGAGGAGGGGCGGATGACATACGCGGGCATCGTGGCCTGCGGCACAGTGGGGGCCATGCTCGGGGCGCTGGTCAACTATGGCCTGGCGTATTTCCTAGGGCGGCCCGTGGTGTATGCCTTTGCCGGGAGCAGGCTGGGGCATGTCTGTCTGATTGACCGGCAGAAGGTGGAGCGGGCGGAAGCGTATTTCGACGCGCACGGAGCCGTTTCGACACTCGTGGGGCGCATGATTCCGGCCATCCGGCAGCTGATTTCCATCCCGGCGGGGCTGGCCCGCATGCATCTGGGCAGTTTCCTGCTCTTCACCTGTCTCGGCGCGGCTCTCTGGAACATCGTTCTGGTGTCGGTCGGTTTCTTCTGCCATGCGGCCGTGGACAAGCAGACGCTCATCGACACCATCGGGCACTACAGCCACATCATCGGCGTGGCCGCCATCGTCGTCGTCGTGGCCGCCATCGTTTATCTCATACGGAAGGGGAGAAGCGGCGCCACGGACGATTGACGCTCTTCTTTTTGTCCGGCAAGCGCCGGAACCTTTTTCCCGCAATCAATAAAAGCATCGTTATGTTTGAAAATCTATCGGAACGGCTTGAGCGCTCGTTCAAAATACTGAAAGGTGAGGGCAAAATCACCGAAATCAATGTGGCGGAAACGCTGAAGGATGTCCGCAGGGCTCTCCTGGAGGCGGATGTCAACTACAAGGTGGCAAAGACGTTCACCGACAACGTGAAGCAGAAGGCTCTGGGACAGCACGTGCTGACAGCAGTCAAACCGGGGCAGCTGATGGTGAAAATCGTGCACGACGAGCTGACGGAGCTGATGGGCGGCGAGGCACAGGAGCTCGAGCTTAGGAGTCGGCCGTCGGTGGTACTGATGGCCGGTCTGCAAGGTTCGGGAAAGACGACCTTCTCGGGCAAGCTGGCCGGCTGGCAGAAGCGGTCGAAGGGGAAGAATCCGCTGCTCGTGGCCTGCGACGTGTATCGCCCCGCCGCCATCGAGCAGTTGCGCGTGGTGGGCGAGAGCATCGGCGTGCCCGTCTATAGCGAGCCGGACGAGAAAGACCCTGTGGCCATTGCCCGGCATGCCATCCGGCAGGCCAAGGCCGAGGGCAATGACCTGGTCATCATTGATACGGCCGGACGGCTGGCCGTGGACGAGCAGATGATGGACGAGATTCAGCGCATCAAGGACAGCATCCGGCCCGACGAGACGCTCTTCGTGGTGGATGCCATGACGGGACAGGATGCCGTGAACACGGCCAAGGAGTTCAACGACCGGCTGGACTTCAGCGGCGTGGTGCTGACCAAACTGGACGGCGACACGCGCGGCGGTGCGGCCCTCTCCATCCGCACGGTGGTACACAAGCCCATCAAGTTCATCGGTACGGGCGAGAAGATGGAGGCGCTGGACGTGTTC
>CAYPZK010000024.1:0-50581 GCA_964415385.1 uncultured Bacteroidaceae bacterium
GATTTTTGCGATGGCTATGCGTCTTTATGTGTTCACACAAAGATACGCAAAAAAAATTGATATAAACTAATTTTCAACATCTACTTAATAAACGTGATCAAATGAAGACGTACCAAATCTTCTTTTAGCTGAATCCAATGATTCATATTGCGTATATTTACCAGTTCCAAACAAGCTATATGTGAGATATAATGGCGACAAATCTGAGCATACCACACCTTCATGATATGGCAAATTGTCTATCAAAAACTCTGCTGCCATCAATCCGACACTATCAGTTGCGTAATGATTCAGAACCTTAGACAACTTCGGATTCAATCTCAGAATTTCTTCACGAGTTGTATATACACCATAGTAATCACTTATATTTTCACCATCACTCTCACATGACTCGAAAAAACCAATAACACATACCGCATATAAAAAACGGCAAAGTGTTTTCTGGCAAACAATATGTAAAAATCTTCTATGAGAACGTAACATACGACCAATAAATATAATCGTGTTGAATAATCTGAAGAAGGTAAGTTCCACATATATATTCTGGTATTTCCATTTCAGAAGTGATATTAGCCAAATAAATAATTTCCTCTGTGCTAATATCTATAAGTTGCAACGTATTGCCTTGAAAATAGTCATCAAAATATATGATATGCCCCTCCAAATAAATAGTTGGAGTAACTATCGGACTCTTCGGATGAGGTTTTGACCCTATTGGTAAATCTATTTTACTGACATTCAATGTTAGGGGAATAGGTTCTTCAGCCTGTATGCCTACAATCGGCATAACAAACAACCCCAGAATAAGGATTACAAACTTTTTCATACTTTCATCGCATTTCATCATTTGTGATTCGTGACAAAGGTATGGTTTTCGAGAGCATCATGCAAATGTCCGGGAGAGATTTTTTCAGGCGCACAGAACAGAAAACAGAAGCAAACGACTGATTATATACCGTTTACAAAGGATTTACATTTAGTACACCTCATGCTTCTATATTGCCAATCATCCAGTCCTGTCGACGCGTGCCGTCCGTATGGAACAGCTTGCGGTTGATGGATGCGCGGATGTTGGTGACCCGCTGAATCGACTTGTCGGTGAGGCAGGCTATTTCCTTGGGAGTGAAGCGCAGACGTATCAAGACAGCCACATAGAACTCTGCATCTGACAAAGTCGCAGATGGCCCGCGAAGGTACTGATGAAAACGAGGCATGGCTTGGAAGACAAATGTCTCCAGCGACTTCCAATCGCGCGCTGTGGCCGCACGCCCATGCGCAGCATACTGTCTGAACAAATCCACGCAAGGAGAGAGGGGATCTGCGCCTTGTGCAACGGGATTGTCGGCAACACCGACATTCTTGTGGTGCTGTGCAGTCCGCAGCCGTGTCTCCGCCTCCTGAAACTTTTGCTGCAGCTGTTCTATTTCTTCCTTCTTCTGCCGGTTTTTCCGTCGCCAGACATACAGCAGGAAAACAACGACCGACAGAAAGACAAGGGGAATGACGGCCAACATGACTTTCCTCCGTTCCGCCACCAACGTCTCGTGGGCCAGCCGTTTCCGTGTGGAAGTCTCTTGCCAGGCGGCCTGCAGGCGGTTGACTTCCGTGGACGACTGCGCCACATTGTGACGGTCGTTGGCCAAAGCATATTCGCGGGCATACTTGGCCAGCGAGTCGGTGATGCCCATCTGCCCGTAGGCTGAGTATAGTCCTTCGTAGGCACTCTCCAAATTGTTCAGTGTCGGGAAGCACAGCAACTTGCGGTAGAGCAGGACGGCCGAATCCGGCCGTCCGACATGCTCCAGATATTTTCCCTTCTGATAATAGAAATGCTCCATTCCCGCTGCCACATTGCCGAGTGAGTCCACATAGCCCGACCGCAATTCAAACTCGGAAATTTCCCTCCCTGCCAATTCATACTTCTCCTGCTGCAAATGGATGGCTATGATGGAAGGGAGGAGCGTGTACGCCTCCTGCGGTGCGCCATACTGCCGGAACAGACGGGCGGACTCCAGCAGCACCTGCAGGGCTGAGTCCGTCTTGTCCTCCATATAATAAACGCCGGCCAAGTGGCTGTAGCAGTCAATGGCCACGACGGGCTCGCCTGCCCGCAAGGCATATCGCACGGCCAGCCGCTCTGCTTCCATTTCCTTGCGCGGGGACATCTGTGCATGATAGACGCCGGCCATCTGGCCGTAGATGCGGCTGAGGTGGCACCAGTCACAATCGGGGGCGGCTGTATCGGCCTGCGCCGCCGCATGGAGGTAATGCCGGAGTGCTTCGGGTGCATCGTCCGTGTCGGCATACATCCGCCCCATCAGATAGTCGGCCATCATGCGGTCGTGCCGTGAGCCGTGACTCTGATAATACTGCCACACATTCCTGAAGCTGTCCACCGAGGTGAATGTGTCGCCTGTCACATTCCGTGCCCACGCCGTCAGCAGGGCATGACGCATGCGCACAGGACGGGTGGACGGAAGCTCCTCCCGCAGGCTGTCCAGCAGGTGGAGAGCCACGTCGGGACAGCTGTCGGCCAGCCGCTCCATACCGGCCGGCTCCCACGCATGTCTTTTGCACGCGCTGAGGCAAGTGAGAAGCAGCCAGATGATGATGAACGGGATTCGCCGCATAAGATGTTATTTTCTTTGCAAAAAAACTTTCAATTTCAAGCTACAAAAGTCCGACATCGGTCTGAGTTCCGGAAAAACGAACGCGTTCGTTTCGGAAAACGGACACGCTCGTCCGCCAGAACGAACGTGTTCGCCGGACAATAGCCGCACGGAGCAGGAAAGAGGAATTGCGGGAGCTGGAAACGTCTCTGTGGGGACTCAGGCGATGGAGTCGGGGGAGGCGGTGGCGAGGCTGTCGGAGTCGGACTGTGGCCGGCGTGGCACGTAGGAGGGGCCGATGTAGGTGTTGCGCGGGATGTTCTCCTTGCAGTCGGGGAAGCGGCCATGGTAGCGGCGGAAGGCGGGGTCGGCCATGACGCTCTCCATGAAGCGGCCGAAGACGGGGAGGGCGGTGCGGCTGCCCTGTCCGAGGGCTCCGGTGCGGAAATGGATGGAGCGGTATTCGCCTCCGACCCATGCGCCGCCGACGAGCGAGGGGGAGCATCCGACGAACCAGGCGTCGGAGTGGTTGGAGGAGGTGCCTGTCTTGCCGCCGAACTCGGTGTCGGGGCAGTGGATGTATTCCCACAGGGCCTGGGTGGTGCCGCCGGGCTCGTGCATGCCGCCCCAGAGCAGGCGCTGGAGGTAGAAGGCGGTCTTGTAGGAGATGGCCTGCCGGGCGGGTGGCGCGTCGCGGTCGCTGTCGTAGATGGTGCGTCCGTCGCGGTCCTCGATGCGGGTGACGAGGACGGGCTGGCGGTAGCGTCCGTCGTTCATGGCACAGCTGTAGGCGGCGGTCAGCTCGAGCAGCTGGACGTCGCTGGCGCCGAGGGCGAGCGAGGGGGTGTTGTGGAGGGGGCTCCGGATGCCCATGCGGCGGGCGATGTCGATGACGTTGGGGATGCCGGTCTCCTGGCCGAGCTTGACAGCTATGGTGTTGACGGAGCGGGCGAAGGCGGACTTGAGGGGCATGTCGGCTCCGGTGCAGCGGCCGTCGGCGTTGTGGGGTGTCCATGTCTTCAGCTCGCCGGTCTTTGCGTCGCGCACCTTGAGGCTGATGTAGCTGTCGCGGCGGAAGGTGACGGGGGTGAGCCCCGTATGCTCGAAGGCGGAGGCATAGACGAAGAGCTTGAAGGTAGAGCCGGGCTGGCGCATGGCGGTGACCTTGTCGTATTTCCAGGCATTGAAGTCGATGTCGCCTACCCAGGCGCGCACGTAGCCGGTCTGCGGCTCCATGACGACGAAGCCGCAGTGCATGAAGCGCACCATGTGGCGGATGGAGTCCATCGTGCTCATCTGGCGCTCCTCGAAGTGGCCGGGGGCGGAATAGGAGAAGAGGCGGACGGCATGGGGCTGGTTCATATAGTAGTCCACGGAATCGGGATGGTCAGGGAAGCGGGCCGTGAGCATCTTGTAGGAGGTGGTGCGGCGGGCGATGTCCTCGATGAAGTGGGGAATCTCGTTGCCGTGCTCGTCACGCCAGGGATTCCGGCCGCGCCAGTGGTCGTCGAAGCGCCGCTGGATGATGTTCATCTGCTTCAGCACGGCGGCCTCGGCATAGCGTTGCAGGCGGGTGTCGACGGTGGTGTGGATGCGGAGCCCGTCGGCATAGAGGTCGACACCGTTGGCCTTGCACCAGTCGGAGAGGTAGTCGCGCACGGCCTCGCGGAAGTAGTTGGCCTGGCCGTCGTAGGTGTTCTCGACGTTGTAGTTGAGGGTGATGGGCAGTCGGCAGAGGGAGTCGCACTGGGCGGGGGTGAGCTTGCCGTGGGAGAGCATGTTGTGAAGGACGACGTTGCGGCGGCGGAGGCTGTTGGCGGGGTGCACCTTGGGGTTGTAGGTGGTGGTGGCCTTGAGCAGGCCGACGAGGGTGGCGGACTGCTCGGGCGTGAGGCGGTCGGGGGTGGTGTTGAAGTAGGTGCGGGCAGCGGTCTTGATGCCGTAGGCGTTGCTGCCGAAGTCGACGGTGTTGAAGTAGAGGGTGAGGATGTCCTGCTTGCTGTATAGGTTTTCTATCTTCACGGCGGTGATCCATTCCTTGGACTTCATGATGAGGAGGCGCAGGAGGGGCACGCGGCCGAGGAGGCCGGTGGAATACTGCGAGCGCATCTTGAAGAGGTTCTTCACGAGCTGCTGGGTGATGGTGCTGGCACCACGGGCGTTGCCGCGTGCCATGTCGCGGGCGGCGGCGAAGAGCCCCTGGAAGTCGATGCCGTGGTGGAGGTAGAAGCGCTCGTCTTCTGTGGTGATGAGGGCATCGATGATGGAGGGGGAGATTTCCTCGAAACGCACGGGGGAGCGGTTCTCGCTGAAATACTTGCCGATGAGCACGCTGTCGCTGCTGTAGATGAGCGAGGCCTCGTCGGTGATGGGGTTCTGGATGACGCTCATGGCGGGCGACCGGCCAAAGAGCCAGAGGAAGTTGCAGTCCACGGCTCCCAAGTAGAGGAAGAACAAGACGAAGAGGGTGGCGAGGGGGGTGACGAGCCGCTGGTACCAACGGCCGTGGTACTGGGCTGCGTACCAGTGCCAGGCGGCCTGCAGGCGGGAGAGGAGGGAAGCAAGAATGCGTTTCATGGAGAGAGGGGAAAAGTTATTTGTCGGGGCTTGAAAGCTGTGCCAGAATGTGCTCTGCGGGGAGCTGGGGGTCGGTATAGTCGTCGAGGTTGTACCAGCGGATGGTGTCGTCGCGTCGGAACCATGTGAGTTGTTTCTTGGCATAGACGCGGGTGTTCTTCTTGATGCGCTCCACGGCCATCGGCAATTCCCATTCGCCGTCGAACACGCGGAAGAGCTCCTTGTAGCCCACGGTGTTGAGCGAGTTGAGATGGCGCAGGGGGTAAAGGGCTCTGGCCTCGTCGAGGAGTCCCTGCTCCATCATCTCGTCCACGCGCCGGTTGATGCGGCGGAAGAGGTCTTCGCGGGAGCGCGTGAGACCTATTTTGAGCACACGGAAGGGGCGTGGGCGGCGGGCGTGGCCGAGGAAGGAGGAATAGGGGCGGCCGGTCTGGAGGCAGATTTCGAGCGCATGCACCACGCGCCGCGCATTGTGGCGGTCAACCGTGGCATAGCTGGCGGGGTCGAGCGTCCGGAGCTGTGAGAGCAGGGAGGGCAGACCCTCGGTGGCCAGACGCTGGCGGAGTGTCCGGCGGACGGCGGGCAGGACGGTGGGGATGTCGTCGATGCCCTGACAGACGGCGTCGATATACATCATGCTGCCGCCCACGAGGAGAGCCACGTCGCGTTGCCGGTACTCCTGCCGGAGCAGGGACAGGACATCAGCCTCGTAGCGGGCCGCGCTGTAGTATTCGTCGAGATTGAGCGTTCCGACGAAGTAGTGCTTCACGGCGCTCAGCTCTGCGGGGGAGGGGCTGGCCGTGCCGATGTGGAGCTGACGGTAGATCTGACGCGAGTCGGCCGAAATGACGGGGACATCCAAGAGCCGGGCCAAACGCAGGCCAAGCCCGGACTTTCCGACGGCTGTCGGACCCAGCAGCACTATCAGCGTCTTTTCCACAGAAGCGGTCAGGGGAATATTGCAGGTTCCACTTTCTTTTTCATCCTTCTCAGAGGAAGGGGTCACCATCACTGATGCTCAGCCCTTCGGTATCGATGTCCTCGTCGCTGATGCCCTCCTCGAAGTCGTCGTCGGGCAGACCCGTGGAGGTGTCGGCCGGAAGGGGATTGCGGGCCATCAGCTCATCGAAGTCGATGGTCTGTACGGGCGGATTGCCCTGGCTGCGGGACACGACGGGGTGCGTGACAGACTTGCCGGTGATGATTTCCGCCAGCTCGATGAAGAAGACGCGGCCGGCCAACGGGTCGAACATGTAAAGCAGGTGTTGTTTTTCCTCTTCGATGAAGTCGCTCAGACGTGTCTTTTCCATCGTGTAGGAATCCACGTCGGAGCCTGTCTCCATGTCCTCCAGCGTGATTTCCTGTCCACGCTCCCACCCGTTCTCGCAGATGGTGAAGGACGTGAGCTGGTCGTCCGTGTAGTGACAGGCATCAAGGATGGCGTGATGGAAGTCCAGGAACGTGGCATCGGGGTCGATTTTGATTTCCCGCATGAAGTCCTCGACTTCGTCAGAGATAATCAGAAAACGGTAAATCATGGGTTCTGTGACAGGCTATATGTGGGATATATATAATAGGATATATATATGTGTGTGTATCGTCGGGAGGGACTCCGTCAGCGGATGATGCCGCGCTTGGAGCTGCTCACGAAGTCGATGATGTACTGGACTTCCTTGCCCGCCGGAATCTCGTAGCGGATTTCCTCGAGAGCCTCCTGCACGGTGAGGTGGCTGTTGTAGATGAGGCGGTAGGCATTGTGGATGTCGTCGATGATGTTGGCGGGGAACTGACGGCGGCGCAGTCCCACGATATTGAGTCCGGCGTAGGCAATGGGCTCCTTGCCGCCGATGATGAACGGAGGGATGTCCTGGCTCGTGCGCGAGCCGCCCTGCACCATCGTATAGCCGCCGATGCGACAGAACTGGTGCACCAGCACCACGGCACTGATGATGGCGTTGTCGTCCACCGTCACCTCGCCGCCCAGCTTGCTGGAGTTGCCCATGATGATGCCACTGCCGAACTGGCAGTCGTGGGCGATGTGGGCGTTCTCCATGATGAGGTTGTTGCTGCCCACCACCGTCTTGCCCTTGGCGGCCGTGCCGCGGTGAATGGTCACATTCTCGCGGATGCGGTTGTTGTCTCCAATCTCTGCCGTGGTCACCTCGCCACGGAATTTCAAGTCCTGCGGAATGGCGCCGATAACGGCTCCGGGGAAGATGGTGTTGCCACTGCCTAATCGTGTGCCGTCGAGCAGCGTCACACTGTTCATCAATACATTATTGTCTCCTACGACGACATTCTTGTCTATAAAGCAGAAGGGGCCTATCTCACAGTTTTCTCCGATTTGAGCCTCGGGGTCGATGAATGCCAACGGGCTGATTTTTGCCATGCTATGAACGTATTATTTTTTGTGGGGAAATGTTTGAGCGTTGTCTGATGTTTCTCTATTTGTTCTTGATAATCTGTGCGGTGAATTCTGCCTCGGCCACCAGCGTGTCGCCCACAAAGATGAGGCCGCGCATGGAGGAGATGCCGCGGCGCACGGGAGCCAGCAACTTCACCTTGAAGATGAGTGTGTCGCCGGGCACCACCTTGCGCCGGAACTTCACATTGTCAATCTTCATGAAGTAGGTGGACCACCGCTCCGGCTCTTCCAGCGTGTTGAGCACCAGCAGGCCGCCGGCCTGGGCCATGGCCTCGACGAGCAGCACGCCCGGCATCACGGGCTCCTGTGGGAAATGCCCCTGGAAGAACGGCTCGTTGGAAGTGACGTTCTTCACGCCCACGATATAGTTCTCGTCGATAGCGATAATCTTGTCCACCAACTGCATCGGATAGCGGTGGGGCAACAGCTCGCGGATGCGGTTCACGTTCATCACGGGCTCCCGGTTGGGGTCGTATGGCGGACACTGAGTTTCGTGTTTGCGGATGTCCTTGTGAATCATGCGCGCGAACTGATTGTTGATGGTGTGCCCCGGCTTGGTGGCTATCACACGGCCACGGATCGGTTTGCCCACCAGTGCCAGGTCGCCGATGATGTCGAGCAGCTTGTGGCGTGCCGTCTCGTTGGGCCACGTGAGCGGTTTGTTCTGGATGTAGCCCAGCTGACGGGCATCCTTGTGCGGAATGCCGATTTGGTCGGCCAAAGCGTCATACCGCTCCTGCGACAACTCGTTCTCATAGATCACGATGGCGTTGTCGAGGTCTCCGCCCTTGATCATGCCCATCTGCAGCAACGGCTCGATTTCCCGCACAAACACGAACGTGCGGGCAGAGGCGATTTCCGTAGGGAAATCCTCCACATGGTCGAGCGTGGCAAACTGACTGGCCAGGATGCGGGAATCGAAGGCAATCATCGCATTCACGCAGAACTCGTCATCCGGAACGATGATGAGGTGCTCGCCATGCTCGCCGTGAATCTCCATCTTGTGCTTCACGATATAATAATCCTTGTTGGCTTTCTGCTCCACAAGGCCGACCCGCCGGATGGCTTCCACGAAATCCTGTGCCGAACCGTCGAGAATAGGCATCTCGGGGCCGTCGAGCTGGATGAGGCAGTTGTCGATACGCATGGCATAGAGGGCTGCCATCGCATGCTCGATGGTGCTCACCTTCACACCGTCCTTCACCAGCACCGTGCCACGCTGGGTGTCGCCCACGTGGTCGGCAATACATTCGATGACGGGCTGGTCGGGAAGATCCACCCGCTGGATTTTGTATCCGTGTCCTTCAGGAGCCGGATGAAAGGTGGCCGTGATAAACTGACCCGTGTGCAGGCCTTTGCCCTGCAGGGTAAAACTCTCTTTCAGTGTCAGTTGCTTCTGCATATCATCTTGGTTGTTTTGATTTCTTCAGCTCTTCTATCTCACGACGCAGGGAAGCCACCTCGCGCACCAACTCCGGCAACTGCTTGAGCGCGGCCGCCTGACGGGCGAAGACATGGTGCTCCACGGCCGGATAGCCCATCAGCGTAGCCCCGCCACGGCTCACCAGATTGCCGCCCGGGATGCCCGATTGCGCACCGACATTCGTATGGTCGCCCACTGTGATGTGGCCGGCAATGCCGACTTGTCCGCCGAACATGCACCACTCGCCGATTTTGGCACTTCCTGCCACGCCTGTCTGTGACGACATCACCGTGTTGGCTCCCACTTCCACATTGTGCGCAATCTGAACCAGATTGTCGAGCTTCACGCCGTGGCGCACATACGTAGAACCCATCGTGGAGCGGTCCACACAAGTGTTGGCTCCCAGCTCTACGTCGTCCTCTAGGGTGACGGTGCCGATTTGCGGAATCTTCTCATAGCCTTCCGGCGTCGGGGCAAATCCGAATCCGTCTGCTCCAATCACCACACCGGCGTGCAACACCACCCGGTTGCCTATCTTGCAGTCGTGATAGATGGTGACATTGGGATAAACGGTGCAATCGTCGCCGATCTGCACGCCGTCGCCCACCACGCAGCAGGGATAGACAGCCGTGCCTTTCCCCACCTTCACGTGTTCGCCAATCACGGCAAAGGGGCCGATATAGCAGTTCTCGCCTATCTGGGCCGAAGCGGCTATCGAGGCCTGGGGGCTGATGCCCGTCTTCTTCGTCTGCATTGACTCATAGAGCGTGAGCAGCCTGGCCACGGTCTCATAGGCATTGTCCACCCGCACCAGCGTGGCCTTGACTGGTTGCGACGGCACGAAATCGCGGTTCACGAGAACGATGCTCGACGCTGTCTGATAGATAAAATGCTCATACTTGGGATTTGACAAAAATGAGATTGCACCCGGAACGCCTTCCTCAATCTTGGCGAATGTGGTGACTTGCACATTCCTGTCACCCTCGACCGTTCCACCTGTATAAGCAGCAATCTGTTCTGCTGTAAAAACCATTTCTTTGCTTTAGAATATTCCATGAACGCCAGCGCCACGGGGACGGGCATGCAGTCAACCGGACTGGCCGTGCCGCGCGACAGACTTTCTTCAATTTGTTGCAAATTTAGAAAAGATATTCGACATTTCAGCACTTTTCATCATTTTTTTCATCAACGGAACGGCGAAAGCCGCGCTTCGCCCGTGTCAGCGATTCTTTTTGCGCATGAAATTGAAGCCCACATAGAGATTGAGAGAGCCGAAACTATTATTGAGCTTCACCGTGCTGTTCTTGTAGTCGAACGAACGGAAAATGACGGATGCCCCTGCAAAGTAGCGCGTATTGTTGTAAACCAGTCCGAAGCGCGAGATGAAGTCAAGATGCAACTTGTTGAGCCGGAAATCGGGAAACCGCTGCTTTTCGGACAGCGTGCCGTCTTCCGACTGCGCATAATAATAGGTGGCATTGTAGGCCAACCCCGGCGACAGCGAGACTCCGAGCAGACAGTTCTTGGCAAACACCCAGTTGTAAGCATAGCCGAAATTGAGTTCGTAGTCATTGTATTTCACCGTTTCGAAGAACATGGACTCATCCAGATAAGGTGTCAGCCGCTCATCGAACTGCGAGTCGTCAAGGCTCACCCTGTGATGGGTGAAGGAGAAGCCGAGCTGGAAGGAACCGCACGAGCGTCGCTGTACCGTGCTTTGGGAGAAAGCGGCCGGATAAGAAAAATGATGATGATTGAAAATGTAATAAATATTGAACCCGCGCATCTGGATGTTGAGCCCGTCGAAGTTGTCGCTCAAGCCATCGGGGCGTGGGCTGTCGGCGGAGAAAAGCGAGTTGAGGTTCTTGCAGCGGAAGGCGTTGCCCGTATTGCGGTAATAGAGGTCAATGCCAATCTTCGACGTATAGATGCTGAGGTCAATCTCCGTATTCTGTTGCGACGCGCTCTTATGCCCCAGCAGACGCCCCATATCAAACGTATATCCCAGAAAGAGCCATCTCCAGCCGAAATAGCCGCCGAGCCGGAAAGTGGGTTTGGGAGCGAATTCGAGCGACTGCCGGTCCTCTCCGAGACTCGAAATCGTGAAACTCTCAAAAGTGGTCGTGTTCTGCAGCATCAGCGCATACTCATAGAGCTGCGGCGTGATGTAGAGCGAGTCCACCTGGTTGAGATTCTTGAGCTGATTGCCCAGGAAGCGGCTCACCAGCTTCTTCTTCTTCCGCCTGCTCAGGTCATTCATCTCCTCTAAGGAGAGATCCAGCGAGTCGGCCAGCCGTTCCTTCAGCTGCGGAAGCCGCTCCATCGCATCTTCCAGAAGGCGGAACACCGTATGCGCCGACGAATCCGGCACCACGGGCACGGCCACGTCCAGCGTGTCTTGAGCGTGGGAAAAGTGCGGTGAGAGCAACCACATCAGGAAGCAGCTCATCCAAATGGCCACGGCACGGCACAGGTTCTCCTTTTCCACCTTCTTTCTCACGCACACGATACGCCGCGGCCTTCAGTTGTTCTGGAAATAATAGAGGAACGTGGCCACGCCTTCCAGCGCAGGCTTGCGCGCATCCTTGATTTCGATGCGGAACTTGATTTCGGCCTTGCAAGTGCCGCGCAAGTTGACGATGGACTGCAACAAAGCCACCAGACGGACACTGCTGCCCGTGATGACAGGCTGCCCGAAGCGCATCTTGTCCATCCCGTAGTTCACCATCATCTTGAGATTGTTCACCGCGATAATCTGATCCCAAAGATACGGCAGCAAAGAAAGCGTGAGATAGCCATGCGCAATCGTCGAGTGATAAGGACTCTCCTGCCGGGCACGTTCCACGTCCACATGAATCCACTGATGGTCCAGCGTGGCTTTGGCAAAGAGATTGATACGATCCTGATCCACCACGAGCCAATCGCTCGTGCCCAGCTCTTTTCCCAGATGGGATGCAAATTCGTCATAAGAATTGATGACTAATTTATCCATAATCTTCTGCGTGTATAATGAAGTTTTTTGCTTTTGACCACAAATTTACGGCCTTTTTTTGACAACACCGCACTTTTGCACAAAAATCATCGCCGAATGCAAGGCTTCCATCCGCCGGTTCGGGGAAAAAATTCCGTTTTTGAAACATTTGCGCTCCTTTCTGCACCATCCATATTTGTCCGGAAGAAATATTGTATTTAAATTTGCCGGCAGAAAAAACTGCATGACGCAGGACAATCCTATATATTTTGCCATCATTGACACACTACCATGAAGAAAAAGTACGCATTATGCTTAGCCTTGACGGCACAGACCCTGTGTCTGTCGGCCGCCTTCCGCCCCACCCTGCTGAGGGTGTCCGGTCTCACGGCTCCACTCGGCATCGACAATGCCACACCCACCTTCAGCTGGCAGACCCTCAGCGACGAGCGAGGATTCCGACAGTCCGCCTACCGGATTGTGGTGAAAACCGCCGACGGAACGCTTGCCTGGGACAGCGGCAAGACGGACTCCGGACAACAAAACCAAATCAGCTACGCAGGAACGCCTCTCACCTCCCGCACGGCCTACACATGGTCTCTGACGGTCTATGACCAGAACGACACCGCATCAGAAACCGCAGAAAGCACCTTCGAAACCGCTTTCCTGCAACCGGACGAGTGGACCGCCTCGTGGATTCAAGCCGCAGCCGGCGCCCATGCCACGACCGGCATTCCCTACTTCGGACGCAACTTCTCTGTGCCGGCAGACAAACAGGTGGCCCGTGCCCGCATCTACGCCTCCGCGCTCGGTGTCTTCACCATGAAACTGAACGGGCAATACGTGACGGAGAACAAGCTTGAGCCCGGCGAGAGCGAATACGAAAAGAGCATCCTCTACACCACCTACGACGTGACCCGTCTGCTGCAGAGCGGCACGAATACGCTCATTGCCCAGGTGGCCGGCGGACTCTTCAACGTAGAGAAGCTCAGCGGACGCTATTCAAAGGGAGAAATCACGAACAGCGGAACGAAAGCACTGAAAGCCGAGCTCCACATCGAATACACCGACGGCACCTCCGACCTCATCCCGACGGATGCCGACTGGCACACCGCCTCCTCACCCACACTGGGCAGCAACTGGTGGGGCGGAGAGGACTACGACGCGCGTCTGCGCATTGGCGGCATCGATGCCCCCGGCTTCGATGTCAGTGCCTGGGATGCCGCCGAGGTCGTGGCGAATCCGTCGTTCGCCAGCAGCCAGGCCCAAGGCTTCGGCACGCTCAAGTCGCGGAGCTATGAGCCTCTCCGCATCGTAGAGGAATGGCCCGCCATTGATGTGAAGAGCGTCTATTCCAGCGGCTACCATCTCTACGTCGTCGATTTCGGGCGCAACTTTGCCGGGCAATACAAGTTCCGGCTGAAAGGAACCGCCGGCCAGACCATCACGCTGCGCGAAGGTGAGAGCCTCAATGCCGACGGCTCCGTCTTCATGGAGAACTACTACACGGGTGCCGCCGACACCTACGAGACCTATACGTTCGCCGGCGATGCCGACGGCGAGGAATGGGGACCCGAGTTCATGTACCACGGCTTCCGCTACCTCCAGATCATCGGACTGGACAAAGCCCCCGACCCGGCCAGTTTCACCGCCCTCCGCATCCGCAGCAACATGAATCAGGCCGGCACGTTCCAAACCAGCAACACCCTGCTCAACGACATCCACACCATCTGCCGCGATGCCATCCAGAGCCAGCTCTACAACAGCGTGACCGACTGCCCGCAGCGCGAAAAGCTCGGCTGGCTCGACGTGCCCAACGAGATGTTCAACTCCCTCTGCTACAACTACGACATGCAGACCTTCTGGCAGAAAGTCGTCATGGACTGCTTCGACGCGCAGTATGCCACAGGCCGCGTGCCGAGCACCGTACCCCACTTCATGTCCGTCTATGACGACGACCCCAACTGGGGCGGAGCCGCCATCCTCGTGCCCTACCGCTCCTGGAAGACCTACGGCGACCGTACCGTCATCAGTGAGAACTACGGCCGGATGAAACGCCTCATCAACTACTACACCTCCAAGACCAACGGCTACATCATGCCCGGCAGTTCCTACAGCGTGCTGAGCGACTGGGGGCAGGAGACGGCAGGCGTCAGTCCGCTCGTACCCGGCGAGTTCACCATCACCACCACCTATTATGCTCTGCTCCGCGCAATGGCCGAGATGGCCACAGAACTCGGACGCACCGACGACGCCACCACCTTCACGCGCCAGGCCGGCCATGTGAAGCAAGCCTTCAACGACAAGTTCTATGTTGACGGTGTGTATGAATACGGGCAGCAGTCGGAATACGCCATGCCGCTCTACTACGGACTCGTGCCCGAGGGCGAGGAGGCCGGCGTGGCCGCACGTCTCGCCGCACGCGTCGCAGCCGACGGCTACAAAATCAAGACGGGCGAAATCGCACTGAAGCCCCTCTTCATGTCGCTCGCCCAATACGGCTACAACGACATCGTCTATCAGATGGCCAACCAGACCGACTGCCCGAGCTATGGCTATTGGGTGGAGCAGGGCTACACCACGACGCCCGAATATTGGGACGTAGGCGCATTCTCACAAAACCACTGCATGATGGACCACATCGAGGAATGGTTCTTCAGCCAGCTCGGCGGCATCCGGAACGCCGGCATGGCCTTCGACTCCATCCTCATTGCCCCGTGGATTCCGTCCGACCTCACGTCGATGGATGTCTCCACCCAAAGCATCTACGGCACCATCCGCTCCGCCTACGAGCGCACAGACGACTCCACATATATCTATACCTTCGCCGTGCCGGCCAATTCCACGGCCACCGTGATGATTTCCCTCCATGGCGGCAACGCCGTACTTGAGGACGGCCATCCGCTCACAGCCGGACAGAACGGCATCGTCAGCATTTCCTACACCGAGTCCGATGCCACAATCGTTCTCGGCTCCGGCACCTACACGCTCACCACCGGCACCGTTCCCAATCCTCCCTCCGATATTGCCTCCCTCCCAACACATATGCAGAGCGGCCTCCCCCAACCACCTGGGGAAAGCCGCTCTGTCTGTCATGACACACCTTGTCAATCCTGCTGCTCCGCAGCCGCCGTCTTGCGTCCCGAGAGCTTTTCGGCGATACGCGCCTTCTTGCCCGTGAGCTTGCGCAGGTAGTACAGCTTGGCACGGCGCACCTTGCCCA
Source organism: uncultured Bacteroidaceae bacterium (assembly GCA_964415385.1). Classification (GTDB taxonomy): domain Bacteria; phylum Bacteroidota; class Bacteroidia; order Bacteroidales; family Bacteroidaceae; genus UBA3839. Next base: position 15,229 of record CAYPZK010000024.1, read on the forward strand.
CCTTGTTCACCTCAATAGAATCGATGTTTGGCGACTCGAGCGGGAAAATACGCTCCACGCCCACCGTTCCCGACATCTTTCTCACAGTGAAACGCTTCTTGCGGCCCTCACCGCAGATTTTGATGACAACACCGCGATAGGCCTGCACGCGCTCCTTCGAGCCCTCGATAATTTTGTAGCCCACCGTCACCGTGTCGCCGGCCTTGAACTTTGGGAACTCCTTGCCCGTGGCAAAGGCTTCTTCAGCAACTTTCATTAAGTCCATAGTCTTCTTCCAATGATTTGATTTTGATTGTTGACAGGTTCCAACGAAGCGTACACGGTCACTCTTGCCTTGCCCTCCGAGGGGCAAATCTCGTCAGAGGCTTCGCCGAAGCGGCTGCAAAGTTACGCTTTTTTTTCCATTCCCCCACCATCTTTCCGCCGAAAACTTTCGCCGCCTGCCGTTTTTTCCGTACTTTTGCACCCATGAAACCCTTTTACACCGTCGCCCTGCTCATCGTGAGCAACATCTTCATGACCTTCGCCTGGTACGGCCACCTCAAGCTCCAACAGATGAAAGTCAGCACCGCGTGGCCCCTCCTGCTCGTCGTCCTCTGCTCCTGGCTCCTCGCCCTGCCCGAATACCTCTGCCAAGTGCCCGCCAACCGCATCGGCTTCAACGGCAACGGAGGCCCCTTCTCCCTCATCCAGCTCAAAGTCATCCAGGAGGTCATCTCCCTCATCATCTTCACCCTCGTCGTCCTCCTCCTCTTCAAGGGCGAGAGCCTCCACTGGAACCACCTCGCCGCCTTTGCCTGCCTCGTCGCAGCGGTCTTCTTCGCCTTTCTCAAGGCGTGAGTGCCCCCTTGCCTCCAAACATCCCCGTCCCGTAGCCGGCGGATGAACGCTTTTGATGCCCGGAATGTGGCTCATCAAATACTTTTCCAGGCTGGTTTCCGGAAAAACGAACGCGTTCGTTTTTTGAAACGAGTGTGTCCGTCCGGCCAAACGAACGCGTTCGATGAACTCGTCATCGGCGCGTTGGACGGATGCATCCGCCGCAGGCCTGTGATTTTCCCCCGCGCTGTTTCTGATTTTTCCGCCGCCCGCTCCAAAAACGTTCTTTTCCCTTCTCCGTAACGGGAAGGGGATATGCAGGGCTTGAGAATCGGCACACTCCGGAAGGAGAAGGTGGCCGAGCCCCCGGTCTTTCCGGACGGGCGCAAAAAAAGCGGACTGTGTGGAAACCACGGTCCGGCATCATTGTGTGTCCTCTCTCAGTTGGGATACCCGGGCTCGAACCAGGAATAACAGGACCAGAATCTGTTGTGTTGCCAATTACACCATATCCCAAGGTGCATGCAGAACTCCGCTCTGCGCTTTTGCGAGTGCAAAGGTAGGGGTTTTCTCCGAACCGACAAAGGTTTTTCCGGATTTTTTCAAGAAAAACAGATTTTTTTTGCTTTTTCAAGACACAGAAGGGGAACGGACGGGGAAAAATCACTAATTTTGCAGGCGGCAAACCTTCCAGGACGGAGGGTTCACACAAACAAAAGGAAAGGAAGAAGACAGACATGCGCTATTATCTCATCGCGGGAGAGGCTTCGGGCGACCTGCATGCCTCCAACCTGATGCGGGCTCTGCGGCAGGAAGACCCGCAGGCTGAGTTCCGATGCATCGGCGGCGACCGGATGCGGAAGGCGGGGGGCACGCTGCTGCGCCACTACAGGGAGCTGGCCTACATGGGGTTCGTGTCCGTGGCGCTCCACCTGCGCGGCATTCTGCGCCTGCTGCGCGAGTGCCGGCGCGACATCGCGGCCTGGAAGCCCGACGTATTGATTCTCGTGGACTACTCGGGATTCAACCTCCGCGTGGCAAAGCATGTGCACACCCGCACACGGATTCCCGTCCACTACTACATCGCTCCCAAGGTGTGGGCATGGCAGGAGGGGCGCATTGAGAGCCTGCGCCGCTACGTGGACGAGCTGTACGTAATCTTGCCTTTCGAGGCAGACTATTTCAGGCGGAAAGGGCTCCGTGCCGTGCACTACGTGGGCAATCCCTGCGTGGACGCGGTCAGACCCGCCCCGCTCACCCTGCCTCGGGAGGAAGCCGGTGGCAACCGCGGAGGGGAACCACTCCTCGCCCTGCTGCCCGGAAGCCGCAGGCAGGAGATCAGAGACAATCTCAGCATCATGCTCGAGGCCGCCACAGAAACGGGGGGCTGCCGCATCGTCGTCGCCGGCGCACCGGACATCCCCGACAGCTATTACCGCCAGCTGACACCGGCGGGCACGGCTCCGTATGACATCGTGCAGGGACAGACCTACGGGCTGCTTTCGGCCGCCACGGCCGCTCTCGTCACGTCGGGCACGGCCACGCTGGAGACGGCGCTGCTCGGCACGCCGCAGGTGGTCTGCTACCACACGCGCATGGGGAGACTCGTGGCCTGGCTCCGGCACCGCCTGCTCAAGGTGCAGTTCATCTCGCTGGTCAATCTGATTGCGGGCCGCGAGGTGGTGAGCGAGCTGGTGGGGAACGACATGAACAAGGAGCGCGTGGGCGAGGAGCTGCGCGACATCCTGCCGGGCGGCAACAGGCGGCAGCGCATGTTGGAAGGCTATGAGGAGGTGCGCCGCAAGCTGGGGCCTCCCGGAGCTTCGGAACGGACCGCACGGCTCATTGTCCACAGCCTCTCCGCCGTTCGGTCCTGACCGGCAGGAGGAACGGGATGACACGCCTTTTTTATACCTTTATCTTTCTTATCTCTCACCATATCATTTCGCAGATGTCCTTCAAGAAACAATATACCGCAGAAGACGCTCAGGAGCTGCTGGCATGGATGGACACACATCCGACGGGCCGGGCCGACCTGGGGCACGGCATCATGGTGGAGGACGTGGCGCTCTTCCTGCGCAACGCCCGCCACATCGTGGAGACACAGTTCAGCAATCCCATCTATGCGGGATTCATGGCCACGGCCTTCGACCTGAAGAACCGGATGGAGAACATCAAACGGGACCCGGCGGCGGAAGTTCCCGCGACACCCGACGAGTGAGGTCGATGTACTGCCCGACAGACAACTGCTCGGGACGGCAACTGAAGAGCGGGTCGGCCAACATGGGATGGGCGGTGCCGAGAATCTGGCGCATGCCGTTGCGCAGCATCTTGCGGCGCATGGTGAAGACAGACTTGACAATCCGCCGGAAAAGGCGTTCGTCGCAGTCCAGCGCCTCGCGGCCGTTGCGGGTGAGGCGCACGACGGCGCTCTTCACCTTGGGCGGGGGATTGAACACGTCTTCGTTGACGGTGAACAGATATTCCACATCGTACCACGCCTGCACGAACACGGTCAGCACACCGTATGCCTTGCTGCCGGGGGCGGCGGCCAGACGTTGCGCCACCTCGCGCTGGATCATGCCCGTGCAGCACGGGATGAGGTGGCGGTTCTCTATCATCTTGAAGAAAATCTGGGAAGAGATGTTGTAGGGATAGTTGCCCGTGAGCACAAACGGCTGACCGTCGAACACGGACTTGAGGTCGAGCCGCAGGAAATCGGCCTCGATGATGCGGGAGCCGAGGGAGGGAAAACGGCTGTGGAGGTAAGGCACCGACTCGCGGTCAAGCTCCACCACCTTCAGCAGGCGCGGCTTGCGCAGGAGGAATTGGGTCAGTACACCGGTGCCGGGACCAATCTCCAACACGGGCAGTCCGGGACAGGCATCGACCGTGTCGGCGATGTCGGATGCTATCTGCAAGTCGGTGAGAAAATGCTGCCCCAGGAATTTCTTGGGACGCACGGGACGGGCATGGTTCATCGTTCGGTCTTTCAGAATCAGGAATATGGGCTGAATGAAAAAAATGAATTTTGACAATCTGCGGGGAAAAGTTCCACGAGAAGTGAAGCCGTGTGACGCAAAATCACTATATTTGCAGCTGAATTCCCCTGTTTTGTGCCCGCGAAGTTACGGCAAATAGCAGAAAAATGCAAAGAATCGTCAGAAAAACTCTCAATATCGTCTGTCCTATCGCGCTGGGAGTGGCCATTCTGTGGTGGATGTACCGCGGATTCGACTTCAGCCGCATCTCCCACACGCTGGAGCACGGCATGAACTGGGGGTGGATGCTCTTCTCACTCCTCTTCGGCGTGACGGCTCAGGTGTTCCGGGGGCTGCGCCAGCCACTGACGCTGGCACCATTAGACGAGCATCCGAAGACGAGCCACTGCATCCACGCCGTCTTCCTTTCCTATGCCGCCAGCCTGGTCATTCCCCGCATCGGCGAAGTGACGCGCTGCGGCATCCTCATGAAATACGATGGCACATCCTTTGCCAAAAGTCTCGGGACTGTCATCACGGAGCGCATCATAGACACGTTGCTCATCCTCGTGGCCGTGGCCGTGGTGTTCCTCATGCAGATTGGCGTGTTCCTGAACTTCTTCGGCACGACCGGCACCAACATCAGCGGATGGCTCGGCACGTTCTCCGCCACGGGGTGGGCCGTGTCCGCCGGCTGCCTGGCCGCTACCCTGGCATTCGCCTGCTACGCCCTGCGCCGCTTCGAGTTCCTCGCCAACGTGCGGAAAGCGGCACTTGACGTGAAGGCCGGCATCCTTTCGCTGCGTCACGTGCGCCGCAAGTGGCTGTTCGCCGCCTACACGCTTGGCATCTGGCTGAGTTATTTCCTGCACTTCTACATCACGTTCCTCTGCTTCGACTTCACCCGTGACCTCAGCGTCATGACGGCACTCGTGGCCTTCATCGTGGGCAGCATTGCTGTCGTCGTGCCCACCCCCAACGGCATGGGACCGTGGCACTTTGCCGTGAAGACCATCCTCGTGCTCTACGGCGTGGAGGCAACGGAAGCCGAGACCTTCGTGCTGATCGTCCACACCATACAGACAGCCCTGATTCCGCTTCTGGGCATCTACTCGCTCATCGCACTGGCCCACACACCCCTTCCAAAGCAACCCAAGCAGCACGTGGAGACGACAGAAGAAAAAAAGTCGGTGAAAACCTGCTGAATACAAAAAAAATTGTATAACTTTGCCTTCATGAAAACAGCAGAAGCACAGACACTCTGCTGAAACAAAAAAACAAAACACCAGATACACTCATGGAAATCTATGACCTTGAACCCAAAAACGTGTGGCGCAATTTTCATGCGCTCACGCAGATTCCACGCCCATCGGGCCATACAGCACAAGTAGCCGCATTCCTCGTGGAGTTCGGCAAGAAGCACGGAGCCGAAGCCTTCATCGACCAGGCAGGCAACGTCGTGATGCGCAAGCCTGCCACTGCCGGCATGGAAGGCCGCGAGACCATCATTCTGCAAGCACACATGGACATGGTGCCGCAGAAACTGAAAGAAAGCCAGCACAATTTCGAGACCGACCCCATCGAGACCTACATTGATGGCGACTGGGTGAAAGCACGCGGCACCACGCTGGGCAGCGACGACGGCATGGGAGTGGCGATGGCAATGGCCGTCATCGAGGACGACAGCATCGCCCACGGCCCGCTCGAAGTGCTCATCACGCGTGATGAGGAAACGGGCATGGACGGAGCCAACGGGCTGGAAGCCGGCACACTCAAGGGAAAGCTCCTGCTCAACCTCGATTCCGAGACCGAAGGGAAAATCACCATCGGATGCGCCGGCGGCATGGACGTGGTGGCCACAATGGAATATCAGGAGATGCCCATCGAACCGGAAGGTATGGAGGCGTTCCGCATCAGCATGAAGGGGTTGCGCGGCGGCCACTCGGGACTGGAAATCCACGAGGGACGAGCCAACGCCAACAAACTGATGGCACGACTGCTCTTTGCCGCCAACGCCACCGATGTGGCACGGCTCTGCAGCTGGCACGGAGGCAACATGCGCAACGCCATTCCGCGCGACGGAGATGCCATCGTCGTCACTTCCGCCCGGAAACGCACCGAACTGCTGGCTCTCGTGGAGAAGTGCGCCAAGCTCTTCAACGAAGAGTACGAAGCCATTGAGCACAACAACATCCAGCTCACCATAGAGCCTTGCGAGCTCCCTTCCGGAGCCATCCCGACGGAAATACAGACCAACCTCATCAACGCCGTCATGGCCGCACATGACGGTGTGTTGCGCTTCATGCCGGACATTCCGGACGTGGTGGAGACATCCTCCAACCTCGGCATCATCAACATCGAAGGCGGCAAGGCATCCATCGTATCGCTCGTCAGAAGCGCCACCGACGACATGAAGCTCTGGCTCTGTAACTCGCTCCTCGCCTGCTTCTCGATGGCGGGCATGAAAGTGACATTCGAAGGTGGCTACTGCGGCTGGCAACCGAACCCGAAATCTCCGTTCGTCGCCCTCCTCTCGAAAGTCTATGAACAGATGTTCGGACAGAAACCGGAAGTGGTGGCCGATCACGCCGGACTCGAATGCGCCCTCTTCAGCATGAAGTACCCGGACATGGACATGGCATCCATCGGCCCGACCTTGCGGTCGCCACACACGCCCGACGAGCGTTGCAACATCCCGTCTGTAAAGAAATGCTTCGACTTCGTGACGGAAGTGCTGAAGAACATCTGAAAAAAGACAAAGAATCCCATTCATAGCTTCCACCATCATGCCTCTGAAAACAAATAAAGACCTGAAACTCTACTACTCCATCAGCGAGGTGGCCGACATGTTTCACCTGAACGAATCGCTCCTGCGCTTCTGGGAAAAAGAGTTTCCGAACATCCGTCCCCACAAAGGCGGACGCGGCATCCGTCAATACACCAAGGAAGACATCGAGGAGATACGCACGGTCTATCATCTCGTGAAGGAGCGGGGCATGACACTGCAAGGAGCACGCGACACGCTGAAGCGGGACAAGGCAGGCACCAACAAGCAGATTGAAGTGATTGACCGGCTCAAGGCCATCCGCGACGAGTTGCAGGCCATCAACAAGGAATTCAACTCACTAACATAATCTCCCATGAAAGCGAATCCACAACTCGCGGCCCAGATGAACCGCCTCGTCAGCGAAGCCATCAGCCAGATTCCCGCAGACGGACAGGAAGACATCATCACCGACTTCCACATCCAGACAAACTCCGACAACGGCGATGTCGTCATCACCGACGACAACGACCACGAACTGGCCAGAACCACCGTGGAGGGCTATGAGGAAATGAATGATGACGAATTCCGCGAACATGTAGCCAAAGCTCTCCGTCAGGAGCTGATGAGCATGAACAGGCAGAAGAAATTCGACCGGCTCCGCATCTTCCGCCCCTTCTCATTCGTGCTCGCAGACGACGACAAAGAGAGTCTGGAAGACTTGATGGTCATCGACAGCGAGAACGTGATGGTGAACGATGAACTGCTCAAAGGACTGGACGAAGAGCTCGACGCTTTCCTGCAAGACCTGCTCAAAGACTGATCCGGCTCCAAACGCCCACACACCGCCCACACACTCACACATCCGCTCATTATGAACTTCCACTTCTCCATCGAATACAAGACCCAATGGGGCGAGGAGCTCCGCATGTCGTTCGGAGACAGGGAATATGCCCTGAAGACCTACGACGGCAACCGCTGGGAAGCCGACATCCGGCTCAAGGCTTCCGAAGCCGGTCCACAACTGACGTATCTTTATGCGCTCTACCGCGACGGGCAACTGGTATGGACAGAATGGGAAGCAGCTCCACATACGCTCCGGCTCGACGGAAAGAACAGCAACCCCACCGTGGCCGACGATGACCGCGAATTCGTCATCAACGACTTCTGGAGACCGATACCGGAAGACCTGCCCCTTTTCTCCTCCGCATTCTCTGACCGCATCGCTCCACACAACCCGTCCGCAGCCCCCATGCAATACTACAACCGCACGCTCCAGCTGCGAGTCGTGGAGCCACGCCTGCTGAAGCATCAGCAACTGGGCATCTGCGGCAATATCCCACAGCTCGGCAATTGGAGAAAAGCGGTTCCGCTCGCTCTCGTCAGCTTGCAGGAATGGGCGGTGAACATCAACGCCGGGGAAATCTTCCATCCGCTCGAATATAAATATGTCATCATTGACCGGCACGGGAATGTGGAACAATGGGAAGAAGGCACCAACCGGCAAATCAACAGCCTGCAGATTGCCAATGGAGGCACATGGGTGAAAAACGATTCCCGTCCCCGCTTCGCACTGCCGAAATGGAAATGCGCCGGCATCGTCATCCCCGTCTTCTCGCTGCGCACAGCCAAGAGCTTCGGAATCGGAGACTTCGGCGACCTCAAAGATATGATTCATTGGGCAGCCTCCGCAGGCATGCACGCCGTCCAGATTCTCCCCGTCAACGACACGATGAAGAGCGGTTCCTGGCAGGATTCCTATCCCTACAACGCCATCTCCATCTATGCCTTCCACCCCATATACTGCAATCTGAACGCACTGCCCCGCCTCAGCGACAAGCTGAAGATGGAAACCTTCCTCATCCGCCAACAAGAACTGAACGCCCTTCCGCAGCTGGACTACGAACAGGTGATTCGCCTCAAAATGGAATACCTCCGGCTTGCCTACGAGCAGGAAGGCAAATCCGTCCTGGCCTCGAAAGACTACCGCGCATGGTTCGAGTCCAACAGCGAATGGCTGGTTCCCTACGCAGCCTTCTCCTTCCTCCGCGACACCTACGGCACACCCGACTTCAACCAATGGCCGGCACACAGCACCTACGTTGCGGCCGACATCAAGCGGCTCTGCGCCCCACGTTCGCGCCATCACAGACAGATTGCGCTTTACTACTACATCCAGTACCAGCTCCATCTCCAACTGACTGAAGTCCGTGACACCGCGCGTGCGGCCGGCATCATCATCAAGGGAGACATCCCCATCGGAATCTCGCGCACCAGCGTTGAGGCATGGACAGAACCGCAATACTTCAACCTCGGCTCACAGGCGGGCGCACCACCCGACGATTTCTCCGTCAACGGCCAGAACTGGGGCTTCCCCACTTACAACTGGCCGGCGATGCAGGCCGACGGTTGCACGTGGTGGATCAGACGGCTGCGCAAAATGGCCGAATACTTCGATGCTTACCGCATCGACCATGTGCTGGGGTTCTTCCGCATCTGGGACATTCCCCTCGACTCCGTCCACGGCCTGCTGGGCCAGTTTGCCCCTGCACTGCCCATGAGCCGGAGCGAAATCGAAAGCTACGGACTTCCGTTCGACCCTGTCCTCATGACCGAGCCCTACATCAACGACGACATCCTCTACCAGATGTTCGGGTCTCGGGCTGAATTGGTCAAGACCATCTATCTCGACACCGACACGGAGAAGACGAAACGCGCGGCCATCTACAACAGCTTCGGCACACTCAGCACCTTCTACAAGATGAAAGCCGAATACAACACGCAACGCAAGATTCAAGCCACTTTCTCACGGAAAACCGACCCGGAATCCTGCGACCTGCGCGACGGCCTCTACGCGCTCATCAGCAATGTGCTCTTCGTCATCGACCGCCACAACACGCACCTCTACCATCCCCGCATCTCCGCCCAGCTCGACTACGCCTACCGCTTCCTCACGGCTCAGCAGCAGCGTGCGTTCAACCATCTCTACAACGACTACTACTTCAAGCGGCACAATCAATTCTGGTACGACGAAGCCATGAAGAAACTGCCCCGCCTCACCCAGTCCACACGCATGCTCGTCTGTGCCGAAGACCTCGGCATGATTCCCGAATGCGTGCCGTGGGTCATGGAGCAGCTCCGTATCCTCAGCCTCGAAATCCAAACCATGCCAAAAGCCTATGGATGCGAGTTCGGCGACCTCTCCAAGAACCCCTACCGCTCCGTAGCCACCATCACCACGCACGACATGCCCACGCTCCGTCTGTGGTGGGAAGAAGATGCCGCACGCGCACAGCGATACTTCAACCAGGCCCTGCACATCGACGGACAGGCACCACGTGTCCTGCCACCATGGCTCTGCGAAGAAATCATCAACCGCCACCTCTACTCCCCGTCCATGCTCTGCCTCATTTCCTTCCAAGACTGGCTCTCGCTCAACGAACGGCTGCGCAACCCCAATGTGGCCCAAGAGCGCATCAATGTGCCCGCCAGCCCTCGCCACTACTGGAGATGGCGCATGCACATCAGCATCGAGCAGCTCAACGAAAATCATGAATTCACCGAACATCTGCAGACCATGATTCAGCGGAGTGGACGCTGACCCTTCGCCATGTCCCTCCGTCATATCTGCATCCACCATACATGACACACTATTCCAAAACCAAATTCCTGCTGGCATTCGGCATCACATTCGGCCTCATCGCCCTGATTCAGTCATTCTGCCACTTCCCGACCCCGCCCATGCCGTCGCCCGCAGCCATCACGCTCAACGACATTCCCGACACAGACATCGCAGACTCGCTCGACAGCGAATCAACAGCCCTTCCCGACAGCATACCGGCAGACACGCTTGTGGCCGACACCCTTCCGCAAGAACCGGCAGAAGCGGCATCAGCCGACCGCCCACACCGCCGGCCACTCCGTGCCGGCAGCCGCGTGTGGAGCTATCCCGACAATTTCCCCGACGTGCAGGATCTCCAGCTCCCCGCCGCCATCCGCAGCGGCATCTCTCCCGCCCAGTCGCGCGATGAAATCAACCATCTCGTACAGAAACACAAGCTCGTCGACATCACCCATTCCCCATTCTACGTCGTTGACGACCTCACGCATTCCATGCCCTTCCTCGTGCCCAAAGCGCAGCACCTCATCAACACCATCGGCATCAATTTCATCGACTCACTCCGGAGCAAAGGACTCCAGCCGCACCTGCCCATCATCTCCTCCGTCCTCCGCACCGCCGATGATGTGCAGCGCCTCCAGCGAGGCAACCACAACGCCACGACCAACTCCTGCCACTGCTACGGCACCACCGTGGACATTGCCTACCACCGTTTCATGCCGCTCCAAGGCACCTATCCCGACAGCGGCGTACCCCTCACCCGCTGGGACGACAACCTGAAGTTTGTATTGGCCGAAGTGCTCAATGACCTGCGCGACCAAGGCAAATGCTACGTCAAGTACGAGCGCAAGCAAGCCTGCTTCCACCTCACCGTGCGATGAGAAACACCGGAAATCGGCGAAAAATACATCCTTCCTCCAAAAATTCAAGGAAAAGTTTGGCCAATTAAGAAATTAGGTCTATCTTTGCACTCGCAAAAAGGGCGACACTGCCCATTGCACAGCGTGTTACCCCCACACTGGGGAGTCACACACATTCAGCTAAGGCTCCGGAAGGATGGGTGAGTGGCTGAAACCAGCAGTTTGCTAAACTGCCGTGCGGGTTACCGTACCGGGGGTTCGAATCCCCCTCCTTCCGCTTCATCCCTTTGAAATCCGCTATATCTTAGCGGATTTCTGTTTTTTATACGAAAAAGTGTATAAGCACTTTCTTAATAAGACATTTGGAAGTTCTAAGCATTTTATTTAATTTTGCAGTCAAATACAAGAAAGGAGACATTTATTATGGCAAGACCCATTAAAGAAACTCCAGTGCTGAGGGGCAAAGATGCGGAAAATTTCCGCTGGCACATGGACAATCCTTCCCCTGTATCCAAAGAGGAGAAGGACTGGGCTTTTCATGCCTATCAGGCAGCCAAGCATAATTCCCCTGACTGCTCATTGTTCAGTTAATCTAAGCACTTTCTTTAGTCCCTCTCTCTCCCTGCCTTTCACTATCTTTGCATGTTTTCAGCAAAGGAATGAAATATAAATATTGCTATTCCTGGTCAGTCACCGGCCTGCAGCGAGTATATCCGTCCAACGGCCGATGACGGGGACATCGAAGGCGTTTCGAACACAGTCCGAGGTGTAGATTTGTCTTTCAGCTTTCCGCGCCCACCCGTCATTCAACAATCCGTTTTGTTTTACAAAGTTAATAAAAATTATCATCATGCAAGACGGAGATACAAAGATTCCCCACGACAGCAATGCCGTGAGGGCTGAAAGAAATCTAAGTATATTTTCTGCGTAGGAGTTTCTGAAACTCTGCGAACTTTATCCGGCAAGTCCGAAGATTTTCATCACCAGATGCTCGGAATCCGTGTCCGGCGAAGGCCTTCGTTCGCCAGAACGAACGCGTTCGTTTCGGAAAACGAGGGCGTTCGTTTTCCAAGAATTCGGGCTAAAATGATTATTTTTTTGCTGCATTCCGGAAAATTTCTCCACAGTGTTTGGATTTTTGCAGTGCAGCATGAAGATATTTTGGGAAAACAAGGAGCGACATTTCAGAAAATGTCGTACCTTTGCTCTCGGCTTGGGGGAGATATCCCGAGCCGCAACGAAGCATTTGCTATTATTTCGCGTTAAGCCAAAATGCCCAGGAAACAATTTGGAATAAAACACGCTCAGAAGTAATAGAGATGGCGGGGTGTCAGGCAATGGCATCTCCCATCCACCTTTGAATAGCAATGTATCTGCGCCAAGAGGCGTGGTGCATTCTTAAAAGGTGGATGGGGTTCCTATTTCCTGGGCATGCCCCAAAGCTTAACGCATAAGAAGCATCACGCTTTCTTTGTGCGTCGGCGATTGATAGTCAGGTGCCGCAACTTCAGAAAAACTATCAATCGCTATGGCAAATGAGACTTTATCCAAGGCCAAGGCGGCCAAGAACGATGAGTTCTACACGCAGTTCCACGACATTGAGCGCGAGGTGGAAGCGTACTTAGAGTACAACCCCGACGTATTCCGCAACAAGACCGTGCTCCTGCCCTGCGACGATCCCGAATGGAGCAACTTCACCCGCTACTTTGCACAGAACTTCGAACGGCTCGGGCTGCGCAAGCTCATCTCCACCAGCTATGCTCCGGAGAGCAAGAAATACAAGGGGCCTATCCAATTGACGATCTTCGAGACGGAAGCCCCACAGTATGACCCCGACAAGACAAAGACGCATGGAAAGATCTTCGTACTTACACAAGACGTCACTGGCGACGGACGCATCAACATTGACGACCTGAAGTGGCAGTATCTTGAGGGCGACGGCGACTTCCGCAGCCCGGAAGTGACGCGTCTGCGCGATGAGGCTGACATCATTGTCACCAACCCGCCCTTCTCACTCTTCAGGGAATTTGTGGCATGGATTATGAAGGCAGAGAAAAAGTTCCTCATTATCGGCAATCAAAATGCCATCGCCTATAAAGAAATATTTCCCTACATTAAGGAGAATAAGGTGTGGATGGGGGTCACTATTCATAGTGGAGACCGTGAGTTTGGCGTTCCTGAGACTTATCCTCTCGAGGCCGCCGGTTGGCGCATTGATGAAAATGGAAAACGATATATCCGAATTAAAGGGGTACGATGGTTTACAAATCTTGACCACGGCCGCCGCCATCAGCCGCTCCAACTGATGACCATGGCTGACAACCTCAAATACAGCAAACATAAGGAACTGAGGGGGAAAACGGCCTATGACTATTATGACAACTACGACGCCATCGAGGTTTCTTACACCGATGCAATTCCCGGTGATTACAACGATGTGATGGGAGTTCCTATTACATTCCTTGATAAGTATTGCCCCGAACAGTTCGAAATCTTAGACATAAACCCACATTTCTTCAGTATAGTAAGCAAAGGATTACCCAAACCCAAACAGCTAACTCTCAAAAAAGCAGGGAAGAAAGACCCCTATGCTCGCATCCTCATCCGCAAAAAACAATAAAACGATGGAAACCAACTTAAAGACTTACACGGTGGGCGAAGTCTGCGAAGGCTTTGTTTACAACGAATTGGAGGGTAAGGGTCTGTATGGCCTCACAGGTCGTCTGACCATCCAACCCGAGTACCAACGCAACTACATCTATGCCGACGGCAAGAAGGACGTAGCTGTGGTGCAATCGGCGTTGCACCGCTATCCGCTGGGCGTACTGTACTTCAACAAGACTGCTGGCGACCGCTTCGAAGTGCTGGACGGGCAGCAGCGCATCACCTCATTAGGCCGCTTCGTCACAGGCAAGCTGGCCATCATCGACGACAACGGCATTCCGCAGTATTTCAGCAGCCTCTCACCGACACTGCAACAGCGCATCTTGGAGACACCGCTGTTAGTGTACGAGTGCGAGGGGACAGAGGACGAGATTCGCAAGTGGTTCGAAACGGTGAACATCGCAGGAGTGCCGCTGAACCGGCAGGAGCTGCTCAACGCCGTCTATTCGGGTGAGTTCGTCACTCTGGCCAAACAGGAGTTCAGCAATTCGCAGAACGCGAACATCCAGAAGTGGAGCGCATACATCAGCGGCACCGTGAACCGTCAAGATTATTTGGAACGCGCCTTACAGTGGGTGAGTCACGGCGACGTGAAGACCTACATGAGCCTGCACCGTCACGACACGAACATCGACGAGCTGCGCAACTACTTCAACGCCGTCATCGACTGGATTGGCTCGGTGTTCACCGACATAGAATCGGAAATGCGCGGATTGGAATGGGGACGGCTCTATGAGCTGTACCACACGCAGCCCTACAATCCGGCGGAGGTGGCGAAGAAAGTGAAAGAGCTGTACGGCGACCCATACGTGAAGAACCGTAAGGGCGTGTTCGAATACATCCTCGGTGGTTGTCAAGACCCTAAACTGCTTGACATCCGCATCTTCGACGAAGCGACAAAGCGCGCCGTCTATCACAGGCAGACCGCCGCAGCCATAGCAAGGGGTGTCAGCAACTGCCCGCTCTGCGCCGAAGGTCATCTGGCCAACCGCACGAAAATCTGGAAACAGACGGAGATGGATGCTGACCACGTGACGGCATGGAGCCGTGGCGGTGCGACCAGCATCGACAATTGCCAGATGCTCTGCAAGACGCACAACAGGGCAAAGGGTAACAGATGAATTTTAACTGTTGAAGCTTGGTTATTCCACGAGAAAGCACTATTTTTGCAATCAAATGTATCACAAACAATGACGCGCCATGAGAACAACTACCATCCGACGTCCCGCCTCATTCCGTTTGCGTGCTGACCTGTTAGAAGGGTTGAAGCGCAATGCGGCACGCGAGAACCGCACGCTCAACAACTATGTGGAGAGCGTACTCTTAGACATTGTGTATAATGAGCCTAACGAAGTGACCAAGGCAGCCATTGAGGAGGCCATGCACCGCAAGAAATACCCTGCAAACGAACTCTACAATAGTGCGGAAGAAATGTTTAAGGCCCTCAATACCGAAATCGATGCTGAATGAAAAAGATATTTCCGTCAGGGCAATACAAGAAAGATTATAAACGTTACCGCTATCAGCCTCAAAAGCTACAGGCGTTGGGGGAAAATTATTGATATGCTTGCCAATGGCCAGCCCATTCCAGCAGAATACCACCCTCACATGCTCCACGGTGACTATCAGGGTTGTATGGAGTGCCATGTGCAAGGTGACTTCTTACTTATCTGGTTAGATGAAGTGAATGACATCATCGAGCTGGTGCGATTAGGATCGCATGCCGAGCTTTTCGGAAAATAAAGATTGCACTGATTCCAGAACATCTCCGCACAGGAAAGGCTTATCACCGCAGCTGAAATACGATTTCGCTGCGGTGACATTTTATTTTTTGATATGCTCGATGGACTATCGGATGAAGTGCATGGGAGTCCACGGAAGCTCCTTCAGAGGGCTGTCGGTAGTCTGCACATCATGGAACTTCTTCAGCATCCATGCCATGTTGTGCGCCAGCGTGCGCATGGTCTGCAGGCCCTCCACATCCTGTGAGGCCTGTCCCTTCTCGCGCCCATAGACGATGTTCCAATATTGGGAAGTGACAATGGGCATGTTGCACATTTCGAACATCATGTTGAGGGTCTGGTAAGAGACATCGGCTCCGCCACGGCGACACACACAGACGCTGGCCACCGGCTTGTACTGGAAGGCGGAACCATTGCTGTAGAGCAGACGCTGAATCAAGGCGATGACGCTGGCATTGGGCACGCCGTAATAGACGGGCGCTCCGAAGACGAAAGCGTCAGCCTCCATAGCCTTGGCCGAGATACGATTGGTGATGTCATCGTCGAAGACGCAACGGTGCTCGTCCAAATGGTTCTTGCACCAGTTGCAGGCAATGCAGCCACGAACGGGTTTTGTGCCGATTTCCAACACTTCGGTGTCGATGCCCTCCGCCTCCAAAGTCTTTGCCACTTCGCTGAGGGCGATGAATGTGTTGCCGCCACGACGCGGACTTCCACTGACTAATAATACTTTCATGACCATAAATTTGTTGATGGAATCCAAGAAAGGGGCTGAATGCAAGTGCATCCGCCCCTCTCAAAGGAATGAAATATGATGCCGCAAACTCCTACTTCTGGAGCTTGTTGGCTGAGTACATAATCTTCAGAGCATAGCCTTTTCGCAAAGCTTGCTTCACATCGGTGACAATACCCATCGGGGTCTGGTGGTCAACCTTCAGCGACACCGTATAGAACGGCTTGTCGATTTCGGCCAGCTCATTGCGCTCCGACATGACATAATCATACACCTCATTTGCTTCTGCGAACTTGTCGTTCAACTGAATACGCGTACCCGAACCGACTTGTGCCCTCAGGGCATCCGTAGGCTGGCCGATATAGATAAACGATGTGCAGGACTTGCGTGCCAGCTTTTCGAGCTGGGTGCCCGCAGGCTTCTCAAATTTCACTTTCAGCGTCACCTCACGCATGGAAGTCACCATCATGAAGAAGAAAAGTACCGAGAAAATCAAGTCCGGCAGAGAGGAGGTGTTCAACTCCACCATTTCATGACCTCCGTTTTTATTAAATCTACTCATAATGCTTTTCCATATTTTTTAGGTTCCGCCTCTGAAATCTTCTGAGGATAGACATCTTTGATGGCCTTCTGCTGCTCCGTTGAGCAGTACTGGTAGTGGATTCCGAATTCCTGCTTGGCCAGTTCATCGCGCAGTTCGTTGTAGGCGGCCACGAGGGCATCCTGAACGGCAAAGTAAACGCCATAGCTGGTTCCGCGGTCGGTCTGCACCGAAATGACGTGGTTCTCCGTCACCATACGGTTGCCGAGGATGCCACATTTCTTCATGCGCAGTTCCGGAAGATTCGGTTTATCGTCTTTGTTCTGGATAAATTCTTTTGCTCTCTCCTTGACGTCTTCAACGCTCACATAGTCTTCTCCAATCATCAAGTAGTTGTCCTTGTTGATACGGATGTTGAGAATGTTACGTTCCTTGACCTTGATTTCATTATTCAACTGGTCATCCTCCGGCGGCTTCGGGAGCGTACGTCCCAGACCCTGGTCGGTGTCCATTGATGTCGTGACGAGGAAGAAGATAAGCAACATGAATGAGATGTCGGCGGTCGAACTGGTGTTCAGACCTGGCATTTTCCGTTTCTTTCCCATATTGTTACTTAGCTTTTAAGAATTATTTTTTGACCTTTGTAACCATGCTGTAAATCAACGCTGCGAGCGTGATAACGAGCAGGATGACGATAGATACCAAAGAGGTGTCAGTGATGATGCTCTCTACAGGCTCGTGCCAGTCCTTGCCGTTGATCAGCAGATGCTGGTCCTTCTGCACAATACCGACGATGAGGCCGATGACGATGGAGCCGATGAAGGCAACGCCCGAAATCAGTCCCGTGCGGCCGATGAGGCCCTCTTCACGCTCTTTGTTGCTTCCCTGGGTGACCTTGAGCACGGCACTCCAGACAGTGGCAATGACGGCGGCAATCACCAGCGCGATGCAAAGCACGAGCACCACGTCCAGCAACTTCGGACTCACCATATTCGGATTCTCTTCGTATGGGGTGTCATAGCCCACCAAGAAGAAGAGGACGAACACGATAATAATCACAGCCATCAAGCCTTTCAGCAGCCATGATGATATTTTTTCAATGTTCATGATTATTCTCCAATAAATTGATTGATTTAACTTTCGATGACTAAATTCTGTTGCTGCCCCCGCTTACTTCTTCACGGCATTGTACTTCGTCACGATGTCGAGGAGGGAAATCGTGGAGTCTTCCATCTGAGCTGTCAGACTCTCAATCTTGGCAAGAATATAGTTGTAGAAAATCTGGAGAATCAAGGCAACGATGATACCGAAGATGGTAGTCAACAGGGCTACCTTCATACCACCGGCAACGACTGTAGGAGAAATATCACCTGCGGCCTGGATGTCATCGAAGGCCTGAACCATGCCGACCACCGTACCGAGGAATCCGAGGGACGGAGACATGGCGATGAACAGGGTAATCCAGGAGCATCCCTTCTCCAAGTTGGAAGCCTGAACGGCTCCGTAGGCCACAGCCGACTTCTCGACAGAATCAATGCCCTCGTTGATGCGGAGCAGACCTTGATAGAAGATGGAAGCAATCGGGCCGCGAGTGTTGCGGGCGATGTCCTTGGCACCTTCGATGTCATTGGCGTTCACTTTGTCCTCCACATCCTGAATCATTTTCTTCACGTTGACATCGGCGAGAGAAAGATAGATGATACGTTCGATGCAGAAAGCCAGACCAATCACGAGAGCGATAGCCACCGGAGACATCCAGCCTGCACTACCCTCAATGAACTTCGTCTTCAGGTTCTTGTACATACCGGCTTCCTCCACCTGAGGCACTGCTTCCTCTTCAGGTGCGGCGGCAACTGTGTCGGTTGCTGCGGAATCAACTGCTGCGGAATCAACCTGTTCGGTGGCGGCAGAATCCGTGCCCGTCTCATCCTGAGCACTCACTGACTGAGTCATACCAAAAGTGAAGACTCCCATCAACGCAATAATTGCAAATACTTTTTTCATTTTGGATTTGAATTTTTTTAAGATTAAAGATTTATAAATATTTCCTTACTTTTCCGAAACATTTTGCGTGCCTACAACAAGTGCAAACTTGGGTGCAAATTTATAACTTTATCTTTACTACGCAAAACTTTTAAGGAATTTATTTTCAAAAACATCTGTTTTAACGTGTTTTTAACGCGTTTGCACCGAGACGAGACCAAACTTCGCGGCACGGCTCGCAACATCGGCGACAGACAGGCGACGCACAGCAGAAAAACAGTAAAGAAAAGCCTGCAAAAGGCGAAGCCCCGACGGGCACGGACGGCTCTATGCCCTCTCCGCAGCAGACGCGCAATTCCAGGATTTTTAGCGCATCAATCGGCGACCGGAACAAAAAAAACGGCGGAAATGCTTGGCAGTTCAAAAACTTGTTGTAACTTTGCAGTCGCTTTTCCGAGTCCCCGAAAGGCTCAAGAAGAGCGCAGAAATTGTCAGAATGCGAAATATTCGTCATTCAAGCCAAGGAGAGATGCTCGAGTGGCTGAAGAGGCACGCCTGGAAAGCGTGTAACCGTCCAAAGCGGTTCCGGGGTTCGAATCCCCGTCTCTCCGCTTTTTTCTTTGGAATCCGCTATATTTTAGCGCTTTTTCTTTTATGCATCATCGCTATCCCTTATATGTATTATAATATCAGAGTCTTTCTATTGGCCGGATAAATGGTTTTACATTCAAGGCATTGTTGTAACATACTACTGCCCTGAAAATGATATTTATGAACAATACTATCCAGACAATCATGGGGGGGTATAACGGGTCAGCGGATTTTCCCGGTTGGCGAAGCCGGCTAATCAGGAATAAAGGCTGGCGAGCCTGAACATGAAGAAACTGATGTCGCCCACGCCCCTGAATTGTGTCCTGAAGGCTTTGATTTTAGCGTTGAAGGATTCGGCGGATGCGTTGGTGAGCCTGTCCTCGAAGTAGTTGACGATGGTGTCGTTGTGGTTTTCGAAGGTCTCGATGACCTTTGAGAAGCTGTCCTCCTGGAGTTCCTCCACCTTGTTGTACCACCTGGCCAGGTTGAGCCTGGCCTCTCCCGGCTTCGACCTCTTGTTGAAGATGTCCACGAGTGCGAGGTAGATGTCGTATGCCTCCTTCAGCTTGGGAAAGGCGTCGAAGAGGATTTCGGCCCTGGCCTTCTGCTGTGCATTCCACTTCGACTTGTGCATGAGGATGAGGTGGCGGCTGCGGGCCATGACCTGCGGCATGGTCTCCCCGTTCTTCATCCGCCTGGGCTCCCACTCCCCGACGGCCTCCCTCTCGGCCTTGGTGCGGGCGGCCTTGCGCTTTTCCCTGTGCGCCTTTATGGCCTTGTTCTCCTTGGCGAGCACTTCCCAGCGGTAGGTGATGCGCATCTGGTCAATGGCCTCGCTGACGAGCCGCTGCACGTGGAAACGGTCGTTGACGGGCGTGGCCCACGGGAACACGGTGCGCACGGTGAGCATCATGGCCGACGACAGGTCGGTCGTCACCGTCCTCACCCGCCTGCGCGCCTCGCGCGGTGCCAGCTTCAGTATGCTTGACACGCCGTCCGTCGCCACGCCGCGCACCATTGCCGCCAGGGCGCCCCTGCCACCGTGCGCCGCCTTGTTCGTCAGGATGGTGTACACCTCGCCGTTTGACAGGCACGTCTCGTCAAGGCTCATGTCGGGGCCGAAGTTCTCCGGGAACAGCATGTACTCCACAGCGTGCTCCAGTTGCTCCCAGTTCCGGTAGTCGCTGATCTTCTCCTTGTACTGCTTGCGGAGCGTCTGACCGTCCAGGCCGTTGCGCATGGCAAGCATGGAGACGCTCACCGGCGCGGACTCAATCTCCTTCTTTTAAAAAGCCACGAACTCGGCGTTCAGCCGCGTCCCGTCGTACTCCGACACGTCCCACTCGTAGCTGAACAGCTCGCCCGTCTCCTTGTCCAGCCACCTGCGCTTCCTGACGTGAAGGTACGTGGCACGCCCACGGATGGGGAAGTCGCGAATGGTGCGGTAATCACCGAAGCCATGCGATATGACGACCGGGGACTTCCGCTCGTCCTCAGGCAACAGGACCTTCTTCTCGTCAAGCCAGATGTCGAAGCGAAGGTCGGTCTTCTCAAAGTTCACAACGTCGAAGTTGTCTATCAGTACATCAGGAAGGATGGCACGCAGCAATTCCTCTGGTTTCATGCCGCAAAGGTACGCCTTTATTCCTGATTAGCCAAGCTTCGCCAACCGGGAAAATCCGCTGACCCGGTATAACAGGCAGTGAAATAGACCCTTATCACTATAGGGATTGGTTAAATGAATAATGGATACGGGTGAAGAATTTTGGACAAATTTCATATATAATCTTTGACCCGCCCGAACCATCACTCTGTGACTGAGGGGGCTTGGAATTTAGAAAAAAAACAGACTCGAGTGCTGATTATACAACACTCGAGCCACACGCATTGATGTTTACAGTTTTAGCGGACAGCAATGATTTTTTTATTTCTTTTTTCCAGTAACTATTCGCTGCCTACTGTCGTCTTCAGCATATATCGAGAAAGTCTTGGATGTAAGACCTCTTACCTCGTAGCCTATATGTTGGTAGGTGTCAACAAAATAAAACACACCGTCTTCCTCTATTATTACATATTTTCTCGTGGACACATAACCATCATCATCACTATCTTCACAAGTAAAAGTTCCATCTTCCATAATTGTCCACACAGAAGTCCATCCATCGGAAACTCCATTTCTGCGTAAGTCGTATTTGACACTCCAAGTAGCAATAAAAGCAGCTTGAACATCCTCAACATTCGCTTTTGAGAGATTGATGGTTGAGTTTTCATCGTCATCATCGCTGCATGAAGCAAAGCCAAACATGAGCAATGACATCATTAAGTAACAAATATTTTTTTTCATTTTTTTAGTTTTAATGTTAATGTTAATCATAGTCCGAAAGAGCTTTGAAAGGAGACAGAACAAGAAACGTGGACTATTAACTTCGTCTCTGTTTACTGAGGTATTGGGGATAACCATTGCTACTTTAACGAGTAAAAGCCCACGCCTTGTGACGTGAGCATCAACTTTTACTCTTGTAGCTTTACTTTTAATTCCCCAATTATCAGTAAACAAGAATAGAAAGCTAACGCTTCTTTTCTATATGTCTGTTGTCTTTTATTAAATCATACGCAACTTGGTTTTGTTCAACAATACTTATTACGGTTCTATTTGTGTCCAAAAGACTTGATCAGAACCTGCCATACTTGTGACACTGCAAAGATACGTTTTTTTATTATTCGCGACAAATTTGCGTCTTAGAAATACAGAAATTATGGCTTTATCATTCATCAGCATACACTAAAGGAAACTTCCTATTGTTCATTATAGCATACATTAAGTTAAAGGCCACGGTTTCAGATATTGTTTAGAAGATATTGAAGATTTCATGCACGTTACGGGTTGTCTGTCTGTCAATTTCGCTCAGAGAGACCTCGTAGATTTCCGCTAATTTTTTGGCGACCTCCACTACAAAAGCACTTTCATTCCGCTTGCCACGATAGGGAACGGGAGCCATGTAGGGCGAATCGGTTTCAAGAACGATGCGATGGAGTGGAACGACGGCACGCAAGACTGCAGGGAGCGTGGATTTCTTGAATGTGGATATGCCGCCGATGCCCAGCATGAAGTTTGGAAACTGCAAGAGGTCGGCGGCTTCTTCCGCAGAACCGGAGAAGCAATGGAACACGCCCCGCAACCGTGCATGCTGATGCTTCCGCATGACATCCACCAGTTCCTGATGTGCGTTTCGCGCATGAATCATCAAAGGCAAATCGAACTCAACGGCCCAATCGATTTGACGTTCAAATGCGGCCGTTTGCTCCAGTCTGTACGTGTCGTCCCAATAAAAATCGAGACCGACCTCCCCAATCCCGACAAGGCGCGGAGCGTCGGCATCCGGAGACAGACGGAAGTCCGTGCGGCATGACTTCTGCAAGACACCATACATGTCCGACAATTCCTGCTCCCAGTCGGCCTGGGCAGGATTCACATTCTCTGGATGAAGGCCAATCATCGGAAACAATTCCTGAGGATATTGTCGGCAGATCTCGTACAGATGTGGGAAGGACTGCGCGTCAATCGCCGGAATCAAGATTTTCTCAATTCCCGCAACATGAGCACGAGCTATCACCTGTGCCAAATCCTCGGAGAACTCAGACCCGTCAAGATGGGCATGTGTGTCTATCATGATTCAATCAAACATTACACTTTTCGACCCATCAACTGATGCGCGAACGCACGAAGCGATGCCTTCCGAGGCTCGACTACGGAAACTGAATCCAAGCTCTGCAAAGCCGTGGCAAACAGTGATTCTATTTTTGATTCACACGCCGAACGAATCTCCAAGGAATCATAAATTCCCCTGACTGCGGCAATTTTCTCTTCCGGAACGAAGTCCTTCTTTTCCATCCAGGAGAACAACTCATTTCGCTGCGCCGGACCGGCCATTTCCGCTGCATGAATCAGCATGAACGTTTTCTTGTTGCACAGAATGTCGCCGCCTATTTTCTTTCCAAATACGGCAGGGTCGCCATAGACATCCAGCAAATCGTCCTGCAACTGGAACGCAAGCCCCATTTTCTCACCGAAGGCATACAGACCGGCAGCATCCGCATCGGAGGCTCCAGCCAGCTGTGCGCCCATTTTCAGAGCGCAAGCCAACAGCAAGGAGGTCTTCAAACGAATCATCTCCATATATTCATCTTCCGTCACATCCGTCCGGTTTTCAAAATCGATGTCGTATTGCTGCCCCTCGCAGACACCCAACGTAGCCTCCGTAAACGTAACCAACGCCTTTTGCTGCAGCGAGTCACGAACCGAGCCTGCAGCTTCGTCGTCGGCGGTTCTCCGTTCCGTCATCAGCCGATAAGCCAGTATCAGCATCGCATCTCCAGAAAGGATGGCCGCATTGTCGTTCCACACCCGATGGACGCAGGGTTTTCCGCGCCGCATTTCAGCCCTGTCCATCACGTCGTCATGCAACAGCGTGAAGTTGTGATAGGTTTCCAGAGCCAAGGCGTAGGGAAGAATGGCATCCACATCGTCATGATACAGATGGTAGGCCATCAACATCAGTACGGGACGGATGCGCTTTCCGCCCATCGAAAAGACATAACGGATGGGTTCGTACAAGGCGTCGGGCCGGGGATTATACGCCAAAGCCTCCAACGCCGCATTGACTTTCGACAGCAGAGATGATTGTGCAAGCATAGTAGGAAAAGGGATGATGCGTGAATCTAATGGATGGATTCGTATGAAAAAAGGCCACACACCTGCGGATGTGTGGCCTCTATGGTTGAGTTTAGAGACATTACTGGAGACGGAAGAGGACAGGCACGGTGTATTTCACACGCACGGTCTTGCCGCGCTGACGGCCCGGTTTCCATTTAGGCATGGCCTTGATGACGCGCATGGCCTCCTTGTCGCATGAAGGGTCGAGAGATTTGATGATTTCCGGATCTACGATTGAACCGTCTTTGTTCACCACGAAATTGATGATGACACGACCCTGGATGCCGTTGTCAGCTGCAATCGAAGGGTATTTGATATTCTTCTGGAGATACTCCATCAAGGCAGCCTCGCCACCGGGGAATTCCGGCATGCTTTCAACGACTTCGAACACCTCGCCTTCATCCACGGCCTCTTCAGCCGGACCGATAGGTCCTGTCATGACAGGACCCGACACCACCGGCCCTGAAGGACCGGAAATGGCTTCCGTGCTGGACTCCGAAGACTCAATCGTCTCTTCCTCGATTTCGGTGTTGTTATCAACGATTTCAAGGATTTCGGCCACCTGTGGGGCATCTGCTGGTGGTGGCGGAGCGGCAGTGAAGATTGGCTGTGTGATTGGCGGCACCTCTTCTTCCATCGTCGTGTAGGCGGCATAAATCACCGGTTCCGTTTCCACATAGTCGCGTGTCGTCCACTCAAAGGCAGCAAACATGACACTGAGGCCTATGATATACCCAATCAGCAACCCCGTGCTTTTGGTTCCCTCAAGATCGGCCTTTTTTGACTTTTTGATTTCCATAGATTATTTTATTTGTATTTTTCCGATTCATCATCTTCCACACTTGCCAGTGCATTCGGATACACGTGGCAAAAGTAATACATTTTTTTTAATAATGCATCCAGAAAAAACAGATTTTTTCTTCATCTCTTGTTTTTTTTCCATTTTTCACACGCATCCGACTGCAAAAGTGGTTATCAAGGGCAGTGTCACGGGCATTTTTTCCGCGGCATCACCGCACGGCTGCAGGCGCATCCACAGAGGAAGTGTGCTCCGGAGGTGTGATTTTCCGGATATAGACATCCTGCTGAGGGAATGGTATCTCGATATGATTCTGATTCAAAACGTTGTAAATAATCTCACGCGCCATCGGCAGATAGGTGGACTTGTCGGCCACCCATACCCACGCATACACGGTCAAATCTACGGAACTGGCACCGAAATCCGTAAACTTCACACTGACATCGTGCCCCGGCTGAATCATGAAGTGTCCGTCCGGTTGCTTCTGGCGCAGAGGTTGCAATCCTTTGACAAGCATGTCTTTCACCTGCTCCACATTCGTGCCGTATGCCACTCCGACGGGAACAGACAGCAGCACATAGCCATGATTACGCGTCAGGTTCTTGAAGTTTTTGTTGAACAGCGCCGCATTCAAGAAGGCAATGACACTGCCGTCCACCGTCACAATCTGCGTGCTTTGGTACGTGATGCTGTCCACCTTTCCCAGAACTCCATCACATTCGATATAGTCCCCTACTCTCACCCGTCCTGTCATCAGTGAAATTCCATAGAAGAAGTTTTCCAACAAATCCTTCATGGCAAATCCCATACCGGTGAAGAGGCCGGCAGCCACCACGGAGATTCCGCTTTTCGGGACCTGCAACAGAACGAGTGCAAAGAGAATGTATGCGCCCCAGACCACGATGGCTGTCACGTTGCGCGACAACGTCTCGTTGAAATTCGCATCTCCCTTCTTGGCTTTACGGTACCAATAATGATAATAGGAGCGGATGGCGTAGTTGATGTAGCGGAAGATGAAGAAGAATCCCACCACAATGATGAGTTTGAAGAGGGAGACCTGCACCACGCCCTTCTGGTCGATAAAGTTCGTGAAGAATACCTCATCCACGATGGATGTCATTTCGAAGACCTCGGCTGCAAAATACACACAAATCCAGATGGAGAGTACCGAAAGCACAGGAATGACGGCAATGCGCACGAAATCGAAGAGCCATGTCTTGGTGAAGAAATCACCGTTGTGCATACGTTTGAGCAGTTTGGCATCCGCAGTCTTGTTACGCGTCATCGTACCGGAAACGCGCCTCAGCATCACCCGGTCTTCAAACATCCGCGACAAGTCATAGATGCACGTAATCGTCTGAATGGCGGCCAGCTGGAAGGTCCACCATATCAGCACCTGTACCGCCAGCAGCGAATAGCCGGCCCACGACATGATGCACGAGATGGTCATGGTCGCCAACGAAATGCTGGCATAGAAATAGTCGCTCACCGGCAATTTCTCGCGATGGCGGCGGGAGCAGTTGACCTGCCAGACCACCAGCAACAAAGAAATGATCGGGAAAATCAAATCGATGATAGAGTTCGGTATCAATACGATGCGGAACAGAATCACGATAAACGCCATCGTGATGAACGGCGTATAGAGCTTCACGCCGTCCTGCACCTGTTTTCCGTTCAGACGGATGAGCAGTGACAGGAGAATGGCCTCCATCAGCCAGGCCAAATTCGTCATCAGGTCTGCGGCCATGAGGAACAGGTTCTTGTAGAAGACTCCTCTGAAGACGGTGAGGAGAATGGCGAACAATGCCACGCCGAGCACCATCGTGATGAGGAACTTCTTGCGCTGGAGTTCATTCGGGTCAATAAAGCGATTGGCCACCAACACTCTGAACTTCTCCGCGGCCTTTGGCATGAAACGGTTCACCAACCAGGGAACGCCTCGCACGATGAACGTACTGACGAGAATCGAAAGCAGGATATAAATCAGCATGAACACGCTCACGCTCAACACAATCGGGCCACGCCACTCCGAGTAATTTTTCGACTGCCCCAACGGCATGTACTTGTCCGTAAAGTCGCGGTATGCCATCATCACCTGACGCGGGAACGAGGCGAGCACTGAAAAATAATTCCGCTCTCCATTCACATAGATATTGGCCTGCAAGTCCTGATAACGTTGCTGAGCATACTGATACAGTTTTTCCACCTTTTCCGACACCTCCGTATAATGGTGGTTGTCCTTGGACAAGGAAATCAAGAACCTCACCAGATTGTTGCGCAACGCCTTGGCATAGAGCAAGCACTGCTCTCTGTCTTTCTTCTCGGTCGCATTTAGTTCGTAGGCATCATCAGCCGCCCCATTGAATGCTCCCGGGATGCTGTCGCCCAATTTCTCCAGCACGGCATCCTTAGGGAGTTCAGGCTTTCCGGCTCCGTCGATGCCCGGCGGCAAACACTTCAGCGAATAAATCAGGCTGTCGTAGCGGTCTACTTCCGTCAGGATGCGCTCACGCACCTGCGCGTATGGCATGTTGGTCTTTCCCAAAGAATTGTACAGATCCGTCGCCTGTTGGCAGGCGTATGCCACATCGAACGTGTTGTCTGTCCGCTGCGAATAGAGCATCAAGCCGATTTGCTCACTCCGCTTCATGTAGTCCACCAATTCCTGATGCTGGCCTTTGCTCATCAACTCGTAGCGTGCCAGAAATTTTTTCTGCTGATGGTAGTTGTGTTCCAGTTCCAGACGGAGCACTCCCAACGTGCGGGCCAGATCACGCTCCTTCAGCACGCCCATCGACGGCAATGCGAACAGAAGCACCAGAAACAGGGTCAAATATCTTTTCATAATCCTCAGTTAATTCAACGGATAATCACGAATGACGTGTGGACATGCAGGAGGCTGCGCCTCAATCATCCTCCACAATTCGCTTCATGGCGTTGTAAACGCTTCGCCCGAACGTATGCACACGGGACTTGTGCGTGGAGTCATCCTCGTCAAAGAAAGTAGTCTCGTCAGACAGATAGTCATCCATTGCCTCGCTGTCTGCATCCAGCCCCTCGTCGTCCGAGCGTTCCTCCTCAATATAATTGTCAATGCGGCCCTTCAGCCACAGGCCGATGTCGATGAGCAATCCCTTGAAGCCCTTGTTCTGGCGGAAGTGTCTGTAGGCTGATTTCCTGCGTAGGAAGAAAAGACGGAAACCCCGTCCGACTCCCACAAGCCACGCCCAAAACGCCCGCGCACCGCGCCGCAGTCCACGCCCAATGGCCTTCAGCGTCGGGCCGATATGCGTGACGGCCTGCACGGTGCCCCGCAGGAGCCAGAGCAATCCCCGCAACGTCTGCCTGCCGAGCCAGAGCAATCCTCTGCCCGTTGCGACCAGCCCCCGCCGCACGCCGATGAACGTCTGACGCGCGGCACGACGAAGCCACCGCTTCGTCTTCCGCACCTTTGCCTGCGTATCGTTGTCGTGCCAGAACGTCTGAACGCGCTCAATGCCTTCTTGCGTGGCATCAATCAGCAACAGCAGTCCCTTGCAAATCCATTTCAGAAGGAACTTCAATCCCTTCTTGAACAACGACCAGAGCAACTTCAACAGGCGCAGCAACAGCACCAGCAGCAAACGCCCTATCTCGGCCAGCATCTGCACGCCCGATTTATCGTCGTACTGACGTAAGTCGTTAGGATTATAATCGGAGTCAGCCATTCAGAAGCTAAAAATTCAAGTTCTTGCAAAAACCGATTGCAAAGTTACAGTTTTTTCATGAAAAGGAAAGACGGAAAGAGATAAAAAACTATATTTGCACCGAATTCTGAAAAGGAAAAGGAAACACGCTCATGAAACGGATAGGACTCTTGTCGGACACACATGGATATTGGGACGAACGCTACGCGAAGTATTTCGCCGAGTGCGATGAAATCTGGCACGCCGGCGACATCGGCAGCGTCGAAGTGGCCGAGCGGCTCGCGGCCATCCACCCTCTCCGCGCCGTCTATGGCAACATTGACGGAGGCGACCTGCGGAAGATGTTCAGCGAGAAATACCGTTTCCGCTGCGAGGACGTGGACGTGCTGATGAAACACATCGGCGGCTATCCCGGACATTACGACCGCTCCATCGTCGGCAGCCTCATGGCCCGGCCGCCACAGCTCTTCATTTCCGGCCATTCCCACATCCTCAAAGTCATGTATGACAAGACGCTCCGGTGCCTGCACATCAACCCCGGTGCCGCCGGCATTTCCGGCTTCCATCAAGTGCGCACGCTCGTCCGCTTCACCATCGACGGAGCCGCCATCAAGGATTTGGAGGTCATCGAGCTGGCCGGGAAACGATAAATTTCAGACATTCAGCCGTTAATTTGCAGAAAATTCGTACCTTTGCACCCGTCAACAACCAACAGCCAAGGGTAAGAAACACATGCTCCGGCCGAAAGACATCAGATATCTTCCTAACAAAAATACGCAGACGACATGAAAACTTATCTTGTAACAGGCGCAGCCGGATTCATCGGCTCCAACTACATCAAGTACATCCTGAAAAAGCACGACGACATCCGCGTTGTGATTCTTGATGCACTCACCTACGCCGGCAACCTGAAAACCATCGCAACCGACATCGACAACGAGCGTTGTTTCTTCGTGCGTAGAGACATCGGCGACAAGGCCTTGGCCGACCAGCTGTTCGCCCAATACCAGTTCGACTATGTGGTGAATTTCGCCGCTGAAAGCCATGTGGACCGCTCCATCGAGAACCCGCAGCTCTTTCTCCAGACCAACATTCTCGGCACACAGAACCTGCTGGATGCCGCCCGCAGAGCCTGGGTGACCGGCAAAGACGCGCAGGGCTATCCGACCTGGCGCACCGGAGTCCGCTTTCACCAAGTCTCCACCGACGAAGTTTACGGCTCGCTCGGCAAGGAGGGATTCTTCACAGAAACCACCCCACTCTGCCCCCACAGCCCCTATAGTGCCTCGAAGACCAGTGCCGACCTCATCGTGATGGCCTACCGCGACACCTACAAGATGCCGGTCAGCATCACCCGCTGCTCCAACAACTACGGTCCTTACCACTTCCCCGAGAAGCTCATTCCCCTCATCATCAACAACATTCTCGAAGGCAAGCAGCTGCCTGTTTACGGCGACGGCTCGAACGTGCGCGACTGGCTCTACGTGGAAGACCACTGCAAGGCCATCGACTTAGTCGTGCGTGAAGGACGCGCCGGCGAAATCTACAATGTCGGCGGCCATAACGAAAAGACAAACTTGGAAATCGTGAAACTCACCATCCAGACGATTCACTCCCTGATGGAGGAGCAGCCCGACTACCGCAAGGTGCTGAAAAAGCGCGTCAGCAAGTCCGTGCCCGGCGCAACGCCGAAAGACGTGGCCGACACCGATATTTCGTGGATCAACGACAGCCTCATCACTTTCGTGAAAGACCGTCTGGGCCACGACCAGCGCTACGCCATCGACCCTTCCAAAATCAAGACCGAGCTCGGCTGGTATCCCGAGACCTGCTTCGCCGAAGGCATCGTGAAGACCATCCGCTGGAATCTGGAGAACCAGGACTGGATTCAGGATGTCACCTCCGGCGACTATCAGAAATACTACGAAGAGATGTACGGCCAGCGTTGAACCTGCCGTCCGTCCCTCTCCCCCAAGTCCTGTCCTCACCCCTGCGGTGACGGCAGGACTTTTTCATTCCCTGCATATCACCCCTTCCGGTTACGGAGATGGAGGAGATGGGAAAAGAACGTTTTTGGAGAGAGCGGCAGAAAAATCAGGAACAGCGCAGAGAAAATTCTCGTTTTTCAACTTCAAAAATTCCATTTTCGGCTCATTTTTCGAAAAACGAACGCGTTCGTTTTTTGAAACGAATGTGTTCATTCCGTCGAACGAACGCGTCCGTTCACCACGAACTCGGCGCAGCCCGTCTCCCCGCCGCGCCGAGTTCGGAACTTCAGTCGCGCCCGTTGGAAAGAAAAATCGGCGGTCTCCATCGTTCCCCATCCGCATGAACCCGGAAGAAAAGCCGCGACAAAATAAAAACAGAGCAGAAAGCAACGGGCGGCGCACTTTTTCCCGCCGAAAAGTTGCAGGGTTCTGAAAATTCCCCTACATTTGCAATGGAGAACCACGTCCGATGCCCCACTGATGCGGGCAGACGGAACCCCTCGCCAAGCGTGGCGGGGCAGTGGCTCCGACATTTTCATAAAAGGCGTACTGTACGCTTTGATTTTGGCAGTGTGAGAATCTCGCAAACTCTCTTCTGCTCGTCAAAGAACAAAGCAACGGGAACGTCCCTTGGATGTATTGCATACAGCCATGATGGTCTGTTGTCAGCATCAACCGTCATGGTATCATCGCTATACATATACATCAGTGTGGGGCTTTCTGCGTTGCTCGTTTCGACGAACAGGGCAATGCGAGAGCCTTCACACTGTGGAACGAGCATCAGCTTGGCTCCACTCTTTTTATGTCTATGCCCACCCCATCTTCATCATCATTCATCCGTCAGAAAAGGAGCCCACCTGACAAAAATAACAAATGTAAAAATGAAAAAAATTCTACTTGCCTGGGCATGCCTCCTGCTCCCTTTCGTCGCTCATGCCTACGACTTCGAAGTGGACGGTATCTATTACGACATCACCAGCGACAGCACCGTAGCGGTGACGTATCTTTATGACTATAGGTATAATGAGAGTGCTTATTCAGGAGATATTGTCATTCCGGATACTGTCACCTATAACAGTGTCAAATACTCCGTCACTTCCATCAGAAACATGGCGTTCTCGTACTGCACGGAGCTGACCGGCATCACCATTCCCAACTCTGTCACTGCCATCGGAGGCTTTGAATTCTATAATTGTATTTAGAAGGGTGTAACCAACTGCATATAATGAAAAATACTTGTAAATAAGCCACTGATTATCAGCTATATTCTGATTTTAACACTTCGCAGTCAGTTTTTGGTGCTTCGACATTTTCCGTATAATTTTGTGACGTATTTCTATCGCGGTGAATGTACGGGGCTTTATTTTTGCCACAAAATTCAAGTTCGGCGACAAAAGTTGACAACGGTTCACAGACAGAGACAAAAGGCTGAGCAAAATGCGAAAGTCATCACAAAAGTCAAGCAGGTTGACAATGGGTGACAACAGTTGACTTCCGTTCACTCCCCGATGGAATACACAGAAAAGAGTGTAAAACATTAAAATAAGGGAAGAATGAAGAAGACAAGAAGATGCGCATTTTGCGGCAAGGAGTTCACATACAACAGCGGTATGCAGAAGTATTGCTCCGTCAGTTGTGCTGATGAAGCCAAGAAAGAGAGAAAGAAAAGGAATGAAGATTTCCTCAAGGCAGCAGAACCTGTTATAGGACTGAGGCAGCAGGAGTACCTCACCTTTTCCAAGGCGGCAATCCTAATGGGCTGCTCGCGCCAGTACATTTATAAGCTCGTGTCGCAGGGCAAGCTGAAAGCCTCACGCATCAGCAGCCGCATGGCTATCATCCGCCGTGCCGACATCGAGAGGATGCTGGAGGGCAACCCTTATAATAAGGTCGTACTCGGCAACCGACCAAAACAAATAGTTCTTAAGCAGCATCGGAAGAAGCAAGAAACCGCACCCGTTTCTAACGAGCCTTTGACCTATCTCTCCGGAGAGGAGGTGATGTCCATTTATAAAGTAAAGCAGATGTGGCTTTACACTACAGCCAAGCGAAATCAGATACCCATGTGCCGCATTGCTGGAAAGAACTATTACAGCAAGCGTCATGTGGAGAAATGCCTCGGTCTGACCGTTGACACCTCTACTATCACCGAATGGCTCACAACAGACGAGGTGTTCGAGGAGTTCGGCATGAAAGCTACCGCCATTCGTGCCTACGCATACCGCCACAGCATTCCCACGAAGAAGGAATACGGCATCACCTATTATTCAAAGACACACCTTGCAGAGCTGCGACAGATGGACATGATAGCAGATGAACGGTATTGCACCGTTGATGAGGTGTCAGAGAAATACGGACTGTCCAAAGCGAACATCCACCATATCGCCAAAGTACATGGTATTGAGAAGCGGAAAGTTGGTATAAGAAACTTGCTTTTACGTGCCGATGTAGAGCGTGCGATGGTGGAAAGAGCCGCAAAGGGACTGTAAATTCGTTCCTTTTTCATTGATAATACGATTATCTGTCAATTATCATCATTAACTGCCATCAACGGCATATCATTCAGTTCTTTTGCACCGTGGAGATGATCTCCACCAAGTAATATTCACAAACAACAAAGAAAAGACTATGAGTAATATCTGTAAGACCGTGAACCTTTACACACGGAAAATCAAGGGCGGTAAGATGCTGTCCTACTTCCTCGACTATTATCCCGGCTACCGTGACGAGACCACCAACAAGGTGCTGCGCCATGAATCACTCGGCATCTACATCTACGCACACCCTAAGACACAGCGTGAGAAAGACTATAACGCACGTTTGTCGGAGAAAGCCGAGGCACTGCGCTGCCGCCGCTACGAGGAGATTGTAAATGAGCGTTACGAGTTCTTCGACCGCCACAAACTCAACGGCAGTTTCATTGACTACTTCAAAAAGTATGCCGGGAAGAAGAACTCTCGCTATGAGCAGGCGTTCCTGCACTTCAACCGTTTTACAGGTGGCAAATGTACCTTTGCCGAAATCACTATGGAGCTGTGCAACAAGTTTCTGGAGTATCTGCGCACCACGCATCAGGTAATCCATACCAAGCGTAAACTGCACACTAATACCATAGCCAGTTATTGGTCCGCATTTCTTGGCACGCTCCATGCAGCCCACCGTGACAGAAAGATAAAGGAGAATCCATGTCCCTATCTGGAACGTGCCGAGAGCATCCCGACAGACAAGGTGGGACTGTCTGCGGAAGAACTCATCCGGTTGGCAGAAACACCTTGTGAAGTTCCCGTCCTGAAAACCGCTTTTCTTTTCTCCTGCCTTACAGGACTGAGAAAGAGCGATGTCAAGACATTCTCTTGGGATATGATACAGCCCGAAGCCGACGGGGCACTCTATATCACCACCCGTATGCAGAAAACCAAACAGATAATCCACAATCCCATCGGGGACGAGGCGCTGGCATTGATAGACAGCGATACAAAGGAGGGGCTCGTATTCCCCGGATTCAAGGATAGCATGATACAGACAGTACTCAAACAATGGATAAAGGCGGCAGGAATCACAAAGAATATCACTTACCATTCAAGCCGTCACACCTATTGTACCCTGCAATTAGAGGCAGGAACTGACTCCCGGACCGTACAGGAACTTGTCGGTCATAAGAATCTCGCCACCACGCAGCAGTATCTTGACAGCGTTGACAACAGGAAGAAGGAGGCGGCAAACCGAATCACATTAAAACGAAAGACAGAATAGCGTTAGTCCGCTTTTTGTTGTCTTACAAGCGATGGGAGTATGATTCTGAGTATGAAATCATACTCCTATATTAATTTGTCATAAATTGCTGCGTTTACCTGCATCTATTTCCGTATATACCCAAACTACCATAGTAACTTTGCTGTAAATAATCGTCAGCAAGACGTAATATCGAACAATAAAAATTATAGAACATGAGAAATTTGAGTATACTTATCAGCAAAGAGACCTGCCTTCTCTATGGTCTTCCCGGCACGGGCATCCTTGCAGTGTCGCTCACCCTGTCCTGTAAAGTCGGCAATGACTTCGGAGGGAGTACGTTTGTAAACACCGTATCCTTCTTTGGCTGCAATGTCCTGTTATGGCTGTTGTACTTGGTATTGTTCCAGTTCCTGCCTGTTGACTTGATGAAGATTTGGCTGTTAAAGAGAAATCCAGTCGGTATTAAAGAAACGGAAACAAATGCGGTCCAACCTCCTGTCAGCACCATCCAACCGATGACCGCCGAAGAATATAAGGCCCATTGTGCCGATTTTGAGCGCAAAAAGCAGGAGGAACACCAAAAACTTGTCAACCCTATCATTGATTATGTAGGTAGGGTAATGGCACCGTTCATGGAAGAAAACGAGTTAGACCTACTCCGCAATGAGATTCGGGCATGGTGTGACAACCCGAACCATGAGCCACAATCTGTCAAGTTGAAAACGGTTCATGACTACAAGGACAAGTTGAAGACTGTCTCTTTCAAGCATTTTATATGGAATATAGCCGCAAGGCTCGGCTTTGACAACGGATATTCCGGGAAGATACAGGCCGATTTCATCAAGTCACTGTTCCCCAATGAACTGAAGGACGTAGAGTCTAAATCATTGGAAAGAAGTCTGACCAGTTCACCTGATGAAGGGCACATCAAACTTGACAGGCCAAAGCATACAGACAACTATGCGTTCCACTTCTGACAATTGACTTTTTACTTTGATGTACATTTATACATAAGGAGGCTCATCCGGGCTTCCTTTTTTGTTATATGCCATAGAGCCATATTGTTATCCGTTGCTTGCTAAATAACGTGAGTTCGATGAATTATAAATGCTTAAAAATTTGGTGATTAGCGAA
>CAYPZK010000025.1:0-49207 GCA_964415385.1 uncultured Bacteroidaceae bacterium
GTAGATGCGGTTGTTGAGGAGAATCATGTTGAGGTCGATGTTGCGGCGGTTGGCATGGATGAAGTGGTTGCCGCCGATGGCGAGTCCGTCGCCGTCGCCGCTCACCTGCCAGACGGTGAGGTGAGGGTTCGTCACCTTCACGCCGGTGGCGATGGCTGCCGCACGGCCGTGGATGGTGTTCATTCCGTAAGTGGCCATATAGTGGGGCAGTCGGCTGGAGCAGCCGATGCCGGAGATGACTGCGGTCTCGTAGGGCGGCACGCCGATTTCCGCCATAGCCTTATGGAGAGATGCGAGGAAGAAATGGTCACCGCATCCGGGACACCAACGCGGCTGTCCCTTCTTGAAATCTTTTGCTTCGTATGTCATTGTCTTCTGTTTTTTGCGGTTGGAATCGGAGAACGGGGAATCAGAGCAGGGCGTTGAACGCGCTCACGAGTTCGGCTACGACGAACGGCTGGCCTTTCACCTGGTTGAACTGCTTCGGCACGAAACCGTCCACCTTCATGCGCAGGTAGGCGGCGAGCTGCCCCATGTTCTGTTCGGCCACCACCACTTTCGGGTATTTGCGCAGCACCTCGGCCGTGTTCTTCGGCAGCGGGTTGATGTATTTGAAGTGGGCGAGAGCCACCTTCTTGCCTTCGCTCCGCATTTCGTCCATCGCGGCGTGCAGATGGCCGTAAGTGCCGCCGAAGCCCACGATGAGCAGGTCTGCGTCCGGGTCGCCGTCCACTTCGAGGTCGGGCACGGGGATGCGGTCTATCTTCTGCTGGCGCAGGCGCACCATCAGGTCGTGATTCTCCGGGTCGGTGGAAATGGCTCCCGTGGCGTTGTCTTTCTCCAGGCCGCCGAGCACGTGGGTGAATCCCTCACGTCCCGGCACGGCCCAGTAGCGCACGCCCTCGGCATTGCGCATGTAGGGAGTCCATGAGCCTCTCAGCTCTTCGGGTACGTAAGGCGGCCGGATGGCCGGATAGTCGTCGAGGTTCGGCAGACGGAACGCCGCCGAGCCGTTGGCAATGTACGCGTCGGTGAGGAGCACCACCGGTGTCATGTGTTCGAGTGCCATCTTCGAGGCCTGATAGGCAGCGTCGAAGCAATCGACGGGGCTGGCCGCTGCGATGACAGGCATCGGACTCTCGCCGTTGCGGCCGAAGAGCACCTGCAGCAGGTCGGTCTGCTCCGACTTGGTGGGCAGCCCCGTGGCTGGACCGCCGCGCTGCACGTCGAGCACCACCACCGGCAGTTCCATCATCACGGCCAGGTTCATGGCCTCGCTCTTCAGGCAGATGCCGGGACCCGACGTGCTCGTCACGCCTAATGCACCGGCGAAGGCGGCTCCGACAGCCGAGGCGCAGCCCGCGATTTCGTCTTCGCACTGCACCGTGGTCACGCCTAATGACTTGTGCTTCGCCAGTTCGTGAAGCACGTCGGTGGCCGGCGTAATCGGATAGCTGCCGAGGTAGAGGCGGAGACCGGCTTTCTCGGCGGCGGCGATGAAGCCGTAGGCCGTGGCCTTGTTGCCCGTGATGTCCATGTAGCGTCCCGGAACCTTCGTCTTCGACTCGATGCGATAGACATTGGACACGCCCGAATGCGTGTTGTGCCCGTAGTCATAGCCTGCTTGCACCACCCGGATGTTGGCCTCGGCCACAGCCGGCTTCTTGGCGAACTTCTCGCGCAGGAAACTGAAGACAATGTCAAGATCGCGGTCGAAGAGCCAGCACACCAGCCCGAGTGCAAACATGTTGCGGCACTTCAGTACGGCTTTCGGTTCCATGCCCGAATCCTTCAGGCATGCCTTCACCATGTCGGTCATCGGGCAGGCGATGACGCGGTCCTTGTCGATGCCCATCTCCCCCAGCGGATCCGTCGTGGCGAACGCGGCCTTCTTCAGGTCGGCCGGGCCGAAGGAATTGGTGTCGATGATGATGGCCGCGCCCGGCTTGGCGTACTTGTACTGCGTCTTGAGCGCGGCGGCGTTCATGGCCACGAGCACGTCGCAGCGGTCGCCCGGCGTATAGACCACATCCGCACCGATGTGCACCTGGAATCCGCTCACGCCCGTCAGTGAGCCTTGCGGAGCACGGATGTCGGCTGGATAGTCGGGAAATGTACTGATGCTGTTGCCCACAGTCGCCGAGACCGTGGAGAATATGTTGCCGGCCAGCTGCATGCCGTCACCTGAGTCGCCCGAAAAGCGCACGGCCACCTCGTTCAGTTCTTTGATTTCCAATTCTTCTGCCATAGATTGTCTGTTTTTCTTCAATTTGACTGCAAAGTTCTGAATTTTTAGCAAATTATCAAAATTTTTCCGTATGGAAATGCAAATATGTCCTGCTTTTAACACCTTCGCTTTCAAAATGTCAGCCTTGCGGGTTGGGAACTTTGCAAAAAGCATCCATATCTCCACTTCTGCCCGTCAGATTTCTTTCCGTTTCCTTCCGATGCCTTCCCTCCGCCTTTTCCACAGGGCGCAGGAGGCGCACATCCGTGAAGCCGGTGCGGTCTGCATGGCGGCACTCCGTGCGCTTTCTTCACAGAACAGGCGCATGAAATTCGCAGAACAGACGCGTGAAAAAAGTGTG
Source organism: uncultured Bacteroidaceae bacterium (assembly GCA_964415385.1). GTDB lineage: Bacteria > Bacteroidota > Bacteroidia > Bacteroidales > Bacteroidaceae > UBA3839. The sequence continues at coordinate 2,589 of CAYPZK010000025.1, forward strand.
GGAGGGAAAAGAGAGAGAAGAAGTCAGAGCGTGATGTGCTCCACGGCAATCTGCTCTTGAAGAAAGACGGTGGCGGATTCGCTGAAGCGGTCGGCTGACTCTGTGGTGAAGAAACGGCAGCTGCCGCCGCGGGTGAGGCGTGCGGCCATGTCGGTGTGGCGGTGCAGGTAGTCGGCCAGGCTGGAGGCCACATACTGGCCTTGCGGCACGAGTTGTACGCCGTCCGGGGTGTATTGCCTGATTTTTGGGAGCAGGAGCGGGTAGTGGGTGCAGCCGAGGATGATGGTGTCGATGTGGGGGTCGGTGGCCATGAGGCGGTCGATGCGCTCGCGCACGAAGTAGTCGGCTCCGGGCTTGTCGAATTCGCCTGTCTCTACGAGCGGCACCCACATGGGGCAGGCAAGGCCGGTGACGACGGAGCCGGGGAAGAGCTTCTCGATTTCGATGTTGTAGCTGCGCGACTTGATGGTGCCTTCGGTGGCCAGCACGCCGATGTGGTGGTTGTGGGAGAGGCGGCCGATGACTTCGGTGGTGGGGCGGATGACGCCCAGCACGCGGCGGTCGGGCGCGGCGGTGGGGAGGTAGGTCTGCTGAATGGTGCGCAACGCCTTGGCCGAGGCTGTGTTGCAGCCCAGGATGACGAGGGGACAGCCGAAGTCGAAGAGCTTCTTGACGGCTTGCAGCGTGAACTCATAGACGATTTCAAAGGAGCGTGTGCCGTAGGGCGCACGGGCATTGTCGCCCAAGTAGAGGTAGTCGTACTCGGGCAACTGCCGGCGGATGGCATCGAGAATGGTCAGTCCGCCGTAGCCGGAATCAAAAACGCCGATGGGTGACAAGGAAAATCGGGGGAAAGGAAAATGTGTGAATTACTTGGCCAGAATCTTCATGACGTCGGCTGTGATGTCGTCGCCGATGCCGCCGTTGATGAAAGGGTAGGCGTTGTTGTCGATATTGACCACGAAGGCGTAGTTGCGCTCCATACCGACGTTGTGGATGGCGGTGGCGAGGCGTTCGCGGAGCGGTTTCATCACTTCTTCCTCCTTCTGCGCGAGGAGCTGGCGGGCTTCCTCCTTGAAGGAGAGAGAGCCTTCCATCAGCTGCTCCAGCTCTTTCTGCCGCTTGCGCAGGATGTTCTCAGGGAAGGTCTGCTGGCCTTCCACGTATTCGGCGAACTGCTTCGAGAACTGCTCTTTGTTGTGTTGCAGCTCCTGCTCGTAGGCCTTGTGCATATCGGCAATCTGCTTCTGCGCGGCCTCGTAGCCGGGCATGTTGCGGAGAGCCTCTTCGTAGCTGAGATAACCGAAACGGATGGTCTCGCGCACGATTTCCTGGTGTGGCGTGGCGGCCGTCTGCACCGGCTGTCGGGCCTGCACGCTCTGCTGCGGCACGCGGTCGGCCGTGACTTGTGCCTGAGCGGTGGCGAGGCAGAGGGCGAGGAGGGGAGTGAGGAATTGCTTCATGATGGTCTTTCTCCAGTTGACATTCATGCTGCAAAGGTAAAGAAAAAATCGGTGTGGAAGAACAAAGAAAGTAATTTTTTCCGCTTTTTATTGGCGGTGTCTGCAAAAATCCTTACTTTTGCAGAACTGAGGGGCGTGTCCGCGGGGCTGCCGGCGGCAAGTCCGCTCGTTTCCATGTGGTTGAACGGAAAAATCAACAAATCCAATATTCATTCTTAAAATCAACAAACATTTATGTGGTTATGTAACTCTTCAATCGGAAGAAAAGTGGTGATGTCGGTGACCGGCATCGCGCTCATTCTCTTCCTGACGTTCCACGCGTGCATGAACGTCGTGGCGTTGTTCTCAAGGGAAGGCTACAACATGATTTGTGAGTTCCTCGGCAGCAACTGGTATGCCGTGGCGGGCACGGTCGCTCTGGCCGCGCTCGTGCTCATTCATTTCATCTACGCCATTCTCCTGACGCTGCAAAACCGGAAGGCCCGCGGCAACAACCGCTATGCAGTGACAGACAAGCCTGCGAAGGTGGAATGGGCATCGCAGAACATGTTCGCCCTCGGCGTCATCATCGTGCTCGGCCTGCTGCTCCACCTGTTCAACTTCTGGTACAACATGATGTTTGCCGAGCTCATCGGCAATCCTATGCAGGGCGGGCTTGAAGCCACGGACGGCTTCGGCTACATCTATCAGACGTTCAGTTGTCCGGTCTATGTAGTCCTCTACGTCATCTGGCTGGCGGCTCTCTGGTTTCACCTCACCCACGGCTTCTGGAGCGCCATCCAGACGCTCGGCTGGAGCGGCAACGTATGGTTTGCCCGCTGGCGGTGCATCGGCATCATCTATGCCACCCTGCTCGTTCTGCTTTTCCTCGCCGTGGTCGTTGCCTTCGCAACGGGTCTTGCACCTTCCCTCGCCGGTGCCTGCGCCGGAGGATGCTGCGGAGAAGGAAGTGTTTGCTGTGGCACGGGCTGCTGAGCGCGCCCCTGTTTTTGTTTCATCTCTTTTTTTAACGGACAAACATCATGACTACAATCAATTCAAGAATACCCGAAGGGCCGGTTGCCGAAAAATGGACCAACTATAAAGCTCATCAGCGCCTGGTGAACCCGAAGAACAAGCTGAAGCTCGATGTCATCGTCGTCGGAACCGGACTGGCCGGAGCCTCGGCCGCCGCATCGCTCGGCGAAATGGGATTCAGAGTGCTGAACTTCTGCATCCAGGACTCCCCGCGCCGCGCACACTCCATCGCCGCACAGGGCGGTATCAATGCGGCCAAGAACTACCAGAACGACGGCGACTCCATCTACCGCCTGTTCTACGACACCGTGAAGGGCGGCGACTACCGCGCCCGCGAGGCCAACGTCTATCGTCTGGCCGAGGTGAGCAACAATATCATCGACCAGTGCGTGGCGCAGGGCGTTCCGTTCGCCCGCGAATACGGCGGCACGCTCGCCAACCGCTCGTTTGGCGGTGCTCAGGTGAGCCGTACTTTCTACGCCAAGGGTCAGACGGGCCAGCAGCTCCTGCTCGGAGCCTATTCCGCCCTCATGAAAGAAGTGCACGCGGGCAGCGTCACGCTCTACACCCGCTACGAGATGGAAGACCTCGTCATCGTGGACGGACGCGCACGCGGCATCATCGCCAAGAACCTCGTCACGGGCAAGCTGGAGCGGTTCAGCGCCAACGCCGTGGTCATCGCCACCGGCGGCTATGGCAACACCTATTTCCTCTCCACCAACGCCATGGGATGCAATTGCACGGCTGCCGTGCAGTGCTACCGCAAGGGCGCTCTCATGGCCAATCCTTGCTACGTGCAGATTCACCCGACCTGCATCCCCGTACACGGCGACAAGCAGTCGAAGCTCACGCTCATGTCGGAGTCGCTCCGCAACGACGGCCGCATCTGGGTGCCTAAGAAATTGGAGGATGCCAAGAAACTGCAAAAAGGCGAAATCAAGGGAAGCGACATCCCGGAGGAGGACCGCGACTACTATCTGGAGCGCCGTTATCCAGCCTTCGGCAACCTCGTGCCGCGTGACGTGGCCAGCCGCGCCGCCAAGGAACGCTGCGACAAGGGCTTCGGCGTGAACAACACCGGCCTGGCCGTCTTCCTCGATTTCTCCGAAAGCATCGAGCGTCTCGGTCTCGACGTCATCCGTCAGCGCTACGGCAACCTCTTCGACATGTATGAGGAAATCACCGATGTGAACCCCGGAGAATTGGCACGCGAAATCAACGGAGTGAAGTATTACAACCCGATGATGATCTATCCTGCCATCCACTACACGATGGGCGGCATCTGGGTGGACTACGAGCTCATGACTTCCATCACGGGACTCTTCGCCATCGGCGAGTGCAACTTCTCCGACCACGGAGCCAACCGCCTCGGTGCCAGTGCGCTCATGCAGGGTCTGGCCGACGGCTATTTCGTGCTCCCTTACACCATTCAGAACTACCTGGCCGACCAGGCCATCTGGCCGAAAGTGCCGACCGACCGGCCGGAGTTCGATGAAGCCGAGAAGAAAGTGGCCGCCGAAATGGACCGCCTCATGAATATCAAGGGCAAGCGCTCCGTCGATTCCATCCACAAGGAACTCGGACACATCATGTGGGAGCACGTCGGCATGGGACGCACCAAGGAAGGGCTGGAGGAAGGTCTCAAGCTCATCCATGAGCTCCGCAAGGAATTCGACACCAACCTCTTCATTCCGGGCACGAAGGAAGGACTCAACGTCGAGCTCGACAAGGCCGTTCATCTGCGCGACTTCTTCACCATGGGTCAGCTCATCGCCTACGACGCACTCTCGCGCAACGAGAGCTGCGGCGGCCACTTCCGCGAGGAATACCAGACGGAGGAAGGCGAAGCCAAGCGCGATGACAAGAACTACTTCTACGTAGGCTGCTGGGAATACAAAGGCAGCGACACGGTGGCTCCGGAACTCATCAAGGAACCGCTCGAATACGAGGCAATCAAGGTACAAACACGTAATTACAAGAACTAAGCTATGGCCAAGAACATATCATTCACAATCAGATATTGGAAGCAGAACGGCCCGAAGGACAAAGGCCACTTCGACTCCCACGAGATGAAGGACATCCCGGACGACACCTCCTTCCTCGAAATGCTCGACATCCTCAACGAACAGCTCATTGAGGAGGGCAAAGAACCCTTCGTGTTCGACCACGACTGCCGCGAAGGCATCTGCGGCATGTGCTCGCTCTACATCAACGGAACGCCGCACGGCAAGACAGAGCGCGGTGCCACCACCTGCCAGCTCTACATGCGCCGCTTCCACGACGGCGAGACCATCACCGTGGAGCCGTGGCGCTCCGCCGGTTTCCCGGTCATCAAAGACTGCATGGTGGACCGCACGGCCTTCGACAAAATCATGCAGGCCGGAGGCTATGTGGATGTCCGCACGGGAGCCCCGCAGGATGCCAATGCCATCCTCATCCCGAAGCAGAACGCCGACGAGGCTATGGACTGTGCCAGCTGCATCGGCTGCGGAGCCTGCGTGGCCGCCTGCAAGAACGGTTCCGCCATGCTCTTCGTCAGCTCCAAGGTGAGCCAGTTCGCCCTCCTGCCGCAGGGACGTCCCGAAGCCGCCAAGCGCGCCAAGGCGATGGTGGCCAAGATGGACGAGCTCGGCTTCGGCAACTGCACCAACACGCGTGCCTGCGAGGCTGTCTGCCCGAAGTGCGAGACCATCTCCAACATCGCCCGCCTCAACCGCGAGTTCATCAAGGCCAAGCTGGCCGACTGAGTGCGTGCGGAGCAATGGCCGGCTCCGCTACATATCTTATGATATAAAAGAAGAGAACCACCTGTTCCGGGCGCGTTCTCTTCTTTTTTTTGATGCTTTCTTTCGAACGTGGATGGCTGGGATTAGTGGTACTCAGAAGGTACCACTCCGAAAAAGTCCTTGAAGTTCTTGCGGAAATTGCGGAGCGTGCCGAATCCCACCCTCTCCGAGATTTCCGTGACCGACAGCTCCCCTTCACGCAGCAGGCAGGCAGCTTTCTTCAGTCGGATGGCCTTCATGAACTCCAGTGGTGTCTGTCCGGCAATGGACTGGAGCTTGCGGTAGAGGTTCATCCGGCTCATGCACATGTCGCTGCTGAAGTCCTCGATGCTGTAGTTCTCGTCGCCGATGTGCGTCTCCACCAGCTGGATGGCGTGGTTGAGTATCTTCTGGTCAAGCGTCGAGATATCCAACTGCTCCACGTGGATTTCCTTGTCGCTGCTGAACTGACGGAAACGTTTCTGCTGAATGTCGGTGAAGTGTTCGATGCGGTTGCGCAGAATGGTCATGTTGAACGGTTTGGACAGGTAGCAGTCAGCTCCCGCCGTGTAGCCCTCCAGTTCGCTTTCCTGCCCGCTCTTGGCCGTGAGCAGGATGACGAAGATGTGCGAAGTGCGCTCGTTCTCTTTCAGTCGCCGGCACAGCTCGAATCCGTCCATCTCCGGCATCATCACGTCGCTCACGACGATGTCGACCACGTTTTCGTTAGCCATCTGCTCGGCCTGCACCCCGTCGGCAGCTTCCAGAATGTCATAGTCGTTCTTGAGTTCGGCCGACAGAAATGTGCAGAAATCCTTCTGGTCGTCCACCAACAACACCGTGTGGCGATTGCTGCGCAAGACTGCTCCCGCAGTTCCTTTCGTGCCGCCGTTCCGTTCCCTACCGGCTTTGTTCCGCTCCGTCCCGGTCCGTTGCTCTGCCTCGATTCGCGTCGGCAGTGTCACGCTGAAGGTGGTGCCCTGATGTTCTTGACTCTCCACGGTGATGCTGCCCCCGTGCTTCTCCACGTAGTCCTTCACGATATGCAGGCCGATGCCGAAGCCGCCGGCTTGACGATTGCGCTTGTCCGCGTCGGCCGACTGGTAGAAACGGTCGAATACATGCGGCAGGTCGGTCTGGCTGATGCCGATGCCCGTGTCAGCCACCTTGATGAGTAGCGTTCCCTGCGGTCGGTTGTGGCTGGCGGAGAGCGTCACGCTTCCTTCCTCATTCGTGAATTTCAGGGCGTTCGACTGCAGGTTGCTCATGATGTGGTGGAGCTTCACATGATCGAACTTCATGTAGAGTGCTTGTTGCGGCACGTCGCAGTGCAGGTAGATGCGCTTCTTTTCAGCCATCGGCTGGAAAGCGGCCATCTCTGAGCGGAGAAAGTCGAACACGTCGCCGTCCGACAAGTTCAGTTGCTCCTCACCCGTCTCGATGCGGCGGAAGTCCAAGAGGCGGTTGACCAACGTCAACAGGTTGCGGGCATTGTCATAGACCACGGGCAGCACCTCCCGGGCCTTGTCGGCGGAGAAAGCCTGCCGCAGCGATTCGAGCGGAGTCATGATCAGCGTGAGCGGCGTGCGCAGTTCGTGGCTGACGTTCGTGAAGAAACGGAATTGGAATTCCGTCACCTTGCGGTCGATTTCCTCCTGTCTGCGACGGCGTTGACGGTGCCATAGCAGTGCGAGGACGAAGACAATCAGAACCGTGCCTGTCAGGGCATAAATGGTTTCAGCCCACCAGCTCTCCCACCATGCCGGCAGGCGGTTGATGGTCAGGCATGTGTGCGGCTGCCCCCAGATGCCGTTGCGGTCGGTGGCCATCACCTCCATCGTGTACCGTCCCTTGTGCAGGTTGGTGAGCCGCACCACGTTCAGGCCATGTGCCAGATAAATCCACGTCTTGTCGAGTTCACGGATGCGGTAAGCGAAGGAGATGCTTCCGGCCCGCACGATGTCCAGCGTGGAGAGCATGATATCGACGTTCACGCAGGTGGCCGGTACGTCCACCGTTCTCCTCTCGCCGCTCATCTGGATTTGGCGGGTGTCCGCGTTCTGGTCGTGGTTTGCCGTGCTGCTGAGTTCCATGCGGATGGAGGTGACGCGTGGAGGCAGGCTTTCGGCCTCGGTCATGGCCGACGACTTGATGGCGCAGGCGGCAGGTGCACCGCCAATCAGGACGGTGTCACCGTGGTGAAAGTCCATGCTTTTGAAGAAATCCATGCGGATAGCGGGGTCGGAGCAGTTGAAAGTGTGGAGGATGCCGGTGGACGGAACGTATTCCATCACCTTCAGCTCCGACAGAGCCCAGATGTGGCCGTTGCGGTCAATACCGATGTGTTGGATGGCCGTCCGGTCGCTGCTGTTCGGAAAAGCGTTGTCCACCCACGTGCCGCGCTTCGTGTCGAATGCCAGCACATAGCCGTCATACGTGCTCATCCAGATGGTGCTGCCGTCCGCCGCTAAGTCCGACAATCCTTGGCGCGTGGCCAGCGTGCGGGGTTTCATGCCTTTGCCTGCGCTGATGAGCTTCGAGTTGTCGCTGATGAGGTAGGCACGGCCTGCGTTGACGGAGCAGATGGCGTTCACGTTGCCCACGTTGTTGGCAATGGAGATGAGATTTCCGTTGTGGATGTTTTTCAGCAGGCAACTGTGGTCAGTGCCGATCCAGAGCTCACCTTCCGGATTCTCGCAGAGGCTGTGAATGTCCTCCTTCAGTGCCACAATCAGTTCGCTCCGAATGGCCGTTCCCTCGTGCCAGACGCGGTAGAGCCGTTCGCGTGAGTCCACCCACACGCCGTTCTGCTTCAAGCATTGCCGCAGCACGTGGACAAAATTCAGCGGTTCTCCTTCGAGATTGTGGGCAACGGTCAGCGAGCTGTCTGCCCTGGAGTAGTAGGTCACGCCCATCTGTGGGTTGGCCATCCAGATGCCGCTGCCCTCGTTGGCAATGGAGTAGGCCACGAGTCCGTGCCCGGTATCGCGGCTCCGGCTGCTGTAGCGGTTGCCCTCGAAAGTGGCGGGAGTCAGCACATACGTGCGCGGCGAGCTGCTGGCCACCCAGATGTTGCCGCGGTGGTCTTGGTAGATGCCGTCCACGTTTTCGTGTTTGTCGGAAATGAGCTGCGATGTGTCGTGCGGACGGAGCCGGTGGCCGCTTTGTTCGTCGAAGGCGACGGCTCCGTCCACCGTCGTTGCCCAAATCAGGCCTGTGTGCCAGTCTTTCAGCAGACCGACGATTTTCGCCGGACTGGAGCCGTCGGCCGATGGATTCCAGATGGAGGAGAGGCGTTCGGTTCTGTCTGCCGATGTCATGTCGCCTGCGTGGAAGAGAACGATGCCTGCGCCCCATGTAGCCACCCAGTACAGGTCTTTCTGTCCTGTCTCAAGCAGGTCGTTGGGGCTGGCCGCAAGAGGCCAGTTGCGCTGAATCCAGCGATTCTGACGGCGGTCGAAGCTGAGCAGGCCGCCGCGCCACTGGGTGAGCCACAGCTGTCCTCGGCTGTCTTCGTAGAAATTGGACAGATAGACTTCCTTGCCCTGCCACACTGACGGATAGGTGCGGAGCAACTGCCCCTCCCCGCTCAAACGGTAGATGGTGGTGCCGCTGGCCACCCACACCTCGTTGCGGCTGCGTACGACGTGGATGGCGGAAATGCTTCCGCTCTCCAGCCCACTCACATCCGAGCCTCTGATGCTGTAATCTTTGCGGGTCAGCACGTAGAGACCTTTTTCCGTTCCGAACCAGATGTTGCCTGCGCTGTCTGCGTCCATGCAGATGATGTCCTGTCCGAACAGCCGGCCGTTGTCGGTGGTCGTGCGGAACACGTCTATCTGGTAGCCGTTGTCACGGCACAAGCCTGCGCCGCTGGTGGCGTACCACATGAATCCGTCCCTGTCCTCCAGAAAGCGGTGGACAAAAGCCGTGGGCATCTGCTCGGAGTTCGGCATGTCAATCCGGCTCAGTTGCTGAGGCCGGGCCGCAGTGCAGAAGATGACAAGGAGAGGCAGGGTAAACAGTCGTCGCATGGTCGTGGATGAGAATGAACAAAATGGAGAGAATGAGGTGTTTGCTGTAAAATTACGGAAATTTTTCGTATCAGAGTTGCTGTGGAATGGAGTTTTTTTGCGGAACGGAAAAATTTGTGCTCCGCAGTGTTTTTGACTTTACCCGCGCAATGGTCATTCCGAACTCCGCACATCACAGACGCGGACTGCGCGGATTTCGCGTCTATCGAACGCGTTCGTTCGGTGGAATGAAGACGTTCGTTCCGGAAAACGAACGCGTTCGTTTTTCAAGAAATCAGTCTGATTCGGAAATTTTTCAGGCGGAGCATGGGACTTTTCTCCGAAGAGTTTGCCATCATGCTCCGTCTGAGACGGATGGGGCTCACCAGATGTCGCCCCACTGATTGTCGGTTCCCTGTTCTTCGGCTATGATTTCCATGATTTCTTCGTCTTCCTCTGTATAGTCGTTCCGGCTGTGGATGAGCGCGTTATCACCGTTTGATGTGGAGTTGACGACGCTGAGGGATGCACAGAGCGGCAGCTCTTGCAGGCAGATGGATGTTGAGATGTGGGGAGTGATATATGGCTTTTTCATGAGTTCTTTGTTTTTTTCGGGATGTCAACCCGCTTTCCCACTCCCGCTCCGACGCTTCGGAGCGGGATTTGCGGGGAAAGGGACTAACTAATTAACTAACAAATCTATGAAGATGCTTAACAATTTCTTCTTTATTTCACGTACACCTTGTGTGTTGTGCCGTCGCTCAGACGCACGATGTTGAGTCCATGCTCCAACCGATGGAGTGGCATGCCCGAGGCATTGTAGATGACCGTGATGCCATTCCCGGAGCTGAGCGTCGTGCGGATGGCATTGGCGGTGCCGTCGTCCTCATGGCTGAAGTGCAGAGCCTTGATGGTGCCGTTGCCTTCAGGCAGCGTGAGGTAGGCACGGTTGGCAGGTACATTCGGGGCGGCTACGCTGGTGTCCACCAAGTAGAAACCGACTCCTTCAGTCTGATTGTGTAGAACATAGCTGCCGTTCGGAGCTGCGGTTTGTGCATACACGCCGGTCAGCAGGTCTGTGGTGTAGGAGGTGATGAGGGCGGAGGAAGTGGCTTGACCTTGTCCCCAGCCCGATGCGGTTTGGTCGATGGTTGTCGCACTGTAGAGCACGACCGGGGTATTGGCTGGAATGGTATTCACAACGGGTGTGAGCACCAGTGTTGTCTCATCGCTCTCCACGCCGCTCACCATATAGGCTTCCACACCGTCGGGAAGGGTCGTGATGAATGGGGCGATGAACGTGGCATAGTGCGCGTCGCTGATGGTCATGCCGGCAGTGGCCTTCGTGGCGGCTGTAATCTTGAGGTCGATGTTCTTCGTATCCGAGGTTGGAATCCAGAAACCTTTGTCGGTGCTGGCGCCTGCCTTTGAGTTTACCTTGACACTCAGCAGGTTGTACAGCCCTTCCGTGCCGGTCATGTTGAGTTGGAATACGACTGCGTTCTCCTGTGTGGTGGTGAAGCGCAGGAGATATTCATTGCCCGAGGCTGTGCCGATGTAGGTCGTCGTTCCGTCGGGGGTGAGGAAGGAGAGGATATATCCGTGGAGGAGGGTGTCGACAGGAATGAAGCGGAAGGCCTGGATGTAGTTGGCATCCTTTTCGAATGTGAAGATGAATCGGCTTTCGTCGGTATTGACTGAGACAGGATGACCTGCAATGCTGGAGTTGCTTGTAGGATTGTCGTTCATCACGATGTTGAAGCGGTCGTCATCACCCGGTTGGTTGTACTCTGTGTTCTGCAGTGTGCTGACGGCTGCCTGCAAGGTTGTAGTGGCAGTCTCAATTTCTGTGGCTGTGGCATCGTCGTCTTCTGCGGTTTGGGAGGCATCGATGATGGCATCCTCTAAGTCACCAATTGCGCTGTCCGAGATGTGGAACGCCTCGTCGCCTTCAAACAATTTGTATGCGGTTACCACGCTTCCGGCCTCTGTGATGGCCGTGTTGAGCCCGTCCAGTGCTACGGTACGCTTCTGGGCTTCTGTCAGTTCCGGCCCGTAGGCTCCCACCACATAAACCACATCGGTGGCATTCGTGATGCCCACGGCCTTGATGGCTTCCGACAGAATGAAGTAGTCAATCTGCGTGCAGGCTTTGTTTGTATTTGAAACGTTACATGCTGCCTCGTTGTACACAGAGAAATAGGTGGTCTCAGCCACTTCGTCGGGTGTTTCGAGCTCTACTCTGTAATTGGCATTGGTTCCATTTTTGACGGTCATGGATGCAGAGGCGTATTCGTTTCCGCCGGCCGTTGAACCTAAGCGGATGCTGTAGATGCCGGGACCATTGGTGTTCTGTGCCAGTTTGAGCAGAACTTGATATTTGGCATTGGCTTGCAGTTTGCTGTCTTCCATGGGTTGATAGAAGTATTTGCCCTGATAGGAACCATCGGTACGCCAGACGAAGGCATAGGTATTGAAATAGGCGTATTTGTTGTAGGAAACGCGGAAGCTTCCGTAGAGACTCTCATCAGAGATAACCCAAGGAGCCGGCAACTTCCATCGGTCTGTGTAGCTGCCGACCAAGTTTCCTGCGTTCGGAAATCCGCCGTTGGTCAGCAGGTTCACACCGGTATCATCAACGGTTGAACTGTTCTGTGTAGGGTAGGCGACGCTGGTGGTCGTGGTTACTTCACCTTTGTATTCAAAGCCAAGGCTTTCGTCGTATTCGTAGGCATAGAATGTGCCGTCCTTGCAGATGATACGGACGAGTCCTGTAGCCGTAGGAGTATATTGCAGGGAGGTGTATTTGGTAATCGGCAGGAGAATCTGTGAATCGGCCGTTCCCTGCATCTCAATCGTATAGTCGCCGGAAAGGCAGGTGAAGGCATCGGTGTCTGCGGTTTGTGCTGCGGACAAATCGCTGATGCTGGCGGTTGTCTGGTCGAACGTGGGTTCGGTTTGTGCGCTTCCTGAAAGCGGAAGGGATAGGATGGTGGCAAGTGCCACGGACTTGAGCAATAAATGTTTCATTGTAGCGTGAATTTGAAGTAGTTGATTTTGGTTATTTACTTGTTTTTTCAATGACAATCATTGAGAGAGAATGGGCGGGCAGCATGATGGAGGAAGCCTTCACGGCAAGTGTCTCCTCGTGAGGTACGACGCGGTTTTCTGCTCCGATATCGTTGTAGTCATCGACGGTGCGTCCCGACAGTACGGTGGCCTGGAGCTTCGTCTTGGCTTTGATGCCCAATGCCTGGAAGTCAATGGTCAGTGGCTGCGAGTGCTCAGGGTCTTTGTTGACCACGGCCAGCACGTAGTGCGTGTGCTCGGGGTTGGAGGTCAGAACGGCATCGAGAACAGGCGTTGAGCTCTTTCCGTCGGTCAGTGGTGAGGCGTTCAGTCGGATGGGAACCATCTGCTTTTCCAGCAGGTTGGTGAACATGTGGAAGGTCCAGTAGGTGGTGCGGCGGACAATGCCCTTGGGATGAACGAAGATGGCACCACGTGTGTTGACGATGGGTGAGAAACAGGCCATCTGCACAATGTCGCTGTGGCGCAGGCAGGCGTTGAGAAAACAGGCTGAGAACAGGGCATCGGCCATCGTATAGGTACTGGCGATGTCGTTCTTGCGCCGGGCGGCGATGTCGAAGCCGCGACGGAAGTTGCCGTGCCAGGGATGGTGCCAGTTGCGGAGATTCCATTCGTCATAGGCGATTTTGATTTTCCCGCCGCCGAATCCTGCCTCGTCGAGAATGCCGATGGTGTTGAGAATATCCTGCTCCGGCTTCTCTGTCCTCATCATGCACTGGATGTAGGAAGATGGATTGTTCACATGGAAGAGCGGATCCCAATAGCCGTGGATGGAGACGTAGTCGATGTGCTTGCCGGCGGCTTTCAGCAGCGGCAGTGTCCATGCCTTGTTCGAGGTGGCGGCTGCGAAAAGCTTGAGCGTGGGGCAGACGCTCCGCATGAGCTTGGCCGACTCACACACGAGCGGCCCCCATTCGTCAACGGTCTTGGCACCCAGTTCGTGGCCGCCCCAGTTCTCATTGCCGATGCTCCAGTACTTCACGTTGTAGGGTTCTGTGTGGCCGTTGGCCATGCGCATCCGTCCCCATTTCCCGATGCTCAGGTTGCAGTATTCCACCCAGTCGCTCATTTCCTCCGGCGTGCCTGTGCCGGCATTGGTGCAGATGAACGGTTCGGCTCCGATTTTCCGGCACCAGGTGATGTACTCGTCCGTGCCGAATGTGTTGGGGTCTTCCACCTGCCATGCCTTGTCGTAGGCGGGAGTACGTTCGGCTCCCACGCCGCCCACCCAGTGGTAGGTGGACACGAAGCAGCCGCCCGGCCAGCGCACGATGGGCGTATGGATGTCGCGGATGGCCTGCATCACATCGGTGCGGAACCCGTCGGCATCGCTGAGCGGATTGCCGGGGTCGAAGATGCCTCCGTAGACTTGGTTGTCGAAGTGTTCGATGAACTGTCCGAAAATCATCGGATTGTAGGTGATTTCCGTGCGGCTCCCGTCGATGCTGAGGCTGTTGCCGTCGGCAGCTGGCTGGCTTTCGGCCAGTGTGCTACTGGCTGGAAGCAGTGTCAGCAGGAAGTTCAATATGAGTGATGATTTTGTCATTGCTTCTGCTGTTGGATGTTCAACGAATCAATACTTTGCAGCTTTGGCTGCCTACTCGCACGATGTAGAGTCCCGGTTCTTGGGTGGCATTCTCAGCCACGCGGGTGCCGTCGGCTTTGTAGAGCTGGAAGTGTTCGATGTCACGCACGTAGACGATGTGGTTGATGACGCTCACGTCGAGTGTCGGCGTTGTCTGGGCGTGAATCACACGGTCGGTGGAGATGTCGTCGATGCCGGTCGTGCGCTCGGGGTCGGTGTCGTCGCTCAGAATCATCCATCCGATGGTCTCGGCAGTGGCCTTGTCCGTCGGGTTCACATCGGTGGCTGATGCATCCACTTGTCTGCGGATGCGACTGCCGACAACAAGCCGGTTGCCGTCGGTATCACGCTCGGTGACGTTGCTCTGCAGGCGCAGAAACGAACCTGTCGGCAGCAGTGCTTTCTGAATGTTGGCAAAGATGATGGGATTGAGGAAGCGGAGTGAATCACCGTCCTCGTCGAAGTAGCCCACCTTCTTGTAAGTGTTGCCGTAGAGCGGCGTGTCGGAACGGCCGGCGGTGAGGAGCTTTCCGCCCGGCATCAGATATTCGCCCGGTTCAGCGGCGATGTAGTTGAGCGTCTGGCGCGTGCTGATGCGAATGCCGTAGCCCTGTTCGTAGAGTATCTGGCATTTGAAGCCTGTGTTCGTCACGTCCCAGATGCGGGTCATCATCGGATAGGAGCGCAGGGTAGGGCGCAACTCAGTGATGACGACGGGGGTGACTCCCTCATCGAATGGTTCGGCAAACACAACTTCGCAGGTGTCGCCGTTTACCTTCTCCGTGCCGACGGTCAGCCGATGGCCCGTGGTTTCCTCCATGATGTCGCCTTCGGGGAGTGCCATGAAGCCGATGGTCTCGTTCGATGTGAGTTCCTGCGTGCCGGCGGTTTTCCACAGCAATGGCTGGAAAGTGAACTTGTCGCTGGCAATGGAGGCAACGGCACGGCCCAGCCCTGCATCCGCATTCGTGTTGGTGGGAATGCCCATGAAGACGGCGGGCTGCGAACTGAACGAGGTGGAGAACTGCGTGTCGACGGCATCGAGATTGGCAATGGTGATTTCGCCATATTGCAGTGTCTCATCGCCGTCAGCGGCTCCGATGGTGAAGGAGGCTGTGCCGGAGAACCGCTGATTGCCGTCGTTGTCGTAGTTGTGGATGCGGTAGGTGAAGTAGCCCGAGAGCCCCGTCAGGTCATCGTAGTCGTAGGTGAGCGAGCGGTTCTCTAAATTGGTGATGCGGGCCACGACTTTCCAGTCCGTGGCTCCCGGGTCGAGACGCTCCAGAAAACTGGAATCTGTCTCTTCGTAGTTGCGGCACTGCCAGGCGAAGGTGGCGTGATGGGTAATCTTGCTGTAGGTCGCCGTCAGGTCGGTCGGTGCCCAGTAGGTCCAGCCCGGAATCACGTTGTCGTTGCCTGTGTAGGACTGATGGCTCGTGATGCTGGCGTAGTATTGGCCGCCGATGGTGGCTGCTCCGCTTGTATAGACATAGCGGCAGCCCTGCACCCAGTTGTAGATGGAATAACGCTCCAGATGTGAGTTGTTCTCCAAAGCCGGCAGGATGCTCTGAAGTCCTGCCTTGAAGTGGTTCTGGTTGGCTTCCGTGTTGCCGCGTCCGGAGTCGGGCCAGGAGGTCTCCTTGGTCCAGTTGGCTCCATAGTTGAACTCCGTGAGCCACACGGGACGATGGAACTTGTTGTAGAGATTGTTGACAGAGTTGGAATAGGATGAGCCGGAGGCGTAGCTGTATTTGTGGAAGGCAACGAAGTCAATGCGATAGTTACGCTGCTTGCACAGGTTCATGAACGGTACGAGCCATCCGTCCACGTTGCTGGCCATAGCCGGGCTGCCCACACGCATGCCGCTCTGGTAGATGTCCTCCCAGTTCTCGATGACAGTTGAATAGCCTGCCGGGTTTTGGCGTGAGTCGCCCGTGTTGTCCGGTTCGTTGTTGCCCAGCACCGTGTTGGAGTATTTGTTGTTCTTGATGGTCTCGAACGAAGGCCAGCCGACATGGTGACGCATCGGCACGTATTCGTAGTCGGCATAATTGTGGTCGCCTGCACTCCAGTCGTAGAACCAGGTGGCGTTGAGGGCATTGTACTGTCCCGTTCCGCCCGAGGCACTGCCGCGCTTCGATGTTTTGTTCCAGGCAAACACGCGGATGAAGGATACCTTATTGATAAGGTAGAGCGACAGTTCCGGTACCTCGATGTCGGCATCTTGGGCAATCCACACGCGACTGTAGCCAAGTCCGTTGGACGAAGTGGCGAGCGTGACCATGTAGCCGCGCCGCAGGCGAAATGACTGGATGCAGTTGTCGAACTCGCCTAAGTCGGTATAGCGGTTGTAGATGGTGAAGTTGCGGGAGAGTCGTCCGCTGTAGTTCTTTCCCGTATAGACGGTCAGCGGATTGAACGTGGTGTTGGGATGGGGATAGACGATGGCACCGTTGATGTTGATGGCCACGCGACAGTTCACGTCGTTCACGGCCTGCTCGCCGTTGATGTAGATGTTGGAGAGATAAGTGCTGATGACTTTCGATGGTTTGACGGCATCGAAGATGACGACGGCCTCGCCGTTCGTGATGTTGACGGATCCGGCCGTGGCGAACGGCTCGTCGGCCGAGGTGATGTGGTAATCGACGGCCGACGCGAGAGTGACTGCCGAGGTCACTTGGGGCACGCTTTGGCTGGTGTTGGCCCGGAGCTCTCCGCCGCAAAGGACGGAGAGCAGGGTGATGAGAGTGATGATGCTTCGTTTCATGGTCGTATTCCTGATTATTTTATGAAGACCTTTTGAGTCCGTCCGTCCTGATGGACGATGTAGATGCCTTTCGGCAGCTGTCGGCTGAGACGGGTGCCGACGCGGCGGCCGCTGAGGTCGTAGATTCCGTCCGTCAGGCCGGAACGGCTCTGTGGAGCGGCCTGAATGTCGGCAATGCCGGTGGCGGGATTATAGTCTGCCTCCTTGTTGGAGAGGAGGGTGAGTGTCCAGTTGTCGGCAGAGAACCAAGTGCCGCTGAACGGTACGCAGGCTTCGCCTTGCGTGTCGGTGTGGCCGAGCGTAAGAATCGAGTCGGTGGTGATGCCGAGCGTAATCTCGTGGTTGGTCACTTCGCAGTCCACTTCGGTGTAGAACCATCCCCAGCCTTTGCAGTTGTTGGCCGACCAGATGTTGTACTGTTGTCCAGAAGTGGTCTCCGGGTTCTCATAGATGTACTGTGCGGCTTCGGCCCAAACTTCACCGTAGATTTTCTCGATGTAGGCCGCCGTGATGGTATTGCCGTCTTCGTCCGTCGGGAGTTGATCAATCATGTCCTTGTCCACCCACTCCTGATAGTTGAAGTATTCGTGATGTGCCGGGGCGAAGAGCGTGTCGGCCGGGGTGGCGGAAGCGAAGACGTACACACCTTCCTTGCCTGTGTCGCCGGTCACGCGGTTCATGACGCGCACGCGGTAGATGCCGTTCGGAATGTTGCTGACGGTCTGGCTGGCCGTGTAGCGCACTCTGCCTGTCGTGGCCTGATAGGAATCCATGTAGTAGCCACTCTGTCCGTCGAACTGCTGGCCGCTCTTGGCGTTGTTGCCGTCACCCACGATGCGGTTCACCGTCCAGCCCGTGGCGCGGTTGTCATCGATGGTCGGGTTGACGAGGAGCGGTGT
Source organism: uncultured Bacteroidaceae bacterium (assembly GCA_964415385.1). Classification (GTDB taxonomy): domain Bacteria; phylum Bacteroidota; class Bacteroidia; order Bacteroidales; family Bacteroidaceae; genus UBA3839. Next base: position 20,188 of record CAYPZK010000025.1, read on the forward strand.
GTAGTCGGTCGCGCCGGAGACGATGAGCTCGGTTGTCGTGGTGATGGTCAGGGCATTCTGCAAGGCTTCGGTAAGTGCTTCTATGTGGTCGGTGGACGGCAGTTCGTCAGCCTGCGTGAGTTCTGCCACCTGTGGGTCGATGGTGGCCTGACGGGCTGCGATGGCGGCTGCGTCGGTAAGACTCAGGTTTTCCAACTGTGTGAGAGCTGGCAGGTAGTCAGTATTGAGCGCATTCAGACTGGCTGTCATGTCGGCGAGTGCGGTGTAGGTGGCCTCGACCGAGTTGAGGTAAGCCTGTGCGTTGTCTAAGGCACGGTTGGCGATGGAAGCAGCGTTGCCCGTGTATGTGCCGTCGCTGACAGCTGTGGAGAGCGTAGCCATGATGCCCGTCGTGAAGGTCTTGTAGGCGGTTTCCGACTGCCGGGCTGTGGCGCGTGCCGCATTGAGGGCGGCGAAAGCCTCTGTCATTTCCTCCTGCGTCTGGATAGCAGGGTATTGTGCGATGACCTGTTCGTAGGCGGCCTTGTCGGCAGCCAGTTTCAGTGTGTCGGCCTCGGCCTGGTAGGTCTTGAGCTGTTCGGCGTAGATGTTGCCCAAGTCAGCCTCGGAGGTCTGCCCCATGTAGTAGAGACGGAAGTTGGTGGCGCAGAACCAGCCGCGTCGCAAGTCCGTGTTCGTGCCGCCGTAGACGGACGGTGCATTGAGCTTGTCACCCGTGCCGTAGACACCGATGGTCAGCTTGCCGTCGGTGACGATGAGAGTCTCGGTCGTGAGCGTTTCCCATGTGCCGTTGTAAGGTGCGTCGTACACCCATCCTTCGGTGGAAAGCACGGGCGAGCTGACGCTGTAGAGCGAGCTGGTGGCGAAAGCGTGCTGGTCGGTGACGCAGCCTGGCTGCGTGATGACATCGGCCGATACCTTATAATATCCATTTGGCAGGTCGGTCAGGTTTTGGTTGATGCTGACGTAATCGAAATTGGTGCGCCAGGCGTTCCAGCAGGTGCGTCCCTGCACGTAGTTCACGCGTTGGTCACCGCCGCTGGTGCCCGTGTACCAGCCTTCACTGTTGGCATCCGACGGCTTGCTGCCGTTCGTGTAGTTGGCTCCGTTCGGATAGATGTAGGTGCCGGTGGCGCTGATGCTCGGTGCGGCATCGTCGGAGACGAAGAATGGATGTTTCACAAGATAGGAGTAATCGGCCGGATGTTCGGGCGATGCCTCCTGTGAGTTGATGTAAGCCTCGATGGCCGCGCTGAGTTCAGCCAGTGCGTCGATGTATTCCTGTGCGGAGCCGGCATGGCCGGCGTCGAAGTCCTCTGCTTTCTCCATCGCCTCACTCAGTGCGTCGGCACCGGGGAATGAGGTCGTTTCCAGGTATTGCTGAGCCTCCTTGATTTTGGCGGTCAGCTGCTGGGCACTTTCATATCCGTTCTCCGTCAGCGTGACGGCAGCGAAGAGACGGTCGTAGAACTCCTGGAGCGTGGCATTGTCGTCCTCGTCCAAGTCAGGCTCGTCGATGACCACGTCATTAAGCTCGTCGCTGAGACCTGGATATTCCGTCAGACTGGTGATGAGCGTGTTGGCCTGCGTCATGAGCGACGTGATGTTGTCCGTCAGTTCCGTGTGCAGCTGTGCGTCGGCCAGTTGCTGTAGCTCGTTCAGGTCGGCCGTCTCGGCATCAATCAGCTCGCCGAGATAGAAGTCGTCGAAGTAGTAGATGTTGCCGAGCCAGCGGGCGTTGAACTGCAAGTAGCGGGCCTCGATGCCGGTCAGTGTGTCGGTGGCATCAAATACGATGGAGGTGAGACACCACGAGCCGTCGGCGTTGGCGTTGGAGTTGCCCAGTGTCTTCGAGTCGGGATCCTGTCCGTTTTTTCCTATCATGGTGCGCCCGTGATTGCTGGCATCCATGTACTCGTTCTCGCCTCCCTTGGTCGATTCGGCATCGGTGATGGAGAGAACGGGTACAAAGACGTTTCCCGTCGTTACACCTTTAATCCAGTAGCGGAAATAGTATTTCTTGCCCGGCTCGATGCTCCAGCGGGTGCCGATGGAACCGGCACCGGCGGCTCCGTTGCTTGAACGGGAACGGATGCAGGCACCTCCGTCGTGGCCGTCGCTTGAGAGCCAGTTGAAATTGCTGGTGGTCATGGCCGCATAGGTGCCTACGGTCCATCCTGTGATGTTGCCCGACTCGTCCACTTTGTTGAAGCTCGGGTTCGTAATCAGATTCTGCCCGAGCACATAGTCTTTGCCGTCGATGCTCAAGTGGTCGGCGATTCGCAGCTGGTCACTGCCGATTTGCTGTGCGTGCGCGGTCTGGCTCCAGCAGACGGTCAGCACTACGATGAATGAAAGAAGTAGTTTTCTCATGGTGCGCATGTTGTTAATTGGTTGGTGATTTGGATTTCCGACGGCAAAGTTAACGGGAAAAATCTCCTGCGCAGGGGATGGTTTGTAACGGAGTGCGGGCGTGTTTGTAACAAATCGATGATTTCCAGCTGTTGCTTTCCGTGTCCTCTTCTTTGTGGCGGTTTGTGTTGCAAAATGATGAATTTTCTGCTTTTTAGGGAGAAAACCCTTGTTCAATCCGAAAATAAGTGATAACTTTGAGGTCGATTTCAAAGGGAAAATTTCTATACCATATATTATTGTTCAAACTCTTTAATAACGAATCATTATGAGCAAAATTTTACATGTATGCGCTTTGCTCGCCCTTATCGGCCTCGGGGGGGGTAGCGCGAGCGCGGAAGATGTCACGGATGAGCTGACGCTCAGCTCTTTGGGAATAACCAGTAGCGGCACGACGTATGGAAGTTTTACCAGCTCGGCCTTTACTTCCAACGCTGTCTATGTGGGGAATGCAGCTTCTAATAATGGTAAGTGTATTCAGCTGCGCTCCAAAAATAATAATTCAGGCATCGTGGCCACGACTTCAGGAGGAAAACTGAAGTCTATCATCATCACTTTCAATAGTAGTACGACATCTGGGCGTGTGGTGGATGTTTATGGTAAATCGGAAGCATATACAGCCGCTTCGGATCTTTACTCTTCTTCCACACAAGGAACAAAAATCGGTTCTGCCACCTATTCAACGTCCGCAGTGACGATTACGCCTACTGCGGATTATGAATACATAGGTATCCGTTCGAATGATGGTGCATTGTATATCGACAAGATAGAGGTGGTTTGGGGAGATGCTTCTAAAACATCAACGACTCTCACCTTCGATTCGTCGGAGGGCAGAACTTACACTGTTGGGGCCACAGAGAACCTCACCTTTACCAACGCTGCCACACTCTCGCCGACCATTGAGGGCGCAACCATTACTTATGAGTCCAGCAACACGGCTGTTGCGACGGTCGATGCGTCCGGAACCGTGACCGTCACGCCTACTGCCGCAGGTTCAACGACCATCACAGCCACCTACAACGGCGATGACACGTATGACGGAACTTCCGCCAGCTATACCATCACGGTTTCGAAGGCTGCCACCACGTTGACGTTCGCCGATACGGAGGACAAGACCTTCGGCTTGGACGCTACGGAGGGAACGACCTTCACCAACGCCGCCACGCTTTCGCCGGCCGTTGAGGGCGCAACCATTACTTATGAGTCCAGCAACACGGCTGTTGCGACGGTCGATGAGAGCAGCGGAGCTGTGACCGTCACCACTTCTGCCGAAGGCACGGCGACCATCACAGCCACCTACGCCGGCAATGATTCGTATGCCGGCAGTACTGCCAGCTATACCATTACGGTGGCAGACCAGGACGTGAAGACATGGACATATTCTTTTAGTAGCAAGAATGACCTGAATGACAGCACGACAGTTTACACGTTCAACGAAAAGTCTTGGACTTTCACGCCGACATGGAAAAACTCTTCATATTTTGGCAGTGTAAGTAGCAAAGGCATTCAAATAGGTTCTGGCAATAGTCCTGCCACCTCTATTGTCTTTTCTTCCAGTGACTTCGCCGGAGTCATCAAGAGTGTCACGGTCAATGCTTCCACGGCAAACAATGCTACGGCCACCATCGCTGTGACGGTAGGCGGAGTCAGCTATGGTGAGGCTCTGAGCCTCACGACATCCGCTGCCGACTATGAATTCATGGGCGAATCGGGAGGCGAGATTGCCATAACCTTGTCTCAGCCAAGCACGTCGAAGGCACTGTATGTCAAGTCGATTACGGTCAAGTACAACGAAACTGAAACGGCCAAGACTGCTACCAAGGTTGTCTTTGCGAACGGAAACCAGACTTTCACTCAGAACACGACAGCGGGCAGCACCGGAGAGTTTACGAATGTAGCCACGGTCACGTTGGCTGACGGAACAGCCATTGATGGTGCAACGGTTACCTATACTTCCAGTGACGACGACAAGGCTTTGGTCGATGAGAAGGGCTATGTCGTTGTAGATATTACCGAGTTGGGAACCTACACCATCACGGCCACCTATGCCAGCAATGATACGTATGCCGGCAGCTCTGCCAGCTACACCATCACGGTAGAGGAAGACCTGGGTCTGACGGGAGCAGGAACGGCGGACGACCCTTACACCGTGGCCGATGCGCTCACCATCATCAACAAAGAAAAATACAGCGAGCTGGGTCAGGGAGTTTATGTCAAAGGTATCATTTCTAAGGTGGTAAGCACTGCGCCTCACGCTACGTATGGCTCTTTGAACTATTATGTCAGCGATGACGGCAATGACACAATCACCTTGTATGTATATGGTGGCTTGAATGCCGACAGTGCAAAGTTCACGTCGGCTGATGAGATAGCCGTCGGCGACATCGTGCTGATTCAAGGTAATCTGGCTCTGTATGGCACCTCTACGCCGGAATTTGGCAGCAATAACACACTTGAGAAATTCTATGAGCGCTCAATGACTTTCGACGCAAGTGGCGACATCGAGGTATCGGCCGGTCATAACGTGACGGGCACGCTCTCGCGCACGTTCAACGCCAATGCCTGGAACGCGCTGGTGCTGCCGTTCGCGCTGACTGCAGAGCAGGTGACGGCGACTTTCGGCACAGGTGCGAAAGTGGCCGGCTACACGGGTACCACGGCGAACGAGGACGGCACCTACACGCTGAACTTCACGACCACGACCACCATCGAGGCCAACGTGCCTGTGTTCATCTACGGCGCGACGGATGTTTCAGCGACGGACATCACGGGTCTGACCGTCGTCAGCGGCACGCCGGCCTCCACGCCTGATGGTGCGGCTTTCGCCTTCACCGGCTTCTATCAGTCGAGCACGCTCACGGCCGGCGACTGGTTCATTTCTTCCGACAACAATCTCTACAGGTCTATTGGTACCGAGACCATCGGTGCCACCCGCGCCGTCTTCCACCCAACCTCGGAGGAAAGTGCGGTGAAGGGTCTGTCGGTCAGCTTCAACGGCGGCAATGCTACGGGCATCAGCGCGGTGACAGGCGCAGCGGAGGCAGCAAAGACGGCTCCGATGTACAACCTCTCCGGCCAACGCGTGGATGACAGCTACCGTGGTGTGGTCATCCAGAACGGCAAGAAATACGTGAAGTGACAATCTACAATCATTCAACAAAGAAAGGAACGAAAATAATGAAAAAGCCTTATATCATGCCGGCAATGGCAACCAAGCATATTGAAACTGTTCTTCTTCAGACCTCGATCAATCACAGCGACCCGACCTCAGGACTGGACAATGCTCCGGGCAATGGCGGAGATAATGACGGTACTCATAATCCTGTCAAGGACCGCTACGGCTGGGAATATTCTTGGGATGCCTACGGCAGCGACGATGTGGTGAACATCGACGAATAGGAACAAGCGCACCGCGCTCCATCCGAGGAGCCATGCCGGTTGGGATGCCGGCACGGCTCCTTCTTTTTTATTATAGATAAGATTCTTATTTTTTGCCCGCATGAGCGTGCGTTTCCTTCTGTTTCTTCGCCCGCGTTTCCATGATGCCGCGCAACGCACAGCCCTGCTCGTCGCAGTCGTCGCAGCAGGAAGCGTGGCGGTGACGACGGAACTGACGGCTGACGGCGATGGCCAGAGCGGCGGCGATGATGAGGATAAGAATGATGTTGGCCATGTGGAAGGGAAAGTCAGAGCATGGCTCCGCAGATGAGGTAGGCGATGAGGGCGCAGACCCAGGCGATGGCGGTCTGCCAGAATACGAGTCCGACAGCGAAGAGACCGCCCATCTCGCGGCGCACCGTGGCGATGGTGGCCACGCATGGGGTGTAGAGCAGGCAGAAGACGAGGAGGGAGACGGCCGAGGCGGTGGACAGGATGCCCTGGACGGCGGCACTGCTGCCGAAGAGGACGGTGAGGGTGGCCACGACGCTCTCCTTGGCCATGAAGCCGGAGATGAGGGACGAGACGATTTTCCAGTGGCCGAAGCCGACGGGTGTGAAGACAGGCGCGAGCACGCTGGCGATGCTGGCCAGCATGCTGTGCTGCGAGTCGCTCACGACATTGAGCCCGAAGTCGAAGGTCTGGAGGAACCAGATGACGATGCAGGCGATGAAGATGATGCCGAAGGCCCGCTGGAGAAAGTCTTTGGTTTTCTCCCAAATGAGCTGGATGACGCTGCGGCGCGTGGGCATGCGGTAGTTGGGGAGTTCGAGGACGAACGGCACGGGCTCGCCCTTGAAGATGAGGTGCTTGCTGAGGATGGCGACGATGATGCCGACGCAGATGCCCAGCAGGTAGAGGCAGGTCATGACGAAGCCAGTGTGGCGGGGGAAGAAGGCGGCGATGAAGAAGCCGTAGATGGGGAGCTTGGCCGTGCAGCTCATGAAGGGGGTGAGCATCACGGTCATGCGGCGGTCGCGCTCCGAGGGCAGTGTGCGGCTGGCCATCACGCTTGGCACGGAGCATCCGAAGCCCATGAGCAGGGGCACGATGCTGCGGCCGGAGAGGCCGAGCTGCCGCATGCTCTTGTCCATGACGAAGGCGATGCGGGCCATGTAGCCGCTGTCTTCGAGCAGGGAGAGAAAGAAAAAGAGAATGACGATGATGGGGAGGAAGCTGATGACGGTGCCGATGCCGGTGTAAATGCCGCCGATGATGAGCGAATGGAGCACGGGGGAGACGTGCCACGACGTGAGTGCCTCGTCGGTGACGGCCGTGAACCATTCGACACCCTGCTCTATCCAGTCCTGCAGGGTGCCGCCGAACACGTCGAACGTAATCCAGAAGATGAAGGCCATGATGAGAAGGAAGGCGGGCAGGGCGGTCCAGCGTCCCGTGAGCACCTTGTCGATTTGCAGGCTGCGGCGGCGTTCCTTGCTCTCCTTCGGTTTGACCACGGTCTCGGCGCAGGCGCTCAGAATGTAGGAGAAGCGCATGTCGGCGATGGCGGCCGAGGCATCGAGTCCGCGCTCCGTGAGGATTTGCTGTCGGATGTGCTCCACCATTTCCTCTTCGTTCTCGTCGAGGTGCAAGGCTTCGTCCACGAGGCGGTCGCCTTCAATGAGCTTGGTGGCGGCGAAGCGGAGCGGGATGCCGGCCTGCTCGGCGTGGTCCTGGATGAGGTGGATGACGGCATGCACGGCGCGGTGGACGGCTCCTCCGTGGTCGTGGGGGTCGCAGAAGTCCTGACGCACGGGCCGTTCCTCGTAGCGGGCCACATGGATGGCGTGCTCCACGAGTTCGGCCACGCCTTCGTTGAGCATGGCCGAGATGGGTACGACGGGAATGCCGAGGATGCTTTCGAGCTCGTTGACGAGGATGGTGCCGCCGTTGTTCTTCACTTCGTCCATCATGTTGAGCGCCAGAACCATCGGGATGCCGAGCTCCATCAGCTGCATGGTGAGGTAGAGGTTGCGCTCGATGTTCGTGGCATCCACGATGTTGATGATGCCTGAGGGTTTGGCTTTCAGGATGAACTCGCGGCTGATGATTTCCTCGTTCGTGTAGGGCGAGAGGGAGTAGATGCCCGGGAGGTCGGTCACGGTGGCGTAGGGATGTCCCTTGATGATGCCTGTCTTCTGGTCCATCGTCACGCCGGGGAAGTTGCCCACATGCTGGTTGGCGCCGGTGAGCTGGTTGAAGAGCGTTGTCTTGCCGCAGTTCTGGTTGCCGACCAAGGCGAAGGAGAGTTTCCTCTTCCCTTTCTCCCCCGCGTCTCTTCCGGCCGCTTCCGTGGCGGTGGCGTCGCCCTTCGGGTGGGGCAGGCTTTCGCCGTAGCCCGGATGCTCGTGCCCTTTGTGGGCGTAGGCATAGAGAAAGTCGTGTCGGTCGGGCAGCGGCGGCTGTTGCCGGGTGGTCGGCTCCACGTCGATTTCGGCTGCGTCTTCCAGTCGCAGCGTCAGCTCGTAGTCGTGGATGCGGAGCTGCATGGGGTCACCCATCGGGGCGTATTTCTCCAGCGTGAGGCTGATGCCGGGAATCACGCCCATGTCGAGAAAATGCTGTCGCAGCGCACCCTGGCCTCCCACGGCCTTCACGATGGCCGTCTGTCCGATTTTCAGGTCTCTCAGTGTCATAGTCTTGTCGGTGGTCTTTGGTCTTGTGTGCAAAGGTAGGAAAAATTTGTCGCAACGGCGCGGCAAATGGCCTCAAATCTTCCGCTTTATCACTATAAATGAGTAGGGATAGGGAAAATGGGAAGTTGTTTTTTGCGGATAATTGAAAAGGAATTGGTAACTTTGCATCCGAATCCCTGCGGGGCTTCGGTTTTTTCGGTCTAACTCTCAAAATCAGATATTCATCATGACTTTCGCAAGAATCACGGCAGCCGAGGCTGCCGCTTTAGTAAAGAACGGCGACAACATTGCGCTGAGCGGCTTCACACCGGCCGGCACGGCCAAGGCGGTGACGGCAGAAATCGCGAAGCTCGCTGAGGCAGAGCATGCCGCCGGACGGCCCTACCAGATTGGTGTCTTCACAGGTGCCTCCACGGGGCAGTCCACCGACGGTGTGCTGTCGGATGCGCATGCCATCCGCTACCGCGCTCCCTACACCACCAACTCCACGTTCCGCAAGCACGTGAACGCGGGCGAGATTGCCTACAACGACATCCATCTGAGCCAGATGGCGCAGGAGCTCCGTTACGGATTCCTCGGCGAGGTGGACTGGGCCATCCTCGAAGTGTGCGCCATCGAGCCCGACGGCAAGGTGTATCTCACGGCTGCCGGCGGCATTTCTCCTACCGCAGCCCGTCTGGCCAAGAAGGGCATCATTCTGGAACTGAACGCCTTCCACAGCCCTAAGTCCATCGGCATCCACGATGTCTATGAGCCACTCGACCCGCCGGAGCGACAGGCGATTCCGATTCTGCATGTGAACGACCGCATCGGCACGCCTTACCTCCAGCTCGACCCGGGCAAAATCGTGGGCGTGGTGGAATGCAACATTCCTGACGAGGCACGCGCCTTCAAGGCGAGCGACCCTGTGACGGACAAAATTGGAATGAACGTGGCCGAGTTCCTGCTGGCCGACATGCGGCGCGGTATCATTCCGCCGTCGTTCCTCCCGCTCCAGAGCGGCGTGGGTTCCACGGCCAACGCCATCCTCGGTGCGCTGGGCAGCGATCCCGAGGTGCCTGCCTTCGATGTCTATACCGAAGTGTTGCAGGATGCCGTGGTGGATCTCATGCGCAAAGGCCGCGTGAAGAGCGCCTCCACCTGCTCGCTCACCGTCACCAATGAGGCTCTGCTCGGCATCTACGACGACATTGATTTCTTCAAGGACAAGCTCGTGATGCGCCAGAGCGAGATTTCCAACTCGCCGGAGGTCATCCGCCGTCTCGGCGTGATTGCCATCAACACGGCCATCGAGTGTGATATCTACGGACATGCCAACTCTACGCAGATTTGCGGAACGAAGATGATGAACGGCATCGGCGGCTCGGGCGACTTCGAGCGCAACGCCTTCCTGTCTATCTTCACCTGCTCCTCCGTGGCCAAAGGCGGGCTGATCAGTTCCATCGTGCCGTTCTGCTCTCATGTGGACCACACGGAACACGACGTGAACGTCATCGTGACCGAACAGGGCGTGGCCGACCTGCGCGGCAAGTCGCCGATGGAGCGTGCGCGGCTCATCATCGAGAATTGTGCCCACCCTGACTACAAGCAGCTCCTCTGGGACTATCTCAAGATTGCCGACAAGGGACACTGCTGCCACAAGCTCTCTGCTGCCTTCGCCATGCACGACACTTTCCTCCGCGAAGGCGACATGCACAAGACCAACTGGGCCGCCTACGTGAAGTAAGGATGCCTTTCCCGATATGCCATGCGCCCCGGCAACGGCCTGTATCTTCGCAGGTGTTGCCGGGGCGCAGTGTGTGGATCCGGTTGCGGGCCGGAAAGCTTATTCGTGCTCGCGGCGGAGGGGATAGTTGCCGCGCAGCGATTCGAACAGCCGGGGTGCGGCCTTCAGGCGCATGGAATCGACGCGCGGGTCGTAGAGACGAAGCGGCCCTTCGCTGGCCAAAGGGCCATAACGGTAGCCGTCGGGCAGAGCCGGAGGCTGGATGCGGAGCGTGAACGGACGGCCGAGAAAGGCGCACAGGGCACGCAGCGACATGCGTGTGGCATTGGCCTTGCCGTCGGCGGAGTAGCCTGCGATGTGGGGTGTGGCGATGACGGCACGTTCCAGCAGCGCGGGCAGGATGTCGGGCTCGTGTTCCCACGTGTCGATGACGGCATCGGATACCTGTCCGGTCTCCAGCGCGTGGAGGAGCGCGACGTTGTCCACCACCGCGCCGCGGCTGGTGTTGATGAGCACGGGTTGTCGGCGCAGGCTGTGGAAAAATGCCGTGTCGGCAAGGTGGTGCGTGGGGTAAGGGCCGTCGTTTGTGAGAGGTGTGTGGAATGTGATGAGGTCGGCGCGTTCCGCCACTTCGGCCAGCGGAACGAACGGCATCTGTCTGCGGACGGCCTCGGACAACCGGAAGAACGGTGCGCCGGCGGTCAGACCCGTCGCGGCCGACTGTTGCAGCGGAGGGTCGCAAATCAGCACGTGCATGCCCTGCCGGGCGAGGTCTTCGGCCACGAGGCTGCCCACATGTCCGGCTCCCACCACGGCGGCGGTCAGCGGACGTGTGGCCAAATGGAGCACGAGCAGCACGTTGTGGACGTACTGACGCACGGACGGGGCGTTGCAGCCCGGGCAGTTGGTCCAGCGGATGCCGGCCTCGGACAGATAGCGCGTGTCGATGTGGTCGAAACCGATGGTGGCCGTGATGACGAACTTCACCCGTGAGCCTTCGAGCAAGGCACGGTCGCACCGCGTGCGGGTGCGGACAATCAGCACGTCGGCATCGCGCACGTCGTTGCGCCCGATGCTGTCGCCGGGCAGGTAGATTGCCTCGTCCACGATGTGTTCCACAGCTCCGTGGATGAAAGGAATTTTGTTGTCGATGACTGCTTTCATGCTTGTCTGCTGCTCCGTTTTCCGGCCGGTGCCGTGCCGTGCGGTTGCGCCGGCGACGGTGATGCCTTGTCTGGTCTGCGGGTCTGCAAAGTTACAAAAAAAGTACTTGGTAAGTGGCCCGAAGCTGTCTTTTGCGCCGAAAACTTGCGGAAAAATTGCAAAAGTCAAGACTTTTGGTTAGTTTTGCAACGATAAAAACCAATCAACGCGAAGTTTCAGCAAAAAACAACGTCAAGCGACATGACATTCACTCAACTTTGCATGCCGATTTTCGAGCAGGCCATCGCTGACTACCACCGGGCGGATGACGTGGACCAGCCTCTGAAAAATCCGTATGCCGACGGCGGGATAGAGTCTCTTCTCTATGTGAAGAACTGGATAGACACGGTGCAGTGGCACCTGGAGGACATCATCCGCGACCCCGGCATCGACCCCGTGGAAGCCCTGGCCATCAAGCGCCGCATTGACAAGAGCAATCAGGACCGCACCGACATCGTGGAGCTGATTGACAGCTATTTCCTCGACCGCTACAAGGATGTACAGCCTTTGCCTGACGCCACCATCAACACGGAAAGTCCGGCGTGGGCCGTGGACCGACTGAGCATTCTGGCACTGAAGATCTACCACATGCGGGAGCAGGTGGGACGCAAGGATGCCTCGCCCGACCACATCCGCAGATGCCGTCAGAAACTGGACGTGATGCTGGAACAACAGCAGGACCTGTCCACGGCCATCGACCAGCTGCTCGCCGACATAGCCGCCGGCCGCAAGTACATGAAAGTCTATAAGCAGATGAAGATGTACAACGACCCCAGTACCAACCCTGTGCTCTACGCTGCTGCTGACAGGAAAGGCGGCCGTTGACACACTTCATCCTCATTTCGTCATTCTCTCATTCACCGATTCCCTTGTTCCGACTTCTCATCATCCGATTTTCCGCTATGGGCGACGTGGCCATGACCGTGCCGGTCATCCATTCGATGGCCCGCCAGCACGACGAACTGCGCGTGACAGTACTGACCAAGAAGGCCAACGCGCAGCTCTTCGCCTTCGCCCCCTCCAATGTGGAGGTGATGGGCGTGGATCTCAGCCGCTATGCGGGGGTGATGGGGCTGGAACGTCTCTTCCGTGAACTGCACAAGCGGCGGTTCGATGCCGTGGCCGACTTCCACGACGTGCTGCGCAGCAAGTTTCTGTGCACACGCTTCCGGATGAGCGGCATCCGCGTGACCGTGATAGACAAAGGACGCAAGGCACGGCACGCCCTCATCGCGCACGGCGACACCGCCGCTCCGCTCCGGCCCGTGACTGACAGCTACGCCGACGTGTTGCGGCAACTGGGCATCGCGTTCCGGCTGGACTTCGAACGGGCGTTCAATCCACGTCTGGAGGACTTCGGGCCCGTTCACCGCAAGGTGGGGCGGAAGAAAGAAGGTGAACGGTGGGTGGGTATCGCCCCCTTTGCCGCTCACGAAGGAAAAATCTATCCGCTTGAGCGGATGCGGCAGGTGGCCGGTCTGCTGGCCGACAGCGGTCTGCGCGTCTTCATCTTCGGGGCGGGCGAGCGCGAACGGCAGCTGTCGGAGAGCTGGGAGCGCGACGGCATCACCTCCGTCTGCGGCAGGCTGGGCGGGCTGCGCAACGAGATGCTGCTCATGTCGCAGCTCGACGCCATGATAGCCATGGACTCAGCCAACATGCACATCGCCGCACTCGTCGGCACGCCCGTAATCTCCATCTGGGGTGCCACCCATCCGAAGATGGGATTCGCGCCGTGGCGGCAGCCGGCGGAGAACATCATCCAGACCGACGGGCTTCCGTGCCGTCCCTGCTCCGTCTTCGGCAACAAACCGTGCCGGTTCGGAGACCTCCGCTGTCTCACCGCCATTCAGCCTCAGTTCATCGTCAACCGCTGCCTGCAAGTCATCCGTGCGGCAGCGGCCCACTCTTAGCCGTTCCTACCTGTCATGAAATACAAACTCATCTATTATACGCTCTGGACGCTGTCGCTGTTGCCGTGGTGCGTGCTGTTCTTCATAGCGGACATCTTCTGTTTCTTCGTCCACCGTGTCGTGGGCTACCGTCGGCGCGTGGTACGGGCCAACCTGCGTTCGGCGTTTCCCGGCAAACCGGAGAAGGAACTGCGCCGCATCGAACGCGACTTCTACCGTTTCTTCTGCGACCTGTTTGTCGAAGTCGTCAAACAGGTGTCCATGAACAGGGAGCAGATGATGCGCCACATGGTGTTTACGGGGTGCGAGAACATCCAGCGTTATTTCGACGAGGGGGCGCAGTTCGTCTTCGTCATGCTGGGTCACTACGGCAACTGGGAATGGCTGGCATCGCTGCAATATTGGATGCCGGAAGTGCATTGCACACAGATCTACCACAAGCTCTACGACTCCGTGGCCAATCAGGTGCTGCTCGACGTGCGTGAGGGCTACGGCGGCGAGTGCATCAAGATGAAGGACACGTTCCGCCGTCTGCTGGAGTTGCGCCGCACGGGCCGCAAGACGGTGGTCGGATTCATCGCTGACCAGCAGCCGAAATGGAACGCCATCCACCATTTCACACCCTTCCTCAACCACGACACGGCCGTCTTCACCGGTTCGGAGCAACTCGGCAAGCGGCTGCATGCAGCCTTTGTCTATGGTCATGTCACGCGTCCGCGCCGAGGTTATTATCGCTGCGAGATGATGCCGATGACCGGCCGGCCGGAGGAGTTTGCCGACTTCGACCTCACCGACCTCTACCTCTCCATGCTGGAAAAAGACATCTGCGACGTACCTCACCTCTGGCTCTGGAGCCACAAGCGCTGGACCCGCACGAAGGAGAAGTGGGAGGAGCGTCAACGGAACCGTGCTGACGGCTGACTGCACAATGAAAAATGCCGCCTTCTCCGCTGAAAAAGGGCAGGGAAGGCGGCATTTCATATTGCTTCAGAGCCTGGTCATTCCTCGTTGCGGTTGGCACGCTTGCGCTCCAGGTGGTCGAGGATGATTTTGCGGAGGCGGATGGACTTGGGCGTTACTTCCACGTATTCGTCCGCCTTGATGTATTCGAGGGCTTCCTCAAGGGAGAGCACGACCGGCGGAATGATACGGGCTTTCTCATCCGTACCGCTGGCACGCGTATTGGTGAGCTGCTTCGTCTTGGTAACGTTCACCACGAGGTCTTTCTCGTGCACATGTTCACCCACGACCTGTCCGCCATAGACTTTGTCCTGCGGGAAGATGAAGAAGCGGCCGCGGTCTTGCAGGTGGTCAATGGCGAAGGCCACGGCGGTGCCGCTGTCCATCGAAATCATCGATCCGTTAGTGCGGCGCTGGAGGTCGCCCTTGTAGGGCTGATAGTTCTTGTAGCGGTGAGCCATGATGGCTTCGCCTTGGCTGGCCGTAAGCACGTTGGTGCGCAGCCCGATGATGCCGCGCGACGGTATCTCGAACTCGATGTTCACGCGCTCGCCCTGTGCGTCCATCGAAATCATCTCGCCTTTGCGGCGCGTCACCATGTCGATGATTTTGCTGGAGAACTCGTCGGGCACGTTGATGGTGAGCTCTTCAATCGGCTCGCACTTCTGCCCGTTGATTTCCTTGAAGATGACCTGCGGCTGTCCCACTTGCAGCTCATACCCTTCGCGGCGCATGGTCTCGACGAGCACGGAGAGGTGGAGCACACCCCGGCCGCTGACAATCCAGCTGTCGGTGGAGCCTTCCTTCGGCACGACGCGCAGAGCCAGATTCTTCTCCAGCTCGCGCTGCAGACGTTCGCCGATGTGGCGGCTCGTGCAGTATTTTCCCTCCTTGCCGAAGAACGGCGAGTTGTTGATGGTGAAGAGCATCGACATGGTAGGCTCGTCGATGTTGATGGTCGGTAGCGGCTCGGGATTCTCGAAATCACAGATGGTGTCTCCGATTTCGAAGTTCGTCAGGCCGATGACGGCGCAGATGTCGCCGCTCGATACGGCATCGATGGCGCGGTGTCCCATGCCCTCGAAGGTGTGCAGCTCCTTGATTTTCGTCTTCTCCTGCGAGCCGTCGCGGTGGCAGATGGTCACGTTCATGCCATTGCGGAGTGTGCCCCGGTGTACGCGACCCACGGCGATGCGGCCCGTGTAGGTGGAATAATCAAGCGAGGTGATGAGCATCTGCGGCGTTCCCTCCAATTGCTGTGGGGCGGGAATGGTCTTCAGAATCACGTCGAGCAGGTAGCTGATGTCCTCCGTCGGTGTCTTCCAGTCGGGACCCATCCAGCCGTTCTTGGCCGACCCGTAAACCACGGGGAAGTCGAGCTGGTCTTCGGTGGCGTTGAGGTCGCACATCAGGTCGAACACCATTTCGTACACCTCCTCGGGGCGGCAGTTGGGCTTGTCCACCTTGTTGACCACCACCACCGGCTTGAGACCGATTTCCAAGGCTTTCTGCAATACGAAGCGGGTCTGCGGCATCGGACCCTCGAAAGCATCGACGAGGAGGATGCAGCCGTCGGCCATGTTGAGCACGCGCTCTACCTCGCCACCGAAGTCGCTGTGTCCGGGAGTGTCGATGACGTTGATTTTAACACCTTTGTATTTGATGGAAACATTCTTGGAGAGAATCGTGATGCCACGTTCGCGCTCCAGCTCGTTGTTGTCCAGAATCAGATCGCCCGTCTGCTGATTGTCGCGAAACAGATGGCCGACTATGAGCATTTTGTCCACCAGCGTTGTCTTGCCGTGGTCCACATGCGCAATGATTGCAATGTTTCTAATATCCTGCATTTTTTACCTTCGTAATCAAAATCGGCTGCAAAGTTACGGTTTTTTATCGAAAAAGACTTGGCATTTCAGAAAATAGTTGTACCTTTGCACTCGCTTTTCGTTCCAGAAAGCATTCAACATCATTTATTTATCCAATCAAACAAAGTTTCAAGTATGTACTTAGATTCAGCTAAGAAGCAAGAAATCTTTAGCAAGTACGGAAAGTCCAACACGGATACTGGCTCCTGCGAAAGCCAGATTGCCTTGTTCTCCTACCGTATTAGCCGTTTGACCGAGCACATGAAGGTCAATCACAAAGATTATAGCACGAACCGGGCTCTTGTACATCTCGTGGGACGCCGCCGCCGCCTCCTCGCCTATCTCAAGGCGAAGGACATCGAGCGCTACCGTGCCATCGTCAAGGCTCTCGGCCTGCGTAAGTAAGGCTTTTGCTTACGGCTCACCGAACACGGACGCAGCATTCCCTCGCGGAACGCTGCGTTTTTTTTGCTTCCTGCTACGTCCTTCCGTTGCTCTGCCGTTCTGCCGTTCAAAATCCCGTTGCCCTGCCCGTTTGAAACGGTTCGGCAAACTTTTTTTCGAATTTCTTGGTGGTTTCCCAAAAACTCCCTACCTTTGCACTCGCTTATGGAGAGGCAGGCCGTAAAAACACCTGCACGGTGTCCCGCACCGCTCCCCATCAGCTCCGAAGGTTAGACTCGCTAGCTCAGTTGGTAGAGCACAACACTTTTAATGTTGGGGTCTTGGGTTCGAGCCCCAAGCGGGTCACAAGAAAGATATTGACAAAATCAGAAATGGGAAAAGGATGTCCGAAACGACATTCTTTTTTTTGTGTGTGCCTTATTTTCAGCCAAATACGATATCCGTTGCAGAGCTGTAAAGGACTACACAGGACGACATAGGACTAAGAAAATAAAAACAGGATTGCAAAAGAGGATCTATTTCCACATTTGCAATCCCAATGATTATTGATGCAATCCCATGGCAATAGGACTGCAATCCTTTCTTAGTGTTAGCTTTATAGGCTCTTCTTGAAGATGCCTATCACGTCCTGACGGGTAAGCGTGTAGTAGCCGGTGGTGTTGATGAACGTTGCGTCGGCATACTTCTCTATGTCCTTAGCCTTGCCGCCACACTCTGAGATTTTCATGGCAAGACCTAACTCACGCATCCAAGCCTCCATTGTCTCCAGACCTTCAAGGGCGACGGCCTTGTCATCCTTTCCATCTGCGTTTACATTCCAAACGGTCTGGGCAAGGCGTTTGAATCGGGTCACGGCATCCTCGCTCTTGTCGATAATCAGACGGTAGTAAGCGTCAGAGACAGCTGCGAGCGTATGACCATGAGTAGCGTTGGTGACGGCTGCAAGTCCCTGTCCAAGCATGTGAACCTCCCAGTCGGTGGCCTTGCCACAGTCGATGAGTCCGTTGAGAGCCCATGTAGCCGTCCACATGATATTACTACGTGCCTCATAGTCCTCCGGATTCTTCAGGGCCTTGCGTGAGCTGCTGACCAGAGAGCGCATCAGACCTTCGGCGATATAGTCGCTGGTGTTGTCGTCTGTGCCGGAGAGGTACTGCTCAAGGATATGCGACATAATATCGTAGATTCCTGCAACCATCTGATACTTCGGGACGGTATAGGTGAACTCGGGATTGAGGATAGCGAAGTCGGGATTGTTGAAGTAGTCGAACAGCTTCTGCTCTTCCTTGTGTGAGGATATTACAGAACCGCTGTTCATCTCTGACCCTGTGCCTGCCATCGTCAGCACTACGCCGACAGGTATCCAGCGGCAGTCGCAGGCGTGATGCTCCTTGAAATAATACTGCCACACGTCATGCTCCTGCCAAGCCGAGGCAGCCACAGCCTTCGAGAAGTCGGATGTGGAACCACCGCCGACAGCGAGGATGAAGTCGACATTCTCCTTGCGTGCCAGTGCCGCGCCCTCAAGCACTTTCTCTATATCGGGGTTGGACATTACTCCGCCCTCCTCTACTATTGTCTTGCCCGCGTCTTTCAGCACCTTGACAATCTTGTCGTAGATGCCGTTGCGCTTGATGGAGCCACCGCCATAGGTCAGCATGACCTTTGGACCGTAATTCTTGAGTTCATCGGCAAGAGCGTTCAACGACTCCTTGCCGAAATGCAGTTTTGTCGGATTTGAATAAGTGAAATTGCCTAACATAATGTTTCCTTTATTTGTTCATTTTCAGGTGCAAAGTTACTCCATTTCTTCAAAAACAGGTTTGCCAAAATTACTGATTATATTACCATATTTATGAATATTTATAGTATTTGTCCCAACTAACATCATATCTCTTTTAATTATGATTTGTGAGCCAATCAAGCAGTGGCTTTATCTGATCACTTTGGATGATTGTTGCTCCCAATGATATGGGCTCACCCCATGCGTGGTTGACATCTCCGTGTATGGATACGTCTTTGTAATCGCCGGACGTTCCATCAGCCGATGTGTTAATCAACACCCGTGACTTTCCCTTTATCAAGCTTATTGCTTTCGCGAGACTCTTGTCATTGCTGAAAGCCAACTCTATGGCTATGGGATGATTGTCCAAGATCCGTTGCAGATGATTCAATGCGTTCTTGCCGTCAAGGTTGACTTTGGGGATAAACATCAATTCCTTGTCATTGTCAACACCATCCAGGATGGCAATATTCTCTGTGCCGGTTGCCTTGACTGCCGCAAGTATCTCTTTGCGGTACTCGTTTGCATTGGCGAACTCAATGAGTATTTTTCCCTTTGCGTATGAGAGTATGTCAGTCAGCGTAAGGTGTAGGTTGCGGTCTGCAATCTCCGCGTGATTTGCTTCCTTTATCGGATGGGCATCGGCAATGACGGTGCCGGCGGAATCACGGGCAAGATAAATGGTTGCAATGGCCGCACCCTTGTGTATCGCCTTGTCAATGGCGTGGATGCTGTTGGCAATCGTGCCGTGCCAGTCGCCTTTGTTGGCATTTACAAGCACCTGGGCTGATGCCGGATCTTTGAACATGGCAAGGATGCTGTCGGCACGGTGCTCCGTGGTTTGTCTGAAAAGCCAGTCGCGGACTTCCGAGAGTTTGTAAGCATAGTCGAAAGAAGCCATGTGTTCGTTACCTCCGCCTGTCTCTGGCAGGACAGAGCCTGTAGTAAAGGTGATGAAGTTGATGTCTTCACCTTTGGCAAGCAGATTCCTTACATCTGCCTCCTGCTCTGAGTCGGGCAGCTTTGCGCTCCATTCCGCCGTGGCATAGTCGGCATCGTTCTGGTCAAGTACTTTGGCAAGTGCCGCCATGCCCTTAGGAGCTTTCTCGTCACCACCTGCAACGATGTAGAAGAACTTCTTCCCGGCAAAGCTTGACATCTTCGACGTGTCCCACTGGCTCCCGACAAACAACGAAGCCGCAAACAAGTCGGGATAGGTAATGTTCAGATAGAAGGAAATCATTCCCCCCATCGACTGACCGGTTGTATAAAGCCTGTCAGCGTCAATATTGTATTGCTTCTGCAAGTCGCCAAGCAACCGCACGACGCTGCCTACATGCGGACTGACATAAAAAGTGTCATTGACGACGACCTTGTCCTGAAACTGTGGAACAAGGACGAAACTCGGATGTTTTGCCTGATCTGAGTCGGTGACGAACTCCAATGCGCCATGGCCTTGTGTCAACGGTGCGGTTACCTCTTTGCTTGTGGTGCTGGCATCAGCCATAAAGAGAAGCAAGGGATATTTCTTTGACGGGTCATAACCCTTTGGCGCAAAGAGATTGTAGTCGATAGTGTCGCCGGTCACTGCGTCATAATACTTCAATTGCCTGTACTTCGGCACTTCCGTCTTTATAAGTTCCTGCAACATCTTGTCGCCACTCTTGTCAACTGCCGCGCCACCTCTATGATGGCCACTTGCATTGATGTCCTGTGCACTGGCAGTCATTCCCGTCATCAGCATAGCTGCGAGCATCATAATAATCTTTCTCATGTTATTTTCTTTGTTATGAACTACAATACAATACCTTCTCCCTATCGCCCATAACCGGATTTACGTGATCGTCCTAATGACGACACACTACACGTTATATCCTCTCGGAGAATCTATTATTCGAATTTCAAGAACATATCTTTGAAGTTGATGATAGTTTTCTTGTTTTGAAGAACGGCTGCTATTCCAATGTTGCCATAACAGTTATATAATCCCTGTTCGTCATCTGGTTCTAGTATTCCTGCTTTAAACCTTATGATATGGTTGTCAATTGAAAGATTGATATTTGGGATTATCTTCACTTCTTTCGTTTTCGCATATGCATATCCTCCCCCGGAGATTGAGTCGGTGGAGGCGTTGGCATTTACGAATTGTTCATATCTTTTGTAGAACGGAGTATAGAGATTGCAGTCTGTATTGTCGGAATTGCCAGTGTCAAAGAGGAAAGGCAGTTGGTTGCCGGAATAGTTCGCTTTGACAAAGGCGTTATCCAGCATGTTTGAACCAGACTGCGGCATTTCTGTACTTTGGACGGGGAAGACAAGGGTGCTGTCAGACATGTTTATTTGTATTTCGCCAATAGCCGCCATGACATCACGTCCCAAGATTGCATCAAGTCCTATAAGGTCGAAAATCTTATTGTTATCGTCCAGCCCCACATAAGCTATTATGTTGCGGATAGTTATGTCGCCTATCTGCAAACTGTCAATACAAGTCCTTAGTCCTTTTTGCGTCCCATTCATTGTTATAGAGTCTCCTATAAGAGCGAGGCCTTTACTTCTTGCAAACTTTTCAGTAAGAAATGTAGCTCCTGCGCCAGTGTCAAATACAAATTGAGCCTTTTCTCCATGGAGTACTGCGGGAACCATAATGGCGAGCGGTTTATATTCCGGCGTCTTTTCCTTACGGCTTTTCATCCATGGTTCAATTTGATTGGGATGCAATTCTTGCAGAGTGAATTTCATGTGGTAATCTACGGCTGGCCGTGAAATGCTCATAGGTGGATAAGAACGGATGGAGTTTATTGACTTCCAATATCTTTCCATACTTTCAAGACCCTTCGTTACACCTTGATTTTTAAACTGGTCAAGTGCGCCTCGCAGAAAATCTGCCGCATCAGCATAACGTCCTAATTTTACAAGAAGTTGCGCCCGCAAAGCAATAAAACTAAAAATGCTTTGCCCCAAATCAGACTGATAGTTATTAAACATCAAGTCTATGTTCTTAACGGCATCAGCAGTTCTATTGGTATGAATATCTATCATAGTCTCTGCCAAGACTCCCATAAAAGGACTTTGCATAGAATCCTTCAGTTGGGGGTAGTCATGCATCAGCTCAAACCACTTTTCCTCATTGATAAGGTTGGCAATGTGATTATCGGCTTCTTGTCCGCTTGTATATTGAATGCAAGTAAAGGCAAACAATAACAGGAAACACACTTTTCTCATAGTTATAGTAAAAGTTGGTTTATGGTTCAAAGGTACAACCTAAACTGATGAGCCGTATCTTGTTGGAGACAGACTTTACATGTTCCTCTATATAGCTTGTTATCTTTCTGTATAGCGTAAGAAGAATTACACTTTTCAAATGATTTTCGGTCAGCAAAAATACACTTTTCAAATAAAATATGCAAACAAAAATTACACTTTTCAAAAAAGCGGGCAACAAAAATCAGTCATTGACAAGTAAAGGCTGAAGATCCGCTTTCAACTGCTCGGTATCCTTGAACACAACACCTTTCATGCCGATGGATTTCGCGCCGTCTATATTGACCGCTTTGTCATCGATGAATACGCATTCTTCGGGCTTTACGTCAAGCTTCTTGCAGAACGCCTCATAGATTTCCTTATGCGGTTTCAGCAAATGGACTTTATGCGATACGAGGTAACCGTCGAGGATGTTGAATATCCTTGGAAACTTATCCATGATGTCAAATACCTTGGTGGACCAGTTGGACAGACCGAGCAAACGGTAGCCTTTGCCTTTTAGCTCTACCATCAAGTCGTACATGCCTGGCACTTCTCCGGTGAATATGTCAGTGTAACGCTTGTCAAAAGCATCGATGGCGATGGTGTAGTCGGGCCATCGTTTCTTCCACTCAGACATGTAATAGCTGAAAGGCTTGTCACCCTTGTCAAGCTTGTCGTTGTTCTCGTCAGTGAGGATATGGTTCATAAACCACTCACCTTTATCCTTGCTGCCGAGAACTTTGGTAAAGTAAGCCTGAAAGTCATACTGTACCAGCACTCCACCAAAGTCGAATACAATGTTCTTAATCATTCTGCTCCTAAAATTTGGTTGGCATGTTCCTTCACCTTTATCTGCTTGGGCTGGAATATCTCTGTTATCACTCCATCAATTCCTCGAAGTCCAGAGGGAACATGGTTCTTATGTCCATATAACAGGTGCCGATGACAGTCCTTTAAGCTCAACGTCGGGCAGGGAACTGCTGAGTATATATGAGCAAAGCTTTCTTGTCTGTCGCAAAGAAATGTTCTATTTGTGGGTCTATCTTTCGCTTAATCATACCTTGTCCGTTTTTCCAAGGCAAAATTACGTACATTTGTCCGTTTTTCCAAGGTTTTATCTAAAGATTTGTCCGTTTTTCCAATCTTTGGTGTTCTGTAAGAAAATAGTGTGACCTTTTGAGGATGCATTGGATTTATTTTCGTACCTTTGCTTACGTATTTAGGGGATTTGTCTTGGTCATTTTTAGAAATTTCCATCTCAATTTCACTCTGCAATTCCGGAAGACAAATAATAAATACGAGGAATATGAGACTGACAGGACGCAGGGAGAGCAACCACGTTGAAGACATGCGTGGATTGAGCGGTGGAGCGAAAGCCGGCATTGGAGGCATCGGTGGCGTTATCATCATTGCCATCATAACGTTGTTGAGCGGTGGTGACCTCACGGATGTTGTGAGTAATGTGATGCAGTCAGGGCTGCAAGGGCAAGTTACTGAAGAAACGAGTGGGGGACAGGCAGAGTTCTCTCAGGAAGAACAGGAAGCTGCAACGTTCTCTAAACAGGTGCTTGGCAGTCTGGAGGATGTGTGGTCGGAACAGTTCAAGGAGCACGGTATGACCTACACTTATCCTACGATGGTACTGTTCACAGGCACGGTGCAGACTGCTTGCGGCACAGGCTCTGCCCAGATGGGGCCGTTCTATTGCAGTGGCGACCAAAAACTTTACTTGGATTTGAGTTTTTTTGCAGACATGAGCCGTCAGTTTGGCATTGATGTCAACAACAAGAACTCGTTTGCCTACGCTTATGTCATTGCCCATGAGGTCGGCCATCATGTTGAATACCTTCGCGGCATCCTCGGCAAGGCGCATCAGGAAATGGCACAGGTGGATGAGAAGACAGCCAACCAAATCAGTGTGAAGTTGGAATTGCTTGCCGACTACTACGCCGGATGTTGGGCGCACTATGAGAACGAGAAATATAATAGCCTTGAGGATGACGACTTGAAAGAGGCAATAGACGCGGCACAGAAGATCGGAGACGACTACCTGCAAAAGGCAGCCCGTGGCTATGCAGTTCCTGAGACGTTCACACACGGCACATCTGCACAAAGAATGTACTGGCTAAAGAAAGGCGTGGAAACCGGAGATTGGAATACTACAACATTTGAATGAGATCCATAAATATGAAGAAGCAGCTTTTGTTTTTCTCCATACTGCTGGCTTCCCATCTTACGGTGATGGCAGCAGGCAGTGGCAAAACAGCCAACCATAGTCGGCCCAAGGTGGCCTTA
The DNA here is from genome assembly GCA_964415385.1 of uncultured Bacteroidaceae bacterium. Classification (GTDB taxonomy): domain Bacteria; phylum Bacteroidota; class Bacteroidia; order Bacteroidales; family Bacteroidaceae; genus UBA3839. The sequence goes on from CAYPZK010000025.1 coordinate 44,067, forward strand.
GTCCTTGGCGGTGGTGGTGCGAAGGGCGCGGCAGAGGTCGGAGTGTTGAAGGAGATAGAGAAGTCCGGTGTACCTATAGACTATATAGTCGGGACAAGTATTGGCTCCATTATTGGCGGACTCTATTCAATCGGCTACCGTGCCGATGATCTTGACTCACTGTTCCGGAACCAGGACTGGCTGTCACTGTTTAATGACGCTAAAGTTCACGGACAAGGGAAACTGAAAGAGATAGGCGGAGTGGGATTGATGAAAGGCCGGGGCGTGATACAGTTCCTTGACACGATGCTCATGCGGAAACCAAACTATAAGGGCAAGGGCAATTATCCCGACTCGATAGATTTCAACGATTTGCCAATACCTTATAGGGCTGTGGCCTGCGACATCAACGCAGGCAAGGTAGCGGTGTTGTCTCATGGCGACCTTACTATGGCAATGAGAGCCAGTATGTCCATTCCCGGCGTGTTCAAGCCGGTGAACATCGACACCCTGCGGATGCTTGATGGCGGTCTTATCAACAACTTGCCTGTTGACGTGGCAAGGGAAATGGGAGCCGACTATGTCATTGCGATAGACCTCACACAGAACAAGCATCCCGATTACGAGCCCAAACAGATTAACAAGTTCATGCCTAAGACGGTGAAGTGGCTCAGAACCCGTCCCGACTTTGTCAACTACAACCGCAACCGTCAGAACTGCGACGTGTATATCAATCCCACACTGGAAGGTTATGGGGTGACGAGCTTTACTCCAAAGGCAATCAAGGCAATGATAGAGTTGGGGCAGGAAGCAGGGCAGAAAAAGTATAAGGAGCTTGTGAAATTGCGGCGGAAAGTTTTCAGGTAAAAAGCATGAACCTTATGGCAGAGGAGCATGTCACTTTACAATGCCATCCAGCCAGTCGAACAACTCCTTCAAGGCATAGTCGCCACTGTGCGGACGGTTCCATGCCAGCAGATAGTTGACATCCTTGCCGAGATTCTTTGCCTTGACGGAAAGGTTCAGGGCTACGGGGAAAGCCGTATCACGGTCGATGCCTCCATGACGGATATACCAGTGCGGGGCAACAGTTGATTGAGAGGACTGCATCTGCGTCATGGCATTGAGCAACTTCTCGTTGGCAACAATGATTTCAGAGAGCTTTACTCCATGCTTTGCGGCACTATACTCTGTGAAGTTTGCGGGATTGTTGTTCACGTCGCCGAACTCGTCATTCTCGCCGCTTGCCTCATTTCCAGCCACACCCCATGAGTCGAATGCAGGAGCCGTCTTCAACGTAGTCTTGTTGGCAACATAATTGAGGTATATCGACATGTCGAGGTCGGTGATGTATTCGCCCATCTGCCTGCCCATTTTAGATGACTTCATGCCCGTGGCATCTCCTGCCGAGACGGCTCCCGGAGCTGACGGCATATAGCCGCCAGCGTTATTCTTGAGGAAAATGGGTGAACTTTGTGTGGCTCCGTCTGGCACAAAGACGTTCATGTACTGATAGGTGGAGTCTTCCACGTTAGTAACATAATAGAGTTTAGTATATGCAGTATAATGAACCGTCTGCCCTGTGGGCATCGTCACAGATCCCGCCACGCCTTTCGTGGATTCTAAAGTCAACTCTGGTATCTCCGAGCGAGCAACACCGGCGCACACAAAAAGCAGCGATGCCATCGCTGTTGCGAGAAACCTTTTACATAAAGTTTGCCGGACTCGGCCATTTGAAAGGAAGCTTTCATAGCTTTCTTTTGCTAATCTTTTCATAATGAGTCTATATAGTTGCTTGCGACTGTTGTGACAACAAAGTCGGCTTTGCCGACAAATGACACTGCAAAGTTACTCATTTTTCAGGTTTACGTGACCAGTTTATTCCACAAAATCACCGATTTATTCCACAAAAATCACAAAGTTTATTTTGTTTGTTTAACGCTGCAAAGCGTAGCAAGAAAACGAAATTTCCGCTGTACATCATATGATAATCACTTTATTCCTCCAATTCCTTTTCCATCGCTTGCCGTCCATACTCTATTATTTCCTTGCCTCGCTCGAAGTCAAGCAAGCCATAGGCATCCATAGGAATATTCACGAGTATGTCGGGCTTTGTCGTGTCAATTGCCATTTGGGTGTTGTTCTGAATGGCTACCTGACAGACACGTAGTGCCATTTTGAGATAATTGTCTGAATACTGGTAGCGCAGGAACGGTAGCTTCCCTTTCAGCCATTTCCATACAGGTCTTTGCTTTTGCTCTGCATCCGCGACTGTTGTCTCATGACAGCCAGCATCTGGCGCACTGACATTGATGGCAACAAGTATGTCGTCCTTGTGTCTTGCCACACGGTTAAGCGGAAGCGTGTTGTGAACGCTTCCGTCAACGAGTGTCATGCCGTCAATGCGGACTGGCGAGAAGATACCGGGTATGGAGATGGAGGCACGGATTGCCATGCTCAACGAACCACTGCGAAAGACGTGTTCCTTGCCGCTTGTCAAGTCAGATGCGCTGCAGCAGAAGGGTATTGCTAAGTGCTCTATTGTCTTTCCTCCTGTCATCTTATCCAACAGTTCCGTCAACTTGTCAGCCGTGGTTATGTGGTCGAGTCCGATGGAGACACCGACAAGCGAGAGGATTTGCCGACGTGTTAGTCCGAGTACCCTCTCCTTCAACTCGTCAAGTCCGCCTGCCGCATAAAGTCCTCCAACCAACGCGCCCATTGATGTTCCCGCGACCGAGGTTATGTGGTAGCCGTGTTCCTCCAGCACTTCGATGGCTCCGATATGGGCAAAGCCCCTTGCGCCACCGCCGCCAAGGACGAGTGCTATATCCTTACCGTGATGGTGAGGTATTATGCCTTTGAGATAACTGAATAAGGATGTCATTTATTTCTGATAGTTCCAATTCCCTTCAACAAATCCGTATATAGCGCAAAGTACTCACTTCATGTTGTCATCATCGAACTTGAGCTCGCGCAAGTCCTTGGTCATGAATATGCTCATGGCAGTATGTCCTGAGTTTCCCATCTGATGCTCAATATCATGGAAGCCAAACTGACGATACATGCCTACTGCCTCGCCGAACTTCGGGAAAGTCTCAAGATATGCTGTCTTATATCCAAGGCATTGTGCTGATTCCAACGCCTTTGCAAACAGGTGATGCCCCACTCCTTTGCCACGTGCCTTCGGGTCAACATAGAACTTCACTATCTCGCACCATCCTTCGGGCAGTCCGTCAGTTGGGTAAGTGCCGCATGAACCGACTACGATACCGTTTTCCTCCGCTACCCATAATGCCGACAACGGTTCGTTACGGAATATCTCATATTGTCGGTCGGTGTCGGGGTCATCATAAACAGTATGCTCCTTCGGCATGTCAAGGTCGTCGAAGATACCGCGGATAATCTCGGCAATCCGCTTGTCATCCTCTCGTCTTACTCTGCGTATCATCATAGTTTGTCCATTCTTTCTATTTTCTTATTGTAGCGATGGAATAGTCTGAACAATGGAGTGACATACACCTTCCATTTTCCATGAAGAAGGATTTTGTGGCATGGAACAAATTACAAATCCATTTCCATCTGTACATCGCAACGGACGTACTCGGAATGTCCTACGGGAATGTGATGAAAGCCGAACTTCTCATACAGATGCACGGCTGCGGCATTCTTGTGGTTGCTCTCAAGAAAGAGGTGTTTTGCCCCCAAAGACTTCGCCTTGTCTATACAATGCCGGATTAGCTTGCTGCCAATGCCCTTATGCTGAATTGACGGGTCAACGGCAAACTTGACCAATTCATAGTCGTACTTCGGATTCTCACTCTTCATCATAGCGAAACATCCGACTGGCTTTCCCTCAAGTTGACGATCGTCTTCTTCCGTCGCGACCCGGCAAAGTCCAAAATCTTTTGTACTTTGCTCTTGCTGTTCCGTCAGTTCTGCCATGAAGATAAATCCACCTTGATTTATGATGTGCTCTACGGGATGGTCAATCTCATAGAGGTTGGCGTCTTCCACCAAACCAAATATATCACGAATCCAACGCTCGTTGAGTTCCTTGAAAGCCTTGTGATGACGCTTGTCATCAAAATCTACTATCTTTACTTCTTCCATGGCAATTGTTTATATACGTGGATAATGAACAAACTTTGTGCCAAACTATATCCCGACGTGCAATGAGTTGGGAGAATCGGTGCACTTTCAAAAAGTGCTTGAAAAGAGTTCCATCTCTTTGCCGGTTATTTTATACGCATTTTCCAGCCGCAGAAGAGCCGTCTTGCGCTCAATGCCTCCGGCATATCCCGTAAGGCTTCCATCAGAACCTATCACACGATGGCAGGGAACAATGATTGAGATGGGATTGTGTCCGACGGCACCGCCGACAGCTTGCGCTGACATACTCTTGATGCCTCGTTCAAGGGCAATCTCCCTTGCTATGTCGTTGTAGGTGATTACCCTGCCGTAGGGAACGCGCTGCAGTGACTGCCATACACGAAGGCGGAAAGGGGTGCCTTGCATGTGCAGCTCCGGGCATCCTTGCGGACAAATGCCGGAGAAATAATCGTCAAGCCAAAGGAACGTTTCTTTGATAACAGGAACGTCTTTGTCCTGATAATCGCCAATGAGTGTATCGGCGAAATATTTCTGTCCGTCAAACCGCAACCCCGTCAGTGCCCGTCCGTCGGAGGCTATCGTTATTCCGCCTATGGGAGAATCGTAATGACCCGTGTAAAACATAATTGCATTTCCTGTAAAATGGAATGTTCCTTGACCCAGATGTCAAAGTTACATACTTCGCAATGAATATAATTCATCTGATGATATGATTTGTAATAGTTTAACTGTCAGGCTAAACTATTGTCCGACGTACTTCCGCTTCCCCGAATACTCAGTCAAATCAATGCGGATAATCTCCGTGCGGTTGAAACTGGCGTGGGCATACTTGTCACCCAGTTCTTTATATTCGGGAGCGAGTTTGGCAATGAGCAGATGCAAGGCATGCATACGTTCTTCCTCGGACAAGCCGACATGTGCCGTCCCAAAGACAATGACGCTCTCATATTCGGTAGTGAAGTTCTTGGGCATAAGATGTGTGTTGCCGACTACATTCGACGAATTCAAAACAAAGCAAGTTGTGTGTCTAATGTACGTTGTACATAAAT
>CAYPZK010000026.1:0-40344 GCA_964415385.1 uncultured Bacteroidaceae bacterium
GATGGCGGAATTGGTAGACGCGTTGGTCTCAAACACCAATGAAGCAATTCGTGCCGGTTCGATCCCGGCTCTGGGTACGAGGAAACACAAGCGACAATCGTCAAACCCTTTATTTATCGGGGTTTGGCGATTTCTCGTTTTCAGATTTGCTCCATGTAACACTGCACACTTTTCTCCACTTTTCTCGACTGACATTAAGTGCAAAAAAACATGGAAATTTGGATAATTCAATCTTGTACACTAACTTTGTAGCAAAAGGAGGATAGAAGTATGGCTTTAGCTATTAGTAACGTACCAGTGCTGACAGGTGAAGTGGCCGATTGCTTCGTGAATGAGGCGGAATATAACGCCAAGCACTTGGCTGGATCTAAATATGATGCAGATGCTCAAGCAAAGGCTATGAGCATTGTAGAGCGTTCACGTCGTTTCCTTAAAAAGATGAAGGACAATGACGCTGAATGACCTTGTGTTTCTGCCTTTAGTACCAGATGAAACAGATTTCTCGCACTTTGACTGTGGTAGAGACGACATCAATGACTTCTTTCTGAACGACGCTCCCGACTATCAAGAGGAGTTGTTCGGAAAGACTTATATTTTTGTGGCAAAATAGAGTATTATGAATACAATCGATATTCAAGACAAAATAGAGTATGTGATAGCCGCCATCAGTGAGTTTGGCAAGCGACACAATTTATCACCTGTCGAAGCGTACCGTTACCTTAAACGTTTTAAGGGAATGGAGATGCTGGACAAATTCTATGATATCATGCACACGTTGAGTTTCAAGGATACTACGGACGACCTTAGGACATTCTGCCACCGCCAAGGAGGGGCGTTAGTATGAGGTTGTATCATGGCTCTACCCTTAACATAGAAAGAATAGACTTGTTATTTTGTAAAAAAGGCTTCAGCAATTAGTAACGGGCAGTATTGACACATTGCTAAAGCTCTACTTCTATCCTCCTTTTTACCGCAATGTTAGTGCAAATATTTGAATAATACAACTAATGGCTATAAAGCCTATAACAGCAATAGCCCTTTTCCACCCTTTGCTTGTATGAATATAAGGCATAAACTTAGCAGGGTTCACTAACGCCATTATCATATAGACAAGGACGACAATTTGAGCAAGTTTTAAGAATGTAATCATAATAGAGTTTCTTGTTTTTTTACTTTGCTAAGTAAAAAAAAGCTCATCGCATCAGATTCTGAAAGAAAAAGTTTCATTTTCTTGTAGTTTTTCGTAGTCATAGTGCGTCTAATGTGTGGAAAGCAATAGAAAAAGCAAATGAGATGAATGACAAAGAACAAGAATTCACAAGGCTCGTCCGCGAGAGCAAGAGCACGATATACACGGTGTGCTATATGTTCTCAAAGGACGAGGACGAAGTAGGCGAAATGTTTCAGAAAACACTCGTAAACCTCTGGCGAGGCTTCGGCTCCTTCAAAGGACGAAGTGACATGCGCACATGGATCTACCGTGTCAGTCTTAACACGTGCATATCGGCTGACCGCAAGAAGAAACGCCACAAGACAGTACCCCTGACGATGGGATTGAACCTCTTCAATGACGATGATGCCGATTCACGGCAGGTTCAGATGCTCCGTAAGAGAATCTCACGGTTAAAGCCTTTCGACCGCGCCATCGTATTGCTCTGGCTGGAGAATATGAGCTACGAAGAAATCGGACAGATTGTCGGAATATCGACAAAGAACGTATCGGTAAGGCTCTACCGTATCAAGGAGCAGTTAAAGAACATGTCTGACGATTAAGAAAAAACTGAAAAAATGGAGACTCAGAATAAAGAACTCGAAGTGATGCGCCAGCAGCTGGCCATACTCAACAAGAAACTGGACAGCCAGGAGATAGTCAACAACCACCTGATGCGTGAGATTATGAAGAACAAGATGTCGTGGATAAGGAATACCGTTTGGGCAGAGACAATAGCCTGCCCTTTCATCATCCTTCTTTTCATCAGCTTTGCCGCCACATTCAACCTGTCGTATGGTCCGGTAATCCTCATGACGGTGATGCTTGTCGCCGACGTGGTGGCTGACTATAAAATCAATATGATTGGCAATAGCTCTTTTCTTGACGGCAACCTTGTCGACACGGCAATAAAGCTTGCGAAGATGAAGAGGAGCCGTCTTGTGCAAACGATGATTGAAGTACCCGTTCTGATAGTCTGGGTGATGTGGTTCCTGTTAGACATGTACCGACATACTCCGTCTGACGGCTTTTGGAATGGTGTGGCAACTGCAGGTTTCATTGGTGGTGTTGTCGGCTTCTTTGTCGGCGTAGCCGTCTGGATATGGCTTTTCCGCAAAATGCAGCATACCAACGACGAGGTGATTCACCAAATAGAAGAACTGCACGAGGATTAGTATAATATAATGGGAGTTGCTGGCGACTGCGTCACATCGGTCTGAAATCAGTCATGAGGCAGAAACGGTTTTGAGACCCACGATGGAGACAATCAGTGTGGTGATGAAGAAAAGCCTCCAGAACGTGACCGGTTCGTGGAAAAAGAAGATGCCCAGCAGCACCGTGCCGACTGCGCCGATGCCCGTCCACACGGGGTAGGCCGTCCCGATGGGGAGCGACTGCGTGGCTTTCATCAGCAGCCCCATGCTGAGAAAAGTAAATACCAGAAAACCACCAATCCAGAGCCAATAGCCGCTGCCGGACAGCCCTTTGGCCTTGCCGATGCAGAATGTGAAGCCACATTCGCATAGTCCGGCAATGACCAGAAAAATCCAATTTTTCATCGTCGTCAAACTATCCTTCCGAGGGCTGCAGCAAGATTCCGGCGTCTCCTTCCGAGGAACTTGCCGCAAAGGTACGAAGAATTTCCGACACTGCAAATTTTTCGGACCACAGCATTTGGAATGCGGAAAAACCGAAGCTGTTTTGCCCGCAGGAACTGACACATGGAGAGCTCATGGCCAACTTTTTGTCCAAACTCCATCCGTTTTGGGAAAATAACTGTAAATTTGCGGCCAAATACTGAACTCACATTCCCCACATGAGCAACCACGACCTGCAACCGACCACCGAGAAGCAACGCTTCATCATTCTGGATGCGCTGCGCGGACTCGCTTTGTTCGCAATCATTCTGGCAAACTTCCCGGAGTTCGGACTGTGGACGTTTCTGTCGCCCAGTGCCCAGGCAGCGATGCCGACTGCGGGGATTGACCGTGTGGTGCGTTTCTTGCAGTATTTTCTGATTGACGGCAAGGGTTACACCCTCTTCTCGCTGCTGTTTGGCTGCGGGTTCTCCATCATTCTCCAACACGCCATGGAGCGTGGCGGCAACGGGCTCCGGCTGTTCTACCGCCGCATGGGTCTGCTGCTTTGCATCGCACTGGCTCATCTGCTGTTGCTCTGGTCGGGCGACATTCTGTGCCTCTATGCCGTGGCGGGCATGCTGCTGCCGCTGTTCCACCGCCTCAGCAACCGCTGTCTGCTGTGGTGGGCAGGCGTGCTGCTGTTTCTGCCTGTTGTGTTCGACTTCATCCAGCAGGCGACGGGCACCGACTGGGCTGCCCCGATAGAGCGGGCGTGGTGGGCGACGGCGAACTCCTACGGCATCACGGAGGCGAACTTTGCCAGTTGGCTGCACGATGCGACGAGCTACGGCGATGTGTCGGCATTTCTAATGCAAGGAGCAGTGGAGCGGATGTGGGAGTTCGTGGACGGCGACCGCCTGCCGAAGGTGCTGGGGCTGTTCATCTTAGGTTACTGCATGGGGCGGAACAAGCTCTATACCCAGCTGCCACAGCTGCGTCCACAACTGCAACGGCTGTGCCGGACAGCTGGCTGGACAGGCGTGCCGTTCTCGTTGGCCTATGCCTGGGATTCGGTCGGCAACCACGTGTGGGGCGAGGGCTTCCACTCGCTACTGTATTTCATGAGCGTCGTACCGATGGCGTTTTTCTATCTGTCTTCCTTCTGCCTGCTCTTTCTCCACGACCCTCAGGACGGCGTGTTCCGCGTACTGGCCAAACCAGGGCGCATGGCACTGACGAACTACATCGGGCAGTCGGCCATCGGTATGCTGATTTACTACGGCATCGGCTGCGGACTCGGCATGCGGATGGGACTGGCGGGCATCGAACTGACCGCCGTCGGGGTGTTCGTCTTCCAGATTCTGTTCAGCTATTGGTGGATGTCCCATTTCCGCTATGGGCCGTTAGAATGGGTGTGGCGCATGCTCACCTACGGCAAATGGCTGAATCCATGGCAGCACCGACGGAACTGAAAAAGGCAGCCCGACGGAGCCGGACTGTCTGACAACTTTGGAAGGAAACGGGAATCACTTCACATTGCCGACCTGAATCAGGTATTCGGCAATCTGCACGGCGTTGAGCGCGGCTCCCTTGCGGATTTGGTCACCCGTGAGCCAAAGCGTGATTCCGTTGTCGTCGGCCAGGTCTTTGCGCACGCGCCCCACATAGACATCGTCTTTGCCAGCCGACTCGAGCGGCATGGGGTAGACATAGTGCTGGGGGTCGTCCTTGAGCGTGACACCGGGAGCATTCTGCAATGCCCGGCGCACCTCATCAACGGAAAGCGGACGCTCCGTCTCGAACCAGACAGACTCAGAGTGGCTGCGGAGGGAGCTCACGCGGACGCAGGTGGCACTGGTGCGCACGTCGCTGTGGAGAATCTTGCGTGTCTCGTTGAACATCTTCATCTCCTCCTTGGTGTAGTCATTCTCCAGCATCTTGTCGATTTGGGGAATCACGTTGTAGGCCAGCTGATGCGGAAACTTGCTGATGGTCTTCGCCTCGCCCGCCTCCACGATTTCCTTGTACTGCTGCTGGAGTTCGGCCATCGCGGCGGCACCGGCACCGCTGGCGCTCTGGTAGCTGCTCACGTGGATGCGGCGGATGTGGCTGAGCTCTTCGATGGGTTTGAGCACAACGACCATCATGATGGTGGTGCAGTTGGGGTTGGCGATGATGCCGCGCGGGCGGTTGAGCGCGTCGGCGGCGTTGCACTCCGGCACCACGAGGGGCACGTCAGCGTCCATGCGGAACGCGGAGCTGTTGTCTATCATGACGGTGCCGAAGCGCGTGATGTCACCGGCAAACTCCTGGCTGGTGCCTGCTCCGGCAGACGTGAAGGCGATGTCGATGTCTTTGAAGTCGTCGTTGTGCTGCAGGAGTCTCACCTCTATCTCCTTGCCGCGGAAAGTGTATTTGCTTCCGGCCGAGCGTTGTGATCCGAACAGCACGAGTTCATCCATCGGGAAATTGCGCTCAGCGAGGATGCGCAGGAATTCCTGTCCCACGGCTCCGCTTGCGCCTACAATTGCTACTTTCATTGTGATGCGTTGTCGTTTTGAATTTAGGTGCAAAATTATAACTTTTTGGCGAGTTACACTATTTATTCGCAGCTTTTTCGCTAACTTTGCCGCGCATTTTTCCAAAAAATCCCCGTCATCGTGGACTTTATGACCCAATATCTGCATCTGCCCATCACCAACCACACGTGGGTGTTCCTCATCGTGCTGGCCGTGATTCTGCTGGCACCGATGCTGTTCAGCAAGCTGCGCATTCCCCATCTCATCGGGATGATTCTGGCGGGCGTGCTGATTGGGAATCATGGGCTGAACCTGCTGGAGCGCGATTCGAGCTTCGAGTTGTTCGGCAAGGTGGGTATCTACTACATCATGTTCCTCGCGGGGTTAGAGATGGACAAAGCCGGACTGAAGCAGAACCGGCGAAACGGCATCATCTTCGGCTCGCTCACGTCGCTCATACCCTTCGCGACGGGCTTCGCGGCGGGCTTCTGGCTGCTCCATCTGAGCGCGGCCGCCTCGCTGCTGCTGGCCTGCATCCTGACTTCCCACACACTGGTGTCATACCCCATCGTGGGGCGCTACAATCTGAGCCACCACAAGAGCGTGAGCATCAGCGTGGCGGCCACGATGATTGCCCTGCTCTTCGCCCTCTTCGTCCTCGCCGTCCTGTCTGGCGCGGTACGCGGCACGGTCGATGCCGGATTCTGGTTGCTCTTCGCCGTCAAGTTCGCAGCCTTCGCCGTCATGCTCTTCGGCATTTTCCCGAGAGTCATCCGCACGTTTTTCCGTACCTTCTCCGATGCCGTCCTCCAGTTCATCTTCGTGCTCACCATGATGTTTCTGGCCGCCGCCGTGGCCGAAATCTGCGGGCTCGAAGGAATCCTCGGCGCGTTTCTGGCGGGACTCGTGTTCAACCGCTTCATTCCGCGCTCCACACCGCTGATGAACCGCGTGGAGTTTGTGGGCAATGCCCTCTTCATCCCCTATTTCCTGATAGGCGTGGGTATGCTGGTCAACCTCAAGCCCATCTTCACCAGCCACGCCGCCCAAGAAGTGGTGCTCGTGATGGTGATTGTGGGGACGGTATCCAAATATCTGGCCGCCCTCATCTCGCGCAAGCTCTTCGGCCTGTCGCGGTCCAGTGGACTGATGATGTTCGGTCTGAGCGAGGCGCACGCCGCCGGAGCCTTGGCCATGGTGATGGTGGGCACGACCCTGGAAGTCGCCCCCGGCGTTCCGCTCATGGACAATTCCATGCTCGACGGCGTGGTGGTGATGATCCTCATCTCGTGCATCATCAGTTCCCTCTCCACCGACCAGGCGGCACGGATGCTGAAGTTGGAGGAAGAAGCGGGCGTGGTGACGGAAGAGCGGACAGCCACGGACGATGAGAAGATTCTTGTACCGGTGAACGACATGGACAACATCCCCATGCTCATCCAGACGGCCATCATGATGCGCAACGCGCAACTCAACCGTGGGCTGATTTGTCTGAATGTCGTCAACGACGACGACACCACCGGCGTGCTCCACCGCCACAGTCTGGACTGTCTGCACGAGGCCGAACGGCTGTGTGTCGCCGCCGACGTGAAAATTCAGTTGCAGAGCCGCCTCGCCGTGAATTTCGTGAACGGTGTCATTCATGCTTTCCGCGAAAACGATGCCTCTGAAATCATCATCGGCCTCCACCACCGGCAGTCGCCGAAAGACTCGCTGTTGGGGCGTTTCGCCCAAGGTCTCATCGGCGGACTGGCACGCCAGATTCTCATTCTCCACTACACGATTCCTGTCAACACCTTCCGCCGCATCGTCGTGGCCGTGCCGGCCCGAGCCCAATATGAGCCGGGCTTCTGCCGCTGGATGGAACGCGTGGCGCGGCTGGCCATCGAGATCGGTTGCCGCATTCTCTTCCACGCCACCGAGGAAACGGCCTCTCTCATCCAGAGCTACATGAACCACTACCACCCTCTGTTGCGCGACGAATACAAGCCGTTCGGCGAAGACGAATCGCTGGCCAGCCTGGCCGACGAGGTCAACGACGACCATCTCTTCGTTCTGGTCACGGCTCGTCACGGCACCATCAGCTACGAGAAGCGGATGAACCACCTGCAACAGGAACTCCTGCAGCATTTTACCCAAAAGAGCTTCATTATCGTCTATCCCGACCAGGAAGGAGAGGCTCTGAGCGACCTGACGTTCTCCGAGCCGCACGGACGCGATGTCAACAATCCGTCACGCCTCAGCCGCTGGCTTTCCAAATGGATCAGCCGCATCGGCTGAGGCGACGTTCCATTTCCCTCCGAAATCATTCCATTCCGCATGATACAAGTCTCACATATCACCAAGTCGTTCGGTCCCCTGCAGGTGCTGAAAGGCATCGACCTCGACATCCGGCAGGGCGAAATCGTCAGCATCGTGGGTCCAAGCGGCGCAGGCAAGACCACCCTGCTCCAGATCATGGGCACGCTCGACACCCCCGACACGGGCAGCGTCGTCATCAACGGCACCGACGTCACGCGCCTCAATTCCAAGGAAACGGCACGCTTCCGCAACCGCCGCCTCGGATTCGTATTCCAGTTCCACCAGCTGCTGCCCGAATTCACCGCGCTCGAAAACGTGATGATTCCGGCCATGATTGCCCGACAGCCCGCGCGGCAGACGCGCCGCCGCGCACAGGAGCTGCTCGACTTTCTCCGGCTGGGCGACCGCGCCACCCACAAACCCGGTGAGCTGTCGGGCGGTGAAAAACAGCGTGTGGCCGTGGCCCGCGCCCTCATCAACAAACCCGACGTCATCCTGGCCGACGAACCGTCCGGCAGCCTCGATTCGCAGAACAAGGCCGAGTTGCATCGCCTCTTCTTCGACCTGCGCGACCAGTTTGGCCAGACATTTGTCATCGTCACCCACGACGAGCAACTGGCAGCCGTCACCGACCGCACCATCCATCTCAAGGACGGTCTCATTGTTCCTTGATTGCTGCCGGAAGACTTCCCTTTCACATACCTTCAACTCCCCTTCCCCATGCAGACAACCATACGACTCGGCCGGCGCAACCGGCTCGAAGTGCTCCGAAGCGTAGATTTCGGACTTTATCTCGATGCCGGCGAAATCGGCGAAGTTCTCCTCCCCCGACGCTACGTGCCCGAAGGCATCCGCCCGGGCGACTGGCTCGACGTGTTCCTCTATCTCGACTCCGAAGAGCGGCTCGTGGCCACCACCGAGACCCCGCTCGTGCAGGTGGGTGAGTTCGCCTACCTGCAAGTGAGCTGGGTGAACGAATACGGTGCCTTCCTCCATTGGGGGCTGATGAAAGACCTTTTCTGCCCATTCCACGAGCAACAACGCAAGATGGAACTTGGGCGCAGTTATCTCATCTACTGCTACATCGACCCCGTTTCCTACCGCATCGTAGCTTCCGCCAAGGTCGGTAAATTCCTTTCCAGGGAGATGCCGTCCTACCGGAGCGGTGACGCTGTCAACATCATCATCCGCCAGTCTGCCCCTCTCGGTCTGAAAGCCATCGTTGACGACAGCTATGACGGCCTGCTCTTCAGCAACGAGATTTTCCAGCCCCTCCACATCGGTGACCGCCTCACGGCCTATGTCAAGCAGGTGCGCCCCGATGGCAAAATCGACCTGAAGCTCCAGCGTCACTTCGGTCTTCTGCGCGTCACCGACTTCAGTGCCCAGCTGCTGGAATACCTGCAGCAGGCTCCCGACCATGCCTGCCCCCTGCACGACCAGAGTCCCGCCGACGACATCTACCAGACTTTCGGCGTGAGCAAAAAGACCTTCAAGCGCGCCGTCGGAAACCTCTACCGACGGCAGCTCATCACGCTCGCGCCCGACGGCATCCGGCTCGCGGAAAAAGAAAACTCCCCAAGCGGGGAGTTCGCAGAAGAAAAGGCGGGGACTATCTGACGAGATACTTCCGGCCACCACGGATGTGGATGCCGGGGAAGGCTGAGTCGGGCAGCGGACGGCCGGAGAGGTCGTAGGAAGGCTCTTCGGCGGACAGAATAGCGTCTTCGGGAAAGACGGGACGGATGGCATCGGACACCGTTTGCAGGGCGTAGAGCAAAGGATAGAGGCCGTCGGACTGGGCCGAGTCATAGTTGCCCCAGGAGTTATGGCCGGTGCTGTACTGGATGAACTGTCCGCTGTCGGCAGCCCGGATGGTAAAGGTCTCACCGTCGGAGTTGAGCGTCACGCTCCAGATGTCAGCCAGGCTACGGGAAGTGGTGGGCGTGAACGTGCGGTAGGAACCATCCTGATAATAATAACGTCCGTGGCTGTCGGCGATATAGTAGCCGCCGGCCGTAGCCTCGAAGGTAAAGGCCAGCGAATCGGTGTCGAGCCGGATGACATCGTCCGCAGCCGTCACCTTCCGCGTATAGAGATAACCATACTTATAGCCGGATTTCACGGGGCTGGCGGCCTGCAGCGAGCCGGAGTAGCGGGCCACGATGAGGCAGCGCATACCATCGGTTGCGGCCGTCACCTTGGCAAAGCGGAACGCCTCATCGTCTTCGTCGCCATTGTCATCACCATTGTCGTCATCATCATCGGAGGGGAAGAACTCGCCCGTGTAGCGGTCGTCATCAGAAGCCGTGGTGATGGCCGTTGTAGGGTCGAAAGCCACATCGACGCTGTCGCCCCACACATATTCGCACAGATAAGGAAAGTCGATGAAAAGGTTGCGGTTTCCCTGCAAGTCGGCCACGGCCTGGTTGCGATTCACCTCGATGAGGTCCACAGGGTCAAGACGGCTCCATTCCAGATAGAGCGTGTAGGCCCACTCCCGCAACGTGGGCCAGGAGTCGTTCTCCAACTCCTGCAGGCCTTGCGTGCCCTTCCAGGTGAAGTTCTGGTACACAGTGGCCATGTACATATAGCTGCGGGCAAACTCGCCTTTGAAGAGGTCGCCGGGTTCCCAAAGATTGATGGTTCCGATGCCGTCGATGTAACCCGTGCCCACTTTGTCGTAGCCGTCGCCGCTACTCGTCTTGACCGTGGTGACCACGCCCATCGGATAGTTGCTCTTGGCATTGTTGGCTTGGGAATCCGAAGGGTACAGATTGAAGAGATCCTTGTAGGCCATGTTGGAGGAGCCGCCCCACCAGCTTTTCGGGAAGGAATGCTCGATGTTCATGCCGCTGATGGCCTTGCCGTCGTGCGACGTGAAGTAGAATTTGGCGGAGCTGTAGCGGTTGAAGCACTCATTCGTGGTGGTGTTGATGCGGTCGGTGTACCAGAATCCGTACCAGGTGGCACTTGTGCCGCTGCCGTAGCTCAGCACCTGATCGGGCTGGCAGAGGTTGTAAACGGCCGTCTTCAATGCCGACTGCCGGAGTCCCTTGAGCGACGCGGCATAGGCGGCCAGACGGTCGCGGGTGATGGCCGAGGCCTGCGTGACAGCGCATGACAACAGCACGAGGAGGAGCATTTTACAACTGTTTCTGTTCATAAATCGTAAGGCTATGCGTGTAAGAGATTGAAGACTTGATGTTTCCGGAAAAACAACAGACAAAAAGGCCGCAGGCGACAAAGTTACGCATTTTTTCGCACCGGAGAAAGAATGTTTGGAAGAAAAACCGTAACTTTGCCAGCACTCGGGGGCGCACCCCTTCCATTTTCCCCAAGAGGGAAAGTCACACAACAAGAAAGTCATCATCATGAAGGTAGCATTCAAATGGAAAGCCCTTGTGCTTTCGCTGCTCGTCAGCACCGCTCCGGTCTCGGCTCAGACAGACGTGACGGGGCAATATGTGACCAATCCGTCGTTCGAATCCGACAACCTCTCCACCTTGACCGCCGTGAACAACTCCAGCGACGGCCTGCGCGGCTATACCGTGACGGCTCCGTCGGGCTGGCAGGTGAGCGGCACCGACGCAGTCTCGCTCATCGTGACGGCCGACTGCTACACCGACAACAATTTCGGACAGGTGAGCACCATCGCCGACGGTTCGCAGGCCTACTATCTCCGCATGGGATGGAGTACGGGCACGACAACGCTGAGCCAGACGCTGACCGCGCTGCCGGCGGGCCGCTACAAGCTGTCGGCCGACATACGGACGGCCTACGCCAACAGCGCCACGTCCACCTACAAGCTCTTCGCAGGCGACGACGGCACGGGCGGCACGTTCGGGCAAGGCAGCACGGGATGCTTCGCCTCGATGGCCTGGACAACGGTGCAGCTGACCTTCAGCGTGGCCTCGGCCGGCGACGTGAACGTGGGAATAGAAGCCGGCTGGCAGAGCGGCGGCAGCTGCATCATGATAGACAACGTGACGCTGCAACAACTGAGCGACGACGACACTGAGCCGGACGAGCCGACGGAAACCGACATCACGAGTGTGACGGAAGGCATCATCAACGGCACTTTCGTGGGCGAGGAACAGATGACGGACGACTTGTTGCAGATGCTGGCCAACTTCTCCACCTATCTCGTCAACGACTTTCAGGCTGCGGCGGCTCCCAACAGCGCGGGCGAGACCTGCGGCTGCTTCAAGAGCAATTCCACCATGCAGAACAACGAAGACGGCGTGCGCTCCAATGCTGACCTGAGCATGATTACCGCCTTCCTCTGCAAGTACGGGCCGGACTGGGTGACACTGCCCGACGGCATCAGCTGGAGCCAGCTGCAGGAGATGGCTCTCCAATCGCTCATCTTCGCCTATTCCACCCACAAGGCCAACAAGCTGAAAGTCTGCGCGGGCAACAACTATTGGGGCTCTGTCTCCACAAGTGACCACGTGTGGGAAAGCTCGCTCTGGGCCATGAGCGTGGCCTATTCCGCCTTCTTCCAATGGAACCGGCTGACAACGGCTCAGAAAGGATACGTCGAAGCTCTGCTGAAAGCCGAGTGCAACTACGAGCTCGGACGCACCATACCGACCGGCTACAACGGCGACACCAAGGCCGAGGAGAACGGCTGGGAAGCCTGCGTGCTGGCCGCCACGCTCGGACTCTTCCCCGACGATGACCTCGCTCCGCAGTGGTTCGAGCGGCTCCGGGAGTTCGCCATCAACAGCTATTCACACGTCTCCGACGCGACCGACAACTCCGTCATCGACCCCGATTACGACACCAAAACCGTGAGCGACCTCTACATCGGGCAAAACCTCTATGACGACTACACGCTGCAAAACCACAATTACTTCCACACATCCTACCAGAATGTGGTGATCCAGGAGCTGGGCGAGGCGGCCTTGGCACTCCAACTGTTCCAGACCGAACTGCACGGCACGGAAAAATGGAAGACGAACGCACTGATGCACAACAACCTCGAAGTGCAACAGGAAGTGCTCAACTGGCTCGCGCTGGCCGACGGAGAACTGGCCATGCCGAACGGCAACGACTGGAGCCTCTTCCTCTATGACCAAATCACCAGCTACTCCACCAACGCCACCTTCCTCCGCGATGCCGACGCACTGATGCTGGAGAACTTAGCATACAAGATGATACAAGCCCGACAGACCACCACGAGCGACGGTTCGTGGCTGCTGCGCTCCGACATCGGTGCCCGCCGTATGGGCGTGGAAGGCCACCGCGTAATGATGAGCTGGCTGATGCACCGGCTCCATTCCACCGCCGACCTCACGCCGTCCGACTTCGAAGAGCTCCGTAGCCGCTATGCCGATGCCCGCATCTTCGAGTCGCAGAACATCGTGCGCGCCTATTCGCCAAGCCGCTTCACCACCTTCTCCTGGGCCAACGGTATTTCCAGCTACACGGGTTACATCGCCGCCAATTCGGTGGACAAGAATAAAATCATCGTTCCCTACAAAGCCAACAACACCGGCAATTTCCTCGGCTGGTACACAGTGAGCGGCAAGAGTACCAACGCCACGCCGGTGGTGAACGGCATCTACCAGCTCGACGGAACGGCCTGGGTCATGAACGGCGAGCTGAACACCAACGATGCGGCTCTCAACAACCGCTTCGCCATCTATTCCACGCCCGGCAACGCCGTCATCTATCTCGACTATGTGACAGCCAACACCGCCGCCACCGTCACGAAAGAACAGGGCGGACTGACCGCCATCTCCGTGGACGAGCTGACCAAGACCGCCCGCACGCTCTATTCCGGCGACACCCACCGCCAGCTCGACGGCTCCACCTTCACCACTTTCACGGCTGACTGGGTGAACATCGACAACGCCCTCGGCATCGTGGCCCACAACGACAAGCAGATGGCCTTCGGCGACCGCTCCAACAACAATTCCATCATGACCGCCAAGCTCTATCCTGCCTACAGTTCCGAGAGCCGCACCTTCGCGGCCGGCGACGTAGTGGACGCACGCAACTTCGTCTGGTACAGCAACCTCTCCGCCGACTCCACGCAGCTCATGAGCGAACAGCTGACCGTGCTGCGCGACCGGCTCCCGGCCGGATGGAACGGCGTGCTGGCCGCCGACCCCGACGGCAGCCGCTACCTTCTGCTCTCCAACTTCCAAAGCGTGGAGAAAGCCCCGCTCAACAACATCACCACCGATAGCGGCGCACCCGTATTCACCGTGCCCACCACCATCAGCGACAGCAAGTCCACAGCCACCTTCACGGCCGAGCCTAACCACTCCGTCGCCCAAGCCATCCGATACTACATCGAGGGCAGCCACGTGGAAGCCATCGAGCGGAACGACACGCTCTACCTCCTGGCCGACACCGCTGAGACCAACCTCCAAGTCCGCGCCGGCCAGCTCGCCCCGACATCCGTCCGGGCAACGGAATCCCGGCCACTGATGGCCTACGTCCGCGACGGCCTGCTCATCGTCGAGCAAGCCGATGCCTTTCCCCTGACCGAGGCCGACACGCTCAGCGCGGGATTCGAAGACGTGACGGCCGACTACTTGCAGAACCCCAGTTTCGAGCTCGATGAGACCTACGGCAACGCCAACGGCAATGTCACCCTCGGCAGCATCACCTACAATCCCTGCTACGTGAACGAGGTGAGTGCCATCAGCAGCTCCTGGCCGAACATCCTCCCCGTGACGGGCTGGACGGCTCAGAACAGTCTGGCCGCCGCCAGCAACTACTGCCGCATGTATTCCATGCCGTATTCCGCCTCACGCTACTGTGTGAGCCCTTCGTCCGTGGGCAACTACGCCGCACGCACCACCCCGATGGTGGCCGACGACTCCTGCGGCGTGCGCACGCTCACCGTGCTCAACAGCTGGGCCGCAGGCAGCAATGCCATCACTCAGCAGGTCACCCTGCCGGCCGGAACCTACCGCCTGCTGCTCGACATGAAATACGAATGCCCCAACCAGACGGCCAACACCGGCAGCGTGGTGACCACGGCGGCCAACACCAACACCTCACTCACCGGCATCCGCATCGGCACCACCACCGACTACCGCTATCCCTCGCAGCGCAACGAGTGGCAAGTCGTGGCCTACGACTTCGAGCTGACCGGCGAGACACCCGTCACCGTCTCCCTCGGATTCAGTACCTCAGCCAGCGTCGGCGCAGCCAACAACACCCTCCTCTACATTGACCACATCCGCCTGCTCCGGCGTCCCATAGCCGATGCCATCCGCAACCATCAGGCCGATGCGACACCCACGGCCGACAACGCCACTTACAACCTTGCCGGCCAGCGCGTGAGCCACAACTATCACGGCACATTCATCCGCAACGGCCGGAAATACATCCGAAGATAGCCCCCCATAGACGACAAGTTCTTGCGCCTGCCAGACTTCCCGGCAGGCGCATTTTTTTGTCCCCGTCCGCGCCATTTCCATCACCACATCCACACATTTCGTGTCGGACGAACGCGTTCGTTCTGCAGAGGGAAGACGTTCGTTCCGAAAAACGAACGCGTTCGTTTTGTCAGAACTCAGCCTGAAACGCATTTTCAGCAGGCGCAATTCGGAACTTTTTTCTGCGGAGTTTGCAAGCGCAGAGGGCACGTAGGCGCAAAAAAATCCGTGCCGCTTCCGCAGACGGGCGGAGACGGCACGGACAGTCTGTTGAGATGGCTCCTTATGGAAAGAGGCGCTCAAGGAGCGTCTGCAACTTCTCGCCACGGCATTCCTCATCCTTGGCCACGACCTTGCCCTCGGAATCGATGACATACACGGTCGGATAATAGCGCACGTCGTAGAGCTTCTGGATGCTCTTGTCCGTGTCGCGTCCGTTGGCCCACGGCAGCTGCTCCTCGTCGAGCGCTTTCAGCCAGTCGGCCTCCTTTTCGTCGGCACTGATGCTCACGATGCCGAAGCCCTTTTCATGATAGCGCTCATACTGGCTCTTGAAGTTGGGAATTTCCTTGCGGCACGGTGCGCACCACGAAGCCCAAAAGTCGAGCAACAGGTATTTCTTTCCCTGCAACTGCGCCGAGAGCGAGGTCTGCTGACCCGTGGCATGATCCACGAACCGGAAGTCGGGCAGCAACCGTCCGTTCTCCGACGGCGGCGTGATGAGGTCGGCCAGAATCCGGCCATAGTAGCTCTGCTTGGCCTCGTCGGAGAACTGATCGTAGATGTCGGCGGTTTCCTTCGGAATCCAGTTCATCGTGACGAGCACGAGCGCAGGCCCCCACCACGAGTTCTTGTTCTGCAAATAGAGGTTGTGATAAGTGTCCTGCACGGTATCGAAGAATTTCTTTTCATCAGCCTGATAGGCACGTCCCTCCTCCGAGTCCATCAGTGTCTTGAACGCGCCCGAGCCGCGCTCCGTGGCAGAGAGCGAATCGAGGAAAGCCTGGTGGTCGGTGTGGTACTGGGTGTAGAGCTTGTCGAGATTGCCACGCACCGACAGTTTCGACTCCAGCTCGCTCTGGAGGCTGCTTCCCTTCACCTGTACGGGCGCGAAGTTGTAGTAAGGTCCGCGGGGGCCGTTCACTTTCGTGCCGACGGCATAGATTTTCGCGTGGTCACCCTTGGCCACGGCCACTTGGATGAAGCCGAAAGGGTTCTGACTCTTCACGGCATAGATGCGCGGGCCGTCGGCATCGAAGGCGAAATAGAGCTTGCCATTTCGGAGCTGGGCCGTCGTGATGGGAGTCTCGTCGTGGTGGGTGGCATCCACTTCCAACGAGAATACGGTGCCCTCATCCACTCCCGAGATGTCGAGGTCGATGGAGGTATTCTGCGCCCGGGACATACCGGCCGACAGCAGCAGAGCCAGAGAAAGGAAAATACGTAGGTGCTTCATATAGCATTCAGTTAGACAGGTTAGATATCCGGTTGCGGGGACATGCATCGAACAGCGCGAACCGGTGTGTTTCATTGTTGCAAAAATAAACAATATTCTGTTCATAGACAAACAAAAACTAAAAAAAAACGTGTTTCAGTGCCCGTTTGGAATATTTTTCATAACTTCGCGACAGATTTCAAAAAACAGCAGAACCATGACGAAAAAAGACGAGAAAGGCGCATCCGCAAAGCCTGCCGTGGCCCGTGTGGCCGCGCTGCGGCAGTGGATGCGGGAGCACGACATCCAGGCTTTCATCACGCCCAGCACCGACCCGCATTCGGGCGAATACGTGCCCGACCGCTGGAAAAGCCGCGAATGGATCAGCGGTTTCACGGGCAGCGCGGGCACAGCCGTCGTGACATCCGGCGAGGCCGCGCTCTGGACTGACAGCCGCTATTTTCTGCAAGCTGCCGAACAGCTCAGCGGCACGGACTTCGTGCTGATGAAGGACAAGATAGAGGGCACGCCCGGTGTGAGCGAATGGCTCGCCACGACGGTGGAGCCAGGCGGACGCGTCGGCGTAGATGCCTGGTGCTGCACGTCGGCCGATTTCTCCACCATGCAGGCGGAACTCTCCGCCCACGGCATCCGGCTGGTGGAGGCCGGCGACCCCTACGCCGACATCCAGCCGGAGCGGCCGGCCATCCCGTCGAACGTCATAGAGATTCAGCCGCTGGAGTTTGCGGGCGAGACGGCCACGAGCAAAATCCGCCGCATCCGTCAGGCCGTGAACGGACGGGGAGCACACGCCATCGTCGTGTCGATGCTCGACGAGGTGGCCTGGACGCTCAACCTGCGCGGAACGGATGTGGAGTGCAATCCTGTCTTCGTCAGCTATCTGGTGCTTACCGACACCGATGCCACCCTTTTTGTCAACGAAGAAAAACTCACCGACGAGGTGCATGCCTATCTGGCAGCCGAGCAGGTGGCCGTCCGACCCTACGAGACCATCGAAGACTATCTGAAAGGTCTCGACCAGAGCGTGCTCATCCAGCCCGACAAGACCAATCGGGGCATTGAGCAGGCCATCGCCCACAGCGTCAAGGCCGAATGCCCCGTGTCGGTCATGAAAATCATGAAGAACGAAGCGGAAATCCGAGGCTACCACTCGGCCATGCTGAAGGACGGCATCGCGATGGTGAAATGGATGAAATGGGTGATTCCGGCCGTGACGCAAGGTGGACAGACGGAGCTGTCGCTCACGGAGCAGCTCTACAAGTGCCGGGCTGCCCAGCCGCTCTTCCGGGGCGTGAGCTTCGCCACCATCATGGGCTATGCCGCCCACGGAGCCATCGTGCACTACGAGCCGACACCGGAGACCGACATTCCCGTGGAGCCGCACGGACTCCTGCTCGTTGATTCCGGCGGGCAATACCAGGACGGCACCACCGACATCACCCGCACCATCCCGCTCGGACCGCTCACCGACGAAGAGAAGCGCGACTACACGCTCGTGCTCCGGGGATTCATCAACCTGGGGCGTGCCGTCTTCCCGCGCGGCACCTATGGCACTCAGCTCGACGTGCTGGCCCGCGAGCCGATGTGGAAATACGGCATCAACTACCTCCACGGCACCGGCCACGGCGTGGGGTCGTACCTGAACGTGCACGAGGGACCGCACCAGTTCCGCATGAACTACATGCCGCAGCCGCTCGTGCCCGGCATGACCATCACCGACGAGCCGGGCATCTACATCACCGGCCGCCACGGCGTGCGACACGAGAACACCATGCTCATCGTCGATGCCCTGCCGAAAGACTGCACCGACAGCGAGGGGCAGACCTTCGGTCCTTACTATACCTTCGAGCACCTCACGCTCTGTCCGATTCTCACCGGCCCCATCGTCACCGACATGATGGAGCGGGCGGAAGTCGAATGGTTCAACGCTTACCAGCAAACCGTTTACGACCGTCTCTCACCGCATCTCGACGAGGAACACCGCCGGTGGCTCCGGGAAGTAACGCGCCCGATTCCCAACTAAATTCCTTATCCATTTTTTCTTCCTCAAGAAGAGTCAAGGGAGTTTTTTCCATCCCCTCCTCTTTTTTCCAATTTCATTTCTCAATCAAAAAACATGGCTCTCATCAAGACTGTCTGCGGCCTGACACCCAAATGGGGCAAGGACTGCTATTTCAGCGAGAACGCGACCCTCGTGGGCGACGTGACACTGGGTGACGAATGCACGGTGTGGTTCAATGCCGTGATTCGGGGCGACGTGAACTACATCAAGATAGGCAACCGGGTGAACATCCAGGACGGCTCGTGCCTCCACACGCTCTACAAGAAAGCCGCCATCGAAATCGGAGACGATGTCACCATCGGACACAACGTCACGCTCCACGGATGCCGCGTGAAGAACTCAGCCCTCATCGGCATGGGTGCCACCGTGCTTGACGATGCCGTCATCGGCGAGGGAGCCATCGTGGCCGCCGGCGCCCTCGTGCTGAAGAACACACAGGTGGGCGACGGAGAGCTGTGGGGCGGAGTGCCCGCACATTTCATCAAGAAAGTAGATCCAGACCAGGCCCGCGAGCTCAACCAGGGCATCGCCAAACACTATGTGATGTATGCCAAGTGGTATCGGGAATAGCAGCCCCTGCGTGGCCACCATCGGTTTCTTCGACGGTGTCCACCGAGGCCATCAGTATCTCATCAGCCAGGTGAAAGACGAGGCACGGCAGCACGGACTGCAGTCCACCATCGTCACCTTCGCCGACCATCCGGCACGCGTGCTCCACCCCGAGCGGCCGCTCCGCCTGCTCTCCACCCCCACGGAGAAAATGGAATTGCTGGGCGGGACGGGCGTGGGACATGTAGCTTTGCTGCCGTTCACACCCGAACTGGCGCAACTCACCGCCCGCGACTTCATGGAGCAGATTCTGCAAAGGCTGTTCTGCGTGCGCGTCCTCGTCATCGGCTACGACCACCGATTCGGCCACAACCGCGACGAAGGCTTCGAGGACTACGTGAGGCACGGACGCGAAATCGGCATGGACGTGGTGCAGGCCAGGGAGCTCGACCACGACGGACTCACGGCCGCCTCCGTCTCTTCCTCAGCCATCCGCCGCCTGCTGCTGTCCGGCGACATCGAGACTGCCAACCGCTGCCTCGGCTACGACTACCAGCTCCACGGAACGGTGGTCGGCGGATTCCAGATTGGCCGCCGGTTGGGTTTTCCCACAGCCAATATCCTGCCCGACTCCCCCGACAAGCTCGTGCCCCGCTGCGGGGTCTATGCCGTCCGCGTAACGACGGAAGAAGGCCGGCAGCTCCGGGGCATGCTCAACATCGGCAGCCGCCCCACCCTTGCCAACAGCACCGACATCAGCATCGAAGTCCATATCTTCGACTTCCATGCCGACATCTATGCCGAACACATCGGTATCAACTTTCTTCACTTCGTCCGTGAAGAACGCAAATTCGACTCTCTCCAAGCCCTCCACGCACAGCTTCTCCGCGACGAGGCCGTCATCCGCTCCTTTGAGGCTGCGAATCATTGAACCGGGGAGGCAGCCTTCTGCCCGAATGACCGGGAAAGGTATGAACAACGCCTCCAATAGGGATGTGCAGACCCGACGAGGTTATTTTTGCTGTTGCTTCCAAAAGATTTCCGAAGTGCCGGCAGTCACATTGAGCTTCCGGGCCAGAACAAAGAAGAAGTCCGAAAGGCGGTTGACATAGCTGAGCACCAGCGGATCGACGGAAGCCTCTTCGGCCAGGGCGAGAATGCGGCGCTCGGCACGGCGACAGACGGTGCGGCAGACATGGCAGACAGCGGCGGCATGCGTACCGCCCGGCAACACGAACAGCCGAAGCGGTGGCAACGAACCGTCGATTTCGTCGATTTCCCGCTCGACGGCCCGCACCATTGCGTCCGTCACGCAGCTCTGCGGTCGCAGGGACACGTGCGAGGTGTCGGTGGCAAGGTTCGACCCCACGATGAACAAATGGTTCTGCACGTCACGCAAGAACTCCACATCGGCCGTCTCGCCCATTTCTGCAATGAGCAGACCCAGCAGCGAATTGAGTTCGTCAATGGTGCCATACGATTCGATGCGGGCGCAGCATTTGCTCACGCGTTCGCCGCCTACCAGACTGGTCTGACCGTGGTCGCCCCGGCGGGTATAGACAGTGGATTTACTCATCATTTCTCGATTTATGAATTATTTTTTTTGAATGAAAATCACAGGGAAGCACCATTTCACAGCAGATAGTTCTGACGCTGACGGGCGGGGTCGAAGAATGCGATGCCCCGGTGACCCAAATCGAATGTGGAAGTGGTTTGCGGAAGCGACAGAACCTGGAGCCAAAGGGCATGGTTGCGACCGGAAATATGTTCCATGACTAAACAGACCTGCGGGTCGATGCCGTCCGTGGAGAAGGGCAGGAACTTCACGCCGGGGCGGGCCGCCAGCACATATTGCTTTCCCCGCTCGCTCACGTCCACCGTCATCATCTTCGCCGGCCGCAGCCAGATGGCCAGGCGGAAAAGTTGTTCATCATCGCGGGTGCCGCCCAACTCGTCGAACGCATAATAACGGAGCTGTTCGAACAGAGCATCCCGCACCAAAGCGTATGCCCACGGCGACTGCACTCCGAAACCGTGACGGTGGCGCCAGCGGTTGAGAGGATTGGTGAGAAAGGCAAGCAGAGACTGTTTCATCGTTGAGTCTTTATATCGGGGAAAAGGGCGAATCCATCGGAAGTTTTCCGACACTCCGCCTCACTTTTCGAAGTGCTGGTAGTCGCGGGTACGTGTCCAATCGCCGCCCCACCGGAATCCATGGCGGACAAACAGGCGATAACAGAGGTCGCCCCGCGTAAGCCGGTAAGGCGAATATTGGGTCCGGTCAACATAGGCCGCCCCCGCAGCCGGCTGCACGACACGCTGTCCGTTGCGTAGCCTGCGCACACAGGGATTGTAGAGCGGATTGACATCGACGGCGAGTCCGCGCGCATGTTTTGACAGCTGTTTTGAGCCGGCCACCTGCCGGAAATTGAAGCAAGTGGTGTTGTTGGCAGCCATCGACTGCTCGTCATCGGCATCGTAGGTGTCCACCAGCACCATCCGCCCGATGGGATACGATTGCCGATAGAGTTCCCTGAATATCTCCAACAGGTCATCGGCAATCTGCACATGACAGACCAGTTCGCCAAGCAGAATGTTGCCGTCGGCATCGCGATGGAGCAGGCGCAGATAACGGAGCTCGCGGCGTGGCACCGGGCAGTCGCGCCGATAGCTTTTGAGCCACATCCGTTGAAAGGTTTCATCGCTGAGCGTGTCGATGGCAAAGCAGCGCTCCTCGCCGAACCAGGCCACCGTCTGCGGCGAAACGGCCTGGCCGGCTTTCCACAACTGAATCAACAGACGCTCTTTGGGCGGTACCGGCTGCGAACCATGTTGCGCCACGCTACGGGACGGGCACATTGTCAGTCCGGCGAGCAACGGCGTGAGCATCATGCTATGAATCAGCGACCTATTCATTTGCAAGCCTTGATTTCTTCGTTCAGTGAAGCCGCAGGAATGCCGAGCCGGATGGCGCGTTCAAAGTCCTGCAGAGCTGCATGCTTGGCACCACGCTCCTTGTGCAGGTAGGCCCGCGCCAGGACATAGTTCACGTTGGCCGCATCCAGCGAAATGGCCTTGTCAAGGTCGAAGATGGCCAGTTCCGGCTGCTTGTTCTCAGCATACATTCCCGCCCTCACGCTATACAGCTCGGCCTTGTCGGGCATGGTCGTAATCATTGTTGATATGCGTTCGATGGCGACAGAGAGATGCCCCATCAGCTGTTCGAGGATGGCCAGTCCGAGCCGTGCGCTGTAGTTCTGCGCCTCCTCATCGAGCACGCGCAGATAATCCGTCTTGGCCTCATCATAGGCTCGCGTCTTGGCATAGGCAAAAGCCCGCAGGTTGCGCACCGCCAGATTGTGAGGATTCACGTCAAGGATGTTGCTGAAATCGCGGATGGCTTTGCGCCACATCTCCAATTTCAGATAGAACTGTCCGCGGGCCTCCAACATGGGCACGGACGTAGGGGCAAGAGCCAATGCCATCGAATAGGATTCGATAGCTTCGTCGGCCTTTTTCTTGTCGTGCGTGTTTTGCCAGTAGCGTGCTTCCTGCACCTTGCCGAGATTGGTGAAAAGCAGCGAATTGCGATAGTCGTCGGGATATGCTTTCAGTGCCTGACGGAAAAAAGACTCGGCTTCCGCCAGACTGTCGTGTTGCGCTGCCGAAAGCCCCCGCTCCACCATCTGCTCATAGGTCTGTGCCCGGAGCCGGCACGCTGACGCGCACCATAATAATATAATAAGGAGAAGAGATTTCAACGTAGCCGACATAGCATTGGGAAAGGAAGAAAGATGTCAATAACCCGGGCGATAGCGGTCCTCATCCTTGTCGCCGAGCATCGAGAGATAGGAATTATAGCGGCTTTCGCTGATGTCGTGCCGTGCCACCGCCTCACGGACGGCACATCCCGGTTCGTGAGTGTGCGTGCAGTCGGCAAAACGACAATCGCGGGAAAAACGGAAGATTTCCTTGAAGTAGTGGCCCACTTCCGTCCGCTCCATGTCGAACGTGCCGAAGCCCTTAATGCCCGGTGTGTCGATGATGAATCCCCGAGCAGCATTGGCGGCATCCAGCGGGTACATTTCCGAGAAGGTCGTGGTGTGCTTGCCCGTGTTGTAAGCGTCCGACACTTCTTCCGTGCGCAGATGAAGCCCCGGCATGAGGCAGTTGATGAGTGTGGACTTACCCACGCCGCTATTGCCGCTGAGCAGCGAGACCTGTCCGTCAAGCAAGCGGCGGACTGCCTCCACGCCCTCGCCGGTGGTGGCGGAAATGGGCAGGCATTGATAGCCGACGGTCTCGTAGAGATTCTTCATGCCTTGCAGGAGAGTCTGGTCATCTGCGTCGGTCAGCAAGTCGGTTTTGTTGAACACGAGCGTGACCGGGATGCGATAGGCTTCGGCCGAAGCCAGGAAGCGGTCGATGAATGTCGTGGACGTTTCCGGCTGGCGGAGCGTGACGATGAGCAGACACTGATCTACGTTGGCCGCAATGATGTGCGACTGCTTGGAGAGGTTCGTGGCCCGGCGGATGACATAGTTCTTGCGGTCGTCGATGTCCGTGATGAGAGCGGCCGGCAATAGCGATGCCTCCGGCGCGGCGGCCGGCTGGAGCCGGTGTCCGTCGCAGGGGGAGGCATCGCGCCCACGCCGTGTGAGAGGGTCAGCGGCATCGGCCGCCACGAAGTTGACGTGGTCGCCGATGGCTATGGGATTGGTCGAGCGTATTCCCCGGAGACGGAAGTTCCCTTTCACCTTCGCCTCCCAGAGTGTCGCGTCGTCGGACAGCAACGTGTACCAGCTGCCCGTATTCTTGATGACGAGTCCGTGCATCGGCGCGGTCAGACAGTCATGATTTCCTTGTTCTTGGCCTCCAGCATGGCCTCGATTTTCTTGACGTACTTGTCGTGAGCCTTCTGCACGTTCTCTTCCGCGTCTTTCTCCATGTCCTCGGGCACACCGTTCTTGACGCTCTTTTTCAGCTTCTCGATGGCTTCGCGGCGGGCGTTGCGCACGCTGACCTTGGCCGTTTCGGCCTCTTTCGAGCACTGCTTGGTGAGGTCGCGGCGGCGTTCCTCTGTGAGGGCCGGGATGCCGATGCGGATGACTTCTCCGTTGTTTTCGGGCATGATGCCGACAGGGGAGTCAATGATGGCTTTCTCAATGGCCTTGAACATATTCTTGTCCCACGGCTTGATGGTGATGCTACGCGCGTCAGGGGTGGCCAGCGTGCTGACCTGCGACAGCGGCACTTTCTGTCCGTAGCTGTCCACGCGCACCGCGTCGAGGATGTGGATGTTGGCCTTGCCTGCACGGATGCGGCTCAGCGATTCTTCGAGGTGCATGGCAGCCAGTTCCATGCCCTCTTCGGCTTCGGTCAGGTATTTCTTAACGTCGTCCATTGGAGTTGGTGTTTTGATGGTTTTACAGGATGGTGCAACCCTCGCAAGGCTTGAGCTGCTTGAAGAAGTCGTTGCCCTTGTCGTCAACGAGGATGAAGGCGGGGAAATCCTCGACAGTGATTTTCCAGATGGCTTCCATGCCGAGTTCCGGATATTCCACGCATTCGATGCTCTTGATGGAGCTTTGGGAGAGCACCGCTGCCACGCCGCCGATGGTTCCGAGATAGAATCCGCCATGCTTCCGGCAGGCATCCGTCACCACCTGCGTGCGGTTGCCCTTGGCAATCATGACGAGCGAGGCTCCGTGCTCCTGGAATTCATCAACGTAAGGGTCCATGCGGTTGGCCGTTGTCGGCCCCATCGAACCGCACGGATAGCCTTCCGGTGTCTTGGCCGGGCCGGCATAGAGAATCGGATGATCCTTGAAGTAGGCAGGCATTTCCTCGCCTGCGTCCAGCCGTGCCTTCAGCTTGGCGTGGGCGATGTCGCGGGCCACGATGATGGTGCCCTTGAGGCTCACGCGGGTGCTTACCGGATATTTGGTGAGTTCGCGGCGGACTGCGTCGATACCCTCGTCAAGGTCGATTTCCACGCCTTTCGTGCCTTCGCCAGGCCGGCGGTACTCTTCAGGAATCAGTTCAGAAGGATTGGTGTCCATCTGCTCCAGCCAGATGCCGTCGGCATTGATTTTCGCCTTGATGTTGCGGTCGGCCGAGCAGCTCACGCCCATGCCGATAGGACAGCTGGCTCCGTGGCGCGGCAAACGGACGACACGGATGTCGTGAGCCAGATATTTGCCACCGAACTGAGCCCCGAGCCCGATGCGGTAAGCCTCCTTCAGGAGTTTCTGTTCCAGGTCGATGTCGCGGAACGCGCGTCCCGTCGCATCGCCCGTGGTCGGCAGGCTGTCGTAGTATTTGATGGAGGCGAGCTTCACGGTGAGCAGGTTCTTCTCTGCGCTGGTTCCGCCGATGACAAATGCAATGTGGTATGGCGGGCACGCAGCCGTGCCCAGGCTCTTCATTTTCTCCACGAGGAAAGGGATGAGCGTTCCTTCGTTCTGAATCGTGGCCTTGGTCATCGGGTAGAAATAGGTCTTGTTGGCCGATCCTCCGCCCTTGGCCACCATCACGAAGCGATATTCCGCGCCCTCCGTGGCCTCGATGTCAATCTGAGCCGGCAGGTTGCAACGCGTGTTCACCTCGTCATACATCGTGAGCGGCGCATTCTGCGAATAGCGCAGGTTGTCCTGCGTGAAGGTATTGTAAACTCCGCGCGAGAGTGCTTCCTCGTCGTCGAATCCCGTCCACACCTGCTGTCCCTTCTCGCCGTGGATGATGGCGGTGCCTGTGTCCTGGCAGAAGGGAAGGATGCCTTTCACCGCCGTCTCGGCGTTGCGCAGGAACTGCAGTGCCACGTATTTGTCGTTCTCGCTGGCCTCCGGGTCGCGCAAAATCTTCGCCACCTGTTCGTTGTGGCTGCGCCGCAGCATGAACTCCACGTCGTGGAACGCCTGCTGAGCCAGCAGCGTCAGTGCCTCTTCCGACACCTTCAGTATGGGCTTGCCCTCGAACTCGCCCACGCTCACGCCCTCCTTGCTGAGCAGGCGGTAGGTCGTATCGTCCGTTCCCAGCTGGAACATCGGCGCATAATTGAAATCTGGTGTTGCTGCCATAAATTTGTTGGATATGTTGATAGGATGTGCAAAGATACAATTTCCCCAAAAGACTATAAAATATTTTACGCAAAAAAAAATGAAAAACCGCCCGATGCCACCTCCAGACACCACGCTCCACGATGAGCGGATCCGAACATTTGCCGTCGGACGAAGGCGTTCGTTCGGCGGAATGAACACACTCGTTTTCCGAAACGAACGCGTTCGTTTTTCCAAAACTCAGGCTGAAACGAAAATTTCTCAGGCGGATTTCGGACATTTTTTCGGCGGAACCCGACTGTCAATTTGCCCGGCCACGCATCTGTCCGTTTGTCAAAAGATATTGCACCGCCACGGCGATTCGTCACATTTCTTTCAAATAAATTTCACCATATTGAAATATTTTTCTAATTTTGCACCGTCATCGAAGGCCATGACACGAATACCCTCTGACACCTCCACCTCAGCACCACCGACAATCATGCACGCGCCTCGCAGCGCAACACGCTCCGGATCATCATGAAAGATCACAATCGTGAAATCAGCGCCTTGCTGGACAACATGCACCCCATCACGCTCGACGAGATGTCGTCGATACGGCTCATGAACCGCATCGACACCAAGTTTGTGGCCTCGCAGCGGCAACTCGTGGAGCTGCTTCACATGGTGACGGACAAATACTACGTGCAGGAAATCAACGGTGACCGCGTGAGCCCCTACCGCACAACGTACTTCGACACGCCGCAGTACACCCAGTACATGCAGCACCACAACCGCCATGCGCGGCGCACGAAAGTCAGGGTGCGCACCTATCTCAGTTCGGGTGACCTGACTTTTCTGGAGGTGAAAAGAAAGAACAACCACGCCCGCACGAAGAAGAAACGCATCCAGGTAGAGAGTCTGGAGCAGGCCGCCCAGACCCCGGGAGCCGCCGAACTGGTGCTCGACCGCACGGGGATTGAACTCAGCACCATGCACCCCATCGTGCAGAACGAGTTCAACCGCATCACGCTCGTGAACTTCGGAAAGACGGAGCGGCTCACCATCGACTTCAACGTGCGCTTCCACAACTTCGAGACCACGCTCGACCGCGACACGGGAAACATCGTAATCATCGAGCTGAAGCGCGACGGCAACATCTTCTCCCCCATCAAGGACGTGCTGCGCGACCTGCACATCCACCCCACAGGCTTCTCGAAATGCTGCATCGGCATGGCCATGACCGACCCCCACCTGAAGCAGAACAACTTCAAGCAGAAGCTGCGCCTGCTCCACAAAATCAACCTCGACGACACCTACCGGCTGCGGCCCTACGAGGACGAGGTCATCTGAACACTCATCATTCACAGCGAATACAACACCAACCCACCCGACATGGACACTCTCAATGAATTCCTCGTCTCGCTCTCAAGCGACGCATGCCGAATCGTAGATCTCTTCCTGCGACTCTTCATCAACACCATCTTCTGCTTCATCATTGCCCGCGCGTTCTACTTTCCCAAGAGCCGCCGCAAGGATTTCTTCATGACCTACATCCTCGTGGGCTTCTGCATTTTCATGCTCATCCACCTGATGGGCGATGCCAAAATCAAGACCGGCATAGCAATGGGGCTCTTCGCCATCTTCTGCATCATGCGCTACCGCACGGAGTCGGTACCCATCCGCGAGATGACCTACCTCTTCCTCGTCATCGCCCTGGCCGCCATCAACGCCCTCGCCTGGCTCGCCGACATTTCGGGCAAGCACCCCGACTTTCTCGGACCGGAACTGACCACCGTGGGCGAGCTGATTCTGACCGATGCCCTCTTCATCGTGGCCATCTGGATTGCGGAGCACGGAAACTTTGCCAAGGGGCTTTCATCGAAATACATCAAATACGACAAAATCGACCTCATCACGCCCGAACATCATCAGGAGTTGATTGATGACTTGAAAAAGCGGACGGGGCTCGACATCACCAAAGTGGACATCGGCTCCATCGACTTCCTCAAGGACATGGCACTCATCAAAATCTTCTACAACGACTCCGACGACAGCGAGGCCATGATGAAGATGCCGAAACTCTATCAATAGAGCTTGTCCTCCACCACTCCTTTCACCTTCCTCCACCATCCCAACACCGCAAACCCATGAAGCAAATTCTCCTGCTCGCCGCCCTCGCCACCCTGCCGCTGGCCGCTTCGGCACAGTCGGCCAGCGACTTCGGACTCGACCTCAGCGACGACAACAGCGACTTCGGACTTGACCTCAGCGTCGAGGCCGAAAAGAAACTGGCCCGCGGGCTCGACCTCGGCATCGAAGCCAACTTCCGCACACAGGACAACACACAGCGCGCCGAGCGCTGGGGGCTCGGCATCGACCTCAGCTACCGCTTTCTGCAAACCTCCGACAAGAAGTTCAACCTCAAGGGCTCCATCGCCTTCGAGCAAATCTGGCAGCAGAAACTCGCCGAAACCACCGAGCACTATAACTCCGACGACGAACTGAACGGCTACAACCTGCTGACGCGCCACTGGCGCTCCCGTCAACGCTATTCCGCCGGGCTGTCCGGCACGTTCAAGCCGAACAAACGCTGGACGTTCCAGCTCAGGGAAACCGTGCAGTGGAACCACTTCACCACCGACTCCACAGACCGCTACCGTTACCGCTATCGCTACAACGACGACGACGAGCTCTACACAACGCAGGACACCGTGACGAAGGTTTTCAACAACAAAGACCATTTCGTGCTGCGCAACAAGCTCACCGTCAGCTACGACATCGCACACTGCCCGCTCGAGCCGTTCGCCAGCATCGACTACGGCTGCGGACTCAACTACACCGCCGACAAATGGAAGTTCTCCATCGGCTCCGACTACAAAATCAACAAACACAACAAACTCTCTCTCTTCTACCGCTTCCAGACGGAGAACGACAACGACGAGCCCGACGGACACCTCATCGGCCTCGGCTACAAGTTCTCGTTCTGAAACGGGTCGCCGGCTCACGCCTCCCATCCCGAAATCACCAACTCAAACGGCAAAGCGCATGAAAAAGTTTCTCCTTGTGGCCATCGCCACCATCCTCAGCCTGCCGGCATTGGCCGACGACTACAACCTCTACATCGTGAACACCTCGAACGTGAAGACCGCCTACGCCGTGTCCGACGTGCAGAAAATCACTTTCGAGAACGGCAACGTCGTCGTGACCGCCACCGACGGTACCACGGTCTCCACCGCCATCTCGGCCATTTCCGAACTGTATTTCAACACGGAGACAGCTGAAAGCATCAGCCGCCTCAACACCGACGGCACCTTCTCCTTCGACGGAGAAAACATCACGCTGGCCCATGCCACCTCCACCATCCGGGTCTATCAGGCCAGCGGCCTCCTCGTAGCCTCGCTGACGGCATCCGACGGCCAGCCCATCAGTCTGTCCCAGCTGCCACGCGGCATCTATATCGTGAACGTGGATGGCCTGAACTTCAAAATCGCCAAGAGGTAACAACCTCCGCCTTCCATCATCACCCCAAAATTCCCAGACTCATGAAACATCCATACTCTTTCATTATCGCAGCCGCGATGGCATTCGGCGCAGCACAGGCGCAGGCACAAGAATACGCCTACGTATGCGACGGATATGACTACGACCGCGTGAAGCTCGACGGAAAGACCAGCGTCAGCTTCTCCTCCGACCAGTCCACCGTGACCATCGGCGATGAGACGTTCGACACGGCCGATGTCGATTCCATCATCTTCCACGAACCGCAATATCCGGCTGTCAACATCGTGTGGAACGGCAGCAGCGCCACCGTCACCGTCGATCCGGCCATCAGCGGCGTCACCTACTCCACCTCGGGCGGCTACGTCACCATCACCTCCACCAACACCACCGACGAACTGCTCTACGTGCTCTCCGGCTCCTCGTCGGCAGGAGGACTCACCCTCAACGGCAGCTACAAGCTCCGCATGCACCTCAACGGCGTGAGCCTCACCTCACTCACCGGCTCACCGATGGACATCGAGTGCGGCAAGCGCATCGAGGTGAAGCTGATGAAAGGCACCACCAACACCTTTGTCGATGCCTCGACCAGCTCCGTCAAAGGCTCCTTCTACACCAAAGGACACTTAGAGTTCAAGGGAGCCGGTACGCTCAATGTCACGGGCAACTACAAGCACGCCATCTGTGCGGGCGAATACCTCCAGTTCAAGTCCTCCACCGGCATCGTCAACATCCTCGGAGCCGTGAGCGACGGCATCCACTGCGGCGCAGGCGAACAGAACAGCGAGGACAGCCAGTTCATCATGAACGGCGGCACCATCACCATTTCCAACTGCGGCAGCGACTGCATCGACGCCGACGACTACGGCTCGATGTTCCTCAACGGCGGAACGCTCAACCTCAACGTGAGCCAGCAGGACGGCACAGGACTGAAGTGTGACTCCATCCTCTACATGACCGACGGCACCGTCAACCTCAATGTCACGGGTGTCATCAGCCAGGGCATCCGCTACAGCTACGATGCCTATTTCGACGGTGGCACCATCACCGGCACCGTCAGCGGCAACGGCTCGAAAGGCTTCAAAGCCAAGAAGACCACCGGTTCCACCGTGAACAACGGCGGCGACTCGCATTTCCGCGGCACCGACATCAGCCTCACCCTCACCGGCGGCACCTACTCCGGCGACTCCTCGAAGTGCATCGGGCTCCGTATCGACAAAGACATGTACCAGACCGACGGCGACATCAGCGTCACCGTCAGCAACTCTGCCGCCACCGGCATCCAGGTGAAAGGAACCACCTATCTCACCGGCGGCACCTGCTCCCCGACCCCGACCAATTAAGCTCAAGAAACACCGCCGCCACCGGCATGACCGCACGCCAAGCCGGCACAGTCAGCAGTTCCATATCCACAAGCAGGGAGTGCCCGCATCCGTCCGGCACTCCCTGTTTGTGTCTTTTCTTTCGCCAATCATCCGAATGAAAAACCGCCAATCATCCGAACGAAATTCCGCCAATCATCCGAATAAAATTCCGCCAATCATCCGAATTTGAATTTTTATTTGTAACTTTGCAGCGGACTATCACATCATCAGGGGACGATAGACAGACAATATGAACCTCGTCAGTTTTGATAGTAGAAAATCTAATTGTTCAAGTTCAAGTGTATGAAGTATAAGAAAAGAATAGCCGATCAATTGTTGAGCCGCAAACTGGCCAGAAAAGGAGCTGTACTTATCCAAGGCCCCAAATGGTGTGGCAAAACCACTACTGCCGAACAGATGGCGGCCAGCATCTTATATATGGATGATCCACAGAGAATTGACCAAAACATCTCAATGGCGGAAATCAATCCCCAGTTGCTCCTCCAAGGAGAGAATCCACGGCTGATTGATGAATGGCAATTGGCTCCATCCTTATGGGACGCTGTCCGCTTTGAAGTGGATCATAGAGAAGGACACGGTTTGTTCATTCTCACTGGTTCCGCTGTACCATCCAAGGCTTCAACCAAGCATTCGGGCACAGGCCGGTTCTCATGGCTCACAATGCGCCCTATGAGCCTTTGGGAATCGGGTGAGTCCGACGGCTCTGTCAGTCTTTCAGCATTGTTGAACCAGCCCTTACAAATCGCAGGTGTCAACAAGCTCAACCTTCAGGATGTCGCATTCTTGACATGCCGCGGCGGATGGCCTGAGGCAACAGATATGACAGGAGACGATGCGCTCGGGCAAGCCTTTGACTATTTCGATGCTGTTGTCCATGAAGACATCTCAAGAGCCGACAGCGTGCAGAGAGACCCAGAACGAGCCAAACGACTGATGCGTTCCTACGCTCGCCATCAAGGAACCATGGCACCATACACTACCATACGGAAAGACATGATTGTCAATGACACAGATTCCTTGGACGAAGAGACCGTATCATCGTATGTCAATGCACTCAAGAAGATATTCGTCATTGAAGACATGCAGGCATGGAACCCCAACCTCCGGTCCAAAACAGCCATCCGAACTTCAGACACCCGATACTTTATCGACCCATCCATAGCTGCCGCCGCATTAGGCATTGGCCCTGACGACTTGATACACGACCTCACGACTTTCGGACTCTTGTTCGAGACACTTTGCGTAAGAGATCTGCGCATCTACGCCGAAGTGATGAATGGCGAAGTTTACCACTACCGCGACAAAGACGGACTGGAGTGCGATGCAGTCATCCACCTGCGCAACGCCCAGTACGGTTTGATTGAAATTAAACTCGGCGGACACAGCAAGATAGAGGAAGCCGTAACGACACTCAACGCATTGGAAGCAAAGATTGACACAGCCCGCATGAATGCCCCATCATTCAAACTCATCCTCACAGGTACTGAGTCTTACGCCTACAGACGGAAGGATGGCATTTACGTAGTTCCCATCGGTTGTCTCAAAGACTAAACAAACCGCCCCGAATGCGGTCGTTTTCTCCAAACGGGGGGGCTGGAGAAAGCCGACATGGCATTCGAGGCGGACAAAGTTTGCTACGTCAGAGGGAGCGTTTCACCAAAGATCTTTGTTGGAAGAGGAACCTTGGTCGTAGTATCCCTCATCGTAGGAGCGGTCTTTCGTACTGAGTGGTTTATTCGGATCGCCGAATTGTACGCTTTCAGCAATCATGGTTTCCGGCTCAATACTGCATACCGCAATCACCGGCTTGACATATTCTTTCTTCATAATGCACGATTTTCTTGATTAGTTGAACAATACTTTCTTGCCGTTCACGATATAGAGTCCCTTGCCCGGCAGCTGCACACGACGACCCTGCAGGTCATAAATCTCTGCGTTCTTCGTTGCTCCGACGGCTGTCTGCAGCTGACTGATGGCCGTAGCTTCGTCACCGTCCGTTTCCACGATCTTGATGGTGCGTCCACCTTTGACACTGGAGTTGGCCTCCGCATACGGATCACTGTCTTTCGCCGTGACGGTCAAGTAGAAGCGGAACGGACTCAAAGCATGGCCTTCTTCAGAGGTTTGTTGTGAGAGATCTCCGTCAGTTGACAGTGCATACCAGCCCGTCGGGCTTGTCTGTGTGTAGATTCCCGTGAAGACATAATTATCCGAGCTGGTGGCTGTAGAAACATCCTTCTGTTTGCGTGTTGAGCCGCCTGTAGCATACAGTCCCGTTGCCGTGAAACTTACGGTTGCTTCAGCCTGCGGCTTGATGATATAAGGCACATTGGCCAGAATGGTTCCACTTTCGACTTTCGTAATGCTGATGTATATATCGCCTGAAGTCTCGTCAGCCAGAGCTGCCACAATCTTATAGAATTCAACATCCTCATTCGTAGCATCGACGTCAAACGGAACGAACCAGCTGTTCCACGTCGTGTTGCTGAACGTGCGCGTGTAGGTCACGCTCTTGTCCGAGAAGTCTTTAGGCACGTAGTAGCTGCCATCCCCAATGGTGATGTCGTCCTCATCAAGGAAAGTTTTGTCACCGTCAGCTTCCGTGGTGTAATAGACGTAATCGTCTTCAGCGTCGTCGGCTACCTCTACAGTGTACACGCCATCAGCCCCAGTGGCCTCATAGCCTGTGGCTGCATATTGGCTTGGGTCTGTTGAGTACGTTCCACCACTGACACTGACGCGTGAAGTGGCATCATCACTGTTCAAGGTCCGCTCATCCGTAGTGTCCGTATATACACTAATCACAGGAATACTGCTGCTGGAAGTAAAGGTGCCGCCATTGATGGTGATTTTAGATTCAGTATCGCTATAACCCGCGTAGGAGGAATTGCTGGCATCGTACACAATGGCTGAGCTGTTAAGCGCATAGCTGACATCACCCGTTATGGCTGTAGAAGTACCTTGAGTGGTGATTTCTGTGCCGTCCTTGATAGTCACAGTGCCGCCGCGTGCGATAATACCCTGCCCTTCGCCTGTCACCGTGAAAGAGCAGTCCGCAAGAGTAATGTCATCATCATTAGGACAATAGGATAGCAGTAGAAGTCGTGGTAAAGTTACCACCTGTTACGTTGACTGTATTACCACTATAGCCACTTGTGCCGTTGCCGGATATGCCAGCCGGCGCAGTAAACGTACCGCCCTCGATATTGATGGTGTTGTTGGCACCTAAATACGAAACAGCCCAAGTTTCCCCCCCACTGAACGTTCCTCCTTCAATGTTCAGAGTGGCACCTGTGGACTTCGAACCGCCAGTTGTGCCATTACCTATCCTGATGAGAGAAGCTCTTGAGTCATCGGGAACCTTAACCGTCACGTCGTCCTCAATGGTCAAAGTGGAGGAACTTCCCAATAAGATACCATAGAGGCAGGTGGCAGACGTAGTAATCCCTGATGTAATGGTCCCGTTCTTGAGGGTCATCGTACAGCCATTACAGATTCTGAGTATATATCCACCCATCTTAACAGATTCACTACCTATGGTATGCCCATTCATGTCGAGGGTAATGTCCTTTCCTTTCACATAACTACTAGTCGTGCTTATAGTCATACCTGTTGTCATGTCGGCAAGCAGCGTGAGTGTGTAGGTAGTTGATGCAGTTTGTCTTAATGCCGCTGAGTAATTCGTATAATAGATTACGTTTTCTCCGTCGTCCACTTTTACTTTGTATGTAGTGTATGGAGAGGTGGCGCTGCTGCTATATTCATAGCTGTTGTATGTTCCACCTAAAATGGAGGCGTATGTAGACTTGCCAGTGGTGCTGTTGACAACAGTCTTGTCGCTTTCTATGGTATAGACAGCCACAGCTGGTGCTCCGGCGGTGGTGTAGGTTCCACCTGTAATGGTGACCTTGGAGTCAGCGTTGCTTTGCAAGCCGGGGTAGTTGGCAGACG
This sequence comes from uncultured Bacteroidaceae bacterium, assembly GCA_964415385.1. Taxonomy (GTDB): domain Bacteria; phylum Bacteroidota; class Bacteroidia; order Bacteroidales; family Bacteroidaceae; genus UBA3839. The sequence goes on from CAYPZK010000026.1 coordinate 34,955, forward strand.
CATCGAAGATGACGGCGGATTTCTGCAATGTAACCGAATTGTCGCCGACAGTGGTTGTACCTGTGCCTGTCACGTTCACTACAACTCCATCGCCAAGCGTCACTGTGCCTGCACGAACCACAATGCCTGCATCCGTAGCGTTAATCGTACAATTCTCCACCGTCACAATGTCATCGTTCGGGAAGTGGAAGCCTGCATCGACAGTGAACGTGCCACCGCTGATGTTGATGGTGTTGCCGCTGTAGCCTTCCGTACCGTTTCCGAACAAACCCATGCCAGCCGTAAACGTGCCATCTTCAACAGTAAGCGTATTGGATGCACCAACGTAGGCCAGCGCGTAACCGGTAGTGGTATAGGTTCCGCCCTTAACAGTGACTTGATTATAGTTTCCCTTGACAGAGATGGCGTAAGAGGAGCCGGAACCTTGATTGGTGTTAATCGTCACCGAGCTGGCAACCGTCAACGTATTGTAGTTTCCCTCAATACGGATACCTCTGCCCTGAGTACCCTCCGCTGTAGCAATCGTACCATTCTGTACAGTCACGGTAGAGGCATCGTTTGCATCGCTGCTGTTCGTAATCAGCAACATTTTCAATTCACTGCTGGAATTGCCTGTCAACGTATATCCGCCAAGATCCAGAACGATGTTCTTGTTGGTGATGGTCACACTGGAGGTAATCGTCGTGTTGGCCAACAACTGGATGGTCGTAGCTTCGCTGCCGCCGTCACTAACAGCATCTACAGCTTCCTGTAGGGTCTCATACTTGTTCTCCCCTACTCGTGCGACATTGTCAGCATGGGCAGACAGGCAGAGAACTGCTGCCAACAAGGCAAGAGAAAGTCGTTGTCTACACATAATTTTGAATGTTTTTGCGTGGCGACTGGCTCCTGTTGCCGTGAATGATTGAAAGTTTTTGATGGGGTTGGCATAAATATAAAAAAATCGTGAAGCCAAGCTGTGTTGCTCGTTTCACGAAGTGTTGGCTCTAGCATTGCCTGGCTTGTCGGAACGAGCAACGCAGATAACCCCACGACGATGTATAATACTACCATACTACATCTTGACACATTACGGCCATGAAGTAGTAAGGATTGTAAAAAATACATCCTAAGGGGCATCCTTGTTGCTTTGTTTTTGACAAACCTATTGAACTGCTAGATTCACACTTCGTCAAACTCAAAGCGTTGAAACAGTTACGCCTTTTATGTTTATGTCGGAAAAACCGTTGTCATCCTGCCTCGCATGGCGGGAAAGCGGTCGTCCTCCGACAAGCGGGGACGAATTTCCGGCTGCAAAGTTACGAGTTTTATTTTTCCCCGACAAATTTTGGCGACATAAATATCAGACAGACTATTTATCGCAGAGAAAAATCCAGCGGCCGGAGAAGGAGCCAACAGAAGAAAGGCAGTGCATTCCAAATCATGCTGGAATGCACTGCCTTTCTTCTGTCGGTTGTTGATGAGAAGCCGCTGTGGAGGTTGAGATCAGTTCTCGCTCTCCTGCTGCGGACGCTCGCGGCGCTGACCGCGCGGGCCACCACGACGCTGCTGCATCTGCTTGCGGTCGTTCTCATAGCTCGTGTACTGCTCGTCCGTGAGAATCTCCTTCAGAGCCTTGTCGTAGGCCTCCTGATTGGTCTTCTGCTCCTGCATGCGTTTCTGCATTTCGGCCTTCTGCTCGTCGGTCAGCTCCGGACGTTGCTGTTGCGTGGCACCTGTCTGACCGTCCACGTTTTGCTGCTGGCCGTCCTGCTGCGCCTGAGGAGCACCGCCACGCGGGCCGCGCGGGCCTCCCATCGGGCCGCCGAGCTTGCCGGCATACTCCTTGTTGAGCGCCGTGAGTTTCGTGGCCTGCTCGTCAGACAGTTTGTACTTCTCGACCATCCGCTTCGTGCGCTGCTCCATCATTTGTTCTTCACTCGGACGCTGACCCTGACGGTCGGCGTTCTCTTCCTGTGCATTTGCCGTAAGTGTGAATGTCAACGCTACGGCAACCATCAAAAGTGCTTTTTTCATTTTTCTCGGTTTAAGTTTTCAAGCATGTTACTTTTATGACACGCCGGACGGGAAAAAGTTTAATTTTTCAGACTGAGAGAAAACGGAAACCGGCAACAACATTCATTCATACGCCGGCTCCGCACACGACCGCCGGAGCACGAGAATGGCTTCGGGTCCCATGCAGAAAAGGAGGTCGGCAATGCTGAGGTTGGACAGGAAACCGTGCCGGTGGGCGAACACCTGCCAGTAGGGGGCGGGACGGAAGGCGGGGTCAGCCTCGATGGAGACTTTCGGCGAGAGGAGGCTGCGGCAGTCGTCGGGGGCATCTTTTTCGAAATGGTCAGTGCGGACGATGCGGGGAGCGATGCCGATGAGCTCGCAGCAGGTGTGCAGGACAGCCTCGTTGAAATCGAGGAGGAAAGTCCATTTCCGCTCATAGAACGGACGGAAATCGTCTTGGTAGAATTCGAAGAACGGGCTGTTGGAGTAGGACGACGTGAGTGCCTGCCAGTGCAGATGCCGCCAGTTTCCGTGGTCGCTGATGCGCAGGTCGCGCACGAGGCGGCTTCCGTCGGAGGGATGCTCCACGGGCACGGTGAGCATGAGCGGGCCGCCAGGCGAATCGATGACGCAGCGGTTGCGGTACGTCTGCTTGTGGAAACTTTCCCATTGCTCCACCAGCACGCTCCCGCACAGCATCTTGGTCAGATACTGTACGGGAGGGAGGTATGCGGTTGCCAGCAGCATGGGACGGCGGCTCATTGGATGCCGTCCACCCACTTGAACAGGCGGTCCCAACGGTAGCCTGAGGATTCGGGATTGGTGTCGGGCGACACGGAGAGCCAGACGAAGAGCGGCTTGCCCACGATGTGGTCTTCGGGCACGAAGCCCCAGAAGCGCGAGTCGGCCGAATTGTGGCGGTTGTCGCCCATCATCCAGTAATAGTCCATTTGGAAGGTGTAGGACGTGGTTGCCTCACCGTTGATGTAGATTTTTCCGCCGCGCACATCGAGCCGGTTGCCTTCGTAGGCGCGGATAGGGCGTTCATAGATGGCGATGTTCTCCATGTTGAGCGGAATGGTCATACCTCGTTTCGGAATGAGCACGGGGCCGTAGTTGTCCACCGTCCATCCGTAGTCGTGGTCGAGCGGATAGAGCGAGGTGTAGGCATCGGTGACGGGCACGATGCTGTCGATGAGTGCGGTCTGCGCTTCCAGCCCGGTCTTGGCAGCCTTGGTGAGCGGCATGCCGGTGGTGTGTCCCGGAATCTCGGGACGGTCGAGCTGGTGGCTGCGGTCTTCATCACTGATGCCGAGGTCGGCGCAGAGTTTGTCGGGCAGGAGCTGGCCGTTCGTGGCATAAACGTAATAGTTGAACTGCACGTGTTCGGGCTGCTTCTCGGCCTTTCCGTCCACATACACCACTTTGTTCTTGATTTGCAGCGTCTGCCCCGGCAGGCCCACGCAGCGTTTTACGTAGTTCTCGCGACGGTCGGCCGGACGGACGATGATTTCGCCGAACTGGCTGGCGTGTGCTTTCACGTATTCCTTGCCGAGTGCCGAAAGCGAATAGTAGAGCTGCATCTGCTGCTCGGTGGAGAGCGACCGCATGGCCGGCAGCGTCTCACCGTTCTGCGTGGCAATCTGATAGCCGGTGCTGTAGCAGAGCTCGTAGAAATCGTAGTTGTAGTCCACGGCCACGGTGTCGCCGGCAGGATAGTTGAAGACGACGATGTCGCCCAGCTCCACGTGGCCAAAGCCCTTCACGCGGCGGTACTTCCACTGAGGCCAGTCGAGATAAGACTTGCAGTTGAAGAGCGGAAGCGTGTGCTGGGTGAGCGGCATGGTGAGGGGAGTCTGCGGAATGCGCGGGCCATAGCTCAGTTTCGACACGAGCAGATAGTCGCCCGTGAGGAGCGTTTTCTCCAGCGACGACGACGGAATCTTGTAGTTCTGGAAGAAAAAGTTATGGACGAAATATACGGCCACGAGGGCGAACACGATGGCATCCACCCAGCTCATGATGATCCGGCCCGGATTGTCGAGCTCCTTCCACCATCCCCATTTGATTTTCTTGGTGATGTAAGCGTCGAAGATGAACGGCACGACGATGAGGCCGAGCCAGCTCTTCAGCCAGAAGCAGAAAGCGAGCCAGAGCAGGAGCACGACGGTGAGCTTCGCCCACCTGACCCACGGAGCCGGCTTTTTCTCCTCGGCCTTGCGTTTTTTGGTTTGTATCTTGGAATAGTCCGGTTTACTTGTGAAAAGACCCATGTCGGTAATCGTTGTTTGAGTTGTGGATTTTCAGGAAAGACGTGACGGCTCAGAACTTGAACAGGTCGTCGGTGGAGAGCAGACCCGAATGTTGCGCCGTGTATTCGGCGGCCAGCACGGCTCCGAGTGCGAAGCCCTTGCGCGAATGAGCGTCGTGCGTGATGGTGATGGCATCGGCTTCCGAGTCGTAGGTGATGGAGTGGATGCCCGGCACCTCATCGCGGCGGATGCTGCTGATGGGAATCTGGTCGGGACGGCAGTCCTCCGTGCCCGACAGCGTGCCGTCGGCGGCCAGCAGCGTGCCATGCGTCCAGCCCTGCTTGCGGTCGAGGTTGGCGATGATGTCCTCGGCCAACGTGATGGCCGTGCCGCTCGGCGCGTCGAGTTTGTGGATGTGGTGCGTCTCGCTCATCTTCACGTCGTAGCCGGGGAACCGGTTCATAATCTTGGCCAAATACTTGTTGACGGCGGAGAAGATGGCCATGCCGACGCTGAAGTTCGAGGCCCAGAAAAGGGTCTTGCCGCCTTCGGAACAGGCGCGGCGCACATCGTCGCCATGGTCTTTGAGCCAGCCCGTGGAGCCGCTCACCACCTTCACGCCCTGCGCCCAGGCCTTCAGATAGTTGCCGTAGGCCACCTGCGGAGCCGTGAATTCGATGGCCACGTCGGCCGAGCGGAACGCGTCGCTGTCGAAGTCCTGCTGATTGTCAACATCGATGATGCACACGATCTCGTGTCCCCGGGCGCGGGCTATCTGCTCAATCATCTTGCCCATCTTCCCATATCCAATGAGAGCTATCTTCATCTGTTTTCCTTTTTTACTTGAATCTGTTATTGCCCTGCAAAGTTACACATTTTCCGCGTAACGCCTTCATGCCGGAGCATTTAATTCTCACAAAATGTTCCCGACGACAGCGCATCATGCCATCGGAGCAGCCGTTGCCCTACATCCCGCGCCTGCCCGACCGGAAACGACAGGGGCAAATGAATTGTCAAGCTCTGCGGAGAAAATTTTCAAAATCCCGCTCAAAAAAATCCATTTTAGCCTGAGTTCTTTCGAAACGATGAGGCTGTGTCAAAATAGGCGCGGCCTCTTTTTCGTAACATGCTGTAAAACAT
>CAYPZK010000027.1:0-38664 GCA_964415385.1 uncultured Bacteroidaceae bacterium
AGCAGACCCTCTTCATAACAGAAGAAGCCCGCGGCATTCGTTGTCGCGGGCTTCTTTTTTCGCTCCTGCCGCTTTCCGTTTGACGACAAATTCCGGCGGAGCCGCCAAAAAACTTGCGGGGAAAGGGTGATGGTAGCGAAAAAAGCTGTAACTTTGTGCACGGCAATGACAGATTGTGGCATTGCCGGTCACTTTTGCTGCCACAGGCGGAGAAAGGGCGACTTTCAATAAACAATCTGAAACGCAGGCCGGAAGGTTTCGTCGGCTTCCGCCGCAGCGGAGGGCAATCCGGAGGAAATTCGCGGCTGAATAGTGACTTTGGAACAATGAACAAAAGGGATGGGCAATGGCTGTGGATGTGGCAGTCGTACTTGAACTTCATGCGGAAGAGCAAGCGACGACCGTCGAAGTATTACCCTGAAGAGCGGGTGCTCATGAACTGGGCCAAGCACAACCGCAAGCTGCGCAATCAGGGTAAGCTGCCGGACAACCGCAAGGCCTTGTTCGCCAAGTTGGTGGCAGAATCGGCCAAATACCAGCGCGTCAACCAGCATCAGTACACGAACGGCACAGCCATCGTGGAACTTCCAATCCACCTCTCGGCCAGTCAGGCCGACATGGTACAGCGTATCGACGAGGCTTGGGTGACGTGCCGGTCGGTCATGGCGCAGATGCCGCTCTACACCGGCGAGGCTGCGGTGGTGGCCACGCTGGCGCGGGATTTCCTGCGCCGGGGCGACACCGTGTGGGTTGTTGCCATGCGCCGCGAGCAGATGGTGCTCATCCGGCGTGCGCTGGATGAACTGCTTTCCAATGAAGAGATGGTGAACATCGAGATTACGAACGTGCGGCGCATCAACAACCTCCGTTTCCCCGAAATCGACCGCGCACCGGCTCTGATTGTCTATCACGATGCCCATCGGCTGTCCGATTCCGTCTGTACCTTTCTGACCGAACGGTATCCTGAGGCCAAGCAGTTGGGGATGACGGCCACTCCGTGGAGGCCCGGCGGACGTGGATTCACCGAGTCCTTCGACCTGTTGCTCACTTCCGAGAGCATCCGCCGCTTCATGGCGGCAGGCCGGTTGTCCCTCTACGACTATTACTGCATCCGTCAAGAAAGCGAGGAAATGGCTGCCTTACGCTCGGCGGCACTGTCGGAGGAAACGGGTGACTACGACCTGATGGCACTGAACGCACGGTGGAATCGGGAGAATTTCATCGCCCGTCTCTATGAGGCTTACGAACAATATGCCGCCGGACTCCGGGGCATGGTACTCGCCATGAGCGTCAGCCATGCCGGCAATGTGGCCCGATATTATGCGGCCAAGGGCGTTGCGGCCGCTTCCGTCGGGTTCCAGATGCCCGCCTCCGAACAGGAGCGGATTTTCCGAAAGTACAGAAAGGGAGAATTGCAAGTGCTGATTTGCTCTGACTTGGTGACGGCGAGCGTGGTTTCGGCCGATGTCGCTTTCGTGCAGTTTGCACGCCCTACGCGTTCGCTCGCCCTCTATCTGCAAATGGCGGAGCGCGGCCTGCGTCTGTCCAAAGAGAAAGATGCCTGCGTGTTTATCGACAATGTGGGTCTGTATTGGGACTTTGGACTGCCGTCCGATGACCGCGACTGGCAGCGGTTCTTCAACGGACTGGGCGATGCGCCGGCGGAGGTGCCGTCTGTCACCGCTGCCGAAGACGAGTTGCTCGTGAAGGTGACCGACCGTCAGGAAGTGAAGGAAAGCCTCAAGTCGCAGCGTCCCGCATCGATTTTCTGGGGACGCAGAGTGTGAGGACGGCTTGGGGAAGTATTGTTGGGCGAAGCGGCTACATCTGCTGCTTGGCCTTGAAAGCCATCGCGTAGAGTTTCATCTGTTTGAGCATGGCCAGCAGGCCGTTGCTGCGCGTAGGCGAGAGATGTTCCTGCAAGCCGATGTCTTGGATGAAGTGCAGATTGGCATTGAGAATCTCGTCGGGCGTGTGGTTGGAGAGCACGTGGATGAGCAGTGCGACGAGCCCCTTCACGATGAGTGCGTCGCTCTCTGCCTGGAACACCACGTGTCCGTCGGGCGTGAGGTCGGCCTGCAGCCACACGCGGCTTTGGCAACCGTCGATGAGATTGCTCTCGGTCTTGTACTTTTCCGGCAGCGGTTGTTGCTCATTGCCCAGGTCGATGAGGAGCTGGTAGCGGTCCATCCAGTCGTCGTAGCCCTGAAATTCCTCAATGACTTCCGTCTGCAGTTCGTCGATAGATTTTGCCATAGTTGCTGAAAATTGGTTCGTCGTTCTTCCCGTCGGGAGGAAAGACGCTGCAAAGTTACGATTTCCTTTTCATATCACAAAACAAGTGAGCCCCCAAGCTCTCCGTCTGCCGCAGGGGCAGTGCCGGAGCCGGCTTGGAGGCTCACGCTTTCGCTTCAGTCAGCCTGTCGCGTCGGAATCCGACGGGCGGTCTTACATCATGCCGCCCATGCCGGCTCCGCCTGCGGCAGGCATCGGAGCTTTCTCCTCTTTCTTGTCAACGATGACGCATTCTGTGGTGAGGAACATGCCGGCGATGCTGGCAGCGTTCTCCAGAGCCACGCGGGCCACCTTGGCAGGATCGATGACACCGGATGCACGGAGGTCTTCATACGTCTCTGTGCGGGCGTTGTAGCCATAGTCGCCTTTGCCCTTGCGGACGTTCTCCACCACCACGGCTCCCTCGCCGCCGGCGTTGGCCACAATCTGGCGCAGAGGCTCCTCAATGGCGCGATAGACGATGTTGATGCCCGTCTGCTCATCGGCGTTGTCACCCTTCAGGCCGTTCAGCGCTTCCTGAGCACGGATGTAGGTGGTTCCACCGCCGACAACCACGCCTTCCTCGGCTGCGGCACGGGTGGCGCAAAGTGCGTCGTCCACGCGGTCTTTCTTTTCCTTCATCTCGACTTCGGAGTTGGCACCCACATAGAGCACGGCCACGCCGCCAGAGAGCTTGGCCAGACGCTCCTGCAGCTTCTCCTTGTCGTAGGAACTCTTCGTGTTGGCGATTTCGTTCTTGATTTGGGCCACGCGCTCGCGGATGTTCTCCTTGTCACCGGCACCGTCAACGATGGTCGTATTGTCCTTCGTGATGGTCACCTTCTTGGCCGTGCCAAGCATGTCGATGGTGGCCTGCTCCAGCTTCAGTCCCTTCTCCTCGCTGATGACAACGCCGCCGGTCAGAATGGCGATGTCCTGCAGCATGGCCTTGCGGCGGTCGCCGAAGCCAGGAGCCTTGACGGCGCAAATCTTCAGCCCACCGCGCAGACGGTTCACGACAAGCGTGGTGAGAGCCTCGGAGTCAACGTCCTCGGCGATGACGAGCAACGGACGACCGCTCTCGGCTGCCGGCTGAAGAATCGGGAGGAAGTCCTTGATATTCGAAATCTTCTTGTCGTAGATGAGAATGTATGGATCCTCCATCACGCACTCCATCTTGTCGGCATCCGTCACGAAGTAACCGCTCAGATAGCCGCGGTCGAACTGCATGCCTTCCACCACGCCGATGCTGGTTTCGCGTGTCTTGCTCTCCTCAATGGTGATGACACCGTCCTTGCTGACCTTGCGCATGGCATCGGCCAGCAACTTACCGATTTCAGGGTCGTTGTTGGCACTCACCGTGGCCACCTGCTCAATCTTGTCGTAGTTGTCGCCAACCACTTCAGCGTTCTCCTTGATGTAGTCCACGACCTTGTTCACGGCCTTGTCGATACCGCGCTTCAGATCCATCGGGTTGGCACCTGCGGCCACGTTCTTCAGACCCTCGTTCACGATGGACTGAGCCAGGATGGTGGCTGTGGTGGTTCCGTCGCCCGCGTCGTCGCCCGTCTTCGAGGCCACGCTCTTCACGAGCTGTGCGCCCGCATTCTCGAAGTTGTCGTCAAGGTCAATTTCCTTGGCCACGGTCACACCGTCCTTCGTAATCTGCGGAGCACCGAATTTCTTTTCCAGAACCACGTTGCGGCCTTTTGGACCGAGTGTCACTTTCACTGCATTTGCCAACTGGTCAACGCCGCTGCGAAGCTGCTCGCGGGCGTCCGTATTGAATTTGATTAACTTTGCCATAATGTTTTGTTGAGTTTTCTGATTTGTAAAAATTCAAGATACAGGATTATTCCACCACTGCGAGCACGTCGCTCTGGCGCATGATGAGATATTTCTCGCCGTTGCTCTCGATTTCCGTGCCGGCATATTTGCCGTAGAGCACTTCGTCGCCTTCCTTGAGCACCATTTCCTCATCCTTGGTGCCGTGGCCGGCAGCAATTACCTTGCCGCGCTGCGGCTTCTCTTTCGCTGTGTCAGGAATAATGATTCCACCTACTTTCTCCTCGGCCTTGGCGGGGAGAATCAGAACTCGGTCTGCTAATGGTTTGATAGTCATAATAGTGGTATGTTTAATAAATAAATTGTTGGATGAACAAAATCACATCCGGCCGGCGGAGCGCACTGGTTTCCGCTCCCGACCCGCCTACCACGGTGCAAAGTCTGTGCCATGCCGCCGAGACCCGGGAAGCCTGTCAGTCCGACCGCACCCCTTGTCAGTTGCGCGGCCTGCGCTGGCACTCGCTGCGTGACAAGTTGTCAGTGCGTCGCGGAAACCTGCGGATGCTGCGGACGGCGTGTTTCCTGGATGTGGCCCGAAAGTGATGGAAAGGCTTGCGCAGATGGGCGGAATTGCGTATTTTTGCAGTCGGAATGAACCCGCCCGCCGTCGCCGGCCGGGCACAAAACGAAGGAAAGGACTATGAAACTGGTATCGTGGAATGTGAACGGCCTGCGTGCCTGCTGCGGCAAGGGCTTTGAGGAAATCTTCAGGAAGTTGGATGCCGACGTGTTCTGTCTGCAGGAGACGAAGATGCAGGCGGGGCAGCTCGACTTGGCGTTTCCCGGCTATCGCTCATACTGGAACTACGCCGAGAAGAAGGGCTATTCGGGCACTGCTGTCTTCACGCGGATGGAGCCGCTGGGCGTGTCGCTCGGTATGGGTGTCGCGGAGCACGACCACGAGGGGCGTATCATCACGCTGGAATTTCCCGCTTTCTTTCTCGTTACGGTCTATACGCCGAACTCGCAGGATGAGTTGCGGCGGCTGGATTACCGCATGACGTGGGAGGACGACTTCCGCGACTTCCTGATGCGGCTCGACCGGCAGAAACCCGTGGTGGTGTGTGGCGACATGAACGTGGCGCACGAGGAAATCGACATCAAGAATCCGAAGACGAACCGCCACAACGCAGGATTCACCGACGAGGAGCGGGCCAAGATGACGACGCTGCTCCAGAGCGGATTCACGGACACGTTCCGCCACTTCCATCCCGACCAGCGCGATGTCTATTCGTGGTGGTCCTATCGTTTCCATGCCCGCGAGAAGAACGCCGGATGGCGCATTGACTATTTCCTGGTCTCCGACCGCCTGCGTCCCCGGCTGACGGATGCCTGCATCCTGACCGACATCTTCGGCAGCGACCACTGCCCCGTGGAGATCGACCTCGACGTATGAGCAAGACGGCGGCATGGCGGGCAGAGAAAAGTGAGTGTGTTTTTCTTGGGTATTCTAAAATAATCTGTTACCTTTGCAACAGTATGAGCAGTAAGGAATGTATAGCGCAGTTGTCAGAGAACCTGTTTTGGGACACTGACATTGCGCAGGCGGACATGGATCAGATTCCATCTCAAATCATTCAGCGCGTGCTGGAATACGGCGAGTGGAAGGACTGGAAACTGATTCGGGATTACTATGGCCTCGACAAAATTGTTGAAGTCTGCAAGCAGTTGCGCACGCTCGACCCCATCTGCCTTTCCTACATCTGCGCCATTTCCGACACGAAGAAGGAGGATTACCGATGCTATCGTATCAGACAGTCGAGCCCCACACTCTGGAACTCCTGAAGGCATTGATGGCAGAACCGTTGTTTGCCGATATGCGTCTTGTCGGCGGAACGGCCTTGGCTTTGCAATATGGTCATCGTCAGTCCGTTGACCTCGATATGTTTGGTGTCATGCCGGAAGATTCTGAGAGCTGTCAAGAGGTATCAAAGCCAATAAATTTGTTCGGCTGCCAACAGCGCAATGGGTATAGCAAAAAACTTCCGCTGTGGCAGGCGCTTACAGAAAATCTTTCTTTTTTTTGCCGCTCTTGCTGATTTTTTGTGTTGCATATTGCCGGCGTTCTGCAAATATTTCTTACATTTGCGGAACGTTCGACACATCTCTTCTATTCTATATTAAAAAGTAAGAAACACAATCTTGCGCGTACATATTGCCTGTTCCTCCTGTTTGCCCTTTTCAGCTTGCCGGGTAGGGGACAGGTGTTGATGGGTGGGGGACTGTCTCCCATCAAACTCCGCCTTGCAGGCCATGTGTACGGCACCGACGATTTTGAGAACACGCCGTATCCGCTGGCGGGAGCCAACGTGAAGGTGACATTGCTGGCCGACACGACCTGTTCCGCAGGTGGGGCGACGAGTCAAGACGGACGTACAACCTGTATCGTTGGCCTGCGCAAGAAATTGGGTGAGGAGAAACGCGTCAGGGTGGACATTTCATATATAGGAATGGAAAAGTTCAGCCGAGAGTTCACCATTGATTCAGAACCCGAGACTCGGGAACTACCGGGGCTCACGACCGTCACCTACAATCTGCAGATTGACAGCCTGGTGTTGCGGAGTCGTCCGGTGACCACGGAAGAAGCCGTCATCATCGGCGAGCTGAAGAAAATGTACCAGAGCGGCGACACCATCATCTTCAACACCGATGCCTATGAAATGCCGACGGGCTCCGTGTTGCTTGAACTCGTCAGGCGGCTGCCGGGCCTGCAGTACGACGGAAAGCGGCTCACTTACTTCGGCCGGAGCATTGATGAAATCCGGCTCAACGGCGAGTCTTTCTTCGCCCACGACCTGAGTGTGGCACTGAAGAACATGCCGGTGGACAAACTGAAGCAGTTCCGCGTGTATGAGACAGAAAAGGACACGCTCAATGCGAATGCGGAGAAAAAACTCGTGGCGGACATGATCACGAAGCAGCCCGTGACGAATATGAACTTCGGAAATGCCGAGGCTGCCGTTTATTCCGTCAAGGAGAAATACAGCCTCACCGCTTCGCTCAGCCATTGGGCACCACCATCGAAGGGTGGCAGTGAATGGTCGGTCAATGTCTTTGGCCGCGACTATCCCGACCTGCTGCATCAGCGGAAGCGGATGGTGGACGACCGTCTCGACGCGCACTTGAAGAGCAAGCTGGGCGGCATCAGCTACACCTTGACACCCAACTACGACTACCGCCACGAGGAAACGAAGCAGTCCGCCCTGAACGCTGCCTACATGCCCGACTACACCGAGTACACGCGCAACGAAGCGTTCAGCCGCACGGTCAGCAATACGTTCGGTGGCGACTTCGGCTTCAGCGGTTCGCTGAACCGGACGTTCCGCTGGGAAATGAACGCCAAGCTCAATTACACCGACACGCGCAGCCGTAACCGCCGGACATCGGAGACCTACAGCGACAATCCGTATGCCGATGACAGTCACAATCTGCTCGATGCAACCACGCTCGACAGCCTCAGCATCAACAACACGCATCAACAGTCCACCGCCCGTTCCTGGAACAAAAAAGCCGACTGGCGGGGCACGCTCGTGCATGACTTCAGTGAGCGGAAAGGGCAAGTGGGTCTGCGCAGCAGCTTCAACCTCAACAACTCACATCAGCGAACGCTCGACGAGACGTTCACACACTTCACCCGGCTGGCTGCCAGCAACGACTACCTGCGCGAAATGGTGACACCGACGAAGAATACGAACTTCTCCGTCGGCATCTTCTTCAACCGTCAGCTGGGGCAGCACCATTCGCTTTCCCTTTCCTACGACTTCCGGTATGCACGCAACAAAACGAGCGAGGACTATTATGACCAAAGCGGCGATACATGCCTAATGATAGACAGCTTGACCTACCGCACGCTGTCGAAAGACTTCACTCACGACATCGCCGCAATGCTTACACTCAATTTCGCACACAGTGTTCTGAAGTTGGGCATGGGTGTGGCACCCGAGCGGAAGACGCTCGACACCGACATGCGTGACGGACAGGCGCAGGACACGGCCTACAACTCCGTCATTTATTCACCCTCGGTCAGCTTTTCGCTCAATCCGGTGCTGAACAGCCCGTTCTCCATCAGCTACAGCGGATTCAACAACATGGCTTCGGCCTCGCAGCTCATGCCGACGCTCAACATGGACGACCCGCTCTGCGTCCAGTTGGGCAATCCACGGCTGAAAGAGCAGTTCACGCACAAATTCAAGTTCTCCTCCAGCCCCATCGCCCATCTCAGTATTCACTCCAACTTCAATATCTACGAGAATCTGGTGGCTATGAAGACGGACTACGATGCGCTCACCGGTGTGCGCCGGATCATGCCCGACAACGTGAACGGAAACTGGGACTGCAACTCCGGCATTTCCTATTCCAATGTCTTCGACCATTTCACACTCTCGGCCGATGTCTCACATTCCTATCTGCATCAGGTGCGATATGTGGAGAGCGGCAGTGAGGAGGTTCGCAAAGGCACGACGCAGGCGCACGGATTCCAGGCGCAGCTCAGTCTCAGATATTCCAACGTGCGGCTCTACGGCAGCTTCCTCTCGAACTACGCACTCGCCGCACGGCGCAACGATTTCCTGCACAGCAGCACGACGGCGCACAACTGGAAGAACCAGCTCAACGCCACGTACAACCTTACGAAGTATTTCTCCGTGAGCAGCGACATGACGCTGGATTTGCGGCGCGGCTACGAGATGAAGTCGTCGAACATCACACGCCTCTATTGGAATGCCATGTTGGCCTACCGATGCCTGCGCTCACGGCAGGGCACACTCTCGCTCACGGCGGACGACCTGCTCCATCAGCGCCGCAGCTGCACGGCTCTGTCCTCCGACACGGGGTGGAGCGAGCAACGCCTCTACACCGATTTGCATTATTTCGAGCTGAAGTTCAGCTACCGCTTCAGCTCGCTCTGAGGTTCTCTATGCATCACGTTCCGGAGGGCTTCCCTTCCGGAACGTTGTCTCACATCACTTGGCTGCCCGGCTTGACGGCATGTTCCACGGTGCTGACGCTGATGGAGCCGTCCCAGTCCTCCGCACTGAGTATCATGCCCTCGCTCACGAGTCCGTTCTTGAATTCGCGCGGGGCGAGGTTGGCGATGAAGCAAACCTGACGTCCGACGAGTTGCTCGGGCTGGTACCACTGGGCAATGCCGCTCACGATGGTGCGCTGCCCCAGTCCGTCGTCAATCTGGAACTTGAGCAGTTTCTTCATCTTCGGCACGCGCTCGCAGGCCACGACCGTTCCGACACGGATGTCAAGCTTCTGGAAGTCGTCGAACGAAACGGTCTCCTTGACGGGTTCCGTCTGGGCGTTGGCTTCGGCATTGGCCTTGAGTGTGGCTTCGAGCTTGTCGAGCTGGAACTGAATGACATCGTCCTCGATTTTCTCGAAGAGGAGCGACGGCTTGGCCAATTGCTTGCCCGCAGGCAGCAGTTCGGTGGAACCGAGGTCGGCCCATTGGAAGTCCTCCATGCAAATCATCTGACGGAGCTTCTTCGAGGAGAACGGCAGGAACGGCTCGAAGGCGATGGCGAGGTTGGCCGTGAGCTGCAGCGAGATATAGATGATGGTCTTCACGCGCTCCGGGTCGGTCTTGATGACCTTCCACGGCTCCGCGTCGGCGATGTATTTGTTGCCGATGCGGGCCAGGTTCATGGCCTCTTTCTGTGCGTCGCGGAACTTGAAGTTGTCGAGCAGGCTTTCCACCTTCGCCTTCACGTCCTTGAACTCGTCGAGGGTGGTGCGGTCAGTGTCGGTGAGCGTTCCGCAGACAGGCACGACACCGTCGTAGTATTTCTGCGTGAGCTGGAGCGCACGGTTGACGAAGTTCCCGTAGACGGCCACGAGCTCGTTGTTGTTGCGGGCTTGGAAGTCGCGCCACGAGAAGTCGTTGTCCTTCGTTTCGGGAGCGTTGGCCGTGAGCACATAGCGCAGCACGTCCTGCTTGCCCGGCAGCTCCTCTAAGTATTCGTTGAGCCAGACGGCATAGTTCTTCGATGTGGAAATCTTGTTGCCTTCGAGATTGAGAAACTCATTGGCCGGCACGTTGTCGGGCAGGTTGTAGCCGCCGTGCGCCTTGAGCATTGACGGAAAAACGATGCAGTGGAATACGATGTTGTCTTTGCCGATGAAGTGGATGAGGCGGCTTTCGGGGTCTTTCCACCATGTCTCCCACGAGCCCAGCTCTGGATGTGCGTCGCACAGCTCCTTCGTGTTGGAAATATAGCCGATGGGCGCGTCGAACCATACGTAGAGCACTTTCCCTTCCGCGCCTTCCACCGGCACGGGAATGCCCCACGAGAGGTCGCGCGTGACGGCACGCGGCTTGAGTCCCGTGTCGAGCCACGATTTGCATTGTCCATAGACGTTCGGCCGCCATTCCTTGTGCTCCTCCAGAATCCACCGCTCCAGCCACGGCTGATAGTCGTTGAGCGGCAGATACCAATGCTTGGTGCGCCGCTTCACGAGCGGATGGCCCGTGGCTGCGTTGTAAGGGTGAATCAGCTCCTCGGGCGAGAGCGTGGCACCGCATTTCTCGCACTGGTCGCCGTAGGCCTCGGGATTGTGACAGCGCGGGCACTCGCCCTTGATGTTGCGGTCGGTGAGGAATTGCTGTTCCTGTTCGTCGTAGAACTGGTCACTTTCCATCTCCACGAACTTGCCGTCGTCGTAGAGCTTGCGGAAAAAGTCGCTGGCTAATTTGTGATGGATGGGCGACGTGGTGCGGCTGTAGATGTCGAACGAGATGCCGAACTCTTCGAAGGAACGCTTGATGAGCGCATGATAGCGGTCCACCACGTCCTGCGGCGTGCAGCCCTCCTTCTTGGCGCGGATGGTGACGGGCACGCCGTGCTCGTCGCTGCCGCCGATAAGGAGCACGCTCTCACCCTTCAGACGGAGATAGCGTGCATAGATGTCGGCCGGAACATACACGCCGGCCAGATGGCCAATGTGTACGGGGCCGTTGGCGTAGGGCAGGGCTGACGTAATCAGCGTGCGCTTGAAATGCTTCTTTTCCATATCGTGCTTTTTTTCTTTTTTGAGCCTGTCGTTCCCGCCTTGGCGGAAAGCGTGCTGCAAATTTAGTGAATTCCAACGACATGTGCGAGAAAAACCATCCTTTTCCTGCGGCGGGAGGGGAATTCCCTACCTTGTTTAGGGAAAAAAGAACCGCGATTTAGTATTTTTCCTCGGATTACTTGCCTAAACGTTCGTAATTTTGCATTGTCAAAAACTAACACAGAGGACAAGGACAACGGCAGCAGCCGGTCCGAAGTTCCATGAGACAAGACATCCCGAAACGAAAACCACTAAAACATCAGCAGCTATGAGAACCTTCAGAACTTTACTCGCAACCGTGATGCTCGCCATCTCCCCGATGGTCATGAACGCACAACCCATGAGCTACTACGCCATCCGCGACAACGCCCGTTATCTCACCGACCGCATGGCCTACACGCTCAACATCGCCGCTGACCTGCTCGACGACCTCTATATGATCAACTACGACTATATCTGCGGCGTGAACGACTACCTCGACGACGTGGCCCTCGGCTACCGCTACGACGACTACATGGCCGTCATCGCAGCCCGCGACCTGGCCCTGCGTCGCCTGCTCGCCCCGTGGCAGTGGGAACGCCTCATCGGCATCGACTACTTCTATCGCCCGATAGTTTTCCGCAACCACCGCTGGAGCTTCTCCATCTACGCCTACGACCCTTACCGCACCCGCTTCTACTTCCGTGCCCCGCGCCCATTCAACGACTACCGTGGCGGACGTTTCTTCGCCGGCATGAATCCGCGTGGCGGACACGCTCCGGGCGCAGGTTACCGCTTCGACCGTATGAACGGCGGCCGTCCGAACGCAGGCAAGCCGAACCCTGGCGGCAACCCGAATTCCGGCGGTGCTCCGGGGCAAGGTGGCAATCCGAACATGAGTGGGAACAACGGCCACAACCGCGGGACCTTCGGGCATAGCGACCGTGGAACCTCGACTTCTCCGTCCTCTCCTACCACTCCTCCTACTCCTACTTCTCCGTCCACTCCGTCTGCCCCTTCCAATGGTAACGGTTCCAACCGTGGATCTTCGTCCGCCGGTCGAACCGTCAACGTCAGCAACCCGACGAGCCGGACATCTCATACCTCCACTGCCTCGGGTCTCCGTTCCGGCTCCACGTCCACCCAGCGCACGGGCAACTTCAACGGCGGATTCAACAGCTCGCGCAGCAGCAGCCGTGCCACCTCACGACCAAGCTCCAGTGCCGCTCCCGGACGCTCCACCACCCATTCCGCCACTCGCTCCGCCGCCTCCGGCAGCAGGGGTACGACCCGGGGCGCAGGTCGTCGCTGATGCGTAACCCTCCGGCCGGCAGCAACGCTCTCTTGTAGCCATTGCCTCTCTATCACCAACCATCCTTAGCTTCACCGCAAGGTGCAAAAGACGCTGCTGCCGGCTCTATCTGCCAAAGCCACAAACACACATGCTCTTTTTTTCTATATGGTATTGATTAAAAAACTTTGGTTTCTGAACGGTTGTCCTTCGTGAGAAGAGCAGCCGCTTTTTTTTGCCTGATTCCCGAGGCGCACATTTTCTGCATTCTTCCCGCACAGCCATGGGCTTTTCCTGCGGCAGAATCCGTAAAAATGGTAGGAAGAACGGTAAAACTCATAGGCAGTCTTTTGTTCTTTTCCTCTACTTTTGCAGTCGGGGTTCCGGAAGCAGTTTGTCTGCAGAGCCGACGTTGTTGTCACGACTCGCCGCTCCAACAATTCCTACGCTCTTTCGCAGTAATGACAATCAAAAACTATTTCTCATGATGAAAGCAACGAAATATCTGATGCTGATGGCAGCAGGGCTGCTGACGACCGCGTCGTGCAGCGGCAGCCGGAAACCGGACGTGGTTTCGAACGAAAAAATGGAGGAAAACAAAATGGAAACAAAGTCAACAGCCGGCCAGGAAGGCGGCAAGGTGCTCATCGTGTACTTCTCACATGCCGGTGAGAACTACAGCGTGGGCAACATCAAGGTGGGCAACACGAAACTCGTGGCCGAGGAGATTCAGAAAGTCACGGGCGGCGACACCTTCGAAATCGTGGCGGAGAAAAGCTACGACATGTCTTATCAGCGGCTCATCGAACTGGCGCAGGAGGAAGCGCGGACTGACGAGCTGCCGGCCTTCAAGGGCGCGGTGGACGACATCAGCCGCTACGACACCATCTTCGTGGGTGGCCCCATCTGGTGGGGCACCTATCCGCGTGTCATGTTCACCTTCTTCAATCAGTACGACCTCAACGGCAAGACCCTCATCCCGTTCACCACGCACGAGGGCAGCGGTCTTGGCAGCGTGGTCGAGGACCTGAAGCGTCTGTATCCGAAAGCCACGGTGACGGGTGCATTCTCCATGTACGGCCATGAGGTGCGCAATGGCTCTGCCAAAATCGACAAGTGGCTGAAGGGCTTGGGTTATTGACCCGCCGCCTCAGCCACTTGCCATGACTATCAACATGCTGAGGTGTTGCGTGGCTGCGATGCTCTGGCAAGGCCGACCACGATGCGGAACACCTTGCCGGGGTTTTGACTCCACCAGCGCATGGCATCGGGTGCGGTTTCAGGGGTGACATCCTTGGTAATCAGCTGTTCCACGGGGCATGTGCCGCGCCGCAGGTAACGGATGACGGCGCGGAAGTCCTCGGGCGTGGCATTGCGCGAACCCCGGATGTCGAGTTCTTTTTTCACGAACAGTCCGGTGGGGAGCGTCACATCGCTCTTGGCATAACCGATGCAGGCAATGCGGCCGGTGAACGCCACTTCGTTGACGGCCAGCTGATAGGTGGGCACGCTGCCCACGGCCTCCACGATGATGTCGGGGCCATTGTCGCCGGTGATTTCCAGTAGTCTGGCATGCACGTCTTCGTCGGCCGTGTTGACGGTATAGGCCGCGCCCATTGTCTTGGCCAACTCCAATTTCCCGTCGTCGATGTCGGCGGCAATGACCGTGGCACCGCGCAGGGCGGCTCGCACGACGGCTCCCATGCCCACCATGCCGCAACCGATGATCAGCACGGTGTCTGCGTCGGTGACTGCGGCGCGGCTGACGGCATGGAAACCTACTGACATGGGTTCGATGAGAGCACAGGTGCGGGGAGTGAGGCCGTCGGCGGGAACCACTTTCTGCCACGGCAGGACGATGAACTCACGCATGGCTCCATCGCGCTGCACGCCGAGTGTCTCGTTGTGCTGGCAGGCGTTGAAGCGTCCGTTGCGGCAGGCGGCACAGTGACCGCAGTGGGTGTAGGGGTTGCAGGTGACGACCAGACCGGGTCGGAGATTGTCGGGCACGCCGGTTCCGACGCGCTCGATGACGGCTCCGATTTCGTGGCCGGGAATGACGGGATTCCGTGCCAGCAGATTTCTGCCTCGGTAGGTGTTGAGGTCGGAGCCGCAGAATCCGGCATAAAGAACTCTGAGCATCACTTCGCCGGCCTGCGGGGCGGCCGGTGGGGCGATGTCAAGAACACGCAGCTCTTGCTGGTGTGTGATTTGGATGGCTTTCATTTCTCTATGTTGTTTCTATTCGTTCAATCTTTTTGGTAACCTCTCCATCCGTAATAGGCGCAGACCATGAAGCACGTGAGGGGCACGAGGTAGGCCACATGGTAGGCTTGCGGCAGGCGGTGCATGATGAATGCGGTGAGCTGCGGCACGAGGGCATTACCCACAATGGCCATGACGAGGAAGGCAGAACCGCTCTTGGTGCGCTCCCCCAGCCCTGAGAGAGCCAGGGAGAACTGTGTGGGATAGATGATGGACATGAAGAACGACACCGCCATCATGCAGACCACACCCACCATGCCGCCGAACAGCACGATGACGAGGCACAGGAGCACGTTGACGGAGGCATAGACGCGGAGCATGTTGTGGGGTTTGAAACGTCCCATCAGCAGGGTGCCTACCCACCGTCCCAGCAGGAAGCAGAGCATGTAGAGGCCGAAAAGCGTGGTTGCCGTCTGCTCGCTGATGCCGACACAGGTGCAACAATAGACGAGGAAAAGGCTGTTGATGGCTGTCTGTCCGCCGTTGTAGAAGAATTGGGCGATGACTCCCCAACGCAGGTGGCCGACGCGCAGCACGGAGAAGTCGATGAGTTTGTTTTCCGCACGCCCTTCCTCGCGGTTGCGGATGGTTTCCTGCTCGTCGGCGGTGTGCGGAAGTCTTGTGAAGATGAATATCAATGCCGCAATGAGCAATACGCTGCCCAGCAGGAAGTAGATGTGGGAGAAACGTCCGCTGCCTAATACCGCCTTGCTGAGGAACATGGCGGCGATGAATGCGCCGAGACCGTTGATGGCCTGGGCGAGGTTGAGGCGGCGCGGGGCTGTCTGCGGGTCGCCCAGCTCCGTGACGTAGGGGTTGGCCGCCGTCTCCAGAAAGCACATGCCTGTGGCGATGATGAAGAAAATACACAGATAAATGCCGTACAGATTGATGCGGGAGGCGGGGAAGAAGAGAAAAGAACCGACGGCTGCCAGGCACAGGCCGAAGATGATGCCGGCCTTGTAGCTGAACCGCTTCATGAACATCGCGATGGGGATGGGGCAGATGAAGTAGGCCAGCCAGTAGGCACTCTCGGTGAACGATGCCACGAACGTGTTGAGGTGGCACTGCTTCATCAGCTGGCGTATCATCGTGGGCAGCAGATTGCTGCTGATGGCCCAGAGGAAGAAGAGAGCGAATACAAGCCCTAAGGCCAGTGCATGGGTGTGCCTGGAGTTTTTCATTCTGACATGTTCTTGAGATAGGGTAGCTGCGGCAGTTCGCCGAAGCCATAAAAACTTTTTGCATTGGCTCCGAGGAAAAGCCGCTTCTCGTTTTCGGAAAGCTCGGCGGACTTCGCCACGAAATCGTAGGACATCCGATAGGTGATGGCCGTGATGGTGCGCGGATAGTCGCTGCCCCACATCAGTTTGTCCCAGCCCACCCATCCGGCGGCTTCGCGGATGCGGCGCACGGCTGTGGGATAGGGGTAGAACTCTGAGTGATAGAGCCATGTGATGCCGCCGGACTCTATCCTCACATTGTCGCCGAGGCCGGCCAGCATCACCTGTTGGCGGAATGTGGCTGCAACGGGCATGCCGAAATGTGCGACCGCCACTTTCAGCCCCGGGCATTCCCGGATGACCTCGCGCATCTCACCGATTTGCCGCTCGTCGTCGGCCAGACAAATGGAGAGTATCAACCCTTGCTGTTCCATATAGTGGAACATGGGCATCAGCCGGCTCAGCGACAGGCCGTGGAGCCGGTGGGCGGGGATGGCGATGCCGTGAAGCCCCATGCTCTGCACCTTTTGTGCGCCGGCAAGCGTCAGTGCCATGCCCATGCAGCAGAAACGGCCGGGATAGCGGCGTTGCACGTCGGCAAGATAGTCGTTCTGGTTGCCGTCGATAATCTCCTGTACCACCACCGCTCCGCCCACTTGGGCGTAGTCCATGTTGGAAAGGAACACCTCGGCGGTGTTGCGTCCGTCAATCATGAACGGCGGGAGCATCTGCACTTCCTCGCCGAAGAATTCCGAACGGGAGCCGTTGGGGGAGAGGGTGCGGATGCGTTGGCCATCGACGACGGCATCCTGGCGCAGCCACAGGTGGCTGTGTGCATCTATGATGATCATGGCTTCGGCATCAGGTATTGGCCCATGTGACGCGTTTCTCCTCGCCGATGATGTCCTGCACGGCTTTCACGAGTTGCAGGTCGGGAGCCGTACCGGCCCACTCGATGTTGCGGCGCACGTTGTCAGGATTGGCCGACGAGAAGAGGGTGCTGGCGATGCGCGGGTTGCTGACGCTGTACTGCAGTGCCAGTTTCTCGATGGGGTAGCCCTGCTCTGTGCAGAATGCCGCCGCCCGGGCGCAGGCCTCGATGAGAGGCTTGGGGGCAGGATGCCAGTCGGGCACACCGCGCGAGGTGAGTAGTCCCATGGCAAACGGCGAAGCGTTGATGATGCCCACGCCGTGCCGCTCGAAGAAGTCGAGGCTGTCAACCAGCGCATCGTCGTTGAGGCAGTAATGGCAGAAGTTGAGGACTGTCTCCACTGTGCCTGCTTCCGTGTGCTCAATGACCCATCGGAGATTGTCGGGCTGCAGGTCGGTGATGCCGACATGCTTGACCACGCCTTCGTGCTTCAGTGCATGGAGAGCGGGCAATGTCTCGTCAACGACTTTTTGCAATCCGCCCGGCAGATGGCTCTGAAACTCGATGTCGTGCACCTGAATCACGTCGATGTAATCCACATGGAGTCGTTCGAGGCTTTCGTAAACGCTCTCCTTCGCACGCTGTGCGCTGTAGTCCCATGTGTTGTGTCCGTCCGCGCCGTAACGTCCCACTTTCGTGGTGAGGTAGTATTGATTGCGGGGAATGAGCGGTAAAGCCTTGCCAAGCACCGTTTCCGCCTTGTAGTAGCCGTAGTAGGGACTCACGTCAATGAGGTTGATGCCGCCCTCCACGGCTGTCACGACCGCCTCGATGCTCTGCGCCTCCTTCGTTGCATGGAACACGCTGCCTAACGACGATGCGCCGAACCCAAGTGCCGACACCTTCAGGCCGGTCTTTCCTAATTCTCTGTATTGCATGATTTTGATAAGAGATGAAAAAAGATGATGTGTGTACAACACAAGAAGTCCCTGTGTCTTATTCGTAGAGATGGAACATGCGCTCCATCATCGTCCATTTCTCACTGCTCGTGGCTCCAGGGCGACTGTGCTGGAATTTGCCGACGGTCTCTTCCCATTCCGCTTGCCGCGGCAACGTGGCCAGACGCTTCATCGCCGCGTTCCAGTCGAAGTCAACGGGGGTATCTACAATCATCACGAGGAGATTTCCAGCGATGTAGATTTCCATTTCCAGAATGCCCACAGCGCGTATGCCGTCGCGCACTTCCCGCCAATGGCACTCCTCGGAGTGCAGACGACGGTACTCCCGAATGGCCTCCTCGTCAGTAGGCAACTCTAAGTATTGAACATACCGCTTGACGGCATAGGGATACTGCTTTTGTACTTTTCCTTCCATGAGATGATGATGGATGAATTCATGATGCGATGTTCACCAAGTTTACGAGATTCTGCTGGCATCATACCTTTTTTGTCCAACAGACAAGGTGATGGAAGCGAGTCAACGTTGGCTCGCTTCCGTTTTTTTCGTCTATTTCAGAATTTTACGTCCGTTCTGGATGTAGAGGCCGGGTTGCAGGCGGCTGAGGCTCGTGCCGAGGTAGCGGCCGTCGATGCCGTAGATGCGGTTGTCCTGCGGAACGGCGTTATTGACAGGAGCGTCGGTGTTCAAGTCATGGATGCCGACAGCTGTGCCGTAGTAGAGCAACTTCACGCCTTCGGCCCGCACGTTGGCTTGGGTCAGATTGCTGAAGTCGGCCTGGAAACCGAGATAGACCTCCGTCTCCTGTTCCAGCGTGAAGTAGAGTCCGTAGAACGTACCGTCCAGCGGAGCATTGTTGACGCGGTCGTAGGCGATGGACTGTTGCTGAATCTCATTCGTTTCGAGCAGCGCATCGGAAGCGAAGATATAGAGCTCGTTGTTCGGCTCGCACGCATCGTAAGCCGCGCCGAAGAAGTAACGGCCTTCGGGCAGCGTGGCTTTCTGATAGAGCCGTGCCTTGGTGATGTCGTAGCCGTTCTCTGCAAACGCACTGCTGTTCCACCACACTTCGAGGTGCAGGCATTCAGGGCCGTTGACATTGTCGATACCGGCCTCGTCGCCGAAGCCGAAGTTCTCCACTGTCCAGTATTTCGGTGCGCCGAAGCGGTCATCATCGTCCGTCTCATCGGTACGGGCAAAGTTGCTGGCTTCGGAGAACGTGGCCACGGTGATGTCCTGCGCATCCGTCTCGTCAGGTTCGCCTCCCGGATTCTTGCCGTTCTGCACAAGCTCTGAAAAGGCATCGGTGAGCACGTTGTAGGCCTCCTCAATGGTTTCATACGAATCGCTGTCACTGACTGCGCGGGCTGCTTCGACTGCTGCATTCAGCTTGTCCACGGCTGCTTGGGAGTAGAATCCTGTGTTTTCATTTACCTTGAAGGTAGCGAGCGTGTCGGTGATGGCATCGGCCAGTTCAAGCACCTTCGTGGCCGTAATTTCGCCGTAGTAGAGCAGTTTCACGCCGCTGGCACGCAGGTTGGCCTGTGTCAGGTTGCTGAAGTCGGCCTGAAAGCCGAGATAGACCTCCGTCTCCTGTTCCAGCGTGAAGCTGAGCCCGTAGAACGTTCCGTCCAGCGGTGCGCTGTTCACGTGGTCGTAGGCGATGGAGTTGTTCGGGATGTCAGCTGTCTCCAACAAGCTCTCCGAGGCGAAAATATAGAGTTCGTCGTTAGGCTCCGATGAAGAGTAAGAGGCTCCGAAAAAGTAACGTCCGGCTGGCAGTGTGGCTTTCTGGTAGAGCCGTGCCTTGGTGATGTCGTAGCCGTTTTCGGGAAAAGAACTGCTGTTCCACCACACTTCGAGATGCAGGCATTCAGGGCCTGTGATGTTGTCAAGCCCCGCTTCGTCGCCGAAACCGAAGTTCTCCACCGTCCAGTATTTCGGTGCGCCGAAGCGGTCGCCGTCGTTGGTCTCGTCGGTGCGGGCAAAGTCGCTGGCTTCGGAGAGCGTGGCCACGGTGATGTCCTGTGCATTGGCTTCGACTGGTGCGCCGCCCGGGTTCTTGCCGTTGGCCTTGAAGTCGTCAATGGCGGCCTGCAACGTGTTGTAGGCTTGCTCAAACTCTTCGAAAGTGGAATTCTCGTCAATGGCCCAGGCTACGTCCAAGGCAGCTTTCAGCTTTTCCACTGCTTCCTTTTTATAAAAGCCCGTATTGTTGTTCACCTTCACCTCTTCGGTGAGCGCGTCGGCGGAGAGGCAGAGCTGCTCCAGTGCTTCCATGTCCATCGCTCCGTAGTACAGGAGTTTGACGCTCTGGGCGCGGAATTCCTGTGTGGTCGAACCGTCGTTGAGGTTTGCCTGGAAGCCCAAGACCACATCCTGCTCTTCCGGCAGCGTGAAATAGATGCCATAGACTTTGCCGTCGGCCGAAGCATCGTTGATGTGGGCGAAGGCAAACGACTCGTCCTCCAAGTTCTGTGTCGGCACGTTGCTGCCGGCCGCATAGATATAAGCGGAGTTGCTGAGCTGGTAGAATGACTCGAATGCGGCACCGAAGAAATAGCGTCCTGCCTCCAGATGGAGTGTGCGGTAGATGCGGGCATTCGTCAGGTCGGAAGTGGTCTCATCATCCTCGCCGCTCCACACGCCTAAGTAGAGGCAATTGTAGCCCGGATAGTTGTCGATACCGTTTTTCACGCCCTTGGCCGTATTCAGCTGTGGAATGTAGTAATTCTCCACCGTCCAGTTCTCCGGTGTTCCGAAGCGGGTACCCATGTCGATGGTGGAGAAACCGCTGCCCTCCACTAAGTCGGCGGTGGTCAGGTCTTCTGCACCTTCCTCGCCCGGTGATACGGCGATGGCGTTGCGTCCGCTTTCCTGCAGCGATGCATAGGCATTGGCGAGCGTGGTGATGGTCGTCCGTTCATAGTTGGTTCCGATTTGTGCCTTGCTGTCCTCCACGGTCTGTGCGAAGTCCTCGATGGCCTCACTGTCCCATTTGCCCGTGTTGTAGGACACTTGCGGACGCAGCTCCTCGATTTTCTGCTCATAGAGCGCGATGATGTCGGCAAGGGAGACGCTGGTATCGGTGGTGTCGCAGGTGATGGCGAATACCGGCGCGATGGCATTGGCCGTGTTCTCCGGCACGCTCACGATGAGTCCGTCGATGTCGTTGCGGAACGATACGTCGCCCGTCCCGAGCAGAGTCACGCTCTTCACCTCGCCGCTGTAGTACTTCGATGCCTTGCTGAAGGAAGTGAACGTGAAGTCGCCTGCGGCCGGCCAGCGCATGATGGTGGCGAAGACGGTGTCGTTGCGCTGCACGTAGCGCACGTCGTCCGCAGAGTAGTTGTTGCCTTCGTTGAAACCTTGATCTGTGAGTGCGTTGGAAGCCTCGGCCAACGGCCCTTCCCCGAAATTCTTCCAAGGGCGGGTGCCGTAGATGGAAGAAGAGTTCACATCCATCCATGCCTTGATGCCGGCGAGCACGGTCTGCTCCTTCTCGTCGATCGTGCCGTTGCCGCGGATGGGCACGCTCAGGAGCAGGTTTCCGTTCTTGGAGATGATGTCAACGAGCATGTCGATGACCTGCTGGGCACTCTTGTAGCCATTGTTCTCATAGATGCTGCGGTCGTAGTGCCACACACCCAGACACGTGCAAGTCTGCCAGTAGTCGTCCTGCGGTTTGTCGGGAATGCCGCGTTCCACGTCCCACAGCAGAGCCTGCTTGTGCTTGTTCTTCAGAATCTTTCCCGTCACGACCACGTCCTGCTCGCCGCCGTTCTCGTTGGCCGAGTGGTTGTAGAAGTCGGCGAGGATGTTCAGAGCCACCGTGTCTGTCACACCGACGAACGGCAGCACCGTGTCATCGAAGTAGAGCATCTTCGGATTGTAGTCCTTGATGCACTCCAACACGCGGTTCTGGAACTTCCGCATGTAGGCTTCCGACGGCTGCGAGGCTCCGTTGCCCCAGGCCCACTGACTGCCGATGGTGCCCGAAAGCTCATAGTTCGTGCTTGGTGTGTGCTGCTGCGCATAGAGCTCCTGCGGGTCGTAGCCTTCCCACCATAGCCCCGTTCCGTCTTCCTTGGTCAGGTTGCCGTCGTAGTCCTGTGCGATTTCAAACCACGTCCACGTGTGGCTTCCGTGCATCGAAACGCCGAGCGGCAGACCGTATTTCTCGCAGGCCTCGCTCCATTCCTTCACGATGTCGCGCTTCGGCCCCATGTTCACGGAGTTCCACTCCTGGTAAGGGCTGTTCCAAAGGTCGAAATTGTCGTGGTGCTGCCCCAGCGTCATGAAGTAGCGCGCTCCCACGCTCTTGTAGAGCTGGATGAGTGCCTCCGGATTCCATTCCTCGGCCTTCCATTCGTTGATGAGATCCTTGAAACCGAACACGGACGGGTCGCCATAGTGCTGCACATGGTAGTTGTACTGGTCTGAACCTTCGAAGTACATGCCACGGGCATACCAGTCGCCGTCCTCAGCCTCGCACTGCGGTCCCCAGTGCGCCCAGATTCCGAACTTGGCATCCTTGAACCATTCCGGACACTCCCAGGCTGAAACACTTTCCCAGCTTGGGGAAAACGGGCCTTGCTCCACGGCCTCGTTGGTCTGCTGCGCACCGGCTGTCAGCGACGCTGCCAACAGACTTCCTAAAACAAAAACATTCTTTCTCATGATGCAGTTAATAGTTAGAGAGGTGATAAAAAAGAAAGTATTCAAGTGCAAAAATTTCTTCTGCCGCAAAGAAAGAGAAAAAAGTCATGTTGGTTGTCATTCCACCGTCAAAAAAATTGTGGAGGAGGCAGAAAAATGACACACGAAGTCAAAAATGTGCGAAAATCATCGCTGTATTTTGCGATTTTTCGCAAGAATATGTATATTTGTGGCCTCAATCTTTCTCTTATGTCAAAGTCTCATGCCATCCGCTTCTCCCTGCTCAATGCCGGTTTTGCCGCCGACAACGAGCGATGGAATTTCGGGCCGGTCAACAGCAGTTTCTCGCGCATCTATTTGGTGACCGCAGGCGAGGCGTTCGTTGAGTTCGGCGGCAACCGACACCGTCTCACGCCCGGCCATCTCTATCTCATCCCCGCCTTCACCACGCACTACGACATCAGCCACGGCCCGTTCGAGCACTACTATGTGCATTTCATCGACAGCGCGCAGGACATCCTCGACTTTTTCTTGGCCTACGACCTGCCGTTCGGCATTGACGAAGAACCGGGCGACCTCGCCGCCTTCCGCAGTCTCATGGCCTCCTATCCCGGTTATGCGCTCAAGCATGCGTTGCCTAACACCTACGACAACTCCTCCACCACCATGCAGTCGCTCCAGAAATTCGAGAACCAGTCGCTTGGGCGGAAGATGCAGTTCAACGGCATCGTTCACCTCCTGCTCGCCCGATTCTTCCTCCGGGCGCGGCAGCGGATGCAGGTGACCGACGACCGCATCTCGAAGGCACTGTGGCTCATCGAGCGCGACACGGCTCATGCCCCGTCTCTCGACGAACTGGCCGCCCAGGCCATGCTCGGCAAGGAACGTTTCATCCGCCTCTTCAAGCGGCAGACGGGACAGACTCCCACGGCCTACATCATCGGCAAGAAAATCATGAAAGCCCAAATCATGCTGCTCTCCAAGCGCTACACCATCAAGGAGGTGGCCTACCGCATGGGCTACGACAGCCAGAGCTACTTCGGGCGGCAGTTCAAGCAGATGACGGGCATGAGTCCCATGCGCTTCGTCATGCAGAACCGCTGAGGCTCTCCACCTATGCCCCGATTCCGTTGTCAAGTTCTGCGGAGTAGATTCCCGAAATCAGGCTCAAGAAAATCCAAATCAGCCAGACTTTTTCCGAAACGAACGCGTTCGTTTTCCAGAACGAACGTATTCATTCCGCCGAACGGACGCGTTCGATGGACGCGGAATCTGCGCAGTCGGCAGACTTACTTGGCGCAATTGGAGGGAAAAAATGCCGTCGTTGCTGACGGCAATTGTGCTTGTTCACACCTTGGCTGTGCGGGGTTCCGCTTCTGCCGGTGTGGCGCGTATGGAAAACAAAGGGGATGGAAAGGGATAGGAGAGGAAGAGAACAGACGATTTTGTTGTTTATACTGAACAAAACGCCCGAATTTTATGATTTTATCTTCTATGGAAGATAAAATTCGTATTTTTGCATAAATTTTTCGGTATAAAAGATAAAAAGTTATTATCTTTGAAGGCAAATTGAATGGACAGCAGTATGAATATCATCGTAAGGCAAAGTTATATAGACAGAATTGAACGGTACCTTGGCAAGGATACCATTATCATTCTGACGGGACAGCGCAGGGTCGGCAAGAGTTGTCTGTTGCGACTGTTCAGGGACAAAGCCGGCACGAACGCCGATGTCAACATCATTTATATAGATAAGGAGAAGAAAGAGTTCGACGATATTAGAACTTATGTGGATCTGAACGCTCATATTGATGAACATCGTCAGGCGGGAAAGAAAAATTATATTCTCATTGACGAGGTTCAAGACATTGAAGCATTCGAAAAGAGCCTCCGTAGCTATTACGAGGAGCCGGATGTCGAAATTGTCGTCACGGGTTCAAACTCCCGATTGCTCAGCAGCGATTTGAGCACGCTCATCGGTGGCCGTTACAAGGAAATCTACATCCAGTCGCTGAGTTATGGAGAGTTTATGCAGTTCTATCAGTTGCCCGACACTGACGACACGCTGGCTCAGTACATCCAGTTCGGTGGCCTGCCGGGACTGCTCAAGACAGGACTTGACGAACAGGATGCCCGGGAATATCAGATGGACGTTTATCACACCGTGCTGCTGAAAGATGTCATCATGCGCAATCAAATCCGCAACATACCGTTCTTGGAGAACCTCGCGCGTTTCCTTGCCGACAATACGGGAAAAATCATCTCAGCCAACAGCATTGCGAAATACATGAAGTCGCAGGGAAGCAATCTCACCAGCACCGCCATCATCCACTACATCAGTTGTTTGTGTGCCGCCTATATGATTCATCAGGTCAGTCGCTACGACATCCACGGGAAGCGCCTTTTCGAAAGCAATGACAAGTTCTACTTTGAGGATATCGGTATTCGGAATGCGCTTGCCGGAGGTACACGCGAGGGTGACTTGGAAAAGGTCATCGAGAACATTGTTTACAGCCATCTCGTCCGTCTTGGTTATGAAGTGGCTGTGGGGCAACTGCAAGGCGGGGAAATTGATTTTGTCTGTCGGAAAGCGTCAGGCCAAAGGGCTTATGTCCAAGTGGCCTACTTGATAGCAGACGAGACAACATACAAGCGTGAGTTCGGCAACCTGCGTGCCATCAAAGACAATTATCCTAAGTATGTCATCTCCATGACCCCCTTGGTAACCAGAGCGGACGACAACGGCATCACACACCTCCATTTGAGGAAATTCCTGACCGAAGGGCTGGAAGGAAACTCTTCAACCGTTTGGTGAGGCGTTTGCGCCGTTCGAAGGCGTGGAGGCGCCGGACGACATAGTCCACGGAGGTAGCGGCATCCCAGCCGCGCAGGCGGGCGTAGATGGTGACGAGAGAGGAGAGAAGTGGCACCTCGTGGGTGAGGCGCATGAGGTTGTCGAGACAGTCGCGGCGCGAGGGGTGGCGGCGGAAACGGGTTCGGTTGATGTCGATGACGCTCAGGCGGTAGGGCAGACCCGGATCGGTGGGCGGCTGATAGAGGAAATTGGAGAGATTGGTGTCTCCATGCAGGATGCCCCGTGCGTGCATGTCGGCGATGAACTGCATGAGGGAATGCGAGAGGAGAGGAGCATCGGTGAAGTCGGGGCGGAAGAGTATCTTGCACGATGGCAGGTCGGTTTCCAGAGCGATGAACCAGCACGTGGCGAACCAGCCGTTGCGACGCGCCTCGATGTAGGCGACGGGTGTGGGCGTGGCAATGCCGAGCGCGAGAAAGCGCAACGCGAACTCGTAGGCGCGGCGGGCCTTGGAGGGGCGGAACGTGGAATAGCCGAGCTGCTGGATGAAGTTCGGCCGTTTGTATTGCTTCACGATGAGCGGCAAGCCGTCGGGGGCGATGAACCGTTTCACGACATTCCGTTTGGCATACACCACGCTACCCTCGCTGTCGAAGCGAGCGGGCAAGTCGCCGATGAACGCGCGGAGAGACGCGAAGCGGGAATGGACGACGATGCGTGATGATTCTGTGTGCATGGCGAGACGTGCTGTTTCCGCTAAGCCTGCCGTTCCTGCCACTCGCGGAACCAGCCGATGAAGCGGCTGATGCCCTCGGCCAGCGTCACGCGCGGCTTGTAGCCGATTTCGGTCTCAAGCCGAGTGGTGTCGGCGTAGGTCTGGACCACGTCGCCGGGCTGCATTGGCAGGAAAATCTTTTCGGCCTCGCGTCCGAGATTGCGCTCAATCTCACTGATGAAGTCCATGAGCGGGACAGGATGTCCACAACCGATGTTGTAAACCTTGTAGGGCAGTCCGTTGGGACATGCGTCGGCCTGCGGCACGTGGTCGAGCACTTGGATGGTGCCTTGTGCGATGTCATCAATGTAGGTGAAGTCGCGGCGCATGTGGCCGTTGTTGAACACGCGGATGGGCTGGCCCTGGCTGATGGCCGTGGCGAAGAGCATCGGAGCCATGTCGGGACGGCCGGCGGGGCCATAGACGGTGAAGTAGCGGAGGCCGGTGGACGGAATGCCGTAGAGCTTGCAGTAGGCGTGAGCCATCAGCTCGTTGCTCTTCTTGCTGGCGGCGTAGAGGCTCACGGGCGTGGTGACGACATCGTCCTCACTGAACGGTGTCTTGCTGTTCAGTCCATAGACGGAGCTGGACGACGCATAGACGAGGTGGCCGATGCCGAAGTGACGGCAGGCTTCCAGAATGTTGAGGAAGCCGAGCAGGTTGCTCTGGAGGTAGGCGTAGGGGTTCTGGATGGAATAGCGCACGCCGGCCTGCGCGGCCAGATTGATGACGGCATCGAAATGCTCGTCGGCGAAGAGCGCGTCAAGACGTTCCTTGTCGGTGAGATCCATGCGGATGAAGCTGACGGGAAGCGAGCGCCCCTCGTAGCGGATGCCCGGCTGGTAACCGCCTTCGGGGCGGAGCAGTGTGAGCTGTGCGAGATGCCAGTCCTTCAGAGCAGGGTCGTAGTAGTCGTTGATGTTGTCGATGCCGACCACCTCATCGCCGCGCTGTGCGAGCAGCTGGGCGCAACGGCTGCCGATGAATCCGGCTGTGCCCGTGACAAGTACTTTCATAGGTCAGTGTGTTTTTTTTGAGGTTTTTGCAACCTTCTCGCCCCGTCCGATGAAGATGCTGCGGGTGTAGGCCATGAGCCCGAAGGACTGGCCGAGCATGAGCACCCAGTCGAGCCGGAAGACGGCGTAGATGAATATCATGCCCGCGCCGACGAGGCTGATGACCCAGAAACTGACGGGCATGAGGCTCTCGCCGTGGCGGATGCTGTAGATGATTTGATAGATGAAACGGCAGGAGAAAATGGCCTGTCCGGTGGTTCCGAAGATGAGAAGCGGGAGCGGCACGCGGTCGTTCCGCAGGAAATGAGCTGCAAAGTCACCGACGCTGTGGACGGTGAGTGCCATGGCAACCAGAGGTGTGAGATAGAGCAGGATGCGCAGCAGACGCGGCACTTGCCGCCACACGCCTTTGTAGTAGAGATTGGCGATGTAAATATAGAAGGAGAGAAACTGGCCGAAGATGATGGAGAAGTCATCGCGCAGATAGCCGTAGTAGAACATGATATAGGAACCGGCGAGCGACAACACCCAATAGAGCGTGGGCGAGACGAGATGGTGGTTCTTCTCACTGAGAATCCACTGCACGAGGATTCGCGCAGAGAAACAGGCCTGGGCCAGAAATCCGATGCAAAGGGTGAAGAACGGCATGGCGAAAAGTGAGCGGTGCGGGAAAACGTCAGAGGTTCTGCTCGTCAATGTGATAGTTGATGTAGCGGTGCGCCATCCAGCGATAGGCAAAGCAGTCCTTGAGCGGGGAGATGAGGCGGTTCCAGAGATGGTACTTCGACTTGCCGGCCTGGCGTGGATAGTGGCGCACTGGGGTTTCGAAGAACTTGCCGCCGTCCTGCAGACGGATGAGAGCCGGCAGGAAGCGGTGCATGCCTGTGAAGAACGGAATCCGGCGGGCGTAGTCGGTGTGGAGCACCTTGAGCGGACAGCCCGTGTCGGTGGCTCCGTCGTGCGTCATCATGCGGCGGAATCCGTTGGCGAACTTCGACTGGAACCGCTTGCTCCAAGAGTCATTGCGCTTGGCACGGATGCCCGTCACGAGCGGATAGTCGGCGGCATGGGCCAACAGCAGCGAGAAGTCGCGCACGTCGGTCTGCATGTCTGCGTCCATATAGCCCACCAGCGGCGAGCCGCACACGTCGATGCCTGCCTTGATGGCTGCCGACAGTCCGCGGTTGTGCGTCCAGGAGATATAGAAGAAATCGGGGGTGGCTGTGCAGGTCTGCCGGATGAGTTCCAGACTGCGGTCCGACGAACCGTCGTTGACAAACAGGGCACAGGCCTTCACCGGACATTGCGGCAAGTAGTCGCCCACGACCCTCCGCAGGCGTTCGATGTTGTCCTCCTCGTTATAGACAGGGATGACGATGGTGAACTGATAATCTTGAGTCTTATTCATGTTTTTTTCAGTGTTTCGAGGCGATGGCGCGCTTCTGTGCCTTGGTCCTGGCGGACGACTTGGGCGTGAGCAGCGTGACGTGGTAGAGGAACTTGATGCGGTAGTCGCTGTGGGCGGAACGTTTGCGGTCGTTGTCGTCGTAAAGTCCGAATCCCACGCTGTCGGCTTGTAGCCAGAGGGCGGCGGGCAATGTCTCTCCTGCGGGGCGGTGGGTGAGGATGACGAGGGGCAGGCGGTGCACGACGGCATTCACGTCCTGCACGTTCAGCGGCAGGATGGTGCGCCCTGCGGCATACACCTCCTCCATGCGCAGCTCCTCGCCCGCAGGGCTGTAGAACTGCACGTTGCGGAGCTGGGGAATGTCGCGAGTCTGGCGGATGCTGCGGCGGTCGGGATTTTCGAGCAGGTCATAGATGGTCGGCAGCAGGCAGACGACTGTCAATACGAAGAACGTCACCACGCTGCCCACGGCCAGCAGCGGCCTCCACGACTTGCCCGCCACGAACAGACCTGCCGCCGCACCCACACACAGCACTGCCACGCCCGTGCATGCCGGCACGGACAACGGCAGGCGGGTTTCACGCATCAGCAGGCAGACGACGGGAACGGCCACGAAGACGGCTGACAGCAGCCAGACGTTGGTGCGGAAGCACACGCGGTCGGCCCGTGATGCCTCATGCCGTGCGAAACGGTCGGCCCAGCTGTCCATGAGCCAGCCGAGCACGGCGGCGCACGGCACCATCAGCGGTAACAGATAGCGCATTTTCTTCTCGGGAAAAACGGACAGCAGCACGAGCGAGAGCACCATCCATACGAACGGCACGGCGAAGCTGCCGTCCTTCCGGCTGCGTTGCTGTGCGAGCGGCAGGAAGATGGCCGTCAGGAGCAGCAGTGCCCACACGCCTGTCTCCGTGAAAAAAGTCCAGTAATACCAGAACGGCCGCACGTGGTGTTCCGTCCAGTTGTCCGTCTCTTCGTCAATGACCCGCACCGCGAGATCGGGATGGAAGACGAGGATGTCGATGTACCACCAGCTGCCGACGACGAGGCAAATCAGCACGCCCGCCCCCAGTGGCAGCCACTTGCCGCGCATGCGCGGGCGTTCCACGCAGCAGAGAGCCACCACGAACGGCAGCAGCAGTGCATAGAGTGCGATGGGGCCTTTGCTCATGAACGAGAGACCGACGAGCAGCCCCGCCAGACAGAAATTGCCCCATTCCCGTCCCGGTCGGCGCAGAGCCCGGATCAGCGGCGGCAGTGCGAGCATGATGAAAGCGTGGCAGTAGATGTCCCACGAAGCCGTGCGCCCCATGTCGAACACGTTGTAGCTGGTGAGGAGAATGAGGGCGGACAGCAAAGCCCTGCGCCGCCGTCCCGTCAGCTCCCGCACTGTCTCGTACAATCCCACCACGAGCAGCAGACCAAAGATGCCGGCCATGCCCCGCTGCAACGCCAGGCTCTCAGGACGGATGGCGTAGGTCGCTGCCGTGAGCCACGTGGGCAACGGCGGTTTCTTCAGACGCAACCGGCCGTTCATGGTCGGCACAAGCCATTCGCCGCTCTCCACGATTTCGCGGGCGGCCACCATGTTGCGGCATTCCATGATGTCGGGCTGGTCTTGGGCGTTGTGCGCAAAAAACGTGATGCACGACAACATCACAAAGAGCAATATGTGACGGAGTTGTTCGCTCATGCTTCGGTCGGGTGTAAGCAGGGATTTGGTCAGCGTGCAAAGTTACAGAATATTTCTCAGATTCCCGCGCTTCGTTCTCGGAAATTCCTGCCGCGCAGTCGAAATCAGCATGATGCGCCGTCAGAATCCTTCCTGCGCGTTTGGTGCACTCTTTGTTTTTTGCTACCTTTGCGCCGGATATGACAGAAAAAAGCGGTGGAGAGCCGCGCACGGCATGAAAAAAGACGGATATGACATCAGCGATGAGCTGGCTGCGCTGCAGCGGGTGGAGGTGGACTTGCTGGCTCATCTCATCACGGTGTGCCAGCGTCACGGCCTGCGGATGTGGCTGGCTTTGGGGTCGCTGTTGGGGGCCGTGCGCCACAAGGGCATGATTCCTTGGGACGACGACATCGACGTGTTCATGCTGCGTCCTGACTACGACCGTTTGGTGGCTCTGGCCACGACGGATTTTCCACAACCTTATTTTCTGCAAACGGCCTACAACGATGTGGGCTACTACCGTCCGCACGCGCAGTTGCGCAACAGTCAGACGGCGGCCATCCGCCCGAGCGACTGCTACCGGCGGTTCAACCAGGGCATCTTCATTGACATCTTCCCGCTGGACGGCGTGCCGACAGACGAGGCGGAATGCGAGCGGACGCGCCGCGAATGCCGGCGAATCGAGCGGTTTCTGAAAGCGGCGGACTGCGACCTGCTGTTGTCGGGCCGCCTGACGTTGCTCTTCCGCAAGCTGCGGGCCCGCCACGCCATCCGCCGTCAGGGCTGGGCTACCATTTACGGCCGTATGGAGAACATCCTGCGACAGTATCCCGTCGGACAGTCGGAATGGGTGGCATCGCGCACCTTCGTGGGAGACCGCTTCCGCTTCCGCCGCAGTTTTTTCGACGAGACGCTCTGGGTGCCGTTCGACGGTATCAAGGCACCCATTCCGAAGGGCTGGGAGGAAATCCTGCTCATGCTCTATGGCCGGAACTATATGACACCGAAGCATTTCGGTACGGTGCACGGCGACATCGTCATCGACACGCGCCGCAGCTACCGTGAAGTGCGTCCCGAGGTGGAAAAGGCTTACCGACGCTCCATGCTCAGCCGCCTTTTCCGAAAACTTTTCAACGTCAGGGACACATCAAGACCTGCCAAGACCAAATCCTATCCGATGGAATGACTGTCCCGAGCCGGCTGACAATGGCTCAGCGACGGGGTGTGAGCAAAGTGACGTAGTAGATGAACAGGCTGCGGTAGCGTCGCGTGCCCGGAGCCGTGATGTTGTCGTCGAAACGTCCGACGACCGTGCTGTCGGCCACGCTCCACAGTGCTGCGGGAAAGGCTTCCGACGGCGGCTCGTGGGTGAGGACGGCGCAAGGCAACTTGGCCGCTATCGAATCGGCGTGGTTCAGCGGTATGGGTGCAATCACGCGGCCGGCTGCCCACACTTCCTCAATGCGCAGTTCCTCGCCCTCAGGGCTGTAGAAAGGTATGCCGCGCAGGCGCGGGTCAGTCCGCACGGCCGTGATGCTGTGTGCCTTCGGATTCTCCATTACCGCACCGGCCACAGGAAGCAGCAACGCTTCCACCGTTACGAACAGAAGCACCCCCCCCGTCAGAAGCCAGACGGGGCGGCGGCGGAGTCCGGCGAGCAAGAAGATGAAGGCGCAGGCCAGCAGGCACACGGCAACGAGAACGAAGCGCGGCACGCCGATGTAGCCTTTAGACGCCACTTCTATCCATACCGCTACGGGCAGCACGGCCACGACGAGAGCCGACAGCCACGCATTGAGCCGCAGGGCGACGGCATCGGCTCCACCGGCCTGCAAGCGGTGGAAGCGCACCGTCCACGTCTCTATCAGCCAGCCCATGGTGGCTGCCGCAGGAATCATCACGGGCAGCAGATAACGCATCTTCTTTTCGGGAAAGAGCGAAAGCAACACCACGGACAGCAACATCCACGTGAGTGGCAGCAGATAATTGCGGTCGTGGCGGCTGCGGCGTTGGCCGAGCGGCAGGAAGATGGCCGTCAGCAGCAGCAGTGCCCACAGCCCCGTCTCAGCCCAGAATCGCCAGTAATACCAGAAGGGACGCACATTGTAGTTGGTCCAGTTTCCCGTTTCCTGTTCCACCACCGAGGCAATGGCTTGTGGCTCGGCGATATAGAGATAGACGTACCACCACGAGCTGACCGCCGCGCAGAGCACGATGGCGCATCCCAGCGGCAGCCATTTGCCGCGCAGACGGGGGCGTTCCGTCAGACAGAACACCACGAGAAACGGCAGCAGTAGGGCGTAGAGCGAAATGGGACCCTTGCTCATGAACGAGAGGCCGACGAGCAGTCCGGCCAGCAGAAAGTCGCGCCATTGCCGTCCACGGCCGCGCAAGGCCCTGATGAGTGGAGGCAGGGCGAGCACGACGAAGGCGTGGCAGTAGATGTCCCACGAAGCCGTGCGCCCCATCAGGACGACGTTGTAGCAGGTTATTAGGACGAGTGCCGCAAACAGCGCCTCGCGTCGCCGGCCTGTCAGTTCCCGCACTGTCTCGTAGAATCCCAGCACGAGCAGCAGGCCGAAGATGCCGGCCATGCCCCGTTGCAGAGCCAGGCTGTCGGGGCGGACGGCATAGGTGGCGGCGGTGAGCCACGTGGGCAACGGCGGTTTCTTCAGGCGCAGCTGTCCGTTCATGGTGGGCACGAGCCACCGGCCGCTTTCCACGATTTCGCGGGCGGCCACCATGTTGCGGCATTCCATGATGTCGGGCTTCAGTGCCTGATTGTGAATGAAAAAGGCAAAGAACGACAGTACAATCAGCAACAGGAGGTCACGGCATTTTCCTTTCATTTGTTGAGGATGCTTTGGAGATGTTTCACTAAGAGTTGATTCTCTTTCCTGCGCCGGACTGCCACGGAGAGGCGTTCCGCGCCGTCCGTTGCCGTCAGCAGACCGCCGTCGGTGAGCAGCCGGAGTGCCACCTCCTCAGCGTCGAAGCCGTGTGCCGCATCTGCCGGTTCGAAGGTCAGCATGGCGGGGCACGCCGATGCCACGGAGCGCAGGCCGAGGGTGGCGAGCTGTTCCGTCAGCCATTGCCGCTCCTCGCGGAACTTGCGGCAGGCCTGCTGATAGAAAGCGGTGTATTTTCCGAAAATCTGAAGATAGCTTTCGGCCACGGCATTCACGCCTGCACGCTCCGTCTTTTCCCTGACGGAAGCTGCCTCGGCCGGGTCGCCACAGGCCAGCACCGCCAGGCTCAGCCCGGGCACGCCGGCTTCCACGCCCAGGTCGCGCACGACCACCGTCTGCGGGTTGGCGGTCAGTGCTTCGTTGGTCAGCATCGGATGCCGGTCTTCGGGCGGCAGCAGGTCGGCAAAGGTCTCATCGACCACCGTGTGGCCGGCGCTGACTCCCCGCAGCAGGGACTGCACCGAACTGCCCACCACCACGTAATCGCGACGCACGCCGAGGTTTCGGGATGCCAGGATGGAGAGAATGGAACCGGAGGACGGACGCGAGGTTACCAGCACGTCGAAGTTGGAGCGCAACTCGTCGAGCAACCGCCGTGTGGGGAAAAACGGATGGGTGGGATGGCTGAAATCCACCATCTTCGGGAAGCGCCAATAGCCGCCGTCGTGGGCGCGGAGCTTCTGCAACTTTTGCCGGGGCTCGCTGAACATCACTTCGGCAATCTCCAAGTCCTGCGCGTCGTCGATTTCGTACCAGCGTGCGCCTTCCACAGGTAGGGCACGCAGGTTGGTGTGGTCAAGCAGCGTGATGACGCGCAGCACCTGCTCGTAGTATTCGTTGTTGCCCAGCGCACGGCAATAGGCATCGAGGAAGGGCACGTAGCTGTGGGTCGAGAACTCGCGGCTGAACTTGTAGATGTTGATGGTCTTGTAGTAGCGGTCGATGTCGCTGTATTTGAACGCTTTCTTCGACACGAAGTCCACCACGTTGCAGTCGTCGTCGATGCACACCATCGTGCCGTCCATCCAGTTCTCGTATTTCTCCACGAGGCAGAGGTTGGGGAACGGATTGGCCACAATCTGTTCCAACAGCGATGTGTCGAAGATAAGGTCGCTCTCCAGCAGCAGCGTGTCGTCGGCCTGCAGCTGCTCTCTCACGAGCCAGAGCGAATAGATGTTGTTGGTCTTGTCGTAGATGGGATTTTCCACGAACTCGATGGAGAGCGGCCCGTGATAGCTGCGGCGGATGTGGTTGATGAGATTCGCGGCCTGATAGCCCACCACGATGATGAGCCGTGTGAGGCGCAGGGGCGTGAGCTGGCGGAGCACACGGTCGATGAGCCGCTCGCCGCATACCGGCACCATGCACTTGGTGTTGTCGCGTGTGTATTCATTCAGTCGGCGACCCATGCCGGCCGCCAGGATGATTGCTTGCATATCCGTCTGGTTTCTGATTCAACTAATCCTTGCAAAGTTACTCATTTTCTCCTAATGACCGCCGACGGCAAACGGATTTTTATGACGGTCAGGACATTTTTGGCGGGAAAACAGAAATGACCGGAGGGCGCAGGCGTTCGCCGGCATCGCCCTTTCGCCTTTTCAAGTTCTGCGGAGTAAACCTCCCAAATCCAGCTCGAAAATTTCTGTTTTTGTCTGAGTTTTGGAAAAACGAACGCGTTCGTTTTGCGGAACGGACACGTTCATTCCACCGAACGAACGCGTTCGTCGGACACGGAATCCGCGCATTGGGAATTTTTTCTCAGTGGAGAAGCAGGGAAAAATTGCGCGAGAAGAGAAGTGGAATGTGGCTTTTTTCTGCAAGAAAAGCATTATCTTTGCCGACAAAAGAGAAGAAGATGGCAAATTACGACCTGCGGAAGCTGCAACTGCGGCTCACGGACATTCTGGAGGCAATCGACCGCGTGTGTCGGGAGCATGGGCTGACTTATTACCTGATGTACGGCACGATGCTGGGAGCCGTGCGTCACCGAGGCTTCATCCCTTGGGACGACGACATCGACATCGGTATGCCGCGTCCCGACTACGAGCAGCTGATTGCCCACTCCCGCGAATGGCTGCCCGAGTGGCTGGAGTTCGTCTGTGCGGAGAACGACCCCGCCTACCCCGTGGCGTTCGGCAAGGTGCAGGACAACCGCACCACGCTCATCGAACGGGCGCACTACCGCTATTTAGGCGGCATCTACTGCGACGTGATGCCCATCGACGGGGTGCCTGACGGACGGTGGAGCCGCTGGCTGCAAATCCGCCGCTACCACTTCTGGTTCCGCACGCTCTATCTCGTGCACCGCGACCCGTTCCGCCACGGCCACGGCCCGAGCAGCTGGCTGCCCCGCCTCGTGCAGCGGTGTTTCACGTTGCAAGGCGTGCAACGGCACATCCGGCGGACACTGCTGAGATACGACTACGCGACGTGTGGCAGCATCTGTCTCTACAACGACCACACGCACGCCGTCATCGACAAAACGGTGTTCGGCGTGCCGAAGCGGTGGCCTTTCGAAGGATATGAGTTTTGCGGCCCGCAGGACGCACATACCTACTTGCTGGCATGTTTCGGACCGACCTACATGCAGCTGCCTCCGCCGGAGAAGCGGCATGTGCACAATTTCTATTATTTGGATTTCGACCATCCTTACCGCGACTATCAGCGCCGCGACAAGGAAAAGGAATAGGCGGCATCGTCAGACGGACGGCTGAGGCCCGTCGGCCAGTGTCCGCTCATACACGCTTAGCATCTGGCGGGCCACGTCGGCATTTTCGAACCGTTCCACGTATTTCTGGCTGCGGCGGATGCGCTCTTCGCGGTGCGCGGCGCCGGGCATCACCTGACGGACGGTTGCGGCCAGTGCTTCGGCATCGTCGGGACTGACGTAGAGACAGTCGGGACCGCCGGTCTCCTCGAGGCACGACCCCGTGGCGGCCACGACGGGCAGTCCGCTCTGAACGGCTTCGATAACGGGGATGCCGAAACCTTCGTAGCGCGACGGATAGACAAAGCAGGCGGCCTGCTGGTAGATGGCCTGCAAATCGTCGTTGGGCACGCCGCTGAGCAGATGCAGACGATGTTCCAGCCCGTGCGACCGCGCCCACGACAGCACGTGGGAGGCATAGGCCGTCTGCCGGCCTACGGCTACGAGGTGAATTCCGGCAGGCAGCGCGGCCAATGCCTGCACCGCTATCAGCAGGTTCTTGCGGGCTTCGATGGTGCCCACGCTCAGAATGTAGTGCTCGGGCAACTGCCAGCGGGAACGCACTTCGGCTTTCGTTGCCTCGCTGACGCGCGACTTGAACCGCACGTCGCAGCTCTGGTAGACCACCTCTATTTTTTCTTCCGCCACATGGCCGAACCTCATGATGTCGCGCTTGGTGCACTCGCTGATGGCCACGATGCGGTCGGCCTCACGCAGCGAGGCGTGGAATTTGCGCCGATATATCTGCACGTCGAGCCAGTGATAATACTCTGGATGTACGAGGAAAATGAGGTCGTGGACGGTGAGTACGCTGCGGATGCCGCTCCGACGGATGCCGACGGGCAGCTCGCCCGACAGTCCGTGGAAGAGCTGGATGCCGTCGCGCCGCAAGTCATGGACGATGCCGTGCGTGCGCCACCAGTCCTTCTGCCAGCGGAAAGGCTTGTTCGCTGGATAAACAAAGCGCACGTTCGGGGCGTCTGCCACCTGTCGGCGCAGTTCCTCGCGTCCGCTGTCGGGAGCGTAGAGACGGAGTTGCAGACCGCTGTCGGCGGGCAGTGCGGCGAGGGAGTTGACCAGCGTGCGGCTGTAGCTGCCCAGGCCCGTTCCGTTGCGCACGATGCGCTTGGCGTCATATCCGAGAAGCATGGCAGGGGGATTTTTGAAACAAAATTAGAAGGAAACTTCCGCCAAGGCGGCCTGCAGGAAACCGCCGGAACGGAGCTTGTCGGCCACGCGTCGCACGTTCTGCTGCATGGTCTGCAGCTGTTCGTTGCTGACACTGGCGAGCAGGGAATTCAGCTCGGAGAGCGAGTCGATGCAGAGACCTACGCCCTCGCGCTCGACGATGTCGGCGACAGCCGCCTGCCGCCAGACGATGATGGGCAGGCCGGCCCGCAGATAGAATGACACTTTGTGAGGGCTGTTGAACCGCAGGTATTCGCCGAAGTTGCCCGTGCAGCTGTCCACGGAGTCGCCGTCCCACACCAGTCCGAAGTCACCCTCGGCCGAACGGATGAAGGTGTCGGAGGGCGTGAAGCCGTGAAACACGAAGTTGGCCGCGCTTTCCAGCCCCGGCAGACCGTCGTGACGGCCGTAGATATGAAGCACGTAGTGGGTGTCCATATCTTTCAGTTTCAGGAAGAAAGAGTTCTTGCGCCGGTTGAGGGAACCTGCATAAGTGATGCCGAACGGACTGCCGGCCTGATGAGGCCGTTCCGTTTGTGCGGGCAGGGCGGAGGACAGATAGTCGAAGAGCTGGAGCGCACCTAACGGATGGCGGTAGCCGTGTGCCAGCAGCCAGGAGCGCATTTCGCCGTTCGACGCGATGACATAGTCGGCGTGCATGAGCCGTCGGATTTCTTGTGGCACGGTGAGCCGCTTGCGGCGGAAGGAACCGAGGTCGTGGATGAGCGCCATGACCCGTGCGCCTCGCAGGTGGGTCACGCGGCACAGAAACGCGAAGTATTTCTTCACGGGATATTGCAACAGCACACGGTCGCCACGCCGCACGCGCAGGCAAAAGCTGACGACACCGATGAGGTCGAGGAAGAACGTCGTTACCTTATTATTATAATAAGTGCGGCGGATGCCCAGATTCACGGCACCTATCCGGCGGAGCGTGTCCTCATTGTCGGTCTTGGCCTTGTTGCCGGCACTGTCGAGCGTGCGGTAGTTGCGGGTGAGAAAGCAAAGTCTTTTGTTGGTCATTGGCCGGAAACGCTGGTTTCTGTTCTGTCCGGGCTGTTATTTCACCTCCCAGATGTCGTTGGTTTCGAGGAGCTCCGCAAAGTTGTGGTATGGTTTCTTGGCCTTCAGTTCCTCAATCTGGGCGTTCACGGCATCGTCGTAGGTCGGAGCCTCCACGTCGCGGATGACACCGAGAGCCACCGGCCATTCCATCTCGGCCAGCTTCAGCTGGAGTGTGTTGTCGGCGCAGTGGGCATCGTGCACCAGCAGGTCTTTCTCCGTGATGCCGTCCTCGCCCAAGCGCACCACACGAATGCCGAAGCCCTCCTGCATGAGTCCGAACTCTCGGTTCTCGCCGAACACCATCGGCTTTCCCTGTTCCAGATAGATGGCATTCTTGGCGCGTCCCTCACGCGAGTACACCGCATCGTGGGTGCCGTTGTTGAAGATGACGCAGTTTTGCAGAATCTCGCATACGGCAGCACCTTTGTGGTGGTAGGCCGCTTTCAGGATGGCGATAGTGCCCGGAGAGTCGGTGGCGACGGCGCGGGCAAAGAAGTGACCACGTGCGCCGAAGCACAACTCGGCGGGACGGAACGGGTCTTCCACCGTGCCGTAGGGACTGGACTTGCTGACGAAGCCGCGCGGCGACGTGGGCGAGTACTGTCCTTTGGTCAGGCCGTAGATGC
>CAYPZK010000028.1:0-38590 GCA_964415385.1 uncultured Bacteroidaceae bacterium
CCCGGGCGATGGCCAAGCGCTGCTGATGGACTCCCGAGAGCTGCTGGGGGAAGTGCTTGGCGCGGTGCGAGATGTTCATGCGCTTCATTCCCTCGGCCACGCGCTGCTTGCGTTCAGCCTTCGGAATGCCGAGATAAGTCAAGGGGAGCGCGATGTTCTCCTCGACATTCAGCTCGTCGATGAGGTTGAAGCTCTGGAACACGAAGCCTATCTGTCCCTTGCGGATGCCCGTGCGCCGGCTTTCATGCAGGTTGGCTACATCGGTTCCGTCGAGGAAATACTGTCCCGCGCTCGGGTTGTCCAAAAGTCCGAGGATGTTGAGAAGCGTCGATTTGCCGCATCCCGACGGTCCCATGATGGCGACGAACTCGCCGTCTTTCACTTCGAAGGACACTTGGTCCAATGCAATGGTCTCCACTTCTTCCGTGCGGAACACCTTGCTCA
This sequence comes from uncultured Bacteroidaceae bacterium, assembly GCA_964415385.1. Classification (GTDB taxonomy): domain Bacteria; phylum Bacteroidota; class Bacteroidia; order Bacteroidales; family Bacteroidaceae; genus UBA3839. The sequence goes on from CAYPZK010000028.1 coordinate 445, forward strand.
TGTCTTTTACTTGAATCATTGTTATTCGTCTTTTAAGTATTTTACGGGGTTGCTGTTGGCGATATGCCAACAGTTTATGGTTATCGATATGCCTATCAAAACGATGAGACCTATCGTCACGATGACAAACGGCACCACCGTCAGGCTGATTCTCACGGTGAAACTCTGCAGCCACTGCAAAGCAATGAGCCATGCGCCGATGTCACCGACGATGATGCTCGGCACGGCAATCTTGACGATGTCTCTGATAAACAATTGGATGATGTCACTGACTGTTGCGCCATTGATTTTCCTTACCGCTATCTCCTTGCTGCGCCGCTGCACCTCATCACCGGTATATCCTACGAGTCCGAAGAGGGCGATGACGAGCACCACGATGCCGCCTGCGAGGATGCCATTGCGGAAGTTGCGCTGAGAGGTGTACTGGTTGCCGTACTCCGTGGAATAGCTGTAGAGCGACACCAGCTTACCCGGGAACATGCGTTCTGCCTTTTCACGTATCTGTTGCATGATCTCGGGCGTGAGGTCATGGAGCTTCAGCAGCATTTCCGGCATGACGAAATCACCACCGTAGAACATCATGGTCGGTCTCTTCAAACCGTCGGTGGCATGGTTCACGCCGCCCATCTGAATGTTCCTGAACACTCCCACAATCGTCACTGTTGGATATTTGTCGTCGCAATGTTCGCTGACAAAGATGCGCTTGCCCACCACGCCGTCTTTCCATCCCGCGTAGGTCTGTATCTTTTCTGCGAAAGTCTTGTCGACAAACAGTGTCCTGCCATTTATGATGTCGCTGTCAGGAATGGCTGCGCTGACTTGGGGAGTGCTTCCTTCCAGAAGAGGAATCTTGAACAGCTGGAAGAAGCCTTTCCCCACAAAGTAGCAGTCTTCGGCGTTGAAGATTTCCCTGTCCTCGCCCGGCAGCGACACGTTGTTGCCAGAGCCAAACCATCCGTCGATGGGCAAACGGGATGCCGAACTGACCGCCACCACCTGCGGCATGCGTTCCAGTTCTGTCAGACACTGCTTGCGCTGGTCGGAATTGATGCCGGTCACGCAGAGTATGGCGACATGGTCGTAGTCGTAGCCCGGATTGAGATTCATCATCTTGTTGTATTGGCTGCTGATGACACACAGCAGTGAGAGCATCAGCCCTACCATAGCAAACTCTGCGGCAAGCAGTCCGAGCTTCCAGCGGTGCTTGTTCTCATTATATCCGCGGAAGGCGACGGTGACGGGCGTTCGGTTATATAGCCAGCCGGGGATAATACCGGCGACAAACAAAACGATCAGGATCATGGCGACAAGCAGCCATGCACCACGATTGAAAATCAAGGTGGTGACAGGGGCAGAGAGAAAGTCCTCAACCGTTCCCTTGCAGAGAGACACGAGAATCAGCGCGAGCAGGACGGACAGCGCGACATCTGCCGCCGCCTCCTTGAAGATCAGTCCGTAGATGTTGCCTCGCTCTGCACCATAGCATTTTCGGGCGGCCATTTCGCGGCTGCGCCCCACCAGATTGCTGACAACGATGAGCAGATAGTTCATCACGGAGGTGAAGAGCAGGACAAAGGCGATGATAGACAATATCCATTTCATCATCCTGACGTATGAGTCACTGGTATGGACATCGTTGATCAATTGGATGTCCATCCCCACCTCGGTACCCGCTTTCTTCAGCACGTTCTTGTCTATATTGTCTGCCAGAGCTTTGCGGATGAAAGGCTGCAGCTCTTCCGGCTTGTGCCCTTTGGCCAGCCTGATGTAGGAACTGTACCGGTCATTGCCCACCCAGTTGTCGGCACCACTATAGCCGAAAAAATCAAGCGTGTTGAGCGACAGGAACATACCTTCGCCATGCCCGGACGTTCCCCACGGAAAAGCCTCGAAGACACCGCCGATGGTGAACGTATAGCCCGGTGCGCCGTCAATGGTGAAATGCCGTCCTACTACGTTTCCGCCAATGGTCTTTGCCACCTCGTCGCTCACCATGACCATCAGTTTGGTGGACAGCACCTCCTTGGCATTGCCTACGAGAATTTTCTGTGGAAACACGTCGAAGAAGCAGCTGTCGGCCAGCGTGATGCTCGATGCCACGGTTTTGCCGTCGTCAAGGTGCACCAGCGTACCTGTGCCCCACATCCCCGTGGCCCGTGTGGCGGCTTCCACGATCGGCGCATACTTCTTGAGGCCAGGTGCCCAGCCCCCTGGCGTGGCTTGGGCTGTGGATGCCTCCTGCATGTCCCCCGTCTTCCATCTCTCCAGAATTTGGTACGTCCTGTCGGCACCGGGGAAGTGTGCGTCGAACGTCTGCTCAAAGTATATCTCCGCGATGATGACCGAGCTGATGGCAAGGCCGAGCGCGAGACAGACAATCTTCGACAACGAGTGTTGTCCTTTGCGAAATACGGTAATCATGAGTTCTTCTATTTCTATGGTTCATGAGTCATTCAGCCTTCAGATTGAGAGCCGGATTCTGTCTTGCCCCTTTCCATGCCTGAACCGCCACTGCCGCATAGCTCACGGCCAGGACGATGAGGCCGGCAACCGGAATCCAGTACCACCATGTGGCGCGTTGGCTGTACTGCGCCACCCACCGGCCATACACACCTATAATAATAGGTGTGGCGATGACGAAGGCGATGAGGACGTAGGAGAGGAAGAGGCGGATGAATCGCCGGCTGACCTCGGACGATGTGGAGCCGAAGATTTTGCGGACGGCTATCTCCTTGCGTCTGCCATTGATGTAATAGGTGCTCATGGCAACGAGTCCGAGCACCGAGATGACCCCGGCGATGATGGCGAAGAGGCAGAGGATGGTGGACATGCGCGTCTCGCTCTCGTAGTTGCCGGCTATCTGCTGGTCGAGGAAAGGCTGGTCGATGTTGGGCTCCTGGTGAAACACTTTCTTGTAGAGTTGCCGTATGCTTTCCCACGCCTCTACGGGGTCGCCCTGCACCTCTATTGCCGTATCCCACTGGCTGTAGCGCAGGGAGTCGTTGCAAACATAAAGTACTATCGGATGCTGCTCGGAGTCAAGCGTGCGGATGGTGAAATCTTCTAAGACACCACTGATGTTTTCTTTTTTATATCCGCTGTTCAGGTCAGTGAAATAATAGAACTTGCTGTTCATGGGCAACGATTCTTCGGCAAGCATCTGTCGGTTGACGTAAATCTGTCCGCCCTTCGGTGACGTCCATCCCGTCTTGCTGGCGATTTTCAGTCCGAAAAGCTCCATAAATTGAGAGTCGCCCATCAGTACCTGTGATGAAATGGTTTTAGCCCCCTGAAAGTTGAATGTCTCGTTGTTGCCGCCACTATAAGGCGTACCGCAACAGGCACTGGCCCTGACGACTTGCGGCAGTCGTTTCAGTCCGTCGTACCAGGAATCCATGAGAGCGCGTTCGCTGCCTGTCATCTCGCCGGGACTGAGCCCCAGCGGCACGTCGATGATGTTGTGGGTCTTGTAGCCGCGATAGGCAGTCACCATGTGGTGAATCTGTGCCGACATGGCGAAGGTTACAGCGATCAGGACGATGGTGGCAACGTTCTGCACAATGATAAACAACTTTGAACTTTGGACATGAATTTTTGGGCTTTTCTCTGTCGTAAAAGACGAGACTCCCTTCACAACATCTATCGGCTTTGCCTTTGAGATGATTGAGGCAGGCAGGATTCCTGCGATGATGCCAAGAAGGAGTGTGAAGGCAAGCAGCAAGAGCATGCCACCGGGTCTTGCCAGCAACGAAAAGTCTAATCGGGTATTCATATTCAGCAGATGTTCCGTATAAGGTGTCGCCGCCCATGCGAGGAACAAGGCAATGGCCATCGAGACAATGCAGAGCAATATGCTCTCGCTGACAGTCCTTACGACGACATCCCGGCGTGTGGCACCTACCAGCCGGCGCATCGCCATCTCCCTCATGCGGCGTCCGCTGAGAGCGTTGGTCAGGTTGACATAGTTGAACACGGCGAAGAGCAGGATGACGAGGCCCATGGCAAAGAGCACGTTCACCAAGCTGCCATCGCCTTGTCGGAGGTTGTGGCTATCGTCAAATTTGGTGAAATAGTACTTGCTCAACGGCGTGAGCGTCGTCTCTACCTTGAGACTTGGCATTTGGAAAATCCAGAAGAACTGCTTCTGATAGTTGTCCATGTCCTTCACCTTGTCCTCCAAGTGTGCGCCCTCGCGTTCCAGGAACAACACCTCGCATCCGTTTGCGTTGTTCATCAGCTCATTCACCAGGCCCGGGTTGAACCGCTCCGCCAACTCGTAGCGCACCACCACGTCGGCCTCGGGGATGCTGCTGTTGCGGATAGAGGGCATGATGCCGGTGATGTGGAAGCTGCCAAGACCGTTCTTGAGCCGCTGTCCCATGGCTTTCTCAGCAGACCCATAGAATTGACGTGCAAACTCCTCAGTGACAACTGCGCAAGTCTGGTCGCGCAGAGCCGTGCGGGCATCGCCCTGTATGAGCGGGAGGTCGAGCAGGGTGAAGAAGGTGCTGTCAACATATAGTGTGGGGTGCAGTGTCTTCTCACCGTGTTGGCCGGTGGTATAGTCAAGCGTGCTCATTCCCTTGCCGCCGATGATGGCGCACGAACTCTCTATCTCGGGATAGCGTGCCCGGAAGTGTTGCTGCAACCGCCAGTGACCACCGCTGGACTTTTCCGTCTTGCCGTTACTCTCCATGTTCATGCCATAGACGAGGATGCGGTCGGCCTTGGGGTACTGCGTGTTGACGTGGTACTCTTGCCACGTGTACGTGCCGATGAGGATAACGAACATCATCGACAGGCTCAGACCGAGGACGTTGATGAACGTGTATGCCTTGTTGCGGGAAAGAAAAATCAGAAATGTCTTCATCTTAATAATAGTGTTTTGTAGTCTTTGTATGCTTCATAACCGCTGACAATCACCTTTTCTCCCGGCTCCAGCCCCTCCAGCACCTCATAGTATTGCGGGTTCTGGCGGCCGATGCGGATGGTGCGGCGATAAGCCTCGCGGCCATCCTTCGAGAGGACGAAGATCCACTGGCCGCCGGTGACGGAGTAGAACGTGCCTTTGGGTATGAGCACGGCTTGTTTGGCCTCACCCAGCTGCAGGTCCACATAGTAGGTCTGCCCCGTGCGGATGTTGGCAGGATGTGGGCCGGAAAATGTGAAATCGACCTTGAAGCGGCCCTCGCGCACTTCGGGATAGACCTTGCGCAACGTGAGGTGGTATGGCTTTCCACCTTGTTCGAAGGTTGCCGCGAGCCCCTGATGCACGCGGTCGATGTAGTGCTCATCGACCTTCGCCTCGACTTTGAAGTCGCTCAAGTCGTTGATGACACCAATCTTTTGTCCTGCTGCGATACTCTGTCCCAGTTCGACATCCAGCAGTCCGACCTCGCCGTCGATGGTGGAGCGCACTTCGAGCTTTGCCTTGCGCTCCCTGACCAACTGCACATTGCGCTGCATCGAGGCGAGGTTGTCGCTCATCTGGTCGATTTGTGACTGGCGCAGCTGCGAGCTTTTCTTCAGCCGTTGCTGTATCAGGGCGTTCTTCTCGCGTGCGAGCTCGTAGTCTTCCTTGGCCTTCAGATAGTCCTCGCGCGAGTTCAGCTGCTCCTTCTGCAGTGCTTCCTGATGCTCGAAAGCCCGTTTCTTCGCCTTCAGGTCAACCGCCAGCTGGGCCGCCTCGGTGCGGTTGGAGAGCTGGTCTTGCTCCAGTGACAGCTCGGTGTTGCGCAGCATGTCCTGTTTCTCGGCCAGCTCGCTCTCGGCATTGAGTATCTGCAAGTCGAGGCTGGAATTGCTCAGACGCACGAGGATGTCGCCCTTCTTGACCCGTGAGCCTTCCTCAACCAGTTTCTCGAGTACGATTCCACCTTCCTCCGGGCTCACCTGCACAATCTGGATCGGCACCACGCTGCCGTCAAGCGACACATAGTCATCGAAACGGCCGGCACGGACATCGCCTATGCTCAGCCCCCTGCGCTCCACGCGCAACGACGAGTTGAAATTGCCCAGTCCGAGCCATACGAGGGCGATGACCGACACCATGCCTCCGGCAATCCATTTCCACCACTTGCGGGGAATCAGGTACTTCTTTTTCTCAATCTTTATATCCATAGTCTCCGGTTGTGTCTGTTCTTCGTTTCGTGTTTGATGGTCACCTTTTCGCCTTCTGCCCCTCTTTTCCATCCCTTACCATAGCGGTTCACCTTCGTAATAACCGACGAGACGTTCCTTGGTGGCGAGCAACAGCTGAGTCTGTAGCAGTCTGATGCGGCTTTCGAGCAACGTCTGCGACGCTGTGTGGAGGTCGAATGTCGAGAGCATACCTTCCTCGTACTTGCGGCGCGAGAGGTGGTATGCCGTGGAGTCGGCGCTCACCTTATGTTCCATCTGCGCCACCTCTAAGCGGTAGCCGTCACGGTCGGCGGTGGCTTGGGCCTTGTCGTCGTTCCACTGACGGCGTGTGTCGTCAAGGTCGATGAGCGACTTCAGCCATTCCGCCTTTGTCTTCCGGACGGTCTTCCAGCGGTCGGGCACGAAAAGCGGGACATTCAACGACACATAGACATATTCGCCCATGTTGTGGTCGAACTGGCTTCTGAAACTGCCATACGAGAGGGTGCCGTTGGTGAGATTGCGGTAATAACTGGTTGAGATGCCGGCTCCGACCGAGACTGACGGCAGCAAGCCGGCCTTGGCAATGAGCCAGGCATAGCGCAGGCCGGCGGCCTTCCGGGTGGCAAGGGCGATGGAAACGGATGTTCCCTCATTTCTTCCTCCGGGGGAGGAACTGCGGGTGATGCTTCGGGCGGCTTCTCCTCTTCCTATAGGGGCGGCGACGAGGCGGATGCTGTCGGATTCCTGCCAATTGATTTCCGACTCCAAGGCGAGTATGGCGAGATGTGCCTGGTTGCGCTGGTGCAGTAGGTTGTAGTCGTCCTCGGCCACTTGGCTCTCAATCTGCACCACGTCGGGACGGCTCTTCTCGCCAAGTTCGTAGAGGCGTTGCGTCTTTTGCAGGAGACTCCTGCTGTCGGCAAGTTTCTCTTCCGCGAGGGCGACGCTCTTCTGATTGTATATCGCATCCACGAACTTCGTCATGACGGCAATCGCCTTGTCGTCGCCAGCTTTCCGGGTTTCCGACATTGCCATCGCCCTTGCGTTTCGTGCCTGACGGAACTGGTTGACGAGCTGTCCACCGTCGAAAAGTGTCAACGAGGCATAGACGTTGTAGTAATTATTAAATGTCGTGATGGTGTTATAGGTGTTGGTCTCCGGGTCGATGTTCCTTCCCCACGACCATTGCACCGATGTCTGGCCTTGCACGGTGGGCAGGAAGTCGAGTGCGGCGGACGTGACATCCTTCCGTGCTTCCTGTTCGTCGATGCGGCTGCGGCGCAGGGCACCCGAATGCTGAATGGCGTAGGCGATGCAGTCATCCAATGTCATGGATTGCTGGGCGTGGCATATTCCATGGCTCAGCAGAATCGTCAGGATGCAAAAAAATCTTTTCATACATCATCTTGAATGCTAAAACCGTGCCAAAAAGCGCAACGGATTGTCCGCCAGAAGTTTCACTCTCGCGTCGGCTTTCATGACTGTCTAATAATTGGACACCTGTTGTCCAACTTCTGGACACCCATCAAGAGAAGATGCCGATTCTGACAGTGCGCTCCGGTTCCGATGGAAAAAGTTGCGACGTTGTGGCTTGCATTTATGTAACTTTTTGTAATTTTGCAGGCGCATCCTAACAACAGCCATCCATGAGGGTGGAGGACGGAAACCGTCCATCGTGAAATCATGAAACAAGGAATCATATTGATTGTTGACGACAACCGGGGAATACTGACCTCGGCAAGGATGTTGCTCGAAGGTCAGTATCGGGAAGTGCTGACAAGCGGTACGCCTACGGCCATTCCCGCGCTTCTCCGCGAGAAACGGCCCGATGTGGTGTTGCTTGACATGAACTTCAGAAGTGCCGTCAACACCGGCAACGAGGGAATCTTCTGGCTGCGCGAAATCAAACGCCTGAGGCCGCAGACTCAGGTGGTGCTGTTCACGGCCTATGCCGACATCGACTTGGCGGTGAAAGGGATGCGTGAGGGTGCCGCCGACTTCATCGTGAAGCCATTCGACAACGAACGGCTGCTGCAGACCATCAGTGACGCCTTCCATCAAGTGCGGCCGGCAGGGAATCCCAAGACAGACGCGGCCGACAGCCCTGTGATGTTCTGGGGACAGAGTCCGGCGATGCAGGACCTGCGCCTCATGGTGGAGAAGGTCGCGCCCACCGATGCCAACATCTTGATTACCGGCGAGAACGGAACGGGCAAGGAGGTGCTTGCCCACGAAATTCACCGCCTCTCGAAGCGGTCGGACAGGACGTTCACGACGGTCGATGTCGGAGCCGTGAGCGAGAGCCTGTTCGAGAGCGAGTTGTTCGGCCACGTGAAAGGTGCGTTCACTGACGCGAAGACCGACAAGGCGGGCAAGTTGGAACTGGCTAATGGCGGAACGCTTTTCCTTGACGAGATAGGGAACCTGGGGTACAGCCTTCAGGCAAAACTGCTCACGGTGCTTCAACGACGGAGCATTACGCGTGTCGGTGGAACGACGGAGTGTCCCATCGACGTGCGGCTGATATGCGCCACCAACAAGAATCTTCGGCAAATGGTCGCCCATGGCGAGTTCCGTGAGGATCTGCTCTACCGTGTAAACACCATCCTTCTGCATCTGCCGCCCTTGCGTGAGCGGAAGGGCGACATCGCCGATATGGCACGGATGTTCCTCAAACGCTATGCAGGGAAATATGACCGTCAGGACATGACGCTCTCTGATGAGGCCGCAAGGCAGATGGAAAACATGCCGTGGCCGGGCAACATCCGTGAGTTGCAGCATGCCATGGAACGTGCCGTCATCGTGGCCGACGGCTCTGTGGTGGACTCAGTTCCTTACGAGGGCTATGAGCTGCCGGCTGACAGCCAGGAGCATCGTTCCCTTGACGGCATGGAGCGTCAGATGATTGAGAGAACCATTGCAGAATGCCACGGCAACCTCTCCCGTGTGGCGTTGCAGCTTGGCATATCACGTCAGACGCTGTACAACAAAATCAAACGCTACGGACTATGACCACTTCCTTGCTGACAGTTGCTCTCATCATGGCCATCGCAATCATCGTTTTGCAATGGCGGCATCATCGAAGGGTGGTCGGCAAGGTGGAATTTCTGTTCAATGCCATTGACAATGGCGATTACGCTTTTCATTATCCTACCGATGTCCGAAGGGATGACATCCTGCTCAATGCGTCGCTGAACCGCATCAAGGAAATCCTGCAACATGCACGCGATGAGCAAATCAGCCGTGAGAGATATTATGAGGTGATTCTCAATCAGGTTGACACCGGCATCTTGGTGACCGACACCGACCGCGGCATTGTGCTCCGTTCCAACCAGGCTGCCCGCCGGATGATAGGACGTGAGACTGTCACGCATATCAGTCAGGTGGAGGACAGATTGGAGTCTTTTTCCGTCCGTGAGACTTATTCCGAGCTGAGAGGAAGGAAGGTGAGGATTCTGGCATTGAGCGACATCCACGGCGAACTTGCCAATCAGGAGATTGACGCATGGGTGAAGTTGATTCGTGTGCTGACTCACGAGATGATGAACTCCATCACTCCGATTGTCTCATTGACCCAGACCCTGCTGACGGAATCTGACGGCAAGACACGGGAGGGGCTGGAGACCATCAATCAAACGTCGAAGGAACTGATGGACTTTGTGGAGAATTACCGGAAGTTCACCCATGTGCCCAAGGCGGAACCCACGTTGTTTTATGTCGGTCCGTTTCTTGACCGCATGAAACACCTTGCGGAAGAATGGCCGGAGAACGTCAGTACGATAGAAACCGATGTGATGCCTAAGGATTTGCTTGTTTATGCCGATGAGAGGCTTGTCAGCCGTGTGGTCACCAACTTGCTGAAGAATGCCGCAGAGGCCATTCCTGACGGAGGGCATATCATCGTGAAAGCCTATACCAACTCTCATGACAATGTCGTGATGGACGTGTCTGACGACGGTGTTCGGATTCCTGATGATATTGTGGCTCAGATTTTCACGCCTTTCTTCACGACAAAGCCGAAAGGCAGCGGGATAGGATTGCCCATCTCCCGGCAAATCATGCGCACGATGGGCGGCATGCTTGAGCTTGTAAGAACCGGTTCTCTGACCACTTTCCGCCTGACATTCAACTGACGGCAATTCTTTTTCCCCCCCCTGATTTCCCAAGACTTTCAGAACATGCCGGATGTGGATGTTCTTGGTGTTAATTTGTCTTAAAAACACGAGATGCGAGCTTTGGAGAAATGGAATTTTTTCGTTAAATTTGCGTTGTAATTTAACCTTTAACACTATATTCATTATGTCAAAAATAATTGATTTACAAGTAGAAAAGTGCCGTACCTTGGTGGAAGGCCTGCGCCGCAACCTCGGCGAAGTGAACAAACACGGAATCAACGAGCAGAGTCTGGGGGCGTTGGAAGCTGAGATTCAGAAGTTGCAGGATGCCGGCAAGGAGTGTGACCGGCTGCACGTGGAGCTGTCGGCTCAAATCCGCAAGATGAATGAGATCTTCGCCGGCGTGAAGGAGAACTATGCTGCCATGAAGAAACGCATCAAGGAGAACTATCTGCAAGAGGAATGGGTGCGCTACGGCGTTCCCGACAAACGCTGACATGCCAATCCTGCCTTCTCCGTCACGGGAAAGCAGGATTTTTTTTTGAGAAAAACGGTTGATTCTTGCGGCTTTCACTTTTTTTTGCTTACCTTTGGGCACACCTAATTTTCTAAGCAACCCCTAAAAGCCGAAAGTTCATGAGTCACCACCGCTTACCTATACCTATTCTATTATTGGCGGCCGCACCGCTGCATGCGCAGGTCAGCCAGCCAACCGTGCCCGACTCCCTCGGCATCACAGGCATCGGCGTGGCCACCGGCTCTGTGGATGTCGTCACAGAGAGCCGTATGAACAAGGGTCTCGTCACCAATCCGCTCTCCGCCCTCAACGGACAGGCTGCGGGCGTGAACATTTCGAACGGCGAGAACCGCATGGCGCAACTCTCGTCCGTGCGTGTGCGTGGCACCACCTCGCTGACGGGAGGCAACGACCCGCTCATCATCATCGACGGCGTCTATTCCGACCTTGCCACCCTCTCCACCGTTTTCCCCGCCGACATCGAGATCTTCGCCATTCTTCGCAACGCTGCCGAAACGGCACAGTATGGCTCGCGCGGCGCATCGGGCGTGATTGAGGTGACGACGAAGAAGGGTACGGGAGCCGCCTTCCACATTTCTTACGACGGCAGCTTCGGCGTGGAGTCCATCTACAAGAACATCAAGATGCTCAACGCCGCAGAGTATGTCGCCACGGCCCAGGCGCTCGGTGTGGCGTACAAGGATGACGGCTATGACACCAATTTCCGCGATGCCATCACACGTACCGGTTTCGTGCAGAACCACCACGTGGCCTTCAGCGGCGGCGGTGCGACCAGCAGCTACCGTGCCTCACTCGCCTACACCGACAACACCACCGTGCTCGACCTGAAAGGAATGAACAATCTCGTGGCCAAGCTCGACATCTCGCAGAAGGCGTTCGACGACCTCCTCACCATCGACTTCGGAGCGTTCGGCTCGTCGCAGAAGACGAAGGGAGTCTTCGACGAGCAGATACTTTTCTATTCCGCTGCGACCCAGAACCCCACCATCGAAAAAAACGCACGGACGAAAAACGGAACAGCATCGGAAATCAATCCGCCGCGAACACTCCTCAGTGAGAAGAACGACACGAAGAACATGAACTTCGACGCACACCTCAACATGACGGTCTTCCTGCCTGCCGACCTCACGCTGACCCTGCGCGGCTCTTACGCTTTCAACTCGACCGAGACGGGGCAATACTGTCCCACCTGGGTGTGGGCGCAGGGGCAGGCCTACCGTGGGGAGCACAAGAATGAGGACTGGCTCATCAACACGACTCTCGACTGGAAACACCGGTGGGGCATTCACGAACTGCAGGCCGGGATTCTCGGTGAATATCAGAAGACGAACCGCTCGGGATTCTGGATCACGGTCAAGGGATTCACCACCAACGAATTTACCTACAACAATCTGGCCGCAGGTTCCATCCGTCCCTATGGCGGAACGGGTTCCGACTATGCCGACCCTTCGTTGGGCTCCGTCATGGGCAGTGCCACTTACACGCTGCTGAACCGCTACAGCCTCTCCGCCACGTTGCGTGCCGACGGCTCTTCGATGGTGGCCGATGACAACCGCTGGGGGTGGTTCCCGTCTGTCTCCGCCAACTGGAACGTCATCGACGAGCCTTTCATGCAACCGCTCAAACCGGCTCTGTCCATGCTGAAGCTCCGCACCGGCTACGGCGTGACGGGCAACCTCGGAGCCATCACTTCCTACACCACCCTCAACACCGTCGCGCCCGTAGGAGTCGTCTCCATCGACGGGTCGCCGACGATTACCCTCGGCTCGCTGAAGAATGCCAACCCCGACCTGAAGTGGGAGAAGCGTGCCACGTTCAATATCGGTGCCGACATGGGATTCTGGAACAACCGCGTCATCCTGACGGCGGAATACTACTACTCGAAGACCACCGACATGCTCTATGAGTATGAAGTGCCGATGCCGCCTTTTGCCTACAGCACCCTGCTGGCCAACATCGGTTCGATGGAGAACAGCGGCGTGGAAATCGGTCTCGGCATCACGCCGTTGCAGCGAAAGGACATGGAGCTGAACATCAATGTGAACATGTCGTTCCAGCGCAACAAATTGCTCTCGCTGAGCGGCAACTACAACGGCTACGAGCTCTCTGCCGCCGACATCACAGCCATCGGCGGCCTCAACGGTGCGGGGCAGCATGGCGGCAACTCCAATGTGCTCTATCAGATTGTCGGCGAATCGCTTGGCGTGTTCTACCTGCCTCACTGCAAGGGCATCGTGGACCGGGGCAACGGTTACATGATGTACGACATCGAAGACCTGAACGGTGACGGCGAAATCGACCTCTCCGACACAGGCGGTGACCGGCGGGTGTGCGGGCAGGCCACGCCGAAGATGACCCTCGGCTCCAACATCAGTTTCCGTTACAAGAATTTCGACATCTCGTTGCAGATGAACGGAGCCTTCGGTCATAAAATCTTCAACGGCACCTCGCTCGCCTATTACAATATGTCCTCGTTTCCCGACTATAATGTGATGAAGGGTGCGCCGCAGCGCAAGATTGTGGATCAGAACGTCTCTGACTATTGGTTGGAGAGCGGCGACTACCTCAACTTCGACTACCTCACCGTCGGCTGGAACGTGCCCGTCAAGAGCCGCTATATCTCTGCGCTCCGTCTCTCGGCCTCGGTCAACAACCTCGCCACCATCACGGGCTACAGCGGCCTCACGCCGATGATCAACAACTACATCGTCTCCAATACGCTCGGTATCGATGACAAGCGTTCCTATCCCGTTTACCGCACCTGGTCGATGGGGGTATCCATTCAGTTCTAAAAAACAAGAAAGGCCATGAACATCCGCTGCATCTTTCCACGCTTCCGGCACATCGCCCGATTGTCGCTCTGTCTGCTGCCTTTAGTTGTCAGCTGTTTAGACGAACATCCCAAGGATCAAATCGACGAGGAGGATGCCTATACTTCCGCCTCGACGCTCTATACCAATGCCGTGGGTACGCTGTACAACTACATCGGCGGCTCGCAGCCTTCGCAGGGTTTGCAAGGCACCTATCGAGGTGTTTACGACTACAATGAGCTCACGGCCGACGAGGCTATCATCCCCATCCGTGGCGGCGACTGGTACGACGGAGGTTTCTGGCAAGACCTCTACCTGCACTCGTGGAAACCCTCTGACAGTGCCTTGGAAGACACGTGGAACTATCTCTACCAAGTCATCGTGCTCTGCAACAAGGCTCTGGCCACGCTCGACGGCCATTCCTCTCTGCTCACACCGGCGCAGCTCACCGCTTACAAGGCCGAGGTGCGTGCTATCCGTGCCATGTTCTACTGGTACACGATGGACATGTGGGGTCGCATTCCGCTCATCACATCCATTACGCAGACGCTGGCCGACACTCAGCAGAGTAGCCGTTCCGAAGTGTTCCGCTTCATCGTCAGTGAGTTGCAGGAGGTGGAGCCACAGTTGGCCGACGAACATAGCAACCTGCCGGGCAGCTACTATGGACGGTTGACACGTCCGGTCGCCGACTTCCTGCTGGCCAAGCTGGCGCTCAACGCCGAAATCTACGAAGATGACGACTGGACAGATGGCCGCCACCTCAGCGGCAGCGACATCGCATTCACCGTCAACGGCTCGCCGATGAACGCGTGGGAAACCTGCATCTACTACTGCGACCGGTTGACGGTGGACGGTTATACGCTCATGGACGACCGCACGGCCAACTTCTCCGTCAACAATGAGACTTCCACGGAGAACGTTTTCACCATTCCGCTGGACAAGACCCTCTACACCGCACAGTTCCGCTACCTCTTCCGCTCACGCCACTACGTACACGGCGGGGCTTATGGAACGGCATCGGAGAACGGCACCTGCGCCACCCTTGCTACGGTACATGCCTACGGCTATCAGACCGACAGCCTCGACACCCGCTGGGAACAGGATTTCTATGCCGACACCGTCTATGTGGACGGCAGTACCCTTGCTCTTGACGGCGGCGGTGTGCTTGTCTATGAACCGCTCGAAGTGGAGGTGAACCTCACCTACAGTGCATATATCCGCACGGCGGGAGCGCGGATGAAGAAATATGAAGTGGACCGCAACGCGTACAACGACGGCAACAATCCCGACAACGACATCGTCCTCTTCCGCTATGCCGATGCCCTGCTGATGAAAGCTGAGGCGGCTGTCAGAAACGGTGGGAGCGGGCAGGAAGAACTCGACCGGATTCGTGCGCGTGTGGGCATGTCTTCGCGGCCGGCAACGCTCGACAACATCCTTGCCGAGCGTCGTCTGGAACTGATGTGGGAAGGCTGGCGGCGCAACGACCTCATCCGTTATGGTCTCTACACCGATGCCTACGACCTTCGTCCGCAGCTCGACGGCGAATCGGACGGTTATACCGTCGTCTTTCCCATTCCCACCAACGTCCTTGCCCTCAACACCAAGTTGCAGCAGAACCCCGGATATGTGGACAGCCGGACGCGTTCGTCTTTCTGAAAAAAGTATCGCCTACACCGTCTGCCTTTTCTTCCGGCGGGTCTGCCAGAGTTGCCGTGCCAAGGCGCAGATGCAGGTGAGCGCCAAGAGGATGAGGCCGGCGTGGGCAATGGCTTCGGTGGTGGCGACGGACTGCGGGTGGAAGGTCATTTCAATCTTGTGGTGGCCGGCCGGCAGCAACATGGCGCGTAGGACGTAGTCGGTGCGGATGATGTCAGCGGAACGGCCGTCAACGGTGGCTTTCCATCCCGGATAATAGATTTCGGAGAAGACGGCGAGTGCCGGACGCTTCGACTCATATTCGTAGCTGACGCTGGTGGAGGTGAGTGCCGTCTGCCAGATGCTGTCGGCAGGGTCGGTGTCGAAGGAGTCCTGCCGTCCGAGCCGTCCGGCAAAGTCGCGGCTCACGATGGCGGTGTGGCGCGGACTGACCTGATGGAGCGCGTCGATTTCTTCGTTGGCGTTGTCGGCTATCAACAGGCTGTCCACGAACCATGCGTTGCCGTAGGCGGCGGTGTTCTCCACGGGAATCTTTCCGTTCGATTGATTGCCGAGGATGAACCAGCGGGTGTTGAGCATGTTGATGACAGGGAAGAGACTGTCGCAGTTCACTGCGGAGAAGTCGTAGAGCGGATGCTGGAGGTCTCCGCTGCGCATCATGGCGGCGGTGTCGAGCGGAGCCTGTTGCAGTGCGGTGTAAACTTGACTCATCTCGGGGGCGATGTGCTCCTCGATGAGCTCCTGATAGCGGCGGAGCTTGGCCGGATGGTAGCCGCCCACGCTGCTGTAGAAGTAGGAGGTGGTGTTGTCGTTGAAGGTGGAGACGGTGAAGTTCAGCACGCGGTAGTTGCGTCCGTCGCCTGACTTGTCGAGGATGTAGTTGTCGGCATCGGTCTTCGGCAGCACTTGGGCCTGAAGCGGTGTCGTGAACATGGTGTCGTTGAGATAGCGTTTGTTGACCGGCCACATGTCGATGAGGCAGACGGTGAGGAGAGCCACGGAGAGGCAGACGGCCGGCTTCGGGGAGGAGGATTTGGCACTCGCCTTGAAGTACCAGTACATGATGACGGCACCGATGATGATGAAGAAGGCGGAGCGCCAGGCATCGGCCGTGACCATTGCCGCGCGCATGCCGGAGAGGCTGGCGAGGATGCTGTCGGCAGTCATCTGGTCGAAATAGCCCTGTCCGACATATTGGCTCATGGCGTTGCGGTCGTTCTGCGATACGCAGTCGCCCAGCCCCGTCGGAGCCAGTGCGATGATGGCGCAGCAGACGATGGTGATGAGGGTGCTGAAGGTGAGGTAGCGGAGGGCGCTCACCCGCAACTCCGGATGCCGGCAGTTTTCCACGAACTGCCGCAGGCCGATGAGGGCGAGTAGGGGAACGGTGAATTCGGCCACGACGAGGATGGACGACACGGTGCGGAATTTGGCGTACATCGGCACGTGGTCGATGAAGAAATTGGTGAACGGCATGAAGTTCTTGCCCCACGCGAGCAGAATGCTGAGGAGCGTGGCGGCGAGCAGAGCCCATTTCATCGGGTTGCGGTTGGGCACGATGAAGAGGGAAAGGACGAAGAGCAGGCAGACGACGGCTCCGAGATAGACGGGGCCGCTCGTCATCGGCTGTTCGCCGAAGTACTGAGTGAAAGCACCGTAGATGCCGGCACTGGTGTAGTTCGGGTCGGCTTTCTTCATGGCGGTCACGCTCTGCTGGAGCGGCACGCTGGCTCCCCCCTTCACGTTCGGCACGAGAAACGTCCACGTTTCGCTCAGGCCATAGCTCCAGGCCGTGATGTAGTCGCGGTCAAGCCCGCTGCTGGTCTGGTTCGAGGCATCTGTGCCCTGCTTCACGAGCTCGCTCTTGCTGCGCATCGTGTCCTTGGCGTATTCATACGTGTGGTAGAGGTTGGAGGCGTTGATGGCCACGGCGATGACGGCAGCCAGGATGAGCAACCCTGTGGCCTGGCCGAAGCGTGCCATCTGGTGATTGCGCAGAGCCTGGACGAGGAAGGCGATGAAGATGCAGAGTTCGGGAATGAGAAAGTAATAGGTCATCTGCACGTGGTTGGAGAGAATCTGTAGGGCAGCGAAGAATGCGGTGATGAGCAGTCCGGACAGATACTTGCCGCGGTAGAGCAGCACCATGCCCGCGATGGTCGGCGGGATGTAGGCCAGGGTGATGACTTTCCAGATATGCCCGGCGGCGATGATGATGAAGAAATAGCTGCTGAAGGCCCAGACAACAGCTCCGAGAGCTGCCATCCACGTGCGGAAGTCGAAGGCGCGCAGCAGGATGTAGAAACCGAGCATGGAGGCGAAGATATACCATACGTAGTCGGGCAGCCAGAGGTGGTAGATTTTTTCCACGAAGGAAAGAGGGTGCGTTGAGTCGTAGCTCGGTGCCACCTGGTAGGTAGGCATGCCGCTGAAGATGGAATTGATCCAGCGCGGTGTCTCGCCGCCGTGCTCGTGACGGTAGTTCTGGATTTCCACGGAGAGACCGTCGGCGGCAGAGTTGTCGTGCTGGGTGAGGCGGCGGCCGTCGATGTCGGCAGGGTAGAAATAGCAGAAGGCGATGACGGCGAAGAGGATGACGCACAGGGCATCGGGGAGGTATTTCTTGAGATTCATGGGAGTGTTTTTGAAAAGTTTCGATGAAAAAAAGTGTGGTGAAAGTGTGATGCCCTGACGGTCGCGGGGAAATTAAAGAAGGCTTTCGCCCGGCGCGGAAGGAACCAGTTCAAAGAGCCGGACGGAGTTGGAGCCTTTCAGAAGGATGGTCATACCCTTCGGCTTCTCTTCGGTCAGGGTGGCCTTCACGGCTTCTACATCGGTGAAGCGGCGGAATCGGGTAGGGCAGTCGCTCACGTGGGCAAATTCGCTGCCGACGAGCCACACCTGCTCAAAGTCTGACTGGGCAAGCAGGGAAACGATGGCTTGGTGTTCGTCGTCGCTGGCGGCTCCCAGTTCCTTCATGTCGCCGAGGATAGCCATCTTGTGGGCAGCGTGCATTTGCCGGAAATTCTCGATGGCGGCACGCATGGATGTCGGGTTGGCGTTGTAGGCATCGACCACCAAATCATTGTCGGCGGTGCGGACGAACTGCGAGCGTTGGTTCGACGGCTGATAGGCTGCGATGGCAGCCGAGATGTCGGGGGCGGAAACGCCAAAATAGTGGCCGACCGTGGCGGCCGCGAGCGCGTTGTCGATGTTGTAGGCTCCGATGAGGTGTGTCTGCACGTCGTGTCCGTTCCATGCGAAATGGAGGAAAGGGTCGGAGCCAAGAAGCTTGCCCGTCACGGTGAGTGGTGCGACACTGGGCTGTTTCTGTCCGTAGCGCACGAGGGGCAGACCGTGGGCAATGCCGAGGAGGTAAGGATTGTCGTTGTTGATGAAAGCCTTGCCGCCGTGTTTGCGCAGGAAATCATAGAGCTCGCCTTTGGTGCGGATGACACCGTCGAACGAGCCGAAGCCGAGCAAATGGGCTTTGCCCACATTGGTGATGAGGCCGTAGTCCGGCTCGACGATGTCGGTGAGTTCCTGGATGTCGCCGGGGTGGCTGGCTCCCATCTCCACCACCGCGATTTCGTGTGCCTCGGTGAGGCGCAGCAACGTTTTCGGTACGCCGATGGAGTTGTTGAAGTTGCCCTCGGTGTAGAGTACCTTATATTTCTTCTGCAGTACGGCTGCGATGAGTTCCTTGGTGGTGGTCTTGCCGTTTGTGCCGGTCACGGCTACGATGGTGGTGCCGAGTTGGTGGCGGTGGAAGCGTGCGAGTTCCTGCAAGGTGCGCAGGGCGTCTGGAACGAGAATGAAACGGACATCGCCTGCGGGCGCGTAGTCCTGCTCGTCGATGACGGCATAGGCACACCCTTTCGCGAGAGCCGCTTCGGCGTAGGCATTGCCGTCGAATTTCTCACCTTTCAGAGCGAAGAAAATCGAGCCGGCGGGACAGTCGCGGCTGTCGGTCGTGACGACAGGATGTTGCCTGAAAATATTGTATAAATCTCTTATTTCCATTTGTTTTTCTAAATTTTTCATGCAAAGTTAATAGAAAAATGCGAAAGTTGCCAATAAAGTCAAGAATAATAACTATTTTTGCGTTGAGAAATCAGACGCACTGACGGCCGCCTGCAGGAGCGGCGCGGGCGGTGCGGAGGAAGAAAACTTCAACGATGACGCCATATACAATCAATGTGAACGGGCGGCTCTTGGATTTGGAAGTGCCGCAGGTGATGGGGATTCTGAACGTGACTCCTGACTCGTTTTTTGCGGGCAGCCGCAAGCAGACGGAACAGGAAATCCGTGAGCGGGTGGAGCAAATCTTGGCCGAGGGGGCATCCATCATTGATGTCGGTGCCTACAGCAGCCGGCCAGGCGCGGCGGACGTCTCGCCCGAGGAAGAGAAAGAGCGTCTGCGCCGTGGGCTGGACATCATCCGCACGGCGCATCCCGACGCGGTGGTGTCGGTGGACACGTTTCGCGCGGATGTGGCTCGCATGTGTGTGGAGGACTTTCATGCCGACATCATCAATGACATTTCGGGCGGAGAGCTTGATGCTGACATGTTTGCCACGGTGGCCGGCCTGCACGTGCCGTATATCCTCATGCACATGAAAGGTACGCCGCAGACGATGCAGCAGGCACCCGTCTACGACGACTTGATGAAGGAAATGCTGCTTTATTTTGCCGAGCGAGTCCAACGTCTGCGTGACTTGGGACAGAAGGATATGATCCTTGACCCAGGTTTCGGTTTTGCCAAGACACAGGACCACAACTATGAGTTGCTGGCACGGCTCGGTATGCTCCGCACATTCGGCCTCCCCATCCTCGTCGGTGTGTCGCGCAAGAGTATGATATTCAAGCTTCTTGGAGTCTCTCAGGATGAGGCGCTCAATGGAACGACGGTGGTTCATGCCATTGCGCTCATGCAGGAGGCGGCCAACATCCTGCGGGTGCATGATGTCAAAGCGGCCGTGGAGGCTGTGACCATCTGGCGGAAAATGAAGGAACTGAAGCACTGAAGGACGGCGACATGACTTCCATGCGCCGCCGGTCAGCAACGAAACAATTGGCTCTGTTATGATAGAATTTGGAATCAAAGATGTCGTCGACATCTTCTGTGTGGCTCTCTTGCTTTACTATGTGTATAAGGTGATGCGGGGGTCGGGCACGCTCAATGTGTTCTATGGCATTCTCATCTTCATCATCACTTGGATTGTCGTGTCGCAAGTGCTTGAGATGAAGCTCCTCGGCAGCATTTTCAACAAGCTCGTCAGTGTGGGCGTGCTGGCACTCATCATTCTTTTCCAAGACGAGTTGCGCCGTTTTTTCTTCTCCGTCGGTTCCAACAACCGGCTCAATTCGCTCTTGCGCTTTTTCACGAGCGGTAAGGACAAGACGGGCGAGGAGAATCCGGCCATCATGCAGATTGTGCGTGCCTGTTCCTACATGAGCAAGCACTTGGAAGGAGCACTGATTATCATTGAACGCGACATGTCGCTCAACGACATCGTGAATACGGGCGAAATCATTGATGCCAACATCAATGCGCAGCTCATCAAGAATCTGTTCTTCAAGAACTCGCCACTGCACGACGGAGCCATGATTATCAGCAAAAACCGCATCCGTGCCGCCGCCTGCATCCTGCCGGTGAGCCACAACACCAATATTCCGAAAGAACTGGGGCTTCGGCATCGTGCCGCCCTCGGCATCACCCAGCAGAGCGATGCCGTGGCCATCATCGTCAGCGAGGAGACCGGCCGCATCTCACTGGCCAGCCGTGGCGAGTTCACCATCGGGGTCACGCAGGAGGAACTCGAACGTTACCTGACGACAATCATGTAGGCGTTCTCTTACCTCCGTTTTTACAGTGAGAACATCCCATTGAACATTCACCATCCAAGACTTTTTCCTCTACCATGAAAAAAACAATTCTTTCAGTCCTGATGCTGGCTCTGATGATGCCGTCGGTGGCTCAGCAGCTTCTCTCACATTCTTCCATTCTGGAGGCCATGAACCGTGCCAACGACTACTTCATCCGGCATCATCCGGATCCCACGGCACCGACATTCGTCAAGAAAGAACGTCCCAGCAATCTCTGGACGCGTGGCGTGTATTTCGAAGGGCTGGAGGAGCTTAACCGATTGGCTCCGCAGGCGGCGAATGTGGCCTACATGAACCGTTGGGGCAATTTTCACCGTTTCACGCCGCGCAATGGTGTTACCACCCGTGATGCCGATGACTATTGTTGCAGTCAGGCTTTCCTCGATATGTATGTGGACAGCCTTGACAAATTCCGCGAACTCGGCATGATTCTGCCCACCACGGAGTGCATGAACAATCTCCTGCGGCATGCGAAGGACAAGGATGAAAAGGGAAACACAAGCATCAACGACTGGACGTGGGTGGATGCCATTCAGATGGGGCTGCCTGTGCTCTGCAAGCTCGCACGCATCCAGTACCTGCAAGGCGACACAATCGCGTCCAATGCCTATGCGGAGCAGGGATGGCGCATGTATCAATGGACGCGTGACTCGCTGGCAGGCGGGCTCTTCAACAAGGCCGAAGGCTTGTGGTGGCGGGATAAAGATTTCGTGCCTCCTTATAAGTCTCCGAACGGACAGAACTGCTATTGGAGCCGTGGAAACGGATGGGTGTATGCCGCACTCGTGCGGGCTATGGATGCCGACCTCATGGTGCATGCCGCTGTGCCTCCGGCCTATCGTGAACCGACAGGTTGCGCCGAATGGAGAAACATGGGCGTGACGAATCATTTTGAAGACTATCTGGCCGACTTTCTCACCATGACGGAAGCACTGGTCCGGTGCCAGCGCCGTGACCATTTCTGGAATGTAGATTTGCTTGACGAAACGAATTTCGGAGGCAAGGAGCTCACTGGCACGGCTCTTTTCGTCTATGGCATGGCCTGGGGTGTCCGCCACGGTTATCTGCCGCGCCCTGCTTATTTGCCGTTGATTGCAGCTACATGGAAGGCAATGGTGAAAGAGTGTCTGCACAAGGACGGTTTTCTCGGCTACGTGCAGGGGACGGGCAAGCAACCGAGTGACTCGCAGCCGGTGGGGTATGACATCCGGCCCGACTTCGACGACTTTGGCCTCGGTTGTTTTCTCCTCGCCGGAGCCGAAGTGTATCAATTAGTCAAATAAGAAAGAAACAAATGAAGAACAAGTCCATCTTACGGGCGGGGAGCATCCTGTTGCTGTGCCTCCTTTGTCTCGCTTGCGGCAATGGCAGTTCCTCCCGTCGTTCGGACAAGGTGCGCGGCGCTTCCACGTCCGCTCCCTACGAGTTGCTCGTCGTGGCGCGGAAAGACTGGCTCAAAACCCCTGCAGGAGAGGCGTTGCAGTCCATTACGGAAGCTAAAATCCCCTGCCTTCCGCAAGCGGAATCATGGTTTCGCACGACGAATATCAATCCTGCCGACTTCCGCAAGTCCTTCCGGCTCTATGCCAATATCATCACGGCAGAAGTGAGCAGCCGCTTCGCGGAACCGAAGTGCAGGGTGACACGCGATGTCTATGCCCGTCCCCAAATCGTGGTGACGCTCACGGCTCCCAACGAAACCAGTTTCATCGCACTTTGTGACCAGTACCGCGACCGGATTCTCGACCTTTTCAACCAGGCCGAGAACGAGCGCGAAATCAGAGTGCTCAGCCGCAAGTACTCCGGTATCGTGCAGAAACAGGCCATGGGGCAATTCGGCTGTGACATCCATGCGCCCGAAGACATCAACGCCATCAAACTGGGACAGGATTTCTTTTGGGCCAGCGATGAGGGAAATCATGAGAACTATCTGAACCTTTGCCTCTACCGCTATCCTTACGTATCACCCACCACGTTCACACTGGACTATTTTCTGGCCAAGCGCGACTCTTTCATGCGCGAGAACATCCAGGGCGAGACCGAAGGCTCCTACATGTCCAGCGACCACCGCGTGATGCAGACACGCAACATCGAGGTCAATGGCCATTTCGTACAGGAAGTGCGTGGCCTCTGGCAGATGGAACATGAAGCCATGGGCGGCCCCTTCATTTCATACTCACAGGTGGACACCGTCCACAACCAAGTCATTGTGGCCGAAGGATTCGTCTTCGCTCCGGGCAAGGACAAGCGGCCCTTTATCCGTGTCCTGGAAGCCGCATTGCAGACACTCCGCCTGCCGGCTGCGGAAAAATCAGAAGAATTATGATACGACATTTCACTCTGTCCCTGCTTCTGCCCTTGTCGGTGCTCCTGCCCGTCTCAGCTGATGCACAGACCTTCCATTTCTCATTTGACGGACGTGACAAGCAGGCCGTTCGTCTCACAGCATCCGACACGTTCAATGAAGCAACGGGCTATGGCTTCGACTTCATTTCCTACCTCCCGCCTTCAGCGGAGAACCCTGCCACCGCGCCCTTCTTCCTCTCGGTCAGCGTGCCTGATGGCAACTATCGGGTCGTGGTCACATTGGGCAGCCGGAAGCAGGCCGGCAACACCACGGTGAGAGCCGAGTCCCGTCGCCTTTTCTTGGAGAATATACCCACGAAGAAAGGAGAATACAAGACCTTTTCATTCATCGTGAACAAACGCAATACTACCATCTATGCGAAAGATCCGACGACGGGTGAACTCGTGCCGACCGACCGTGTGCGCATCAAGCAGCGGGAACAAAGCAAATTGGACTGGGACGACAAATTAACGCTCGAAATCAACGGCACGGCGCCTGCCTGCTCTTCCATCAGCATCTCTCCCGCCGCCGATTCCGTCACGACACTTTGGCTCTGCGGCAACAGCACGGTGGTCGATCAGGACTACGAGCCTTGGGCCAGCTGGGGGCAGATGTTGCCACGCTGGTTCGACGACGGTGTGGCCGTGGCCAACTATGCCGAAAGCGGCGAGACGGCTTCTACGTTTATTGCCGCCGGACGGCTGAAGAAAATCTTGTCACAGGCAAAGCCGGGCGACTATGTCTTTGTGGAGTTCGGACACAACGACCAGAAACAGAAGTTTGCAGGGGCAGGAGCCTGGTACAATTTCTCGACATGTCTCAAGCAATTCGTGGATGAAGCCCGTCAGCGCGAAGCCATTCCGGTGTTCCTTACCCCGACGCAGCGCCGTTCGTTTGACCGTGCCGGCAAGATTCAGGAGACGCATGGCGACTATCCCGATGCAATGCGTGCGGTAGCCCGTCGCGAGGGAGTGGCAGTGATTGAGCTGCATGACATGACGCGTACCTTCTATGAGGCGATGGGCGTGCAGGCCTCCACCCGTGCCTTTGTCCATTATCCCGCCCATACCTTTCCGGGACAGGAAAAAGCCTTGGCCGATAACACTCATTTCAATCCCTATGGAGCCTACGAAATCTCGAAGATGGTGGTCGAAGGCATGTTGCAGTTACAGTTGCCGGTGACGCAACACCTGCGCCCCGACCACCAACCGTTCAATCCTGCCCGTCCCGATTCCGTCTCCTCATTCCACTGGATTGACAGCCCATTCTTCGAGGCACTGAAGCCGGACGGCAATTAGAACGAAAAACTCTCTTTCCACCATGAAACATCCAGACAGACGAATCTCCCCACGCTATCTCAGCCTCGCGCTCTCCACCCTCCTGCTGTCCGTGTCCTGTCCCCTGCCGGCTCAGACTCCGGCCCGGTCGTGGATACCGATACCACAGGAAGCCAAGCCCTACACACGTTGGTGGTGGCTCGGCTCGGCCGTAGATTCGGCAGGCATCGACTACAATCTCACGGAATTTGCCAAGGCCGGCATCGGTGGTGTGGAAATCACGCCGATTTACGGAGTGCAGGGCAATGAGGCAAACGAAATCCCGTTCCTCTCCCCCCGCTGGATGCGTATGCTGAGCTATGTGGAAAGCCGTGGCCGCGAGCTCGGCATCGAGACCGACATGGCCACGGGCACAGGATGGCCGTTCGGCGGTCCCGACGTGCCTGAATCGCAGGCCGCCTGCAAGGCCGTGGTGCAGGGTGACACCATCGTGGTGGGGCGGACGGGTCAGCGTGTGAAGCGTGCGGCTCCCGGCGGCGAAGGTCTCGTCATCGACCATTTCGACCACGATGCCGTGGCCAGCTATTTAGCCACGTTCGAAACAGCCTTTGCCACGACCCGCACGCCCCGCCCACACACGTTCTTCAACGATTCCTATGAAGTCTATGGCGCAGACTGGACTCCCCAGCTGCTCACGCAGTTCCAACGGCGATGGGGCTACAAGTTGCAAGACAATTTCCATGACTTCCTTCTGCCCGACAGCCTGCGCACCGACCGCTCCCGCCGTCTGCTCTCCGACTATCGCGAGCTGATGGGCGACCTGCTGCTGACCAATTTCACGCAGCAGTGGACTGACTGGGCACACCGTGGCGGAGCTGTCACCCGCAACCAGGCGCACGGCAGCCCTGCCAACCTCATCGACATCTATGCAGCCGTTGACATCCCCGAATGCGAAGGCTTCGGACTGAGCGATTTCGGTATCAGGGGACTGCGCACTGATTCAGGGTTTACGAGACCGAACTTTTCCGACATCTCCATGCTGAAATACGCCTCCTCAGCCGCCCATATCTCCGGCAAGCCACTCACGTCGAGCGAGACCTTCACGTGGCTCACAGAGCATTTCCGCACCTCCCTGTCACAGTGCAAGCCCGACCTCGACCTCATGTTCCTGGCCGGCATCAACCACGTATTCTTCCACGGCAGCTGCTATTCTCCCAAGGGAGAACCGTGGCCGGGCTGGCGTTTCTACGCTTCCGTCGATATGAGTCCCTATACCCCCTGGTGGAACGCCATGCCGAAATTCTCGGCCTACATCAGCCGCTGTCAGGCCTTTCTGCAATGGGGCGACCCCGATAACGATTTTCTCGTCTATCTGCCCTACTATGACATGATTTACGAGCAGCCCGGACGCCTTCCCCTCTTCGACATCCATTCGATGGCGCAACGTGCCCCGCAGTTCATCGATGCCATCCATCATATCCTCAGCAGCGGTTATGATGTGGATTACATCTCCGACCGTTATCTGGCGCAGACCCGCTTCGCCGACGGCTGCCTGACCACGACGGGACGCAACCGCTATGCTGCCGTCATCATCCCCGACGTGCGCTTCATGCCGCGCGAGACCCTGCTTCGGCTGCTCCAGCTGGCCGATGCCGGAGCCACGGTCGTGTTTGTCGGCCGCTATCCCGAGAGCGAACCCGGACTGGCGCGTGTCACGCCGCAGACCTCGGCACGCTTCGCACGCCTGCTGGAAGCACTCAAACCGAAAGCACCGCTCGCCGCCGACTACGATGAAGCCCTGCGCCTCTGCGGTGGCCGGCTGGAACCCATGCGCACGCAGCAACGGCTGAGCTGCATCCGGCGCAGCCATGACGGTGGCACCCACTATTTCATCTCGAATCTGATGCCCGACGACGTGGCCGATTTTATTTCCTTGGGCGTTCCCGTCGCTTCGGCCGAAGTCTGCAATCCGCTGACCGGACAAGTCCTCCCTGCCCACATCCGTGACGGACGCGTCTTCCTGCGTCTCGCCAGCGGTGAGAGTTGCATTCTTACCACTTCCAGTTCCCCAAAGGCTTCTCCTCCAGAAGGAAATGATGAAAATCATGGGGATGGAGAAAAACGTGAGGGCAGTGGAAAATCCGGTCTGGAAGTCTGGAGCCTGCTGGCCAGCCCCGCTCCAGCCCCCGTCTCCGAAGAACTCCTGCATTGGACACTCTCGTTTCCCGAGGCAGCCCCCGTGCCTATCCGCAAAACCTATCCGATGGAGCGTCCCGCTTCGTGGGCTTCGTTGGATGACAGTGTGCTCAATACGACGATGGCCACCGGTTGCTACACGACAACATTCCAGGCCACTCCGTCCGGTTGCCACTATGTGCTGGACTTGGGCGATGTGCGCGAGACCGCACGCGTGGTGCTCAACGGCCAGACTGTGGACACACTCTTTTCCGTGCCGTTCCATTGCGAAATCACACCCTATCTGAAGCGAGGCCGCAACCTGCTTGAGGTTTTCGTCACCAACCTGCCCGCCAACCGCATCGCCCAGATGGATCGTGACAGCGTGCCTTGGCGTCATTTCAAGGAAATCAATGTGGTGGATTTCAACTATCGCCATACTACCTATGCCGGCTGGACACCCGTGCCGTCGGGGCTGAACGGCAGTGTCAGGCTGTTGCGATTCGCACCATCTTCCCCAATCCCATGATTTTCACCATTCCTTTCTGAAGGAGGGAAAAAGGAAGGCTTTCGCGGCGGTCGGTCGCTAAGCGCGGCGGAGGCGCAGGCTGTTGGCAACGACGCTGACACTGGAGAGTGCCATGAGGAGCGATCCCCACATGGGGGTGAGCTGGAAATGAATTCCGAAGAGATAGGGGATGCCGGCGGCGAGAGGAATGCAGACTACGTTGTAGATGAAGGCCCAGAAGAGGTTCTGCCGAATCATGGCGACGGTGCGCCGGCTGAGGAGGATGGCCTGGGGAATGCGGCGCAAGTCATCTCCCATGAGCGTCATCTGTGCTACGTCCATAGCCACGTCGGTGCCGCGCCCGATGGCGATGCTGACATCGGCGAGCGCGAGAGCCTGCGTGTCGTTGATGCCGTCGCCCACCATTGCCACTACCCGGCCCTGCTGCTGCAACTGCCGCACGAGATTTTCTTTGTCCTGCGGCAGCACACGGCTGTGGTAGTGCTGGATGCCGGCCTGTTCGGCCCAGTAGCGGGCAGCCTCTTCCTTATCGCCGCTCATCATGAAGACTTCCACTCCCATCTGTCGGAGTTGCTGCATGGCTTCGCGGGCATGCGGTTTCAGCGTTTCGCGCTCCTCCAACGGAAGTTGGTCGGAACGGGTGAAATCCACCTGCTGGTTGGGAATGGTGAGCGTGCCCGTCTTGTCGATGACCAAGGCGTTGACGCGGCGGATGTTCTCGAGCGCGGCAGCATCCTTGATGAGAATGTTCTGACGGGCGGCTTTTCCGATGCCCACCATGAGTGCTGTCGGCGTGGCGAGTCCCATGGCGCAGGGACAGGCCACGACGAGGACTGCCACGGCGGAGAGAATGGCCTGCGGCAGCATGTCATTGCCGCCGACAGCCCACCAGATGAGGAAGGTGAGGAGAGAGAGGGAGGCGACGACGGGCACGAAGACGAGCGACACCTTGTCCACGATGCGCTGCACGGGAGCTTTGGAGCCTTGGGCCTGCTGCACCATGCGGATGATGTTGGCCAGTGCCGTCTCGCTGCCAATCTGGCGTGCCCGCATGCGGAAGGAACCCTGACTCGGAATCGTGCCGGCCAGCACGGAGGAGCCTTTCCGCTTGGCGACGGGTGTCGGCTCGCCTGTAATCATGCTTTCGTCCACATAGGCGGCATCGGGGGTCATGAAACTCTCGGCAGACAGGACTTCGCCATCGACGGGCACTTTCTCCCCCGGCCGTACTTCGAGCACGTCTCCTTTCTCGATGGTGGCAATCGGCACTTCACGGATTTCGCCGTCCTCCACGATGCGGGCTGTCTTGGGCTGCAGGCCCATGAGCCGGCGGATGCTGGAGGCCGTACTGTCTTTGGCTTTCTCTTCCAGAAGCCGTCCCGTGAGCACGAACGTGATGATTATGATGGAGGCATCGAAGTAGGTGTGCCATTCGATGCCGTGTGTGTCCCAGACGGCCTCGCCGAAGAAGGTGTTGAACGCGCTGAAGAGGAAGGTGATGCCTGTGGAGAGGGCAACGAGCGTGTCCATGTTGGCCGTGGCATGGCAGAGCTGCCTCCAGGCGCTGCGGTAGAAGTCGCGGCCGCATCCGATGAGGTTGGCGAGGGAGAGAACGAGGGAAAGGACGTTGGCTGTGTTGCGGTTGGCGATGGGTATCCAGCCCATCGAGATGGACATGACGGCCACGGCTATGATCCACGATGCCACGACCCGATGGCGCAGACGGACGAAGGCTTGTCGCCGGATTTCCTCGACGGGGCGGTCTGATTCGGTGATGAGGTCGTAGCCGATGGCGTTGATGGCGCTTTTCATCCGTTCGGGTGTGATTCGGGCAGGGTCGTAGTTGATGAGGGCGCTGCGCCCTGCCAGACTGACAGATGCGCTCCGCACGCCGTCGAGCGACCGGAGCTGCTTTTCGATATTGGCCGCGCAGGCCGCGCATGCCATGCCGACGACGGGAAGGGTTCGAATCATCGTGTGGGTTCTCCTTTTTCTATGTTCTATAAAGGTTTTGCTTGATGCTCACTCCACTGTCAGTTCGTAGCGTCCGCTGCTTTCCACAGCCTGCCGGAGATCGGCGGGAGAGAGCTGCTGTTCGTCGTAGCTGACGCTGACGGTATGCCGGCCGAGGTCGGCCACGGCTTCTGTCGCTCCGCTGAGCGCGGTCAGCGCGTTTTCTACGTTGGCTTTGCAATGTTCGCATTTCATGCCGCTGACGGCAAATGTCTCTGTCTTCATGTTTCTGATGTTTTGAAGGTCTGGAAAAATGGATGATTCCGTTTTGTCGGTGCAAAGGTACGATTTCTTGTGCAACCGGTCTTTACGGAATTCCGTTTTTGATTTATGAATTTAGGGAAAGGCGGTGCATCATTTTGCCGCCGCAGTTGTGGGTTTGTCAGAAAAAATATCTATATTTGCAGCCAAATCCCTATCTAATCATCAACTAAACAATCAGCTACGCGATGAAAAAACTGTTACTTGTTCTCTCACTCCTGCTCCTCACCTCGGTGAGGATGGATGCCAAGAGCGTGGTCTTCACGCTCACCGACGGCACGCTCGTTTACTATCTGCTGGGCGGCGACACCGACCCCATGCTCCGTTTTTCCGACGGCACCGTGACGGTGGAGGCCGACTCATACGCGCTGAGCAATATCAAGAATTTCTACATTTCGGAGACCGACGACCCCAACGCCATTGAACGCGTGCTCGACTCCCGCAACATGAGCTACAGCGGCGGTACGCTCGTCTTCCGTGCAGCCACGCAGCAGGCCGTGAAGGTCTATGCTGCCGACGGCAGGGAAGTGGAGGCGCTGGTGAGCCGTTCGGGCGACCTGACCACAGTCCGTCTCTCCGCTCTGCCTGCCGGCACCTATATCGTCCGCGCCGGGCAATCGTCTGTGAAAGTATTGAAGAAATAGGAAAAGAAAGGAGACGTCATGAAGAAATATTGCTTGCTGTTCCTTGCGCTTCTCTGTGCCTCCGCGCTCCCCATCCGGGCGCAGGAAAAACCCGACACGCTGTGGTTCCAGTTCGAAAACCGCTTCACGGCCAATCAGGTCATTTCGTTGGCCAACACCGATTCCATCCAGTTCTTCAAGAACAACTACAAGCGTTACCGCTACAATCCCTCGACGGGCCGCACCGTGGCCGTTCCGGCTACCTACCACACCGACGGAGTTTACCGCTTCGACGACATCGAGCGTTATTTGGTCAAGCCGTCCACTTATTCTTCCAACGACTTCACCGACGAAAACTCCACCTATTGCTTCCAGCGCAGTGCGGAGAGCGAACACTTCGTCATCTTCTGGGCGAAGGGGCTCACGCGGCAGTCGAACGGCAACCTCACGGGCGGAGCCTCCAGCTCCGTGTGCAATGTCAACACGTTGCTTTCGAACGCTGAGAAAATCTGGCAGGTGTACGTGGAGCAGCTCGGTTTTCTGGAGCCCGGCAATTCCACCACCGACAAAGTGAAAATCGAGATGTTCGTTGTCAATCAGTCCGACTGGCGTGCCGACGGCTCCGGCGTTGACGGCACCGTCTATACGGCCGGCTCCGGCTCGACCCTCACCTCCACATCGGCCAAGACCGGCATCTTCCATTGCAATGCCTGGGCCGCCAGCTCGCAGGTGACCGTGGCACACGAAATCGGCCACACCTTCCAGTATCTCGTCAGTGCCGATCTCGGCTCGAACCACGGCCTCAACTACGTGTTGGGCGACAACTCCAGCGGCAATGAATGGTGGGAAGACTGCGCCAACTGGCAGGCGCACAAGGTATATCCCGCCCAGCAGTTCAGCGAGAACTGGACGAACAACCAGAACATGCACCACATGAACATCCTGCACGAGAATGCCCGCTACAACAACTGCTACTACCAGGACTGGTGGTGCCAGCAGCACGGGCTCACCACCATCGGACGTGTGTGGCGCGAGGCCAACCGTCCCGAAGACCCTGTGCAGGCCTACATGCGCATCTTCGGGCTGGACGAGCAGACCTTTGCCGACGAACAGTATGAGGGCTACGCCCACATAGCCTCGATGGACATCGACTCGTGGAAGACCTACGGACAGGGACTCATCGGCAGCGAGCAGCAACGGCTCGTGGAGCCTTCGGCCGCCGTGCTGGCACGCTATTCCGATGTGGACAGCACATGGTGGATGGTGGATTCCGCTTATTGTCCTCAGAACTATGGCTACAATGCCAATCCGCTCAAGATACCGGCTGCCGGTACCGTGGTCACGGCTCAGTTCCGTGGCATCGCCGGTGCGCCCGGCTATCGTTCCGTCAAGACAGGCTATGCAGGCTGGCGCTACGGTCTCGTGGCCTACAGCTCCGACGGCACCCGCACCTACGGCGAGATGGGAAGCAGCGCCACGGGGTCGGTTTCCATCACCGTGCCTGACAATTGCACGCACCTCTGGTTCGTGGTGATGGGTGCGCCGACCACCTACTGGACACACTCGTGGAACAACGACGTGAGCGACGACGAACAGTGGCCCTATATGGTACGCTTCACCGGTTCCGACCCTTACGGAGCCAGCCGCACCTACGGCGAATATCCCGACGACTATGCCCGCCGCGACACCACCGTGGTCATCAATGCCAACCTGACTTACAGCTCTTCCAGCTACACCAGCGTGCGCGTGCAGTACGACATGGATGCCATCTCCCAGGCACTCGGCGTGAGCACCGCCCAGATGCAGGCCGTCAAGTGCAGCTCCTCCTCGCATGGTGTACAGGGAACGCTTGATTTCGTGGGCGTGAGCAACAGCGGTGCCCTCACCTACGGCACGACCACGAGCACTTCGTCGGCCACGTGCTTCGGCCATTGGTTCACCACGGGAGGAACGGTCTGCGGCTACAACAATTCGGCTGCCATCTATGCCGAGATGTACCCCGACAAATACGGCTGCTACGTGGGGCAGTATCCTGCCCATCTGACGCGTGGCCGTACCTACACCATCCGCCAGGCTGTCATCTATAACCACACCGACGGTCAGCAGTACCGCGCCACGATGGAAGTCCACCTCACGGTCAACTGACGCTGTCGGACGGAGCCGTTTTTCCGAGCCGGTCCAGCGGGCGGCGGTGCGGACATTGCAGCCGTTTGAACAGGGTGGGTGTCATGCCGGTGGTTTGCTTGAACTGGCTGGAGAGATAGGCCACACTGGAATAGTTGAGCAGGTCTGCAATCTGCGAAAGGGAGAGCTGGTCGTAGCTGATCAGCTCTTTCACGCGCTCTACGCGCTGCAGAATATAGTAGTGCTCGAGGGTGATGGAAGTGACTTCGCTGAAGAGGCGGCTGAGCGTGTCGTAGTCGGTGTGGAGCACGCGGGAGAGGTAAGTGCTGAGGTTGACGGCGGGCGTGCTTCCCCGCTCTTGGCGTTCGTGCATGAGGGCATCGCCGGAGGTCGGCGGAGCAGGCCGGATGAACCGGATGACGGCCGCCTTGATCTGTTCGATGAGTTGCTGCCGGCGGTCGCTCAGCAGTTCGAATCCTAAGGCGGCGAGTTCGGCGGCCAAGCGGTCGCGCTGCTCAGGGCAGAGCGTGTCGGCCACGGTGGCATGGCCGAGCTCCACACTCTGGGGGTGGAGGCCGGCGCGTCGGAGCGTTGTCTCCACGGCCATGATGCAGCGGGGGCAAACCATGTTTTTGATGAATAGGGAAGTCATGATGCGGTATCTTGCTGTTTTCGTAATGGACGTAAAAGTAGAGATTTTTTTTCTCTTGACAAAATAAAGAAACACAAAAAGTGGATTTCACCAGCAACAATAAGTGGGGTGTGGCCCTGCGCGCAGCCTTTCCCTACACCATTCCCATCTTCGCCGGTTTCTGGTTCCTCGGCCTGACCTATGGCATTCTGATGAATGTCAACGGCTTCTCGTTCGTATGGCCGATGGTGATGGCGATGGTGATTTTCAGTGGGAGCGTGGAGTTCGTGGCCGTGCCCACGTTGCTCTCGCCGTTCAATCCCGTGCAGGCCTTCGTGATGGCGGTGATGATAGGGGCACGCCATCTTTTCTACGGCATTTCCATGCTTGACCGCTTCAAGCATACGGGATGGAAGAAACCGCTGCTCATCTACTTGATGTGCGACGAGACCTTCTCCATCAACTACACGGCCCGCATCCCGCGAGGCGTGGACCGGGGCTGTTTCATGCTGTGGGTGTCCATCCTCGACTTCTGCTATTGGGTGACGGGAGCCACGCTCGGCGGCATCTTCGGTAGCTATATCCGGTTCTCCACGCGCGGCCTGGATTTCGTGATGACCAGCATGTTCGTCGTCATCTTCATGGAGCAGTGGCTCAAGGACCGCAGCCATGTGAGTGCCATCCTCGGCATTGTCCTTTCCGTCATCAGCCTGCTCGTCTTTGGCCCCGGCCAGTTCGTTGTGCCCGCGATGGCGCTCATGCTGCTCGCACTGACACTGCTGCGCCCGCGATTAGAGGACAAGTCCGCGCCTGTCGCGACCGCCGCTGAAACCTAAGCCCATTTTCCCTATGACACTGACCCAGCAGATTCTGACCATTGCCGTGATGGCTCTCGGCGTGATGCTCACGCGCTTCCTGCCTTTCGTACTTTTTAGGGGGAGGCGCACACCCCGCTATGTGCAGTATCTGGGCACCGTGTTGCCCGCCGCCGTCTTCGGCCTGCTCGTCGTCTATTGTCTCAGGAACGTCTCGCTCCTGCACGGCAGTCATGGTCTGCCCGAGCTGGCCGGCATCATCGTCACAGTCCTCGTGCATGTCTGGCGTCGCCAGATGCTCTGGTCCATTGCGTCCGGCACCATCACCTACATGATTCTGGTCCAGACGGTCTTTGCCTGAACAATACTTTTTTATTTTGAGCTTCTTAAAATTATCCGTACTTGTTTGTGAATCTTCAATCAATCTGTACAATAATGAATAATTCATTACGCAAGGATAGATATGGATAACACAGTTGCCATCATCGTGGTTTTCTTCGCGTTCAAAGCCTTGGGTCGTCTGCTCAAGGCTCTGTTCGGTGGGGAACGACGAAACGATTTCAGAAGAGACCGCTGAAGAGAGGCCGTTTGCTTGGTTTTTAATGAAGCCGCCCGCTTACTTGAGAGCAAGCGGGCGGTGGTTGTCCGTAGGGTTTGGCTGCCGGGACGAGTTAGAAATCATTATTCTGTTCGCCCCAACCTGTATCGAGCGTGACCGAGAAGCTGGCGCTTGTCAATCCAATCTGAGTATAATCGCCTTTCAGAATGACATGCTTGTTAGGATTGAGAGGGACATTGGTCAGTTCTTTTTTCGTTGGACGGCCATTATACTCTATGGAAACTGTTTGCGTCCCTTCTTGTGCGCCGAAAAAATATGCAGATCTTACAATATCTCCTGCACTGAAATCACCATAACCCCTTACCCTTAATTCCGAGCTTGTTCCTGTGGCAGAGTTCGTCAAAACGTTGAATGAACTGTACACAGGGACGTAAAGGAAAATCTCATCCGAGGTAGTCATGTCTGCCGTTGTCTGCATCGTGATTCTCGTAGCGGCATGTTTCAACTGAACTCCCGACTGGCTTATCTCTTCCGGCGTTAGTGTCGTGGCCAACGAAAAGGGAGCGTAATTAAAGTAATATGGAGATCTTTTTATTTGGATGTTTTTCAAATCATTGACATTGAGTTCGTAAGCGTGATGATTATACGCCCAGAAAAGGAATGTGTATTTTTGCCCGGCATTCAGGTTCGGGATGGAAAACGTGAATGTTCCGTCTGCCCCTTTATAGACTGTGACACGTTCGCCCACTTTCTGTGTGGCAGCAGAGTCTGAATATACTTCAACGATTGCACATCCAACCATGCCAATGCCATCATCGCCATAGTCGGTGGCACGGGTTTTCATTCCATTGTCCAATGTGGCAGTAAAAGTAACCACGTTGTTGGCACTTTCATTTGTCCCTTGCAGCACATCATCGCTGCTGCACGATGCCAGCATCGCTGCGATGCCGAGCATCAAGAAAGTTCTTTTTGCTTTCATTGTGTTCTGATTGTTTTTTATGTTTATACTGTTCTAAAATTCTATGATTGTCTCGTCCCAATCAGGTTCGATGGTGATGCCTCCCACGTTTACCCCGGCTGTGAGGAACTTGCCCTTAATGGTTGTCTGGCAACCTTGCTTGTAAGCGATGGTTACACCACTGACGCTGCTAATCTTGTTGCCGTTGCTGTCGCTGACCGTCAGCGTTACCGTGACCGAAGACTCTCCGCTTGCCAATATCCAATCTGAGGCCAACGGCAACTCCGTTGCTGCCTTGCCGGGGTCGGTCAGCATGGCGGAAAACGCAATGCCCGTAGTGGCATCAGTCACAATATTTTTCAGGACATTGAACTCCGACGGGAGATAACCTTCATACTGCACCGTTACCGTCAGTTCTTCCAATGGAGGATATTTCCCGGGTTCCAGTTCCATGAGTTTATGATACGTATCCACGTCATTGGCTATGATGCGGTATTTTGCCAACGGTCGCTGCAAAGCTATCGACACGGTGGTGGTGTCGCCCGAAACCGTGATATTGCTTTCGTTGCCGCAAGCGGCATCCTTGGCATCGGTATTTGCCGTATAAGGCTCCGTGGCGATTGACACCGACTTCAGGCTTTCGGTGTGATAGTATGTGTCGGCAAGCGGCGCGTCCGCACCGGCGTAGTCTGCCCAAAGGCGCAGGTCGTAGTCGCCTTCTGACAGTTGCAGTTCAATCACGTATGTGCCGTCCTCCTGCAGTTGCGGCGTAACCGCCTTATGGAGTACTACTTGGTCCCTGCCACTTTCGCAGAGCTCTGCCACACAGCGCAGTGCGTATTCTGTTTTGGCAGCACGGGTCTTGGCCTGCGTCGGAGTAAACTCTGCCATCGTAGTTTCGGGTAGTGTGAAACGCACGCAAAGGACAGGAAGGGAGAAAGCGCCTCTTTGCAAAGGCAGGACGACATGCGTCAAGCCGTTCTCCTTAACATCCGCATCCGTCACGCCCGAAAGCAAATCGCCGTCAATGCCCGATTCCGATGCCACCCACTCATGCAGGGCGGTCAGGGTGGCGGCCTCAGTCGGCGGCTCATCGGCATTGACTACCACTGCGAGCGTGTAGTGTCCTGCCTGTAGCGGCAACAAGGTCGACGCTATGCTTTGCGCGTTTGCAAAATCGTGTTCGGCGCAGAGTTTTCCGCTTGTATCATAAATGTATAGCTTGGTTTGCCCAATGGATGCATCACTACAGCCGCTGTTGTCGAGGACGACCACCGTTCCACACTCGTTTTCGTGTGTGTCGTCATTGTTGCAAGCCGTGAAGCCTGACAGGGCGGCAACCGCGAGCAAGAGGCTCAAGATGTGGTTGGTTATTGTTTTCATAACTGTGCCTCCTTTCTCTCAGTTTCAATGACGACTCGGCGTGCTTTGGATGCGTCCGCTTCGTTGCGTTCGCTGCCGTTGCCAACGGTGGTGATGCGGTCGGCACTGACGCCGTGGTCCACAAGCCAAGCCTTGACCGTCTCGGCACGCTGGAGCGATATTCGCTTGTTGACAGCCGCGCCGCCTTCGGAGTCGCACCAGCCGTTGAGTGTCACTTTCATGCGGGGGCTCTCATTGAGCAAGTTGAGGATGGTCTGCAGCTTCGGCTGTTCGCTCTCCCGTATCGCATGGCTGTTGAACGCGAAATACACTTCGGGGAAGGCGGTGGCGGTCTCCTGCTTCGAACCAGCTATTTCGGTGGTAGTATCAATAGGAGTGTAAACGGTAACAGCATCAGTCTGTGCGGACTCCGTGGTTCCTGTCGGTCGCTTTGTTTCCTCAGATTCCACGGCGGCTTGCGATATTGCAGGATGGCTTGCGCGATCTGTGCCGCCCGTCTTTTTCCTGTCGGATTTGCCGAATGTCCATCCTATGCGCACACCGCTTTCCCAAACGAGGTTGCTGTTGTGCTTGTATTCGGGCATACCGTCCAGGTTTTTCCCTGTCAGGGCGGTGATTTCGGAATATATGCCGACACCAATATTGCGGGTAATCCTATAACCTGCCTGCAATCGTCCGCCATAGCCCAAATGCCACTTCCTGTCGTGCCTGAAAACCTTATTGTTCTCGGCAATGGTTTTGATGGCGGCTTTTGTCCCTACGGCATACAAGGCCGGCGACACGTCGAGCGTCCAGCGACTTGTTCTCGTCGCGCTAAAGAAGCCGAGAATGTTGACGTTGAGCCGTGCGCCATACTGACCTAATCCGACATTGCTCTTGATGTCGGCATAGTCCCAGCCGTCCATGCCTGCGACGGGGGCGTAGTATCGTACTCCGTCAGAACCGAGCCAATAGTCTGAGTTTGCACAGCAATCCCGTGCTGAAAGGTTGGTCCGGCCCCACTTGGCTGATAACTCGGCAGAAAGGACATGGGAGAAGCGATAGCCTCCGTATAATCCAAAAGTGTATCCTGCCCTCGTCTTGTCCGCGCCAAACGAGCTGAATACGCCAACGCCGAAAGGAACGCCGCCTTCCACACCGCCATACCAACCGCCACTGACTCGAAGCGTGTCGGCCGGTGAAGCCGTCGCAACGGCTGGTGATGCCATTGTCAGAGCGGCGATGATCGGCGTGAGAAGTTTGAGTCTTATATTCATAAAATTAACGTGAGTTCGATGAATTATAAATGCTTAAAAATTTGGTGATTAGCGAAAA
>CAYPZK010000029.1:0-36497 GCA_964415385.1 uncultured Bacteroidaceae bacterium
CATCTTTCTCTTCCATCTGTTCGTCAACGTAGGCATGGTGCTCGGCCTCACCCCCGTCATCGGCATCCCCCTCCCTTTCTTCTCCTACGGCGGTTCCTCCCTCTGGGGCTTCACCATCCTGCTTTTCATCTTCCTCCGGATGGATGCGGAGCGCAACGTGAAGCAGAAATAGACGCAGTATATTCCTCAACCCCGCGCCGAAAAATTCCCAACTCCGCACAGCAGATTCTCCGACTCCGGCGAAAAGCTGTCGGACGAACGCGTTCGTTCGGCGGAACGAGCGCATTCGTTTCGGAAAACGAACGCGTTCGTTTCACAATAACTCAGACTGAACCGGAATTTTTAGAGCTGGATTCCGGGAATTTTCACGGCCGTTTCCGTGAAATGAGTTGCGCCTCGGAAATAAAAATGAAAATCATGATCTGTTTCTCCCGGCTTGCACTCATTTTCTCCGCAGAACTCGACAACGGCCTACGGCCTGCTATAGCAATATAGTTGCGCCGTGACAAAATTATTTCTACTTGATAAAAAACTTTGCAGAAATCATCTATCAGACGAAAATTATCTGTAACTTTGTCGCAAAGAGCTGACTTTGTTGTCACGATGTATTCGGTAATTATAGCGAATTTTGTTTATTTCTTTTGTCTTTGAACGCCATCAAGTACAACATCTTTTCGCTGATCGCTAAATCTCCAAACAATTGAAATTCATCGAACTTACATAAAACTAATTGAATGGAACAGAATCAATACAACACATGGATTCCTTTCTACACGG
This sequence comes from uncultured Bacteroidaceae bacterium, assembly GCA_964415385.1. Classification (GTDB taxonomy): domain Bacteria; phylum Bacteroidota; class Bacteroidia; order Bacteroidales; family Bacteroidaceae; genus UBA3839. The sequence continues at coordinate 778 of CAYPZK010000029.1, forward strand.
AAATGGCAGACAAACTGTTGGCATTCAAAAACGACAGGAAAGTACTGGTTGACATTGTATATGGGCTGGGCAATTCTGCAGTAGGTTATATCCATACGGAAGATGGAGGACATGTATCAGACATAGACCCTTTCACAGTCTATGGCATTTTCAATCGCGGAATTTCCAATGACAATCGCATCAAGCTGTGTACATACTTTAAGCAGAAGCTTGGTATAAATGCTGACGTTCCCTCTGATTTCGATGGTATTCCTGTTGTCCACAACATGAAGGCAATGTTTTTTAGGAAAGGGAATGAGCATACTGACGTACAGCCACTATGGGATCTCTTTGTAGCGTCTTTGTCAAAAGACGAGTCCAACTTACCGAAATGCTTTGATATCGTTTGCAAACAGCAGGGTATCAAGTGGAACATAACGATGGGGCTGTATTGGATTCGGCCATACGATTTCATTTCCTTGGACTCCCGTAACAGAGCCTATCTCCCGTCGTTGGGTATAGATGTGTTTAAGGAGTTCCAGATAGACGCTTCCCACTATTTCTCACTGCTGCATGCCGTGAAGGACAAAATCACCGCAAAGAAGATTGAGGAAAAGAGCATCCCCGAAATCTCATACCAGGCATGGATTGACGACGCTCATCAGACATCTGGCCGGAAGTATTGGTTGGTGGGGTATAGCTTCGGAAGCAATGATTCACAGTTTGACCGCTTTATCAAGGATTCCATCTGGGAGGGACGGTTCAACGATGGCCAGGCAAACGACCAAAAGCTGCTGTCGCTGGCACAGTCGATAAGGGAAGGAGACGTACTCATTCTGAAATCTTCAGGAACGAAGGGAACCAAGCACGACCAGCCATTTCTCCGTGTCAAAGCGGTTGGCGTAGTGATAGGGGATATTGAAATGGAGAAGAAGAAGGGCTTCACTTCATGCACTTGTGAGGTGAAATACTATGGTGTCACGGATCATGATTTTGACATCCCTGCCCTCGGTTCTTATAGAAAAACCATCCACGTGGCCGACACGAAGGCAGAGCCCGTCATAGAATATGCAGACACATTAATTGGCGAAGAAGATATGCCGGAACAGAAATACAAGGAGTATATAGAACTGCTCAAAGAGGCCCGCAACCTCGTGCTTACAGGGGCACCGGGCACGGGAAAGACCTACATGGCTCAGAAAATAGCAAAAGAGATGGGAGCTGTGACGAAGTTCGTCCAGTTCCATCCTTCCTACGACTATACAGACTTTGTGGAAGGGCTACGCCCTGTAGAGAAGGGCAACGGACAGATGGGCTTTGAAAGGAAAGATGGAGTATTCAAGGAGTTCTGCTGCGAGGCCATCAAGAACTTGGTTGACTCCGCGAAAAGCGTCGAAAGCCTGACAAAGGAAATGTCGTGGCAAGAAAAACTGGAGCAGTTCGTGGAAGATGCCATAGAGAAAGGGACACCATTCAAGACCGTTAATGGCAGCGAGTTCGTCATCACCGATATGAAGAACCGTACCATCATGGTACATAATGAGCATAATCAGAAGACTACGGAAGTCGCCATCAATGCTGATGACATTCTTGAGTTGCTCACCAATGAGGTGCCTTTGAAGATTGTCAGGGACATCCGTAATTATTTCAACCGGAAGTTCGGGACGCAGCCCGATTCCTATGCCTTTGTTATCACCAGAGCGGTAAGGGCTATGAAGCAGAAGATACCAGTGGTAGAGGTCAGCAAGGTTGAAAGAAAACCTTTCGTCTTCATCATCGATGAGATAAACCGTGGAGAGGCATCCAAGATTTTCGGCGAGTTGTTCTATGCCATCGACCCCGGCTACAGGGGCAAGAAAGACTTCATGGTGCAGACACAGTACCAGAACCTCGTGCCTGAGACGGATGTCTTCGCCAATGGCTTCTATGTTCCGGAGAACGTGTATATCCTCGCCACGATGAATGACATCGACCGCTCAGTGGAGAACATGGACTTCGCCATGAGGCGGCGATTCACGTGGAAGGAGGTGACACCTGCCGACACCGAGGCGATGCTCGACTCCCTAACCTGTGCCACTGAAGCAAAGGCGGTGATGGAACGCCTGAACAAAGCCATTGCAGAGACCGACGGTTTGGGAGCCGCCTATCAGATTGGCCCATCTTATTTCCTCAAACTCGGAGAAAACGGCGGCGACTTCGATCGGCTGTGGACAATGAACATCGAGCCGCTGCTGAAGGAATACCTTCGGGGATTCAGAAAGGCCAGCGACATTCTCGAAAAGTTCAACAAGGCCTATTTCGACGACGGGAAGAATGAGAATTGACTTGACGGACAACAACATCGGTCGGCCGGGCACGGGAGTGTTCCAGCGGAAGGATGTGGCGGCCTTGTTCCCTATCGCGGACAAGACGATAGCCGAGCTATGCCAGGAGAATGAGAATCTGCTCATCTTCCCATACAGCATCGAGAAGTCCGGCAACAAGATAGGCGATTTGCCCATCATGAGCATTATGAATACCGACGACCCCGCGATGGTACGCATCAGCACCGGCAACGTCATGGGCTTCATCGGTGTTGGTGCCCTGCAAATCAAGATCAAGTCAAGGTTTGACATGGGTCGCGATGACTTCCTGCTTCACTACATGCTCCAGCGGGTGCTGTCGTTCAACTTCTTTGACCTCAGTCACAACAACGAGCAGGAGGATGTCTTTGACTTCATCATGTTCATGTTCCCCTATTTCCTGAAGTCAGCCCTGCGGCAGGGAATCTACAGAGAGTACCGGAACTATCGGCACAACGACGCGAACATCAAAGGGGCGATAGACGTGGGACGGCATATCGCCAGGAATGTTCCCTTTGTAGGCAACATCGCCTACTCCACACGTGAGTATAGCCACGATAACGACATGACGGAGCTGGTACGCCATACCATCGAGTTTATGCGGACGAAGAAATACGGTCAGGCTGTCCTGAACATCGACCAGGAGACGGCACAGAACGTAGCGGCCATTGTAGAGCACACACCGCTGTATGACAAGGGGGAGCGTGGCAGCGTCATCAGCAGGAACCTGCGCATGAAGACGCATCCCTACTATACGGAGTACCGCCCCCTGCAGACGCTTTGCCTGCAGATACTCAGGATGGAGGAAGTGAAGTACGGTGAGAGCGACGACGACATCTGCGGCATCCTGTTCGATGGGGCGTGGCTTTGGGAAGAATACGTCAACACCATCCTCAGCAAGTACGGTTTTATACATCCAGAGAACAAGGACGACAAAGGACGTATATATCTCTTTAAGGATAAGAGCGGCATCCGTTACCCGGACTTTTACAAGGATGGCATCGTGTTGGATGCCAAGTACAAACGGCTGGGAGACTACGAGAAGGTCTCGGAAGTCGGTCGTGATGACGTTCATCAAGTCATCACCTATATGACAGTCCTTTCTGCTGCCAGAGGCGGCTTCATAGCACCACTGGAGAAGAAACAGGAGGAGGTTCCCACCTCACACTTAAAAGGGAGTGGCAAGCCGCTATCCATCTTTGGCATAGAAATCAGCAAATCGGCATCCTCGTATGCTGACTTCTGTGAGCAGATGGGCGGCATGGAAGAAGTGTTTGTCAAATCATTGGAATTATAGAAATTATAGAAATGTTAGGGGCAATCATTGGCGACATCGTAGGCAGTCGGTGGGAGTTTAACCCCACCAATGACTACAATTTTGAGTTGTTTTCGGACAAAAACAGTTTTACGGATGATACAATCTGCACCATAGCTGTGGCCGACGCGCTGCTTCATGGTTCTGACGACTACGGTAAGTTCATCCATGAGTGGTGCCGACGCTATCCTCATCCTATGGGCGGTTACGGTGGTCGGTTCAAGAAATGGGTGGAAAGCGACCATCCGAAACCATACGGCAGCTATGGAAACGGTTCTGCCATGAGGGTCAGCCCCATTGGGTGGTGGTTCGAACAGCCTTCGGAATTGTCTGGCCATGCTAAGAAATCGGCGGAGTGTACCCATAACCATGAAGAAGGAATCATTGGAGCCGTCGCTGTCACTTATGCCATTAGAGATTGCAGGATTCTCCGACAAGATTCCAAGGGGAAACCTATCACGGAAAATGACATTCTCTGGGGTGGCCTTGACCATGCGATTATGTTCTATTGCGAGTTTCCGCAGAATTTCAAGCTCGACATTGAGGAGTACCGCAACAAGTTTGACGAAACCTGTCAGGGCACCGTTCCTGTGGCATTGTGGATAGTCCTTCATAGCAGGAGCTTTGAGGATGCCATTCGTCAGGCAGTAAGTCTTGGTGCTGACGCAGACACATTGGGTGCCATCGTCGGAAGCATCGCTGAAGCCCTTTGGGGCATCCCTAAGTGGATGAAGGAGAAGGCTCTTTCCTATCTGCCCGATGAAATGAAGTCGGTGGCGGGCGAGTTTCACACTCGCTTGAAGCGGCTACGCAAGCTGTCAGAACGGTGTCAATTCTATGGTGTGGGTGATTTCAAAATCGTTGAGGATAAAGACAAACTGCCATGCGACATCGAGCGTGAATGGGCGCAAGACCTCGCCCGCAGCTATACAAGTGCCGACACGGTGAGAGCAGAAATGGTGAAACGCTTCCCCATGGAGACGTGGCAGAATATCGCCGACGGCTATGATTTGCCCGTCTCGCTTGTAGGTTATATCGCCCGGCATATTCTCACATCCCGACACAAGACGCCCAATGCGCTGGTGAAGTTCCTAAAAACGCATTACTACATGAGGATAGAGCAGGGTGCCAAGAAAAAAGAAGAGAAGATAAAGAAACAGGAATTCATGACCATCATGTACTGGAAACTGGGGCTTGGCAATGCCAACAAAATCATGTTCGGGGAGAGTCCTTTACCAGACAAATCAAAGGTCGCAACCGCCGCCAACTGGCATATAGAGCCCATGCCCAATCATTCGGATGCCATAACCGATATGCCCTTTGACTTCAGCATTCCCGTCAAGGCGATGGACGTGCTGCGTAGGGGACATATTCCCGAAGCGATGGAAGACCACTGGTTCATGTATTGTGATGAGGAATATATCCGCTATTATCGCAGCTGGACAGGTATGTGTGCCTTCGAGGCTCATTATAAGAAGGAAGGTGAACACTATCATGTAGATAGGCTGAAAATGAACCATGCCCTTGCCGAGTTCGGTGTCAACGGAGACGAATCCGGTGCCGCTCTTTTTTGCTACCTTGTCATCGCAGAATGTGGCGGTGATGCAGAATGCGCATGGCAGGACTACCTTCAGGCATGGGACAGACTGGTGAAGAAATACGCAAAGAAGAATTAGTCATGGCATACAGCGACAATTGACAATTTGCCTGACAGATTGTGCGAAAGAAAGGGAATCAGAGAATGTTGAGGATGCCGAGTTGGTTGAGCAGCACGAGGAGGATGGCGCACGGGGCGATGTAGCGCAACGTAAATATCAGCACCTTGAAGTACGGGGCATGGGTGTGGCCGAAGTTTGTGATTTCGTCGCGGAACAGCTGCTTGTCGAGATACCAGCCTGTGAAGATGCTGATGAAGAGACCGCCGACAGGCAGACAGATGTTCGAGGCTGTCCAGTCGAACGTGTCGAAAATCGTCATACCACCGATGCGCACTCCGTTCAGCATTCCGAAGGAGAGAGAGCAGAAACAGCCGAGTATGATGCAGACGACGGTCTCGGCCAGTGCGGCTTTCCGTCGCGTCCATTGGAACTCCTCCGACATGTAGGAGGTCACGACTTCGTGGAGTGAGATCATGCTGGTGAGGGCGGCCAGAATGACGAGCAGGTAGAACAGCACGCTGAAAATGTAGGCCAGGACGGGTGCACCGGCAAAGGCCTGGTTGAATACGTTCGGCAGCGTGATGAAGAGCAACGACGGGCCGATGTCTTCCGGGCGCAGTGAATAATTGGCTGCGGCCGCGGCGGGGAAGATGATGAAACCGGCCATGAGGGCGATGAGCGTGTCGATGGCACACACCTGTCCGGCGGTTTTGACGAGGTTCGTCTTCTTGTCGAAATAGGAAGCGTAGGTGCAGAGGCAGCCCATGCCGAGCGAGAGGGAGTAGAAGGCCTGCCCCATTGCGCTGAGCATCGTCTTGCCCGTCACCTTCGAGAAGTCGGGCCGGAGCAGGAACTCCAGTCCGCGCCCTGAGTTCGGCAGGGAAACGGAGCAGACGACGAGCAGGGCCACGATGATGAAGAGAATCGGCATGAGAATCTTGCTCCACCGCTCGATGCCCTTGGTCACGCCACGCACGATGACCACATGGGTGAGGATGACGAAGATGACCATCCACAGAATCGGCTTCACGGGGTCGGAGACGAAGGCGTTGAACATCTGCGGAAAGTCGGCGGCCGTCTTGCCGCTGAAGCCGCCTTGCAGAGCTACTACGGCATATTCGATGGTCCAGCCCGCAATCACGCAGTAGTAGCACATGATAAAGAAACCGGTGAACACGCCGAGCCGTCCCACCCATTTCCACTGCGTGCCCGGTGCCAGTTTCTGATAGGCCCGCGCCGTGTTCGCCTGCGTGTGGCGGCCGATGAGAAACTCGCTCAGCATCACGGGGAAGCCCATGATGAGAATGCAGCCGATATAGACCAGAATGAAGGCCGCCCCGCCGTTGCGTCCCGTTTCGATGGGGAAGCGCCAGATGTTGCCCAGCCCCACGGCGGATCCTGCTGCGGCCAGCACGGCTCCTATCTTACTTCCGAAGTTTTCCCGATTGACAGCCATACGCATTCAGCCTCTGAGTTGGTTGAGAAAAATGGCCAGAATGGCGAGCGGCGTGACGAAGCGAAGCAGGAACACCAGCAGTCGTCGGTAGGGCGCACGCCTCGTGCCCTGATTAGTCAGTTCCCCTGCCAGAATCCGGCGGTCGATGAACCATCCCACGAAGATGGAGATGAAGAAGGCTCCGATGGGCATGCAGAAATCCGACACCAGCCAGTCGCAGATGTCGAAGATGCCCTTGCCTGCCACCTGCACGCCTTTCAGCACGCCGAAAGAGAGCGAGCAGGCAATGCCCAGAATGATGCAGGCAACGGTTTCGAAGGTGGCAGCGCGACTGCGCTTGATGTGATATTCCTCCGAGATGTAGGAAGTCACGATTTCGTGCATGCTGATGGTGCTCGTGAGTGCGGCCAGAATCAGCAGCACGTAGAACAGCACGCTGAAGACATACGACAGCACGGGCAGCCCTGCAAAGGCCTGCTGGAACACGCTCGGCAGCGTGATGAAGATGAGTGAGGGACCGATGTCACCCGGTTGCAGGCTGTAGCCCGCCGCAGCCGCAGCCGGAAAGATGATGAAGCCGGACATGAGGGCGATGAGTGTGTCGATGGCACACACCTGCCCTGCGGTCTTGGCCAGATTGGTCTGCTGATTGAAGTAGGAGGCATAGGTGCAGAGACAGCCCAGTCCGAGCGAGAGCGAGAAGAAAGCCTGTCCCATTGCACTGAGCACCACACCGCCCGTCACCTTCGAGAAGTCGGGCTTGAGCAGGAACGTAACGCCTGCGCCTGCCCCCGGCAGACACACGGCGCACACCACCAGCAGGGCGATGATGACGAAGAGCATCGGCATCAGCACCCGCGACCACCGCTCGATGCCCCGCGTCACGCCCTTCACCACCACATAGTGGGTGAGCAGAATGAACAGCACGAGCCAGACGGCAGGTTTCACGGGATTGGCGGCGAACTCGCTGAACATGCGCGGATAGTCGGCGACGCTTTTGCCGCTGAACTGGTTGGTGAGAGCCATCCAGGCATACTCCACCGTCCAGCCGGCCACCACGGAGTAGTAGCTGAGGATGACGAAGCCGGCGAACACGCCGAGACGTCCCACCCACTTCCATTGCGTGCCCGGTGCCAGCTTGCGGAAAGCTCCCGCCGCGTTGCTGTGCGTGCTACGCCCGATGATGAACTCGCTCATCATCACCGGAATCCCCAGCAACAGGATGCAGCCGATATAGACAAGAATGAAAGCCGCCCCGCCGTTGCGCCCCGTCTCAATGGGGAAGCGCCACACGTTGCCCAGACCCACGGCTGAGCCTGCCAGCGCGAGCACCGCACCGATGCGGGTGGCAAAGTTTTCTCGATTCTCAGACATAATTCTTACTTGACGCTGCAAATTTACAATTTTTTTTGTACTTTTGCAGCGATTTTGCAAGATTATCAATCATTTCTTCAGTCAGTTGTCAAAATATCCTTTTACCCTGCTCGCCACGCTCGCTGTCTATATTCTGTCAGCCGTGCCCATTCCCGAAGTGCCCGAGATGGAGCGTGTGCCTCTCATCGACAAGTGGGTTCATTTTGTCATGTATGGCGGCCTCAGCCTTGCAGTCTGGATTGATCTCAGCCGGAATCGCCACAACCGGCTCCGACACCGCCCGCAGACGGAGAGCCGGAGCCGGTTCCGTGGATTCACTGTTCTTCTCCCCGCATTCGGTTTCCCGCTACTGTTCGGTGGCCTCATGGAGCTTTATCAGGCCTACCTCACCACCAGCCGCTCGGGCGACTGGTGGGACTGGCTGGCTGATGCTGTCGGCTGCGTGCTCGCCCTGCCCGTGGGCTTCCTCATTTATATGCGTAAGAAATAATCTTGTGGAGGACTTCCCCGGAACAGAAGGGGCTGAAATACTTTCTTATTTGCCGAACGTCTCGTCGAGGAACGAGTAGAAGGTAGGATCCTCGCCCACCACGGTCTTTACGATTTTGCCGTCGGGACCCACGAGAATCTTCGTCGGGTAGCCTTGGATGGCGAACTGCTTCGTCACGTCTGCCTCGCCCTTGCCGTTGATGACGTGCTTCCATGGCAGTTCGTGCTTTGCCACGGCCTCTTTCCATTTTTCAGAAGTGTCGCCGCAGTCGATACCGAGAATCTCGAACTTGCCTTTGTACTTCGCATAATATTCTTTCATCTGCGGCATGCCCTTGATGCACCAGTAGCACCAGCTGCCCCAGAAGTCCAGCAATACATACTGACCGCGCAGCGATGAGAACGTGAGCGGCTGGCCGTTGATGTCCTCCAATGTGAAGTCGGCCACTTCCACGCCTGCACTCTGCGCCTTGGCGGCTTTTTCCTCGGCCTCCTGCTGCGCCTTCATGCGGTTGATGCCCTCATAGCAGATGTCCTTCATGCGACCGTTGCGCACGCGGTCGGAAAGCAGAGATACCGCCTCCTCCATCTTGTCCAGATCCATGAAATGGATGATGAAACAGGCCATAGCCTCCCGGTCGTTGTTCTTCCGCACCACTTCCATCAGCCGTGCACGCATGCGGTCGTAGTAGGGTGGTGATTCCCGCTCATACTCATTCACCACGGAGTCGCGGCTCTCGCCGGCCTCGATGCGCTTCGCAAGCTCCGCATTGTAGTCGTCCAGCTCCTTGCTGGCCTCGGCCACCTCGGCGCTGATGGCCTCATAGTCCTGATAGAATGTGCTTCCGCCGAACTTCAGGTCATCCCACGTGCCCGTCACCTCCAGCGTTTCGCCCGGGACGGCCGGCCGCTGGAAGAACTTCTGTTCCGTGCCTCGGAAGGTGCCTGGCGTGGCGACCACGATTCTGCCCGCCGTCTGCAGCTCCTTCTCATATTTGAATGCACCGTTCTGTGCCATCACCGTGTCGCGTCGGCCTCCCTCCGAAATCAGGAGCGTGTCGCCCGTGTCTGCCACATTGATTCTCACTACCATTGTCCCCTCTTGGGCACATGCTGTCACAGCCACGGCCAGAAGCCATGAACTGAACACCGTTTTGATCCGTTTCATCATGTTTCAAAGAAAAAAATACAGAATCTGCAAGAGATTCGGTTACCTTTTTTATACGTTGCAAATTTACGTCTTTCTCTTCAGAGTGCCAAAGTTTTCCTGTGGAAAAACGTTTTGGGGAATTTCATGTGGAAAAATCGGATTGTTTGCATGTGTGTCTGCACAAAAAATCGTAACTTTGCCAATGGCAAACTCCGCGTTCGATTCGGAGCAGGCCGAAGCATCGAAAATTACCTGACCATAAAAATAATTATAAAAAAGACCGAACGATGAAAAGAAACAGGATTCTCGTGGTCGTGCTGCTCGCAGCGGGACTGACGGCGGACGCACAGACATCGGCCACCTTCAAGGCTCCCCTGATGGGCTGGAGCTCGTGGAATACGTTCGCTGCCAAAATCAGTGAAGACATCATCAAAGGACAGGCCGACGCGATGGTAGCGACGGGGTTGGACACCTGCGGCTACAACTATATCAACATCGACGACGGATTTCAGTGGGACCGCGCCGAGGATGGCACGCTGGGCATCAATGCCACGCGTTTTCCGAACGGGCTGAAACCGGTGGTGGACTATATCCATGCCAAGGGGCTGAAAGCCGGAATCTATTCGGATGCCGGGCGCGGTACGTGTGCGGCCTACTACGGCGGCGAGACGCATGAGGAGGGCACGGGGCTGCTCGGTCACGACGACCAGGACTGCCAGCTGTTCTTCACCGGCCTGGAGTTCGACTTCATCAAGGTGGATTTCTGCGGCGGCACATCGTGGCAGAACACGGAGAAGCTGAATCTCGATCCGCAGGAACGCTACACAGCCATCGCCGAGGCCATCGGCCGGACGGGACGTGACGTGGACTACAACGTGTGCCGCTGGGATTTTCCGGGCACGTGGGTGGTGGACATCGCCGACTCCTGGCGCATCTCACAAGACATCAATGCCTCGTGGAACTCCGTGAAGGACATCATCGGGCAGAATCTCTATCTGTCGGCCTACTGCGGTGGCGGACACTACAACGACATGGACATGCTGGAGGTGGGACGCGGCCTTTCCACCACGGAGGATCAGACGCACTTCGGCATGTGGTGCATCATGAGCAGTCCGCTGCTCATCGGCTGCGACCTTCGCTCTATTTCGTCCACAGCCCGTAGCCTGATGGGCAACACGGACCTGATTGCGCTGAACCAGGATCGGCTCGGGCTGCAGGCCTACGTGGTAAGCGAACAGGATGGAGCCTACGTGCTCGTGAAGGACATTGTGGAGCGGAACGGGCTGACGCGGGCCGTGGCACTCTACAATCCGACGGATGCGGCAAAGGCGGTGAAGCTGACGTTCACCGACATCGACCTCGACGGCAACGTGACGTTGCACGACTGTTTTGCGCAGCGCGACTTGACGAATACGTTCACGGAGTCGGTCTCGATGACCGTGCCGGCTCATGGAACGAAAATCTATAGGGTAACGGGCGAGCGGCGGCTCACGCGCACGGTATATGAGGCGGAAACGGCCTGGCTGGGCGCATACCAGGAGCTGACCAACAACCAGACGGCGGAAACGGCTGTCTATGCGGCAGCTTCGGGCTGCTCGGGCGGCGGGAAGGCCGGCTGGCTCGGACGGAGCGCGGCGAACGACCTGCAATGGCGCAACGTGTGGGTGCCCGAGGAGGGTGACTACGACATGACCATCAGCTACTTGTCGGGCGAGAACCGCACCATCAACGTGGACGTGAACGGTACAAAGGCGGCCACGCTCTCCTGCAATTCGGGCGGCTGGACGACGGTGGGCACCACGACCACGTGCATCCATCTCGTGGCAGGCGACAATGTGGTGCGCCTCTACAACGCCTCGGCCTGGATGCCGGACATCGACTGCATGACGCTGGCTCCCGTGGCTACGGCTGTCAGTTTTCCTTCCGAAGCTCCCGATGCGGGGTTCCGGAAGGGGAACGGGGAACTGGTGGACCTCAGCGGACGTGTGGTGAGCCGGGACGGGCTGATTGAGCATGCGCCGGGCGGCATCTACGTGAGGGATGGGCAGAAGATGCTTCTGCCGTGAATGAAAGTTATCAGAGGTTCAGGATACATTATTTTTTTTGAAGACAACCATGAATTTCGAAATCGAGCGGAAATTCATCGTGGTCGGTGAGTACAAGAGCCGGGCATACGCCCATAGCCATATAGAACAAGGATATTTCGACACGGCACCGGGGCGCACGGTGCGAGTGCGTATCCGCGATGAGAAGGCTTATCTCACCATCAAGGGGCCTTCGACGGACAACGGGCTGTCACGCTACGAATTTGAGACGGAGGTGCCGCTGGAGGACGGACACCAACTCATGAGCCTGTGCCGTCCGGGGCGTATTGACAAAATCCGCTGGCTTGTCCACGACGGTGCGCACACTGTCGAGGTTGACGAGTTTCTGGGCGACAACGCGGGGCTCGTGATGGCGGAAATCGAGCTGCACAGCAGTGACGAGGCCTACGTCAAGCCGGACTTCCTCGGACGGGAAGTGACGGGCGACCCCCGCTACTACAACAAGCAGCTCATGCGTCATCCTTATTGTTTGTGGGGAAAAGAATCTTAATCGTCTGTGGGGAAAAGAACCTTACTTGGAAAATTCCATGAGGTAGGCCTTGATGAAGTCGTCAATCTTGCCGTCCATCACGCCTGCCACGTCGCTCGTCTGGTAGTTGGTGCGGTGGTCTTTCACACGGCGGTCGTCGAAAACATAGGAGCGGATTTGTGAGCCCCATTCGATTTTCTTCTTGCCGGCCTCGATTTTCTCCTGCTCGGCCATTTTCTTTTTCAGGGCGCGGTCGTAGAGCTGTGAGCGCAGCAGGCGCAGGGCGTTCTCGCGGTTTTCGAGCTGCTTGCGCGTCTCCGTATTCTCGATGAGGATTTCCTCTTCCTCGCCTGTGTCGGGGTCAACGTACTGGTAGCGTAGGCGCACGCCCGTCTCCACCTTGTTCACGTTCTGTCCGCCGGCACCGCCGCTGCGGAAGAGATCCCACGAAATCTTGCTTTTGTCGATGACCACTTCGATGCTGTCGTCCACGAGCGGGGTGACGAACACGCTGGCGAAGCTCGTCATGCGCTTGCCCTGCGCGTTGTAGGGGCTCACGCGCACGAGGCGGTGAACGCCGTTCTCTCCTTTCAGATAGCCGTAGGCGTGGTCACCCTCAATCTCCATAGTCACCGTCTTGATGCCGGCTTCGTCGCCGTCCTGATAGTTGCTGACGGTCACCTTGTAGTTGTGGGATTCCGCCCATCGCTGATACATGCGCATGAGCATCTGCGCCCAGTCTTGGCTCTCGGTGCCGCCCGCGCCCGAGTTGATTTTGAGGACGGCATCCATGCCGTCGGCCTCGTCGCGCAGCATGTTCTTCAGCTCCAGATTCTCGATGAGGCGGATGGCTGTGGCGTAGTCCTGGTCCACTTCCGCCTCGGTCACCAGTTCTTCCTTGTAGTAGTCGAAAGCCAGTTCCAGCTCGTCGGTCGCGCGCTTCACCTCGTCGTAGCCGTCAATCCACTTGCGGATGTCCTTCACCTTCTTCATCTGCGCCTCGGCGGCCTTGGCATCCTCCCAGAAGTCGGGAGCCTGGGTGCGCATCTCCTCCTCTTCCGCTTCCACGCGTTTCTGGTCGATGTCCAGATAGCGGTGGAGGGCTTCCGTGCGCTCCTTCACGTCCTTCAGTTGTTCTGCTGTGATCATTTCGATTCTTAATAATATAAAAATATTTGTGCAAAGGTACGGAAAATTGCGCTATTATTCAAGAATTTTGCGTAAGTTTGCAGCCATGACTACAAGGGTCAGCGTAAAAACGATGAGACATTTCTTGATTCTTTTCCTGCTTCTCCTGCCGCTCTCCACGGTGCGCGCACAGTTTTTCGGTTTCGGCAACGATCCGTTCATCCAGCGGCGCGAGCGCGTGACGCAGCCTTCCTACAAGGGCGGAGAGGAGGCTCTGCAGCAATTCCAAAAAAAGAACTGGGACAATCCGGCCGTGACCGACAAGCGGATTGAGGGTCGCATTGTCGTGGCCTGCATCCTGAACGAGAAGGGCCGGGTGGTGGAAACCCACGTGGTGCGCAGCGTCAGCAGGGAGTTTGACGAGGAGGCGGAGCGCGTGTGCCGGAAAATGCGGTTTGTGCCGGCCAAGCGGGGCGACAAGAAAGTGAAGGGTCGCTACGATGTGACCTTTCCGATTCGGCGCAGCCGTCTGAGTTTCTCCACGTTGCCGACCACGGACGTGTGATGATTTGCAACGACCGCGGAATCCGCATCAGCAACGGATTCCGCGTAATCGTTCACAATGTCATTCATTCTCTGACACTCTATTTTCCTTGATCAGTATCGTGCTTTACGAAGACTTGGAGTTTGTGCGCACGCTTCAGCGCATCCTTGAGTTCATCGGAACATTCGCCTTTGCCATCTCGGGCATCCGGATGGCCGCCAGCAAGCATTTCGACTGGTTCGGCGGCTTTGTGTGCGGCTTTGCCGTGGCTATCGGTGGTGGCACGATTCGCGATGTCATGCTGGGGGTCACGCCGTTCTGGATGACGAGCAGCATCTACATCGTCTGCACGTTTCTGGCGCAAGGGGTCGTCATCATCTTCCATCATTATCTGCGCCGTCTCGACAATGCATGGCTTGTGTTCGATACCATTGGTCTGGCGCTCTTCACCATCGCGGGGCTTCAAAAGACGCTCTCGCTGGGACATCCCTTCTGGGTGGCCGTCGTGATGGGCTGTCTCACGGGCGCGGCGGGAGGTGTCATCCGTGACGTGCTGCTCAACAACGTTCCCGTCATTTTTCAGAAAGAGATTTACGCCAGTGCCTGTGTGCTGGGTGGGCTGGCCTACTGGCTGTGCTTCGTGCTGGGTGCGCCGCTCTATGTCACGGTCGTCGTCTCCTTTCTGGTGGTCTGCGTCATCCGTTTCCTGGCAGTGCGCTACCACATCTCGCTGCCGCAGCTGCCGGGCGAAGTGTAGCGAGGTATGTCGGCGCAGGCTGTCGAATCAGCGATGCCGTGTGCTGTCCTATTTTGTCTTGTTGAGATTGTTCTTGGCTTCTTCGAGCAGATTGCGGATGTAGTTGATTTCGTCGATGCCGGCAGCGTCTTGGTTCCATTCGTCCTTGTTGAGGATGGCGACTTGCAGTTTGTCGAGGGTCTGTGCGCAGTTTCCGCGGATGAGGTCGGAGGAGAGCTTCGCTCCTTTGCTCTGGCTGCATTCTATCATCTGGATGGCGTAGGTCTCGAGCGTGGCGGCACTGGTGTCCTGCAGACAGATCTTGATGGCCTGTCGCAGGCGGTTGAAGCGTTTCAGAAATCCGTCGGGGGTGTTCGGGTCGGGTTCGGCATCTTTGTTGTAGCGGGGAAGAAATAGTGTGTCTAGTTGGAGCAGGTTGTCGATGTGCGGGCTGTTGAATTGTTGTGGGCGAATCAGTGAAAAGGGACTTCGAAGCGAGGCTGCTTTGTGGGGCTTCGGTCCATAGACTTCCACGATGCGTCCGACGATGGCTCCATGTTTCACTTTTGTCCATTCCAGGGCATAGGCGGTGCGGTACGTCGTGTCGGATGCCGTCATGACAAGCAGTGTCCAGTGGTCATACTTCTGTCCGATGATGATTTGGTCTTGGTTCCCGATGCCGTAGCAGAGAGCGTGCAGGCGGGTCTGCTGACCGGTTTCTGCTGTCGTGGAAGTCTTTTCTTTGTCTTTCCCTGCGGGAGAGGGAATGATGTTGGCTCCTCGTTCACCGATGAAGAGGTAGGCTGACGAGGCGTCTTCGCAGAAGGCATCGCGCATGTCGTTGATGGCATCGGTGTTTCTCCGTTTCAGATAGAATGCGTAGATGAGGGCATAGCTGCCTTTGGCTTCCGCCTCCTGGGGACGTGACATGGTCAGGGTGACGTTGTCCTTATAGCGTTTGGTGAATGCGTTGATGCTGTTCTGTACGTGTGGCTGTGCCGGTGCTGTGATGCCTGCTGCCAGTGTGAGCAGGGCGATGAGGATGCGTTTCGTTTTCATAGGTGTGTGGATGTTGTTGGATGAATGAAATGTTTATAAGATGTGTGCTGTCGCGCGTCAATAGGACACGATGTATTCTTCTTCGTCAGCGTCGGGCATGTTGGCCAGAATGAGTTGTGAGACGGCCTCCTGCCGGTCGAGCATCGCGGTGATGATTTCTTGGGTGAGGGCCTGTTGCAGGTCTTGCCGCAGCAGTTGCGTCTCCACTTTCCGCTCGGATGTGTGTAGGACGGAGTCTAAAGTCTGTGTGGCGGTTGCGTTGGTGGCACAGTAGGATGGACGCGGCTCTGCCACGCGGTAGCGTCGGCGTGCGTGTGGCGTTGGACGCGTGTCTTGGGGTGAGACTGTCGCCGAGTCGGATGGGACGGTCGGTGCTGTCCGTGTCCCGCTGCTGTCAACGACGGCCACCATCGTCTCTGCCGTCTGAGAACCGGAGTTGCGGGGCGGTTGCTGAGGCCGGAGGAAGAAGACCAGCACGACGGCGGCCACGCAGCCTGCTGCAAGCCAGAATGGGAGAGCGTGCAATCGTCGGGCGGTTGTGGGTGGGGCAGGCGTGCCGGCCGGCTCTTCCCCGGCGTTGAGTTCCTGCGACAGCCGGTCGTCCATCGGCATGTCAGCCTCGAAGTAAGCGAACATGTCTTGGAAATCGCATTCAGCCTCTGTGGCGGGATGGGAATGGAAATAGTCTTTCAGTTGTCGCTCTTCCTCCACGGTTGTTTCTCCGTTCAGGAACTTCCGGATGAGTGATGGTATATTCATAAGTGGAAATGTGGAATTCAGATGTTTTGCATGTTTTTGTTCCGTCATTTCGTCCGTTGCCGGCGGATGGCAGCCAGCAGACGGCGGCGGGCGCGGGAGAGCAGGGTGGCTACGGACGATGGGGCGATGCCCAGCAGGGCGGCGATTTCTTCCGTAGAGCGTTCCTCCACCTGCCTCAGCCGCAGCACTTGGTATTCCGTGGAGGGTAGTTGCCTCATCTTTCTCATCAGCCATGCCGTCTGCTCTTCGTCTTCCACCGGCATCCGCAGGTCGGCGGCAGCATCGAGGCCGACGGCGTGACGGGCATCATCAATGGACAGCAGACGGTGTCGGCGCAGGCTGTCGATGCAGCAATGCCGTGCGGCCACGCGTGCCAGTGCGGTCATGTGGGCTGCATCGGTCAGGTCGGCGTGCAGGCTCCACAGGCGGAGCATCACGTCTTGTGCGATGTCTTCCGCCTCCTCGTCACGGATGTTCATCGCGGTGGCGATGGCCAGCAGCAGGGGACGCACTTGCGGAACAGCCTGTTCGAATTGTTTCTGATTCATATTCTGATGCGTTCACTGATAGAAACGGAATGATGGGCGTTTTTTGAACAGGCTTAACTCTTCTTAACATGCCGTACTTTTCCGGCGGTCCTTATCCATTCCCGCATTTGCGCCGTGGATGGACAGGGGAAAATGAAGAATCCGCAGGGCAGGGGTGTGCCGTGCGGATTCGGTTCGTGGGGAAAAGCCTGTGGGCTCAGTTGTTGTATTCCTGCCAGCTCTTCACCTTCACATCGTCGAGGCTCATTGTGGTGAAGGCCTCGATGAAGGCCTTGGCCAGCCGGACATTGGTCATGAGCGGGATGTTGTGGTCGATGGCGGCGCGGCGGATGCGGTAGCCGTTGGTGAGCTCCCGCTTCGTGTGGTTCTTCGGCACGTTGATGATCAGCTCGATCTGGTGTTGTGCAATCAAGTCCATCACGTTGTTGTCGCCCTTCTCGTCCGGCCAGCGCACGGCCTTGGCCGGTACGCCGTTCTCCTGGAAAAACCTGGCCGTGCCCGCCGTGGCGTAGATATCGAATCCCTTGCGGGCCAGTTCCTGCGCCGGCTCGAGTAAATCCACTTTGCCTTTGACTCCGCCCGAGGAGATGAGCACGCTCTTTTGCGGAATGCGGTAGCCGGTGGCAATGAGCGCGTTGAGAAGTGCCTCGTGGAGGTCGTCGCCGAGACATCCCACCTCGCCTGTGGAACTCATATCGACACCGAGCACGGGGTCGGCGTTCTGCAGGCGGGCAAAAGAGAACTGGCTGGCCTTCACGCCGATGCGGTCGATGTCGAATTCACCTTTCTCAGGCCGCTGATATGGCGCGTCGAGCATGATGCGCGTGGCTGTCTCGATGAAGTTCGTCTTCAGAATCTTGCTCACGAACGGGAAGGAGCGGGAGGCACGCAGGTTGCATTCGATGACCTTCACGTCGCGCTGCTTGGCCAGGTATTGGATGTTGAAAGGTCCGCTGATGTTCAGCTCCTTGGCAATCTTGCGCGAAATCTTCTTGATTTGGCGGATGGTTGAGAAATAGACGTACTGGGCGGGGAATACCATCGTGGCATCGCCCGAGTGGACTCCGGCATACTCCACGTGCTCCGAGATGGCATACTCCACGATTTCGCCGTGGTCGGCCACTGCGTCGAATTCGATTTCCTTCGTGTCGGTCATGAATTTGCTCACCACCACCGGATAGTCCTTCGACACTTCCGTGGCCATCGCCAGGAAGCGCTCCAGCTCCTCATTGTCGTAGCACACGTTCATGGCGGCTCCCGAGAGCACATAGGACGGGCGGACGAGCACGGGATAGCCCACTTCGCCCACAAACTCCTTGATGTCGTCGAGCGAGGTCAGTGCGCGCCAGGCCGGCTGGTCGATGCCGAGCTTGTCCAGCATGGCGGAAAATTTATCGCGGTTCTCGGCACGGTCGATGTCCACCGGCGACGTGCCGAGCACTGGCACGCCCTGGCGGTAGAGCTTCATGGCGAGGTTGTTCGGAATCTGTCCGCCCACGCTCACCACCACGCCGCGCGGCTGCTCCAGGTCGATGACATCGAGCACGCGCTCCAGCGTCAGCTCGTCGAAATAGAGGCGGTCGCACATGTCGTAGTCGGTCGAGACCGTCTCGGGGTTGTAGTTGATTATGATGGACTTGTAGCCGAGGTGGCGGGCCGTATTGATGGCGTTCACCGAACACCAGTCAAACTCCACGCTGGAGCCGATGCGGTAGGCTCCGCTGCCGAGCACCACGACCGATTTCTCGTTTTTGTAGAAGTCGATGTCGTGCTGATTCACGGCGTAGGTCATATAGAGGTAGTTCGTGAGCTCGGGATGCTCGCTGGCCACCGTGTTGATACGTTTCACGGCCGGCACGATGCCCCGCTGCTTGCGGTAGCGGCGCACGGCGAGGTTGGCCTTCTCCATGCTGCCCGTCGGCTTCAGTACGAAACGGGCAATCTGGAAGTCGCTGAATCCGGCACTCTTCACCTCGCGCAGCAGGTCGTCGCTGATGTCCTCAAGCCGGTCGAAGCGTTGCAGTTCGTGCTTCAGGTCCACGATGTGCTTCAGGCGGCTGATGAACCACTTGTCAATTTTTGTCAGCTCCTCGATGCGGTCGATGGTGTAGCCCTCCTCCAGTGCCTGCGCGATGGCGAAGATGCGCAGGTCGGTCGGGTTGGCCAGTGCGTCGTCGAGATTCTCGAAGCGCGTGTGGTCGTTGCCCACGAAGCCGTGCATGCCCTGACCAATCATGCGCAGCCCCTTCTGAATCATTTCCTCGAACGAGCGTCCGATGCTCATGATTTCGCCCACAGACTTCATGGAAGACCCGATGAGACGGCTCACACCCACAAACTTCGTGAGATCCCAGCGTGGAATCTTGCAGATCATGTAGTCGAGCTGCGGAGCCACGTAGGCCGAGTTCGGTGTGCCCGGCTCGCCGATTTGGTCGAGTGTATAGCCCAGCGCGATTTTGGCGGCCACGAAGGCCAGCGGATAGCCCGTGGCCTTGGAGGCCAGAGCCGAGGACCGGCTCAGACGGGCATTCACCTCGATGATGCGGTAGTCGTCGGTATCGGCGTTGAAGGCGAACTGAATATTGCATTCGCCCACGATGTCGAGGTGGCGCACGCAGCGGACGGACAGCTCCTGCAGCAGCTTCACTTGAGCGTCGGTGAGCGAGCAGGTCGGAGCCACCACGATACTCTCGCCCGTATGGATGCCCAGCGGGTCGAAATTCTCCATCGAGGCCACGGTGAAGCAATGGTCGTTGGCATCGCGGATGACCTCGAACTCAATTTCCTTCCATCCCTTCAGCGATTCTTCCACGAGAATCTGCGGTGCGAACGTGAAAGCACTTTCGGCCACTTCCCTGAACCGCTGCTCGTCGGGGCAGATGCCCGAGCCCAGGCCGCCCAGAGCGTAGGCCGAGCGGATCATGACGGGGTAGCCGATGGCGCGGGCCGCTGTCAGCGCGTCGTCCATGTTCTCCACGGCGTGGCTCACCGGTGTCTTCAGGTTGATTTCATTCAGCTTCCTGACGAAGCGGTCACGGTCTTCCGTGTTCATGATGGCCTCGACGCTGGTGCCGAGCACTTCCACACCGTATTTCTGGAGCACCCCAGTCTGGTGCAGTTCCGTGCCGCAGTTGAGCGCGGTCTGGCCGCCGAAGGCGAGGAGAATGCCGTCGGGACGCTCCTTCTTGATGATTTCGGTGACGAAATGCGTGTTCACCGGCTGGAAATAGACCGTGTCGGCGATGCCTTCCGAAGTCTGGATGGTGGCGATGTTCGGATTGACCAGCACGCTGCTGATGCCCTCCTGGCGCAGTGCCTTGAGAGCCTGGGAGCCGGAATAGTCGAACTCGCCGGCCTGGCCGATTTTCAGTGCTCCTGAGCCGAGCACGATGACTTTCTTGAGTTTTTTCATTCGAGAAACGTATTATTGCTGAAGATTTGTGAATGGAATCGTCCGTTCTGCCTGCAAATTTACGACAAATCCGCCGTTCTGCCAAATGCCGGCCTGCGGAAACGGACAAGCCGACCGCAGATTCTGCTGTCAAGCACCGCAGGGAAAATGAGTGCAAACCGGGAGACATATAGATAATGATTTTCATTTTCTTATTTCCGAGGCGCAATTCCATCTCACGGAAACGACCGGAAAAATCTCCGGAATGTGTCTTGAAAAAATTGCTTTTAGTCTGATTTTTCGTGAAACGAACGCGTTCGTTTTCCGAGACGAACGTCTTCATTCCGCCGAACGAACGCGTTCGTCCGACAGCATTTCGCCGGAAAAGAGACATGCGCTGTGTGGTGTCCGGGAATTTTCTGTGCGGAGTCCGTGAAAAAAGTTGCGCGGGGAGGATAAGGGATTTCTCGCGCAAAAACCGTAACTTTGTGGACAAGTCTTTCCTCGTATTTCCTCCGGCCCCTCTCCTGACGGCAGGGGCAAGAGGTGGCATCATGCGGGAGGGACTGGAGAAGGACGAATGGACGTGAACCGGAAAATCATACACGTGGACATGGACTGCTTCTTCGCGGCCGTGGAGCAGCGCGACAATCCCGCCCTGCGGGGACTGCCTGTGGCGGTGGGCCACGACGAGCCGCGCGGGGTGGTCTCGACGGCCAGCTACGAGGCACGTCGCTTCGGGGTGCATTCGGCCCAGGCGATGGTGACGGCCAAGCGGCTGTGTCCGCAGCTCGTCATCGTGCCCCCGCGCTTCGGGCAGTACAAGGCCGTGTCGGCTCAGGTTCACGAGATTTTCCGGCGTTACACGGATGTGATAGAGCCGGTGTCCATTGATGAGGCTTTTCTGGACGTGACGGAGAACAAGCGGGGCATCCGGCTGGCTCAGGACGTGGCGAAGGAAATCAAACAGGCCATCCGCGACGAGTTGCAGCTGACGGCCTCGGCAGGCGTGAGCTACTGCAAGCTGCTGGCCAAGATTGCCTCCGACTTCCGCAAGCCCGACGGGCTCTGCGTGGTGCATCCCGAGCGGGCACAGGGCTTCATCGACCGTCTGCCCGTGGAAAAATTCTGGGGAGTGGGACAGAAAACGGCTGCGACCATGCACCGCATGGGCATCTATTACGGCCGTCAGTTGCGGGACTATTCGCTACAGGGGCTGACGCGGGCGTTCGGCACCAGGGGGCAGTCCTTCTACGATGCGGCGCGGGGCATCGACGAGAGCCCTGTGGTGACGGAATGGGAACGGAAGTCGGTGAGCTGCGAGCGGACGTTCGACAAGGACATCCACAAGCGGACGGCGGTCATCGTGGAGCTCTACCATGCCGTGCTGGAACTGGAGCGCAGGCTCGCCAAGAGCGGGTTTGAGGGACGCACGCTGACGCTGAAGGTGAAGTTCGCTGATTTCTCGCAGATCACGCGCAGCATCACGCAGGAGAGGGTTCTCCGGCACAAGGACGACATCCTGCCGCTGGCCCGGCAGCTGATGGCACGTGTGGACTATTCTGCCGCCCGCCCCATCCGCCTCATCGGGTTGGGCGTGCAGGCTGCTGCCCACGAGGCTTGGGGACAGGCGGAATGGCAGGAAGGCGAGCTGGACTTCTGAATCTGTGACGCGTCCTCAGGATATACGCTATATGTTTCAAGGCATCAGATTCAGATAGATTCAGATAGCCAACAGCAGCGACAAGAAATAATTTTTTTTTCCGTTTTCTTCTTGATGTGCATCATTTTTTTTGTAAATTTGCGGCGGCATTTTGCTTTTTACTGTTCAAAAACAGGATTTAGCAAGTGCTGACTTTATGGAAAGAGCGTTTACTTGACGCTTGTCTTTGACTGTTCGTAATCTCGCAGTTACACTTAATCGTCTGAGGACAAGACAATAGTAGATGCTCACGGTAGGTATATAGTATGCTGTGCCGTGCCGTGAGTTTGCCATATATTAATATGGTATGCCCATGCATGGCAGAATATATATACCATGCGTGGGCTTTCTGCGTTGTCCGTTCTGACGATTTGGGCAATGCGAGAGCCTCGAACAGTGGGACGGCAACAGGCGAATCCCACGTATTTTCGTATAGCCTAATCTGTTTTTACAAAATATCACGTTCCGATATTGGGGTTCTGTCGGATATTGAAAGAAGGCAGGACAGATCATGTATAGCATCACTTGGGATAGAGAAACAGGTGGCGTTGCGCTCCACTCACGCAGGGTGGACGGCACACTTGGCATCTCACCGCGCCCTGTCTTTTGGGAAGAACTGGATTTGCTGAAGTTGAACGAACTCGGATGGAGCTATCCCCATTCAGACGAGCCGTTGCTATGGGCTGTCAACAAGCAGTACTGGTATCGTGGCGAGCTGGTGTTTGAGGCCAAGGGTGCCAATATATACGACGAGGCCACCGTGGTGTTTCAGCCGGGGCAGGAAAAGCTTGTGTTGAAGCCCGTCGATGTGAAACGGATGCTGGCACGCAATGCCGACTTGATGTTCCTGCTCGAGAGCGAGGCCATAGAGTTTATCCATGAGACCTACGAGCAGTATGCCGGGGCACGGAAGACCATGAAAGCCGCCGAAGCCAACACGCTCGACTTCGAGGCGCTGGCAGCCAAGGCTGAGAAGAAAACGAAGCAAAAGATGGCCATCGTGAAGCAGGACTGCGACTCGTTCGACATCATGCCGCTGGTCGCAGCCGAGAGTGAGGGAAAGCGCGTCTATCAGACCACGAAGATTGACAAGTTTCTTGCTTCCTTCTCTGGCGGAAAGGACTCGCAGGTGGTGCTCGACCTCTGCACACGCGCCATCCCCAGCACCGACTTCGAAGTGATTTATAGCGACACCGGCTACGAGTTGCCGCCGTCGCTCCAGCTCTATGAACGCATACAAAAGCAATACCACGAAAACTTCCCCGACCTGAAGTTCTCTGTAGCGCGCAACCATGAGTCTGTGCTCAACTATTGGGATAAGATTGGAACACCGAGTGACACGCATCGTTGGTGTTGTTCAGTCATGAAGACGGCTCCTCTGTATCGGATGATGAAAACCGAAAAAGATGGCATCAGCAAACAAGCACGAGTACTTACCTTTGATGGGTTGAGGGCGGAAGAAAGTATAAGGAGAGCAAACAATGCAAGAATTGGAAAAGGAGTTAAGCATAATACCGTAATAAATGCAAGCCCAATTCTGCGATGGAGTTCTGTCGAGATTTTTTTGTACCTGTTCAAATACAACATTCTCATCAACCCTGCATATCGCCAGGGAATGACCAGAGTCGGATGCCTTATTTGTCCTTTTTCGTCAGAATGGAATGATATGGTTTCAAATCAATGCTACAAGGATAATCTTAATCCTTTCTTGCAGAGAATTGAGAATATTGCAGAAAAGTCAGGCATCAAGGATATTCACGATTATGTTCGAGAGGGAAAATGGAAACTGCGAGCAGGAGGGCGAGGTATAGATTTCCCGTCTCGAATGGAAGTTGTTTCATCAAAAACAGACTTAATTCTCGAAATAAGTAATCCGCAAAAGCCTCTTTTCACTTGGCTTCGTGCTGTTGGTAAGTTCCAATTGAACAAAGAAAACGAGGAAATCCAGAAAGGAGAATTGAGCTATTCTTGCAAGATATATTCTTTCTCGGTAAAGAGACTTTCGAAAAACACTTATAAGATAGTTTTTGTGAATGCGAAGAATGACCCTACTTTGACAGGTCTAATAAAACGAGCATTCTCGAAATCAACATATTGCGTAGATTGTGAGGCTTGTGAGGTTGAATGCCCAACAGGCGCATTAACAATTCTGCCAAACGCACAGATAAAGCAAGACAAATGTGTGAGTTGCCATAAATGCTTAACATTTCATGACCATGGATGTATCGCGGCAGCTTCATTGTTTATTACAGGAAATAGAAATAACCAGAGCAAAATGAAACTCATAAGTTACAATAATTTTGGCTTAAATGGAGATTGGTTTGAGTACTTCGTTTATAATCACGAAGATTACTTCAAAGACAATTCGCATGGCCTGCATATCAAGGAACAATTGCCCAGTTTTGTCAAATGGCTTGTACAATCACAGGTTTTGGTAGACGCTAAGAGCAAACAACTTACCGAGTTTGGGCAAATGTTGTGTAATATCTATACCGATATGCCAGACTTGGTTTGGCAGTTAATATGGATAAACCTCTCATATAATTCTCCGATTGCACAATGGTTTAAGGAAAACGTGAATTGGAGTGAGACGATTACCCAAAAGGACATTGAGGAACGTGTTTATACGGAATATCCAGAAAACAGCAAAACAACAGTTCACAACGTCGTTTACGCATTATTTAGAACTTTCAAGGAAAGCCCTATAGGTGAAGCTGGTCAACTCATAGAAGTTTCAAAAAACATCTACACAAAGAGACCATACGATGAACTCGAAAAAGAGGCCGTCATCTATTCTCTTTACAAATATGCAGAAGAAAAAGGTGTATCATCTTTCAGGGTGAGTGATTTGTATGCTGACGATAACGTTGTTGGCATATATAAGGAGTTTGGCATTCAAAAGCCTTCATTAACAGAAATACTCCGTGCTTTAAATAGTGAAAATAATCGTCTGATTATTGCGGAGTTAAACATGGGATTGGATAATATCACCTTGCGTGATGGCTTATCCGCAATAGAAGCATTGAAACTAATAGTGCAATAGTATGGGTCTGCAAATAGATTTCTATAAGACGCTCTTACTTCAAACAAAGAGAGGTACTGGCATGAGAAATCCTTCTAATGCCAAAATATTCTTTGTACTCTCAATTTTTAATAGTATAGGGAGAGGTGAGCAGTTGGAAAATAGAATCTGCTTTGATGAGCGTTTGAAAACGAACTATATAGCAGAATGCTCCAAATACTCCAGCGCCCCAATCACGCCAATATATAAACCTTTCTTTCATTTAAGTTCTTCTCTATATTACCATATTAGATGGGTTGGAGATGGCGTGAATTCACACGCTCGAACTCCCTCTGCCAAATACCTTCGCGATTACGTCAACTACGCCTATTTCGACGATGAGCTTTGGGAGTTGCTTCAAGACAAGGGCGTGAGAGAAGAACTGACCAATGCACTGATTGACCACTTTATCAAGACCGTTTGACCTATGGCAACAAGATACAACGACATAGTGAAGCTCCGCTCAATGCGTCCAGCTTACAGCATCAAGAATGAGGGACCCGACGACTGGAAGACCTTCATCGCCAATGACCAGTTTAACGACCTGCTCGGAAGAGCCATCAAGGCCATTCGCAACAACGATGCCGACACGCACAAGCCGCTGTGGGTGGCTGGCACGTATGGCTCGGGTAAGAGTCATGCCGGCGCGGTACTGAAACATCTGTTCTGCGATGAGGTGGATGCCATTCGCGACTATGTCATGGAAGAGTATGGCGACGACAAGTATGCCGTGCTGCGCAACTCGCTGATGCAGGTGAGGGAGAGCAAACGGCTGTTCCCCGTCAATATGTATGGTCTGCAGGACATCGCCCATGAGGCAGACCTGTCACTCCAGTTGCAAAAGGAGACCATCAAAGCACTGAAAGCTGCTGGCATCACGCTCACCGTGAAGACCGACTTCGACAACTATGTGCAGCACATAGAGGCCAATGCCGACTTGTGGCAGATGCTCCTCAACAAGAACGAGGTGCTCAAGAGCGTGGCTCCCGACCTGAAGGTGCTGAAGCAACGCCTCACCAATGGTGACACCGACGTATTCGGCCGCGTGCAAAGCGCCCTGCGCAACACCGGCATCAACGTGCCCATCAAGAACAGCAATCTGCAGTCGTGGATTTTTGAGGTGCAGGACGAGCTGCGCAAGCGCGGCGACTATTGCGGCCTGCTCATCATCTGGGATGAGTTCACCGACGTGATGCGCTCCGACATCGGTCTGCCGCTGTTGAAGATTTTGCAGGAGATTTCGGAAGAAATGATGAACCCTTTGAACGACTCCTACTTCCTCTTCCTCGCTCACCCCTCGGCACTCAACACGCTGAAGGAGGCAGAGCGCGAGCAGACGCGCGGCCGCTACCACTATGTGACCTACAACATGGAGCCCGTGTCGGCCTTCCGCATCATGTCGAAGAAGTTTGTGGTGGTCAATCAGGATGCCTACAACCTGTACAGGGAGTTCTTCGCCACCACCCACTATCGTCTGCTCGACGAGTTCTCGCGCTCATCCACCGACCCGGCGCAGACCAAGCAAGACCTCACCAACCTCTTCCCCGTGCATCCCGCCACCGCCAACCTCGCCACCTATTTTGCCCGAGAGGCCGGATCGTCGACCCGCAGCGTGTTCGACTTTCTGGCGTGCGACGGTGTGCTCCGCTTCTTCGACGACGAGAATATCTTTGCCAACCGCCAGACCATCACCGCCGAGTATCTGTGGGACTACGTGCAGGAGTTCTTCGAGAGCGACACCGCCCGTTTTGGTGCCGTGACCGAGCGCTACAACAGTCACCATCTGGCAGTGGAGGCACAAGGCACCGACACCCTTGCCGTGTTCAAGGGCATCCTGCTGCTCAATGCCCTCAACAACATTGCCAACAACGACACCGTCACTCCGAGCGAGGAGAACATCTACAAGCTCTTCGAGGGCACACCTATATATAATCATGTGGAGGAGGCGCTCACCTATTTTAATGAAAAGAGCATCATCCAGCGCCAACCCAACGGCAACTATTCCATCCTCTTCACGGCGCTGCCCACCGATGAGATACAGAAGATAAAGGACGAGCTGAAGCGCACTACCTTTCTCTACACCGAGCAGGTCATCAAGTTTGGCGATGCCGCCAAGACCTACATGGACAAGCTGCTCGCACAGGTGGCACGCCCCTTGTCCTACGACTTCTTCTCGCGACTGGCCAACGAATACACCCTGCTCAACCGTCTTGATGTATTCATCCGCAATGCCACGCCCTACAACCTCCTGCTCGCATTCTTTGTGGGCAAGACGCAAGACGAGGTGAACGAGCTGCGCGACATTGTGGAGCGTGCCAACGGCGAGGAGCGCTTCCGGAACCTCTGCTTCGTGATGATGGAGACACCGATGGACGAAAAGAAATATGAGCGATACATAGAGTATCAGGCCAACGCCTCGTGTGCCCAGAAGCACAGTCTGCCCGACCAGCAGAAGACCTACAGCAAGAATGCCAGCGACATGATTACGGAGTGGCTCAAGCAGATACGCAATGGTAGTGTGACGTTCTATCTGCGTGGCGAGAAACTTGCCATTGTCGGCTCGCGCATGCCGTCGTCCATCAATGCCAGCATTGCCCCAACGATATTCTCTTCCGGCCCCGAAGGTCTGGAGATTATCCGTCAGCGCTCGTCGAACACCTTCTGGAAGAAAGCCTCGGTGAAAGCCACCGTCGATGCCGTGCTGTCGTTCAACACCAAGGACGAGATTGTGGCCAAGTGCGGCGGTCCTGCCAAGCACATCGAATATCTGTTGCAGGACAGCGTGGACGAGAACCTGGAGTGGAAGAGCGACATCCGCGACGACCATCCGCTGAAGCTGGTCAATGACTTCATCGACCAGAAGCTCCACCGCTATCGCAGCAACAACCAGACGTTCAACCTTGGACAGGTGTTGCACGACTTGACACTGCCGCCTTACGGATTGTTCCAGAGCTACGCCCCGATGGGCATGGTGGCCTTTGCCATGCGCAAATATGCCAACAAGATTTACGACACCAACGGCAAGCCCCGCACCATCAACCATCTGGTGGACGACGTGGTGGAGATGTTCAACGCATGGGAGAAAAACAAGGAGTCGACAAAGCTCAACTTCATGTTTGAGAGCAAAGAGGCCGGTGCCATCACCAAGAGCCTCATCTCCATCTTCAACCTGAGGAAGCTGAAGGGCTATTCAGACATCAGCAGTCTGACTGATGCCCGTTGGGTCATCACCCACGAATATACCGACAGCGTGGGCTATCCGCTCTGGTCACTGAAATACGCCGACGCTTGTGATGAAAATCTCAAGCCTCTCATTGACAATATCATCAAGGTGGTGAGCAATCCCGACAATGCAAAGAATCCGCAACTCATGGTCGACGTGGCAAGCGGACTGAAGAGCCTGAGCTTCGACCTTGGCAACCTGCTGTTGCCCCAAGAAGAAAACTTCAAGAAGGGATTCAAAAAGTTTGCCATGGGCGTGCAGGCGGTCAATCTGAAAGAGAGCGAGTTCGACGAAGCCATGGACTACCTGAAAGGTCATCTTGAAGGAACGATGGGGCTTTGGACCGAGCTCAACGTAGACATCAAGTTGAAGGACTGGCGCCTGTCGAAGAATGCATCGCAACAGCAACCGCAGCCGGGCGGCTCATCATCAACAACACCTACAAGCTACGTCCCCGATAACGGTGTCCCTTCAAACGCCAGCGAGCCAACCCCGTCAGACGTAAGGGAGAAGCGCCAGAAGGTAGCAGCGAAAGTGCTGCCATTGGAATCAAGCAGCCTCTTGAAGGAGATGTTGAAAGACATCTGTGAGAATGGTGACATGAGAACACTTGACATCATCTTGAAGTATGTGGAATGACCGATTTAAAGAACTCTACTCCTTCGATGAGCTGACAGCTCTGGTGAGGGAAGACAAGCAGACAAACGGAATGGGAGCGGTTACACAGAACCGCTACCCACTCCGTTTTGTGCTTTTTGACAACTTCGAAGACAGTTTCCGCTTCATCGAACACATGCAGCAGGAGAATGGCGTGGCGGTGCAAAGCGTGGACAAATGGATTGACGATGGCTATCCCGACCTGATGATAACCTATCAGGAGCTGAGCGAGGATATTGCCGACTTCGTGAGAGAACTGGACGGCAGCGACTGCGTCATCACGCCTTTCTCCGAGTTGGCACGCTTCTACGACAACATATGCTCGCACACCTTTGACTCGCTCATCACCACACTCAAGGCCATCGAGGCAAGCAAGACAGCATGCGAAAAGGCACAGCGCGTGTATATACCCATCGTGGGTCTGGAAGGGAAGATGCAGACCTTTGAGCACGACCCGCAAATCAACGTGTGGCACCTTCATCAGGAAGAGGGCAAAGGCAATACCTACCGCATGGTGCTGGTGGACGAAGCCAACTGCTATGGCGTAAAGAACTATGACAAGCAAAACATTGTGGTGAACAGTGTGAGCGAATGGCTCGACGTATGGAAGGAGACAGACAAGCACAGCAAGCGAAACATTATCTGCACCTCGCATGCCATTCACGTCAATGCCATCTTTGCCCAGCCAGACAACGCTTTCACATACGTCACTCCAAGCAACGCATACGAGTTTCTGAAGGACGGTCTGCGTCTGGACCTTGAGAACTTGGAGTATAATGAATGTGAGGAGGAATACTGGCTGCAACTGGCAGAGCAGATTGACCTCGCTGAAGAATTCTCGTTAGACAATTTTGTCAACACCTATTTTGAGATAAGCGGCATCAGCTCCTACAGGATGTTCATGAAGGTCTGGTTCGCTCACGGTTCCTCCTTCGACCGTTGGCTGCTGTGCTCTTATTACAAAGTCAACCATAGGGAAGACAAATTCCTGACCAATTGTTTGAACCAAATAACCGGTTACTCCGACCGCGACCTTTTCAAGGAGATTGCGCTCTATATGATCAGTATCCCTTCTCAGACGAAGGAGCGCCAGACTTGTCTGAAGCTGGCTGCCGAGCATCACGTGACGCTGCCGGAAGAGGTGGAGATAAAAATGGGAAGCCGGCTGGAGAACCTTGCCAAGCAGCAAGGCTATCGTGAGGCCATCAAATATTTCACGCGCATCACAACCCGTGAAAAGGAGCTTGCCATCGCATGGTGGGGACAAGGGAAAGTGGGAGACAAGGACATACAGCCGTTCTATCCCGAACTGTTCGACTATGTGCAGCCACAAAAGCAGTGGAACGGAGAGCCGTGGATGGCAGAATATATTGACTGCTACAAGAAGGCGAAACTCGCCAATACATACACAGACAGCATCAATGCCTTCATTGAAGAACACAACGGCAACAGCGTGGCATTTGACACATGGTATCAGAGCCTGAAAACCACGCGCACGCTGCTTACGGGCCGCACCGACATAGAGGTGTTTTACTGGATAGACGGCTTGGGCGTGGAGTGGATTCCATACATTGAAGCCATACTGAAGAGTCACAAGCATGAGAACATCTACTTGAACGATGTGATGGTGGCAAGAGCCATCTTGCCCTCGACCACATCAGTCAATAAGGTGGAACTGCAGAAACTCACTGAAGAACCCCTTCAGAAAATTGGCGACCTCGACGCACTGGCACACCAGACAGGCAACTCATACCCAAAGGCATTCGTCAAAGAACTGGATATAGTCAAGGAGTCGATAGAAAAGATTATCAACACCTACGCTGGCCGGAAGATAGCCATCGTGAGTGACCATGGTCTGACCTACTTGTCGCAGTTGCAGGATGGTCTGAATCTTGCAGGCTTTGAGTCGGATCATCACGGGCGCCTTGCCACGGTCAAAAAACATGTGACGGCGGACAACAACTATTTCATCCTTGATGATGGGAAGACGGTGTGCGCACTCAACCACCACTCGCTCTGTGGAAAGGTGCCTCGCGACCAAGGCATCCATGGTGGTTGCACACCCGAGGAAGTTTTGGTGCCTGTCTTTATCATATCAAGCAGTCCAAGCGAAGCACAGTGGACGGCTGTTGTACTCACACCGGAAGTATCTGCCGTTAATCCTAAGGTGCGTCTGAAAATACGCGGATTGAGCTATATGGACAAACCGCAACTGAAATATGGAGGACGATACTATAAGCTCGAAAAGGTTGACTCTGAGCTCTACGAATCGGAAACTTTGGCATCCAACGAAAATGATGACGACATCAGTGTCGTTGTGGGTAGCGTGATACGCACCTTCAAGATTGTATGGCAGGTGGGCGCTCAAGAAAATGATTTGTTTGACTTTTAGCTTTTACAGAATATGAATGTGGAACTGCAACAGAAGGTGAGAGAACTTTTCTCTGCCATGTCGATATATAAGGATCCGCAACTGACAAACAGCATCTTTGCCGGTCGCAACCTCCCGTCGTTTGTCAAGGACTATCTGCTAAAGCGCTACCTCGACACCAATACCGGAAACATTGACACTCTGGGACTCAATGCGTTCCTTGACAAGGTCATACCCACGCAAAGCGGAACGGTGAAGGACGCATTGAAAAGCGGTCAGGAGATTATGTTGCTCTGCCGTTTCAACATCGATATCGACTTGGTGAAGGGGCAGAAGCAGTTTGCCATTCCAGACTACGGAATCAAACTGCGTGAGGGACTTATCCCCGACTATGTTTGCGAGAAGCATCCGGGCGAGCTGGTTGATGGTGAGAAATGGGGCATCGTGAAGCTCTGTCTCTTGCCCGACGACAAGGGTGACAAGAACCATGTGCAAATGGTTGACTTCAAACCTTTCAAACCATACAGTTCGGTGGATGTGTCTTACCTGCGCGATGCCAGAAAGAATTTCAGTAACGACGAATGGATTGACGTGCTGCTCTCCGCTATGGAGTATGACCCAGATGGCTTTGCATCAATGACACAGAAACTGGAGTTCCTTACCCGCCTGCTTATCTTCATTGAGCCGCGTCTGAATGTCATTGAACTCGCACCTAAAGGTACCGGCAAGAGCTACGTCTTTGGCAATCTGTCTAAATATGGATGGCTCGTGAGCGGTGGTAAGGTGACACGTGCCAAACTGTTCTATGACAAGCAGCGCCAGCAGAACGGTATCATCAAGAACCACGACTTCACCGTTTTCGATGAGATTCAGACCATTATTT
The DNA here is from genome assembly GCA_964415385.1 of uncultured Bacteroidaceae bacterium. Taxonomy (GTDB): domain Bacteria; phylum Bacteroidota; class Bacteroidia; order Bacteroidales; family Bacteroidaceae; genus UBA3839. The sequence continues at coordinate 33,177 of CAYPZK010000029.1, forward strand.
TCCAGGAACCTGCCGAGATACAAGCTGCGCTGAAGTCGTATCTGGAAAGCGGAAAGACCACCATCGACAATAATGAATTCTCGTCGGAGTGCGGATTGATGCTGATGGGTAATATTCCCCTTACAGCATCTCACTTCCCTGTTTCATCCAATTATTTTGCCTCATTGCCTGTCAATTTCCGAGAGTCGGCATTGCTCGACCGCTTCCACTGTTTCATCGAGGGATGGCTTCTGCCACGCGTCAACAGTAGCATGATATTCAAGGGCTGGACGGTCAATGTGGAATATTTCTCGGAGCTTCTCCACACCATGCGCGTTCAGAACTCGCACGGATTGCTATTCGATGAGTTGGTAGAGTTTGAGCACAATGCAGATGTGCGCGACTCAAAAGCTATCAAGCGGACAGCTGTTGCCTACATGAAATTGTTGTTTCCTCATTGGCAGAGGGGTGAAGACGTGGATAAGAATATCTTCGACTTCTATTGCCTGCAACCGGCCATCCGCCGTCGCAGTATCATCAAGGAGCAATGTCATCTCATTGACTCAGAGTTTAAGACACAGATGCCTCTCATCAGAATAAAGTAAAGCTATGGAAAGACTTGATAATATGTATAAAGCCCTCGATGCACTTGTGCAGATGGGCATCCCCGTGATCCAAGAGCAAAAGGATATGTTGGCAAAGTTGGAAGAAGAGTACTTCGATGAAGAACTTTTGCCGGGCATCAAGAGTGCCGTGGAAGAGAAGGTGAAGGATTGCCAACTTCCTTTTAAGTTTTTGCTAACCTATTCTAAGGAAGATGGACTATCCATAGAAAAGGTTGATGAGAAACGAAAATTACCTACTAACGATTTGGGACGGCGGGCATACGGTGAGCGTGTATATGACCGTAGTCAGTTCTCGTTTGAAGGACAACCATTCACCAACAAGATTGGTTTCGTCCACGACTTTGTGGAGAGAATTCTACTTGACCATCCGGCTATAACCTACAAGCAACTGAAGCAGATGTTGCCTGCCCGTTCTGCGGCCAACAAATTTATCATTTCAGAACCAGAGTGGAACCTGTTGACTGCCGATGCTAAGTCGCGCTATAGAACTCTGCCTTCGGAATCATTTCTGTCTTCTGACGGTGTTCGTTTCTTCATTTCTACACAATGGAACATCACCATATTCAAGGAGACGTTATTACCTGTGGTTCGGCAAATGGGGTATAAGTGGGAGCAGGAAGAAAGATAGTGAAGGCGACCTTAGGATAATATTTTCTCCTTTGTAAGTTATCGACTTGATTGCAGAATGCATAATTGACATCTTAGAATCCCATCAACTTGACGAATTCACTTGGACTGACGACCTTGGGCGATATGGGATAATGCTTGAGATTGCCAGTGACGAGGAAAGAATCTTCTTTTGAAAGGGATATTTCATAGAATACACGGTCATCCTCATCGGGCATAATTTCATCAAATGCTGTTCTGTTCATCACTATGCCATGAGCATAGATATAGTCCAAAACTCTATCAATTTCGGATTGGGGCAAGTGAAACTTTACTCTACTTAAGACATCCTTGTACTCGTCAATTATCTCTCCATTATAAAGGGGAATAACGTGTCCTTGCACAACATGTGTCAATACCTTGTAAGTCGCTGCATCATCATGCTTTGTGATAAGTGCCGAAACAATGACGTTCGTATCAATAACAGCATAAATCATGCATCCTGCTTTTGTTTGCGTTCCTTCCTCAACCGTCTTACCTCACGGATCTCATCATTGATTTCATCCAATGTGAGCTCGGGTTCAGAACTGTTAGCAGCCCTCTCGTGTGCCGACCGTATAGCCTCCAACGCACGTTGGCGAACCAAATCCTCTTTCTGGGGCTCAATAGAAACAGTAAAAGGTATGCTACGACTGCGGACAACTTGATTAACAAAGATATTGATCGCGGTGTTGCTGCTCATGCCGAATTGCTGGCAGAGTGAGTCGAACTGCTTCTTGATTTGTGAGTCCATGCGGACTGTCATTGCTGATGTTTCCATAATATACTCCTTTTTTTTGACTTCAATCAGATACCATGATGCATGATTCTTGGTTGCAAATTTAAGTATATTACTTGTAATTGGCAAATAATTCCGCATTTTTTATATTGCTATTATTATTGACAATCCACCTGCCGCCTTTATCTGGGCCTTCACGCTTGATGATTCCGTCTTCTTGCATCTTCTTCAGGTGTTTGGAAACGGCGCTGCGGTTGATGCCAAGGGCTTCGGCCATCTGGGTAGAGGTGACTTTCTCGTTCTGGGCTATCATGTTCAGGATGGCATCGCGGGTGCTCGTTTTCTGTCCACCTTTTTCTGTTTTCTGTCCACTTCTTCAACCGAAGACTTGTAGTTGTCTATCTCCTGTTGCAGGTTCTTGATATGCTCCTTCGATGCCTCGAAGGGTGACCTGCGACTGGTAAATGTCACGGCAGGTGCCGGTGGCCGCTCGTATATGAACTACTTGAAAGTGCCAGCACGTCTGGCTGACTTCTGCACCAACATGAATGAGCGCAGACAATCGCTTCAAGGTAGTGATGATATTATAGAGCAATATCTGTTGAGCTTTGATGCTCACTACGAGCTGGTGACCATTCATCCGTGGGTGGACGGCAACGGCAGAATGTCTCGCCTCGTGATGAACCACCTCCAGTTCGAATATGGCCTTGTTCCAACCAAGGTCAACAAGGACAATAAAGCCGAGTACATTCAGGCATTGGTTGACTCCCGTGAGCAGAACACAACGGAACCCTTCCGTGAGTTCATGCTTCAGCAGCACATCAAGAACCTGCAACAGGAGATAAACAACTACAAGTCATCAATTGAAGAAATGGACAGAAAAGGTGGACAGAAAACCCGCTTTACCATCTTGGACATGATAGCAAAGAATGAGAAAGTCACCTCCACCTTGATGGCCGAAGCTCTCGGCATCAACCGCAGTGCTGTCTCCAAGCACTTGAAGAAGCTGCAAGACGAAGGCATCATCAAGCGTGAAGGTCCCGACAAAGGCGGCAAGTGGGTAATTATATAAAGTCTGAGAAAAAATGAGCAAGGAAACACATATCGAGCATCTGATTAAGCTGATAAGAAAGGAGAAGGTTTCTCTTATTCGTTTTGATGGGAATGACATTACCGATGCCACCCACATGGTGAATGGTCTTGTGATGACACGTGGGTTCAGGCAAATCTTAGTAGCCCCAGCAATAAAGGAAATCAATCTTACATTTCGTAAAAAATCATAGATTCAACATCGAAGTGCAAAAATCTTCGTTCTGAATGACCCAATAATTT
>CAYPZK010000030.1:0-35489 GCA_964415385.1 uncultured Bacteroidaceae bacterium
CGCCATGACCCAGAAGACAGCCCGAGCCCGCACTGAAGAAAAAGCGCACATGGGCGACTGGAATGTGCTGCGCGAAGGAGAAAGCCAGTTCGTCGGCTATGACTTCACCGAATACACCTGCCACATTCTGAAGTACCGCGAAGTGAAACAGAAGAAAGGTGTAGCATACGAGGTCGTGCTCGACACCACTCCTTTCTACGCCGAGATGGGCGGCGAGGTCGGCGACACAGGCGTGCTCGTCAGCGAAGAGGAAACCGTCAACGTGCTTGACACGAAAAAGGAGAACAACCTCTCCATCCATATCGTGGACAAGCTCCCCGAACATCCCGAAGCCGAATTCATGGCCTGCGTCGATGTGGAACGGCGACGGGCCACCGAAGCCAACCACACCTGCACGCACCTGCTCGACGAGGCGCTGCGCCAGGTACTCGGCTCCCATGTGGAGCAGAAGGGCTCGCTCGTCACACCCGACTACCTGCGCTTCGACTTTTCCCACTTTGAGAAAGTCACGCCGGAGCAGCTGCGCGAGGTGGAACACCTTGTCAACGAGAAAATCCGCCAGAATATCCCGCTCACCGAATACCGCGACTACCCGATTGAGGAAGCCAAGAAACTCGGTGCCATCGCGCTCTTCGGCGAGAAATACGGCGACAAAGTCCGCGTCGTACAGTTCGGCACCAGCGTAGAATTCTGCGGCGGTTGCCACGTGAAGGCCACCGGTCAGATTGGCATGGTACGCATCCTCAGCGAAAGCAGCATCGCAGCTGGTGTCCGCCGTATTGAAGCCATCACGGGCAAAGCCCTCGAAGGACATCTGGACAAGCTGCAGGACACGATGATGGAGCTCCGCGAACTGTTCCACAATGCACCCGACCTGATGACCACCATCAGGAAGTCCATCGAAGAAAACATCGAGCTCAAGAAATCCGTGGAGGCCTTCAAGGCACAGAAAGCACAAGAGGTAAAGAAAGCCCTCATCGAACATGCCTACCACGTGAACGGCGTGACCGTGGTCAGCGGCGTAGCTCCCATCGATGCCGCCTCCGCCAAAGACCTGACGTTCCAAATCCGCGCCCAGTTCCCGGAGCAGCTGCTCGTCGTCATCGGTGCCGTCAACGACGGCAAGCCGAATCTGACCGTCAGCTTCAGCGATGACCTTGTGAAGACAGGCCGGAACGCCGGCAAGATCATCCGTGAGGCAGCCAAGCTCATGCAGGGCGGCGGCGGCGGCCAACCGCACTTCGCCACGGCCGGCGGCAAGAATCCCGACGGACTGCAGGATGCCGTGAACAAGGTCATCGAACTGGCCGCGCTCTGAGCTTCCGGCCGATGGCTAAGCACCCAAAGCGATAAAATAGAGAAGCTTGTACAATTGCATCAAGCCGACGGAAGGATGCCGCCCTGTCAACTGCCGCCGCAGCGGACGGCGCAACAGATGATATGCTCCACGGAACAGCCATGCAAGATGCAGACGACGGATGCCTGCATCCATTCGGATGATAGGCGAATAGCCCTCCAGCAGACGGCTGAAGCAACGGAGCGTCTGCATGGCAGCGTCGATTTTTTTCAAGTAGGCCGCATTGTCCTCAAAGTCGGTGAAGAGCACAGGATTGTCGATATGAGTGACAGCGATGTGGTCATCGGCCAGCGACTTGCCGAACAGCACGTCCTCATAGCCGTAATGCCGGAACTGTGCGTTGAACGGATGGGCGACGATGATGGACTTGCGGACAAGGAAATTGGAGGTCTTCAAATCGCGGTTGCCACTTTTCTGCCGCTTGGCCAGATTGTGCGTCCGCTCGTAGGCTTTCTCATAACGCCACCGCAGGTTGTGCCCCCATTGTGCCGCCGTACCGCCAATCCGCAGACCACCCACAATCGCGTTGCCGTCAGCTGCCATGTAGCGGTTCACCAAGTCGGGATTCGCGATGCTCAGGTCGCCGTCGATAATCAGCACCCACTCGTATTGCGCCTCACCGACCAGGAAATTACAGATGTTGGCACGCCCCACATTCTTTTCCCGCCGCAAATAACGCACACTTCCCAGCCGCTCGATTTCCCCGTTTTCCTCAACGAAATGCCGCTCGGTGGACGCGTCATCCGCCACGATAATCTCATACCGAAAGTCCTTGCCCATCGCCTCACACTGACGGTGCAGTTCCGTCACTATCTCCGTGCAGGAGCAATTGTACGTAGGCAGCAGAATGGAGAGTGCATGCTTCATGAGTGACTTTTTATAAGAAAAACGCAGTTCGCCATGAATTATTTCCTGAAGCCGGAAAATAAATCCTTCCGTACCAGATCCACGAAGCTCACGCTGATGGCTACCGGCGATGTGCATGGGCACTTCTTTCCCGCCCACGATGCTCCTCTGCCACTCCCGACGGAAAGAGAAAAGGAGGAGCCACTTGGGGAAGAGCCGGGCGGTCTGGCACGCGCGGCGCACTACGTGCAGCAACAACGCTTAGAGCCTGATACCGCCGTCATGCTGTTCGACGTAGGCGACATGCTGCAAGGCACCTTGGAGGCCTACTACGAAATTTTTCTGTCGGAACGCCGGCCGCTCATGGTATCCGAACTGATGAACCGCATGCAGTACGATGCGGCGGTCGTCGGCAATCACGACTTGGAGGCAGGACCGGCAGTGTGGCAACGATGGCACGACGAAATCCATTTTCCCCTGCTCTGCGCCAACATCATCGACCAGCGCACCCATCGTCCCCTGTTCCGTCCCTACATCGTCGTAGAACGCGGCGGCTGGCGCGTGGCCGTCCTCGGACTCATCACCAATGCCGTGCCCTGCTGGGTGCCCCCGTTCCAGCGCACCGGCCTGCAATTCACGCCCATGCTTGCCGCCGCCCGCCAATGGCTGCGGGTGATTCACGAACAAGAGCATCCCGACTGCATCGTGGGACTGATACATTCGGGAGCGGAAGGAGGCATCCAGACTTCAGATTTTCAAGAAAACGCCACCCTGCAAGTCGTGCGGCAGACCACCGGCTTCGATGCCGTTTTCTTCGGACACGACCACCTGAGCCGCACGCAGCCGGTGCGCGACGCTGCCGGACGGACGGTGTGGTGCCTCAATTGCTCCAGCTGCGCCTTGCAGATTTCGCAGCTGACACTGACGCACACAACCGGCGGCCTGCACGCCGATGCGCGGCTCATTGATGTGAGTCGGAAATCCATCCTGCCCGACTGGAAACAGACATTCCGCCCCGATTTGGAACGTCTTGACCACTTTGCCCGAACCATCATCGGCCGGCTCGCACAGCCCATCTCCACCCGTCCCGCCTACGTTGGCCCTTCAGCATGGGTCGATTTACTGCATGCCATGCAGCTTGACGCCACAGGAGCCGACATCTCGATGGCGGCTCCGAGCACCTACGATGCCCGCCTTGAAGCAGGACCGCTGCGCATGAGCCACCTCTTCCGCCTCTACGAATTCGAGAACTTCGTCTGCGTGGTGCGCATGAGCGGCACCGAAATACGCCGCTATCTGGAGCTCAGCTATGACCGCTGGATTCAGACGATGCGTAGCCCCGACGACCCGTTGCTGTGCATGCTTCCGTCGGTTTCCACACCCCGAGTGTACTTTCTCCGGCATTTTGTCTTCAACATGGATTCCGCCGTAGGCATCCGCTACGAGGTGGATGTCACGCAACCTTTCGGCCGTCGCGTCCGCATCCACAGCCTGTCCGACGGCCGTCCCTTCTCCCTGCACCGCACCTATCGTGTGGCCATGAGCTCCTACCGTGCACAGGGCGGCGGCGGACTCCTCACCGACGGCGCGGGCATTCCACACGCGGAGCTGGAAGAACGGATGGAGACCCGCCTCACTACAGACATCCATCACACCCTCTGCGCTTACATACGACGGCAGGGCATCCTCCACCCCACGGTGCTGGGACAGTGGCAGTTCGTGCCCCGGTCATGGTGCCGGCCAGCCGCCCTGCGCGACCTGCGTCTGCTGTTCAGAACGTCCGAAAGCCATCCGACAGACACGCGGAACGAGTTTTTCCTCACATAGCGTACAACGGAGCAACCATTTCTCCGTGCGTCAAGTGCGGACGTATGTGCGAATGCGGGGGAGCAGTTCGCCGAACGAAGTGAACACGACGGTCTGGCCGTCCACCGACCAGAGGATGTCGTGCGCCGACCGCACCGTCACGGTCATGCCGGCCGCCGCAGACTGCTCTTCAACCGGCACACAGCGAAAGCCGTTGCGACGGAGCGCGTTCTCCGCCCAATGGCGCAAGAGGTCGTCGGCAGCAGACAGGAACACGGGACGGGCGGCATGAGAGAGGGGAGAGAATGTGCCGCGCAGGGCATCGAAACGGATGTCGGAGCGGGGAAACAACGCATCGAGAGCACCGGAGAGTACCAAATCCTCTGTACAGCCGCAGCGGAGCGTGCCATCAGTCAGCAGCCACAGCTGGTCGGCCAGCAGCAGAGCCTCGTCCACGTCATGGGTGGACAGAAGCACGGCACGATGCTGGCCAACGGCCAACCGATGGAGAAGAGACATGATGTCGATGCGGCTGACGACATCGAGAAAGGCCGTGGGCTCATCTAAGAGGATGAGCGGACATTCCTGTACAAGAGCCTTGGCAATCATGGCCTTCTGACGCTCGCCGTCAGACAGCTCGGCCACGTAGCTTGCTTCCTTGTCACTGATGCCCACCTGCCGCATGGCTTCGGCCACCAGCTGGCGGTCGCGGGCATGGAGACGGCCGAAAAAACCCGTATGGGGCTGGCGACCCAAGGACACAAGTTCAGCCACGGTAAGTCCGCCGGCTTGCGTCTTGTCAGTCAGTACCACACCGATGGTGCGTGAGCGTTCGCGTTCCGTATAGGAAGCAGACGGATGTCCTTGCAGCAGGAGCGTGCCGCCGAGGGGTGGCTGGGCACCGGCCAATGTGCGCAGGAGTGTGGATTTGCCCGTTCCGTTGGCACCGAGCAGACACGTGAGCTGCCCGGGGTGCAGACCGAAGCGCAGGTTCCGGAGCACGGCGTGGGTGCGCCGTCCGGAGCTGTAGCCGACCGACAAGTCGTCGGCTGAGATGACAGAAGAAGCGGCCATCAGTTGAAATATTGTATTTTGCGTTGGTTCACGATGACGTAGATGATGACAGGTGCGCCCAGTACCGGCGTGACGGCATTGAGCGGAATGACTCCATCCTGTCCGGGCAGGATGCAGATGAGGTTGCAGACGAGTGCCACGACTCCCCCGAGCAGAAGCGTGACGGGCAACAGATGGTTGTGGTTGGAAGTGCCGAGGAGCAGCCGCGCCACATGTGGAACGGCCAGTCCGATGAAAGCCACAGGGCCGCAGAAGGCCGTGGTGGCAGCCGTGAGAATGCCCGTGGCCACGAGCAGCAGATGGCGCGTGCGCCGGATGTTGATGCCGAGATTTTCGGCATAACGTGTACCGAGCAACATGGCATTGAGTGGTTTGACCAAGAGCACGGAGAGCAGCAGTCCGAAGAGGGTGACGGCAGCGAAATAGGGCAATTGGGCGAGCGAGACACCGCCGAAGTTACCCATTCCCCAAATGATATAGGAGTGGACTCCCTCAGCCGTCGCGAAAAAATTGAGCAGTGAGATAGCCGACGAAGTGATGTAACCAATCATGATGCCTGCAATCAGGAGCATGACATTGCTCTTGATGAGCGTGGAGAGGAACAGAATGATGCCCATCACGAGCATGGCACCGGCAAAGGCTCCGAGCATGACGGAGAGGAAGCCGGAGATGGAGAATGCGCCGGCAGCGACCGTGCCTCCGCCCGTCAGCATGACGAGAGCCACACCGAGGCTTGCGCCGGAATTGATACCGAGGATGGACGGGCCGGCCAGCGGATTGCTGAAAGCCGTCTGAAGCATCAGTCCGCACACGGCGAGCGCGGAGCCGCACAGCAGGGCGGTGATGCTCTGCGGGAAGCGCGACTCCAGCACGATATAGCGCCAGCTCTCTTTTTCGGCCTCCCCGCCGGTCAGGATGTGCAACACATGGTCGGCAGGAATGCTGACAGAGCCGAACAGCCAGTTGGCAATCATCAGCACGCAGATGGCGGCGATGAGCACGGCATTCATGATGAAGAAACGGTGTGCTTTCATTCCAATTTTTCAAAGAAACGGAGCTGATAGCCGGGCAGCAGCGACGGATGGAAAATCTTGATCATGTCACGCAAGATAAGGTTTGGATGAAAATTAGCCAGCTCGTAGTAGGGTTTGTAGAGTGTGTTACAGCCGTAAATCCGATGCTGCTGAAACGCCTTGAAGCCACGGTAACCGGAGAAATCACGCTCCATCTGGTCATAGGTCATGTTCGTGCGTTGGTTGTAGCGGATGAGCCAGATCTCCGCCTCGCTGCCACGGTCAAGCACCGTCTCGAAGGGAAAAGGCACGCTGCCGCTGTGACTGTCATCGGCAAAGACATACCGGCTGTTGGCATCGGCATAGAGCTGCCCGGTGGTGCTGCGTCCGCCCGGCACGTACCAAGTGCCGCCATTCATGAAGTCGCTCAGCACCACCGGCCGCTCCCCTGCACGCCTGGCCAAAGCCTTCAGCTGCAGATAATCCTTCTCGATGGTCGCGAAAAGGCTGTCGGCACACGCCTCGCAGCCGAACAGCGCACCATAGAACAGCATCCACTCGGAACGGCCGAGCGGCGAGGATTCCATGTAGTCCGCAGCCTCCACGATGGGGATGTCGAGCTTCTCCACACGTCCGTAGCCGCCGCTGTTCTCGAAAGGCGAGAGCAAGAGCGCGTCGGGATGGAGATCCATCATTTTCTCGATGTCAGGATTCATGCCGTCGCCGAGGTCGGCCACCGTGCCACGCCGGCAACCTTCGACTATCTCGGGCACGTTGATATATTTCAGATCACAGATACCGCCAATGCGGTCCACGGCTCCTAACTCTTGCAGCAACGCCGTATGCACCGTGGTATAGACCACGGCATTGCGGAGCGGCACTTCAATCTTCGTACCTTTCGGCATGCCTGCCGGAACGTTCTGTCCATGCGGCACCAGCAGATAGGTGTGGAGCGTGGCACCGGGCTTCCAGGGGTTGGCCAACGTGACCACGGTGCAGTCCGCGTGACGCACCATCTGAATGTTCCGGGCATAGCGGAACTGTACAGTGTCTCCCTCCGCAGGTGCAGAGGCCGTCCCGCCCCTTCCGCCACACGACGAAAGGAACAGGACGGCCACGATGAGAAGGAACGGCTTCATCGATAATAAGTCGTCGAAGTAGAGGTGAACACCACCTTAGCGGTATAGTAGCCGCAGGTGAAGGTCTTCAGCAAATCACCCGACGTGCTGAAGCGATGGAGCTGGGCCGGCGAACCGTAAGGAGTGTCGGAGATGTAGATGTAGGGGTTGTTCGGGTCGGCATCCATGCTGTTCGGGCTGCTGAACTGGTTGATGTCGAGGAACGTGGTCTTGCTGCCAGTCGTGAGGTTCAGTACGAAGGCACTCTTCGTGTCGGGCAGATAATACTCCGAATAGAGCACGTAGAGGTTGTCACCCTGCGGCACGATGAGCGTGCCACGGCAGATAGAGTCCACTTGGTCGGTCGCCGTGTTGATGCGCTGCACGGTGTTATAGACCCAATCTTTCTCTTCCGTCCAGCTGTTGCCGGCGTAGTTGCCGTTCGACACGAGATACACGTTGCCGTCGGAAGCCACCTTGCACTGCGTGTACGGGTTGAGCACCACCGTCAGGTCGTAGAGCTTGGTGAACGAAGCCTCGTCGATGACCGACACCGTCGTCCCTGAGCCGTAGCCCGAGTTGTTCACATAAAGCTTGCCGTTGGCATAGGCGATGCCTTCCGGATGGTCGCCCACCTTCACCGTGGCCGTGATGGCGTTCGTCGTCGTGTCGATGCGGCTCACCGTGCTGTCATAGGCCGTCACGTACACGTAGCCGTTGGCCGCAGCTATGTAGCGTGGTGTGGCCGGCACGTCGTCCTTCACCATCGGAATCGACTTGATGACCTTGCAGTTTTTGTCCATGATGACAATCTTGGACGAACCGCTCACCGTGCAATAGAGCTTGGAGCCGTAGAGCACGAGGTCCTGGCCGAGATCGCCCAGACCTTCACCGTTAGCGGCCAGATAGAGGTCGTCCGTGATGGAGTCGTTGGTCAGGTCGATGTACTGGATGCTGGCATCGTTGCCGCCCCAGTTGCCCGTGTTGAGCACGTAGGCACCCGATGTGCTCACTACTTCATACGCTTCCGGAACCTTCGGATCGTCATCGTCACTACATGCTGTCAATGCGGCCGCAGCGATGGCGACCAGCATCAGCTTGCTGAAATAAGTTTTCTGCATCATTGATTGTTTTGAAAAGGTTAATTTGAATAATAAAACACATATAGGATATGTTGTCAATACATTTCATTGTCGATACATCTCAAAACTCCAACGCCGCTGTCAACTTGAAGTTGCGCCCCGGCATGGGATAGAAACGCACGATTTCGTAATTCTTGCCTCCGAGATTGAGCGCGTCGGCCTGCACGCGTAGCTTCTGTCCGCCGCCGAAGCGGAAATGCCGGAAAAGACTCACGCTGTGGTCCGCATACGACTTGATGACGTTCTGCGGCAGGTTCTGCGGCAGACGGTAGCGCTTTCCCGCCCATGTCAGGTTGTAGCTGACGTTCACCCACGGGTTCTCAATCGTCACGCTGGCCGACCCCGAATGCTTAGGCGTGTAGGCTATCTGGTTGCGCCACAACACGCTACTCCTGTCCGTCACGTCTTCCGCCTGCATGAAATTGTAAGTCGCCATACAGCTCAGCTTCCAGCCGCGGGCCAGCCGGCATTCCGCCGCCAGATTGGCATCCAAGCCCAGTGTCTCCACCTTGCTCACGTTCGACATCCGCCACACGAACATCGTCGGCACGGCCACAATCTTGTTGTCCACCTTATTATAATAGGCATCCAGCGACACATTTACGTAGTCCGCCACGCGTCCGAGCCGCCCGCTCCACGTCGTGCCCACGTTCACCTGCCGCGTCGTTTCCGGCTTCAGATTCACATTGCCGATGATGAGATAGTAAAGGTCGTTGAACGTCGGATTGCGGAAAATGTCCTGATAGCTGCAACGCAGCCGCCAGGTGCTCTGCCGGAGCGGCCGCCAGGCCAGGCTGACAGCAGGAGAGAGACGATGGCGGCGAGGCGCGGCACTGCCGATGCGCACGTGCTCCGTGATGTTGGTGTTCAGCAGAGAAGCCGTGGCCGTGAGCTGTCCCCACGGCTGCGCATGTGCCGCCAAAGCCGTGAGCAACGTGTAGCGGCGCGGGTACTGACACTTGTCGAGCGTGGTGGACAGATAGTTGTAGCTGAAGTCGTTGGCCAGCGAGAAACTGAGCCATCCGCACGCGCGGAAGAGAGCCGTGGCCGAGGCGTAGGCCTCCGTCTGGCGATAGCGGTCGTCCGTGTCACCGCTGGCCTGCACGTCCGTGTCGCGGCTCCACGAATAGTTGTATTTCGCACTCGCCATCAGCTTCCACTGCGCCGACAACTCATTCACGTAGCGCACCTGCGCAAATCCGTTACGGTCGTAGAGCCGTTCCGCCGCATAAGGATTGTCATAGACCACCGACCCCGGCAGCCCGCGCCGCTGGTCGAAGTAATAAAACTTGGCCTGCAACGTCTGCCGCGCCGTCAGCTGTCCGAACAGATTCGCCTCCGCACGCCAGCTCTCGATGTCGCTGTTGTTCCGCTTCGAATCAATCACCTTCAGACCGTTCTGGAGCTTGAACGGATAATTGCCGTCGGCACGCACGTAGCTGCCGTAGGCCGACAGCCCCCACCCCCTCCACAGCCGCTGCTGCCAGAGCAACGAGGGTGCGGCCATGCCGAACGACCCGACCCGCAACCGGGCATGCCACAGCGAACTGCGCTCACCGAAATCGGGATGCAGGGTCTCGATGTGGAGCGTGCCCGCCGAGGCGAACATGCGGGCCGTCTGGAATATACTGTCCGGCTGGCCGATGGTCAGCGTCAGGAGCGACACATTGTCCAGCGAGAAGCGGCTGATGTCCACCTGCCCCGACTGACAGTCGCTGATGCCCACGCCGTCGTACTCCACGCCCGTGTGTTGCGCTCCCAGACTGCGGATACTCACCGTCTTCATGCCGCCAATGCCCCCGTAGTCTTTCACGCTCACTCCCGAGAAATGGCGCACGGCCTCACTTACTTCCGTCACGCCCATCCGCTCCAGATCCGCACGGTCCAACTGCTGCAATGGAGCACCCGACCGCGCCGACGGAGGCGTGCGTCGGCCGCTCACGTCCACGTCGCCCAACGCATGTACACGGTCCGTGACGGTATCGCGTTCCGACTGAGCCGCAGCCTCCGCACACAGCGCAAGCAAAACGCCACAGAGCAGGAAATGACATACGCACTTCAGCATTCAGCCAGTCTCACAATCTGATATAAATCCGACATTCCGGCCCTTTCCTCGAGAGCCGTTTTCACGTTCGTCAACATCTTGCAGGTCTTCTGGCTTGCCTTCCCTGATCCGCCTTCCCTCCCCTGCGCCGGGCAGGAAGAAGTGGCATTCGTTGGACCAAGGCATCAAAAAAAGGCATACAGCAGCGGGACTGCCCAGGATTCTCACCTGATTCCCTTTTCATCCGAAGCCGCACCCTTCGGGCGGCCTGTCCGGAACAAGACGCTGCAAAGATACGGCAATTTTTCCAACGTCGCAAGCAATCCGCCCGAAAAACTCCGTCACAGGGAGTACTCGTCAGTCGGGAAGGAGCGTCTGCTGTTCCCGCCAGTTCACGAAATAAACGGTGGCGGTGGCGCGCGTGAGGGCGGTGTAGAGCCAGCGGACGTAGTCGCGGTCAAGCATCTCCTCGGTCATGTAGCCCTGGTCGATGAATACGTGGCTCCACTGTCCGCCCTGCGCCTTGTGGCAGGTGACGGCATAGGCGTACTTGACCTGCAGGGCATTGAAATAGGAGTCTTCCCGCAGCTTCTTCAGGCGCTCGCGCTTGTTGGGAAGGTCTTGATAGTCCTCGAGCACGGCCTGATAGAGCTGTTCCTGCCGGTCGCGCGGCAGGGCGGGTGCCTCGGCATGGAGCGTGTCGAGCAGCACCGTGGCATCGAACTCCAAGTCGGAGTAGTCGGGCATGCACAGCGTGCAGTCGGCAAAGCGGAAGCCATAGAGCTCACGCACGTTGCGCACCCGCTCCACCATGGCGATGTCGCCGTTGGCGAGAAAGGAGGCGCCTTCCTCCATTCCTTCCTCTATATGGAGGAGTACATGATAATTGTTCTTGGCAATCATCAGCTGGTCGCCCTGGCAGAGTTCGTCCTCACGGCCCAGAATTTGGTTGCGGATGCCGTTATTGTAGGCCACGGCGCGTTTGTTGCTGCGGCAAACCACGATGGTCTCATCGATGCCGAAGCGGTGGTAGCAGTCGCTGAGCGTTTCTATCAGCTCGCTGCCCGGCACGTTGACCACATCGGCGAAGCCGTAGAAACGGATTTTGCAGCCGTCCCGCCATGTCGGGGCAAAGCCTGCCACCCCGACCGTCCGGCTGAGCAGGTGGCGCAGGCGGGTGGCGTTCCACAGAATGCCGGACTCCTCCTGCTGCCGCACCACCTGTGTGAGCGTCGCGGCATGCACCGTCATGCCATAGCCTCGCAGCACATCGGGGCTGAGGGCGGGGCTGTCGTCCTCGCCTACCGGCGGCAGCTGGGCGGTGTCGCCCACAAGCACGAGCCGGCAGCCTCGCCCGTTGCCATAGACAAACTGAATCAAGTCGTCCAACAGTCCGCCGTCTCGGCTGACCATCGAAGCCTCGTCCACGAAGAAAAAAGCATGGTGCAGCGCATTGAATCCGAGCGTGAAGGCCGCATTCTGTTCCAACGACTGTTGGCGGTAGATGCGCTTGTGGATGGTGAAGGCCTCATGGCAGGCATAGGCGGAGAACACCTTGGCCGCACGCCCCGTGGGAGCCATCAGCACGCAGGAACGCTCCAGCTGTCGCAAGGTCTGCACAAGAGCACTCACCAGCGAGGTCTTGCCCGTGCCCGCAAAGCCCCGAAGAAGGAACAGCGAGGCCGCATCAGAGGAAAAGACGAACTCGCTGAAGGCCGACACAACCTCCAGCTGGTCGGATGTCGGCGAATGGCCGAAATTCGACAGAATTTGCCCGTTCAAAACGTCTTTCATCATCTTTTTTGTAAAAAAAAACGCTGCAAGTTGGTCGGTTTCATTTCTTTTCATTATTTTTGCAGCGGATTGCGGACATAGCACCGGAAAAACACATCTGAGGCAAACCGGCCTGCCCGCACAAAGTCGCAAAAGCGACAACGAACGTGCAAAATTACAAATAAAAATTCAAAACACATACAATGAAGAAATCATTAAACATCCTTTTGGGATTGTGCGTCATCGGTTTGGCGTATGCATGCTATTGGAGCATCCACAGCAACATCAAATTTGACGAGGTGAAGTCGGAAAGAGAGCAGGCCGTGAAAGCACGGCTCTGGGAAGTGCGCAGCGCCGAAGAGCAGTACAAGATTGTTCACGGCTACTACTGCGGCGATCTCGACTCGCTCATCGACTTCGTCAAGAACGAGCGGGCCGTTGACCACATCGTGAAGGAAGGTGAGCTCACCGACGACCAGCTGGATGCCGGCCTGACGGAGCGCGAAGCCGTACGCCAGGGTCTCATCAAGCGTGACACCGTGTGGATTTCGGCCGCAGAGAAACTGGACATCACCAACCCCGACTCGATGAAATACGTGCCGGTAGGCAAGCCGGGCGCGCTCATCCAGCTCCGCAAGAAAGACACGTTCAACCCGAAATCGAACGAGATGGAGAACCTCGTGGAGTTCCGCGCATCCCTCGACGACTACATGTACGGCGTGGACGACAAGCGCGTGAAGAACCTCAAGGCCGACCTCAAGAAGCTGGGAAAGAACCGCGCCGACCTCATGCTCGACAATGCTGACGACACGGAAGGCAACTGGTACGGACTGCGCGTGGGCGACCTGCAAGACGCCAACAACAAGCTGGCCGGAAACTGGGAATGACCTCTTCATTCCCCTTTTCCCCGGCAACGGGGCAAAGCTCACAGCGGCGTGGAACTCGAACTGACGAACTGACCACCAGACATTTTGGAAACACAAGCAACCCATACTCCGAACAAAAGTCTGTCCATCCGCATCGCAACGGATGGACTTTCTTTTTGCGTCTATGCCCCGGCCGAGGCACAGCCCTACACCTATAAGGTCTGGCCCGTGAGACCCGTGGTGTCGATGGCGGCCAACGTGAAGGACGCACTTCTGCAAGAGCCCCTGCTCCGGCAGGAATACCAGCGCGTGAACGTGCTCATCAGCACCCCACAGTTCACCACCGTGCCCGCCGTGGAATTCGACCGCGACCACGTGGACGACATCTACCATTTCGTCTTTCCCGACGAAACGCAGTGCCACGTGTCCTACAACGTGCTGCGCCGTGCCGGCATCGCCATCATCTTCGGCCTCGACCGCAACGTCCGCCAGCTTCTGCTCGACGACTTTCCGCGGGCGCGCTTCTACGCTTCCGCCTCCACACTCGTCGAGTTTTTCAGCGAGAAAAGCCTGATCGGTGCGCCACGGCGCATGTTTGTCTATCTGCACGAGGGCGAGATTTCCATGCGCCTCGGACAGCAGTCGCAGGAGATGACCATTTACTGCTTCAGCCAAGGACGCATGCTCTTCGTCAACACCTATCCCGTGCACGGCACGAATGACTGCCAGTATTACATTCTCAACGTGTGGAAACAGCTCCGGATGGACCAGATGGACGATATGCTCAGCGTGGTGGACGACAGCGATGCCAGCCAACAGCTCGTGGAGAAAATCCGTTACTTCATCCGCAACGTCTCGCTCATCGAGCGCACGGAGGACTTTCGCGACACACTCACCCGCGGCAACCATCTCCTGCCCTACGACTTGCAGACGCTGCTCATCTGTGGATTCTGAACACGACTTATGCGCATCATCGGAGGAACATACCGACACAAACGGTTCG
The DNA here is from genome assembly GCA_964415385.1 of uncultured Bacteroidaceae bacterium. Taxonomy (GTDB): domain Bacteria; phylum Bacteroidota; class Bacteroidia; order Bacteroidales; family Bacteroidaceae; genus UBA3839. The sequence continues at coordinate 14,043 of CAYPZK010000030.1, forward strand.
ACGTGCCCCGCACCTTCAAGGCTCGTCCCACCACGGACTTTGCCAAGGAAAACCTCTTCAACATCCTCGACAACGTCCACGTGGACTTTGCCGCCAACCCCTCCGCACTCGACCTCTTTGCCGGCACCGGCTCCATCGGTCTGGAACTGCTCTCGCGCGGTTGCGGCAGGGTGGTGAGCGTGGAAAAAGACTTCCGGCACTTCCTGTTTCTCCGCAAAATCGCACGTGAGCTCGCCGACCGCCGGTGGCAACCGCTCCATGCCGACGTTTTCAAGTTCATCCAGAAAACGTCTGACACCTTCGACATCGTCTTTGCCGACCCGCCCTACGCGCTCCCGGATTTGGCCGACATTCCGAGACTCGTCTTCGAGGCCGGCATCCTCGCGCCCGACGGTCTCTTCATTCTGGAGCACGGACGCAACCTGTCGTTCACAGACGATGCCCGTTTCCTTGACCACCGCGCCTACGGTTCCGTCAACTTTTCCTTTTTCAAATAATAAGTCTCCTTTTTCATAAGCCTTTCTTTCCCTGCAAAAAAAACGAGGGCGGAGAAAGAAACGATGCCTCCGGCTGCGCTCCCGTTGCCTTGCGCAGCCGGAAGATTATGACTGATTGAAGTGTTTGTTGTCGATATACACTTCCAGAATTTTCGTCTCACCCATGAGGTTGTCGGGCACGAGATTGAGGTCAACCACCGCCGCCGGCACGAGACAGCTCATGCCCGGACGCAGTAGCAGGCTGGTGGCAGGATCGACGCGGCTCTCTATCTTGCAGCTGCCCTGCACGCACATGTATGCCACAAAGGAATCGTACTTGTAGAGTTTGCGGTGGAATGAGCGCGTCAGGTTGTGGTATTTCATGGTGAAATACGAGCATTCCGTCACGCTGTTCGGCTTGTTGCTCACGTTGTCGTAAACCGTCAGATAGTTGTCATACACACGGAAGTCGATGGCATCCTCGGCCAGCTCCGTGTGGAGTTCGCGCAGGCGGCCGTCCAGCCCGGGACGGTTGTAGTCAAAGATGCGGTAGGTGATGTCGCTGCTTTCCTGTATCTCAGCCAGCAACAGTCCGCCGCAGATGGCATGCACGCGCCCGGCGGGGATGAAGAGCACGTCGCCCCGCTTCACGTAGTGGCGTGCCAGCACTTCGCAGATGCTGCCATCCTCCACCCGCTTGCGGTATTCATATCTCGAAATGGGCTGGTTGAATCCCGCGTAGAGGCTGGCTCCCGGCTGCGCATCAATCACATACCACATCTCCGTCTTGCCCAACGAATGATGACGCACGCGGGCCAGCGCGTCGTCGGGGTGAACCTGGATGGAGAGATCTTGTTCGGCATCAATCAGCTTGAAGAGCAACGGAAAGTGCGGGCCGTACATCTCGAAAACCCGCTCCCCGAGCATGTCTTCCGGCTGCTCCGCCACGACCTCAATCAGGCTGTGGCCGCGCAACGGCCCGTTGCGGATGATGCTCTCATGCCCCGGCACCGCGCTGATTTCCCAGCTCTCGCCGACAGGCGCATCATCGGCAGGCAGCCCTTTCAGCGGCTTCAACCGATGGCCACCCCATATTTTTTCCAAAAAGTTCTCCTCGAACAACAAGGGATAGAGTTCTTCTTTCATCTTCGTCCTGTGCTACAAGAGTGATTCCGTGCCGGTGCGTCGTCCTTGGCGAAACGGTCAATAGAGCGGAACATTCACGTCGAACACCAGTTCGGCATCGGCCAACAGCGGATGGTGAGCATCCTTCTCGCTCAGGATGCGATGCTCCATCGGAACGCGCCAGTCGATGCCCAGCGCAGGGTCGTCCCAGGCAATCGCGCCCTCGCTCTGCGGCGCATAATAATTGTCACACTTGTATTGGAACACGGCCTCGTCGCTCAACACGGCAAATCCATGCGCAAATCCACGCGGCACAAAGAACTGACGATGGTTCGACTCCGTCAGCTCCACGGCCACATGGCGGCCGAATGTCGGACTGCCCTTGCGGATGTCCACAGCCACGTCGAGCACGGCTCCACGCACGCAGCGCACGAGTTTCGACTGCGTGAACGGAGGCTTTTGGAAATGCAGTCCGCGCACCACGCCCGCCACACTTTTGCTCTCGTTATCCTGCACGAAAACGGTTTTGCAGACCTTTTCTTCAAATTCCCGTTGCGAGAACGACTCGAAAAAATAGCCACGCGAATCCTCGAAGATACGCGGTTCGATGATTTTCACGCCTTCAATCTCTGTGTCAATTACATTCATAGCTATGATTACTATCGGGTTTTCTATTGAGAGAAGTTTCGTGCAAAAATACAAAAAAACTGAAGAATAATTCGTAACTTTGCCACGAATTTTGAAGAAATCATGCAACGCGTCATCATCTCCACCGACATTCAGACCACTCTCACCGAAGCCATCGGCCGCTGTCCGCACGACCGGCTCTTCGTTCTGACCGATGAAACGACCCGGCGTTTCTGCTGGCCGCTCGTTGACCAATTGCCCTGTCTCGTCGGCGCACATCTCATGGTCATAGGCTCCACCGACACGCACAAGACGCTCAAAACACTGGCCGACGTGTGGACACAGCTCGGACAGCAGGGCGGCACACGCCATTCCCTGCTCGTGAACCTTGGCGGCGGCATGGTGACCGACCTCGGCGGCTTCGCCGCCTCCACCTTCAAGCGGGGCATCAGCTACATCAACATTCCCACGACCTTGCTGTCAATGGTGGACGCGTCCGTCGGCGGGAAGACGGGCATCAACTTCAACGGACTGAAGAACGAGATAGGCGTATTCAACTCTGCCGACACCGTCATTCTCGACACGGAATTCCTGCGCACGCTCGACGACGCGAACATTCTCTCGGGCTATGCCGAAATGCTCAAGCACGGCCTCATCAGCAACGCCGCCCATCTGCACGAGTTGCTCGCCTTTCCGCTGCCAGACAGCCGACGGCAACTGCCACAACTGGGCGCAATGGTGGGAACCAGCGTGGCCGTGAAGGAAAGAATCGTGGAGGCAGACCCGCACGAACAGGGCGTCCGCAAGGCCCTCAACCTCGGGCATACCGTGGGACATGCTTTCGAGAGCTTCTCCCTGGCACGGGCACAGCAAAACGGCGGACACGCCCTGCTGCACGGCTATGCCGTGGCCTACGGCCTCGTCTGCGAGCTCTACCTCTCGTGCGTGAAAACCGGTTTCCCGACCGCCACGATGCGCCAGTGCGTTGCCTTCATCAAAGAAAACTACGGCCACTTCGCCATCACCTGCGACGACTATCCAACCCTCTACGAGCTGATGACGCACGACAAAAAGAACACAGCGGGCACCATCAACTTCACGCTCCTCGCCGATATTGGCGACGTGCGCATCAACCAGACCGCCACACAAGAGGAAATCTACGAGATGCTCGACTTCTTCCGCGACGGCCTCTGACCGAAAATTTCATACATACATCATGGGCACAAACACAGTCTCCCGCGGCGGGAGGGAGTTGCTCCGCCGCTATCTTTCATTTCTCGCAGCTCTCTTCGTCATCGCCTTCGGCACATCATTGTCCATCCGCGCCAATCTCGGTTCCTCGCCCATTTCGGCTCCGCCCTACGTTCTCTCCGTCGTACCCGGCTCACCCCTCACCATGGGCCAGTTCACCATCTGCATGCACGTGCTGTTCATCATCGCGCAGATTCTGATGTTGCGCCGCGACTTCCAGAAAATCCAACTGCTGCAAATCGTGGTGAGCTTCATCTTCGGCATCTACACCGACCTGACGATGTGGCTCACTTCCTTTCTCCAGATTCCGTCCGACACGCCCCTCGGCTACGGCCTGCGGCTCGTGGAGCTGCTGTGCGGTGGAGCCATCCTGGCCTACGGCATTTCGGCCGAAGTACACTGCGACGTGCTGATGCTGGCAGGCGAAGGCTTTCCGCTGGCCATTTCGAAAGTGGTGAGACGTGACTTCGGACGCGTGAAAATCTGTTCCGACACAGGCCTCGTCTGCATCGGCATCGCCTTCATGTTCTATTTCTTCCACCATTGGGACTGGAAGCTGATAGGCCCGGGCACCTTGATCTCAATGTTCTACGTAGGAGCTATGGTGCGCGTCTTCAGCCCGCATTTCGGCTGGCTGGAGCATTTCTTCGCCACAGTCCGTCCACAGACAGCGGCCGCCAGCGGCGAACCGGCCGAACCGCTTCCGCTCGTCATCACCGTGAGCCGCGAATACGGCAGCGGCGGCCATCTCATGGCCGAACTGTTGAGCCGCCAGCTCGGCATCGAATACTACGACAAGGACATCATCCACGAAACCGCAGCCGAACTGGGCTACACGCCTGACTATGTGGCCGAAAAGGAACAGAACATCTCCACGAGGAAGCTCTGGGAACTCATCTTCACCGACAACGCCATTCCGCCATCGATGAACCCGAGCCACGACGATGCCATCTTTGTCAGCGAGAGCCGCACAATCCGCAGTCTGGCCTCCCGTCAGTCGTGCATCATCATCGGCCGTCTGGCCAACTGGATTCTGCGCGACCGTCCACACACCTTCCGCGTCTTTGTCACTTCGAACGAGGCCGACGCCGTGTCGCGCGTCATGGCCACCGACCACCTCAGCCGCGACGCAGCCAAGGAACGGGTGGAGAGCGTGAACAAGGGACGCTCCAACCACTACTGGACCTACACCCAGCATTCGTGGACGGACGTGCGCGAATACGACCTCGTGGTCAACACCAGCCACCTGACCATCGACGGCGCGGCGCACCTCATCGCCGAAGCCGTCCGGCTGCAGGCCGGCCGCTGACCGCCGCAGCGTTCACTGCTTTTCGAAATGGTAACTCCGCCGGTTGCCCGAACCGGACTGAGTCGTCTTCCCCGAAGTCTTGGAGGACGACTTCGCCGACTGAGTGCCGGAAGTCGTCGTTCCACCTTGATAATACTTCAGAGCCTCGGGCATCCAGCCCTGGATGTCGCTGATGCGCTGAGCATCGCTCGGGTGGTCGCTGAGGATGGAGTTGCTGCTACTGCCCTGCTGGGCCATGCGCTGCCAGAAGGACGTGGCCACGCGCGGATCGTAGCCCGCCATCGCCGCAAAGACCAGCCCCATGTGGTCGGCCTCGCTCTCCTGCTTGCGCGAGAAGCCGGCCGTGAATATCTGTCCGCCCAGACTGGCGGCCAGCGAGCCAAGCTGCTGCACACCGCTGCTGACTCCGGCAGCCGATGCCACCCCACTCGCAATCTGAATCCCGTACTGCTGTTTGTAGGCATTGCTGAGCCGTTCTGCCGAGTGTTTGGCCACGGCATGCGCAATCTCATGCCCCAACACCACCGCCAACGATGCCTCGTCCTGCGTCACCGGCAACAGCCCCTCATAGACGACAATCTTTCCACCCGGCATGCAGAAGGCGTTCACCGACTTGTCCTGCACGAGGCTGAACGACCACTGATAGTTGGAGACCTCGTCGCCCATGCCGTTGGACTTCAGATAGCTCACGACAGCATTGGCCAGCCGTTGCCCCACCCGTTTCACCAACGCTGTGTTGGTGGCATCGGTAGAGAGCTTGGCCGTCTTCATGTATTCCTGATACTGTTGATTGCTGAGACTGAGCACCTGCTCGTCACTCACGAGCAGATGTTGCGTGCGCCCCGTGACAGGCACCGTGGACGACGTTCCGCAACCGACGCACAGCACGGCCACGACTGCCCACAGGAGAATTTGGAGTCTTTTCATCATGATTTTCCGACTTTAGAATTGAAAGATGTGTGCAAATATAGCAAATCGGAACCATAAAAAACAATCGGCCGGACGGAAATCTGTCAAAAATTCGGAGAAAGTTCCGCCAAGGATGAAAGAAAAAACGGAAAAGACTTGCTGAAACCATAAAAAAACGGTAAGTTTGCATGTTCCCTGTTCCTTTCCATTTCGCATCCGATGAAAAATACCTATTATAATGAAATGGTCCACATGCTGCTCGCCCACCCCGACGGCATGCGACTGGGACACATCGTGCGAACCATCTACAACTCCAACTGCGACCTCTTCTGCGCCAACGCCCGGCGGCTCTATGATGACATCTATCAGTCCACGCTCCGCTATCTCTGGCGCCAGAGCCGGCTGAAGCAGTCGCCGTTCGAGCGGAAACGGTGGGGCGTGTATGGATTGCGCCGCAACTTCGTGGTCCAGCTCGAATTCTGCTTCGACGAGTGGGAAGACGAAGTCCCCAAGGCCGGCACGCAGGCTTCCGACACCCACAGAGGAGAAGCCTCAGCCTACATGCGCGACCTCTTCCGCAGCTGAAGCCGGCTCCCGCGACCCGTCCCCGTAAGGGCTTTTCCCCACCTTTCATCCGGTCAAAAAAACGACCGTTTTTTACGATTTGACACATTACAGTGCGATGTGCACGGGAACAGATGTTAAGAAACATTCGTTTTCGTTGCGCCGAACCAATCATTTGCTGTAACTTTGCCACATCCTAAAAACAATCTTTTTACCTTAAAACAAATAATACTTATTGAGAACGAAAAGAGGGGCTCGTGAGAGTCCCTCTTTTTTGGCGCAGAGCATAACACCGGAACACCGCGCAGAAAATGCCGGTTCGCGGGCTTGAAAAGAAACGTTTCAGACTGATTTTTTCCAAAACGAACGCGTTCGTTTCGGAAATCGAACGCGCTCATTCCGCAGAACGAACGCGTTCGTCCGACAGCAAATGCGCAGGGTTCAGTCATCCAATCGGCGGAGGCCGCTACTTTTTCCGGCGGAAGTCAGAAATTTCCTCTGCGCCCCGTCGGAGAACTGCTGCGGAAGAAAACCAGAACCGGCCGCAGAGTTTTGCCACCGACATCCCTCAGAAGGCGAAAAACACGAGCCTGAATCTTGACATATATCAGTTCCGTATGCAAACAATTCCTAAAAAAGAGGAGGGATTAGTGACTTTATGTGAAAACTATTTTGGCGTTTTGAGTTTTCCACGTACCTTTGCACGGTGTTTTAGGACTTTTGCAGGGAAATAACGGACATGAATCAGACAAACCAGACGGCTCAGACAGACTTGCGCACACGCATCCTGACGTATGCATACGGCGAGTTCATCCATCGCGGCATCAAGAGTGTGAAGATGGACGACATCGCCATGACGTTAGGCGTATCGAAACGAACCATCTACGAAATGTTCGGCGACAAGGAAAACCTGCTGCTGGAGTCACTGCTATACCGCGAGGAAGTGCGCCATACGAACTACCGCAAGCTGTCGAACAAGGCGCAGAACCTGATGGAAGTGCTGGTGGAGGTGAACGCATCGCGCCTGAAGGAGATGAAGGACATCTCGACAGCGTTCATCGAAGAGGCACCCAAATACAACTCCATCCGTCAGCATTTCCAGTCGTCCGTCGAGGAGCGCCGGCGGGAGGCCAAGAGCTTCATGCAGAAAGGCGTGGACGAGGGGCTGTTCCGTCCGGAAGTGAACTTCGACCTGCTCATCCGGCTGCAGGACATCCTGGGCCGCTCCATCATGGAGCAGAAACTCTATGAGGAATACACGCTGACCGACACATTGGCATTCATCAACGACATCTACGTGCGCGGACTCTGCACACCGAAAGGACTGGAGAAGCTGAACGAGGCTACTAAGAAAATCGATAACATATAACATATAATATAAAAGGTATGAGATTGAAAGAAAGAAGATGGGCCTGGTGCATGATGGCCGTCCTCACGGGCGGAGTCATGCAGGCCCAGACCCCAGAGGCGAGCCGGGAGACCATCGGCACGCTCAACCTGACGCTGGAGAAAGCCATCGAAATCGCGCTGGCCGAGAATCCGACCATCCGGGTGGCCGACAAAGACGTGGAACTGAAGAAGGTGGCCGACGCCGAAGCCTGGCAGGCCCTGCTGCCGGAAGTGGATGTCACGGGCAGCCTCTCCCACACGCTGCTGGCCGCTGAAATGAAGCTCGGCACGCAGAAATTCAAGATGGGTCAGGACAACACCAACACCGTGGCAGCCGCAGCTACGCTCTCGCTGCCACTCTTCGCCCCGAGCGTCTATCAAAACATGAAGCTCACCAAGGCAGACATCAAGCTCGCCGTGGAAACGGCCCGCGGCAGCCGCCTCGACCTCATCAACCAAGTGACCAAGGCCTTCTACGCCACGCTGCTGGCGCAGGACAGCTACAAGGTGATGCAGGACAGCTACAACATCTCGAAGGAGAACTTCGACGTGGTGAACAACAAATACAAGGTGGGAACGGTGAGCGAATACGACAAAATCTCGGCCGAGGTGCAGATGCGCTCGATGAACGCGAGCCTGGTGTCCACGGAGACGAGCCTTACGCTCTCGCAGCTGCAACTGAAAGTGCTGATGGGCGTGACGGAGAACGTGGACATCCGCATCAACGACAAATTGGAGAACTACGAGCACTCACTCACGCTGGCGCAGCTTGGCAACGCCACCGCCGAGATACAGAACAACTCGCAGCTCCGTCAGTACGATCTGAACCGCACGCTCCTGGAACGCTCGCTGAAGGTGGCACGCACGAATTTCATGCCGACACTCTCCTTCTCCCTCACGGGACAGTATCAGTCGCTCTACAACGACGACTGGGCACTATGGAAGTATGAGTATGCACCGAGCGCCTCGTTCACGTTCAACCTGACCATTCCGATTTTCCATGCCTCGAACTGGACAAATCTGAAGAAAATCAAGTTGCAGCTGTCGGAGCTGGAGGACAACCGCCTCAACACCGAACGCAACCTCAGCATGGCCGCCCAGAGCTACAGCAAGAACATGGCATCGAGCATCGCACAAATCAACTCGAACAGCGAAGCCGTGCGCCAGGCCGACAAAGCCGTCACCATCGCCGCCAAACGCTACGAAGTGGGACGCGGAACCATTCTGGAGCTCAACCAGAGCGAAGTGGCGCTCACCGAGGCGAAGCTCACCTACAACCAGTCCATCTACGACTACCTGACCAACCGTGCCGACCTCGACTATACACTCGGACGCGAGGATCATCTGAAATAAGACTTTCAGCATGAACTATCAACCATCATTCAGAAATTCAAACCATCATCCCGATATGAACAAAAAGATTTCAGCCGCTCTGCTGTTTGCAACGGCACTTATGATCAGTTCCTGCGGAGGCAGCAGCTCGAACGACTCCGACACCACGGACCAGGCTGCCGAGAAGCCGGAAGTGAAACTCGAAAAGGTGAGCAGCCAGAGCATTCCACAGACCGAGACCTACACCGCCACTGTGGAGAGCGACGTGAAGAACAACATCGCCCCGAACACGCCCTACCGCATTGAGAAAATCTATGTCGATGTGGGCGACTACGTGCGCAAGGGGCAAGTGGTCGTGCAGCTCGACGAGTCGAACCTGCGCGAGCTGAAGCTGCAAATCGAGAACCAGCGCATCGAGTTCAACCGCATCGACGCGCTCTATCAGGTGGGCGGAGCGTCGAAATCGGAATACGACACCGCCAAGATGCAGCTTGACGTGCTCGTCACCCAATACAAGCAAATGGCCCAGAACACGCAGCTCTTCTCGCCTATCTCAGGTGTCGTCTCGGCACGCAACTACGACAACGGCGACATGTACTCTTCGCAGCCGATCCTCACCGTGGAGCAGACCGACCCCGTGAAACTGCTCATCGACGTGTCTGAAGCCCACTACAAGCAGACGCGCCGGGGCATGACGGCCGACATCACGCTCGATGCCTACGAAGGCGAGACATTCAGCGGCAACATCACCATCGTCTATCCGTCGGTGGATGCCTCCACACACACGTTCCCTGTGGAAATCACCATCAGCAACCCTGCACAGAAGGTACGCCCGGGCATGTTCGCCCGCGCCACGCTGAACTTCGGAAACCAGACCCACGTGATGGTGCCCGACCAGGCCGTCGTGAAGCAAATCGGAGCCGGAGACCGCTACGTATATGTTTACAAAAACGGCAAGGTGAGCTACAACAAAGTGGAGCTCGGACAGCACATCGGCACCTACTATGAAATCTTCAGCGGCGTGAACGACGGCGACGAAGTCGTCATTGCCGGCCAGACCAAGCTGGCCAACGGCGTTGAGGTGAAGGTGGTGAAATAAGACGAGGCCGGTGAAACAACATTATCTCTAATTCAGAATTCAAACAAAAGCTATGAGTCTATATGAAGGAGCCGTGAAAAGGCCGATCATGACAAGTCTCTGCTTTCTGGCAGTGATCATCCTGGGATTGTTCTCGCTGATACAGCTCCCAATCGACCTCTACCCGGACATCGACACCAACACCATCATGGTGTTCACCTACTACAACGGCGCCAGTGCCAACGACGTGGAAAACAACGTGACTCGCCCGCTGGAGAACACGCTCAACTCCGTGGAGCACCTGAAACACGTCACCTCGAACTCCAAGGAAGGCGTATCCGTCGTGACCCTCGAATTTGAGTACGGCCACGACATCGACGTGTTGACCAACGACGTGCGCGACAAGCTCGACATGGTGAGCAACTCGCTGCCCGACGATGCGCAGACACCGATTATCTTCAAGTTCTCCACCGACATGATTCCTATCATCATCCTGTCGGTGCAGGCCGAGGAAAGCCAGAAAGCCCTCTACAAGATTCTTGACGACAACGTGGCCAATCCGTTGGCACGTATCGACGGAGTCGGCACCGTGTCCATCAGCGGTGCGCCTGAGCGCGAAATCAACATCTACATGGACCCACAACGGATGGAAGCCTACGGACTCAGCGCCGCAGGTGTGGCTTCCGCCATCGCCGCAGAGAACGAAAACACGACCAACGGTACCGTTGACATCGGCTCGAACACCTACACCGTGCGCGTGGAAGGCGAGTTCGACGACCCGCAGGAAATGTACAACGTGGTTGTGGGCGAAAGCGGCAACGCCAAGGTCTATCTGCGCGACGTGGCCCGCATTGTTGATGACGTGGAGGAACGCGCCCAGCAGACCTACACCAACGGCAAGCAGGGTGCCATGATTGTCGTGCAGAAACAGAGCGGAGCCAACTCCGTGGCCATCGCCAACAAGGTCATCAAGATGCTGCCTGAACTGCGCAAGACCTTACCGTCCGATGTCAACCTGCAGATGATGATCAACACGTCAGACAACATCATGAACACCGTGATGTCACTGCGCGAGACCATCGTCTATGCCCTCCTCTTCGTGATCATCGTGGTGTTCTTCTTCTTAGGACGCTGGCGCGCCACGCTCATCATCGGCATCACCATCCCGATGTCGCTCATTGCGTCGTTCATCTATCTGTACGGCACCGACGGTTCGCTCAACATCATCTCCCTCTCCTGTCTGGCCATCGCCATCGGAAACGTGGTCGATGACGCCATCGTGGTGCTGGAAAACGTGACGACGCACATCGAACGCGGTTCCGACCCGAAACAGGCAGCCATCCACGGCACCAACGAGGTGGCCGTCTCCGTGATTGCCTCCACCCTCACCATGATTGCCGTGTTCTTTCCACTCACGATGGTGTCGGGCATGTCGGGCGTGCTCTTCAAGCAACTCGGCTGGATGATGTGCGTCATCATGACCGTATCCACCACCTCAGCCTTGTCCTTCACGCCGATGCTCTGCTCCCAGATGCTGCGGTTGCAGAAGAAACAAAGCAAGGTCTTCAAGACTCTCTACGGCCCGGTCCAGCGTTTCCTCGACAACCTCGACAGCTGGTATGAGCGTCGCATCAACTGGGCCACGCGCCACCGCTGGACCATCATGGGTGCCTGTGTAGCCATCTTCGCGCTCTCCCTCGTCACCGCCAAGGTCATCGGCATCAAGAGTGAATTCTTCCCGGCCAACGACTCCGGCCGTGTCGGCGTGACCCTCGAACTGCCTATCGGCACACGGAAGGAGAAAGCCAAGGAGCTGGCCGACATGCTGGCCAAGAAATGGATGGACCGCTACGGCTCCGACCTGGAAGCCTGCAACTTCACCGTGGGGCAGGCCGGCGATGACAACACCTTTGCCTCGCTGCAGGACAACGGCTCGAACATCGTCACGTGGAACCTCCAGTTCGTGCCGTCCAACCAGCGCACCCGCACCCTCGTCTCCATCTGCGACGAGATGCGTGAGGACTGCAAGCAGATTCCTGAGCTCAGCAAGTTCCAGGTGAACCTCGGCGGAAGTGCCTCCTCTTCGATGGGCGGACAGAGCACCGCCACGTTCGAGATTTACGGTTATGACCTCGATGCCACACGCGCTGTGGCCGACACGCTGGCCGCACGTCTCGCTCTCAACGAAATGGTGGGTCAGACCAACATTTCGCGTTCCGACGACCAGCCGGAGCTTGTGGTCAACTTCGACCGCGACAAGCTGGCGCAGCTCGGCATCGGCATGAGCGATGCCGCCACCGCCGTGCGCAACCTCATCACCGGCTCCCTCATGAGCTACTACCGTGAGGACGGTGAGGAATACGACATCAAGGTGCGCTATGAACCTAATGCCCGCACCAGCGTGGACGACATCTACAACATGCTCGTGCCGACTCCGTCGGGCAACGTCCGCGTGCGCGAGATTGCCACAATCGAGGAATCCACCATCCCACCGACCATCGAGCGCAAGGACCGCCAGCGCATCGTCACCGTGCGTGCCGTGCTCAAGGACGGCTACGCGCTTTCCGACGGTGTCAACCTCGGCCGCAGCATCTATGAGAACATGAACCTGCCGAACGGCATCAACATCCAGGTGGCCGGTTCCTACGAAGACCAGCAGGACTCCAACCGCGACCTCGGCACACTCGGCGTTCTCATCCTCATCCTCGTGTTTATCGTGATGGCCGCCCAGTTCGAAAGCCTCACCTATCCGTTCATCATCATGATTACCGTGCCGTTCGCATTCTCAGGCATTCTCTTTGCCCTCTGCTTCACCGGCACCACGCTCAACATCATGTCCATGCTCGGTGGAATCATGCTGATTGGTATCGTGGTGAAAAACGGTATCGTGCTCATCGACATGACGCAGCTCTACCGCGAACGCGGCTATGGCCTCATCCGCGCATCCGTCACAGCCGCCCGCAGCCGTCTGCGTCCTATCCTCATGACCTCGCTCACCACCATTCTCGGTATGGTGCCGATGGCCATCAGCACCGGCGTGGGCAGCGAGATGTGGAAGCCGCTCGGTGTAGCCATGATCGGCGGTCTCACCCTCTCCACCATCCTCACCCTCATCTATACGCCGTCGATGTTCTGCATCTTCGGAGGTGTAGGCATCAAGCGTCAACGCCGCCAGTACGCCCGGAAGCTGGCTCTCAACGCCTATTGGAAAGAGCATGCGCAGGAGGAACTGAAGTTCATCGCCAAGGATGAAGACTAAACGAAAGATTCAGAAACAAATCACGAACGCATCATGAAAGCAATATTCGTAGCATACGACCAGGCTCAGGCCGACAACGTGCTCGCAGCGCTCAGTCGCACCAACGTGCGCGGCTACACGGGATTCGAACTCGTGCAGGGCTGCGGCACCACCTCGGGCGAACCGCATCTGGGCAGCCACGCATGGCCGACCCAGAACTCTGCCCTCATCACCGTTGTGCCCGACGATGTGGCACCCACACTGATGAAGCGCCTCAAGCAAGTGGACGAAGACAATCCCATGCTCGGTCTTCGCGCCTTCCTTTGGACAGTCGAAGACAGCATCTGACGCAAGCCCCTCTCTCTGAAAAACATTCAGACATCATTCAAAGCATCCCCGCCGAGAGCCATCAGCTCCGACGGGGATTTTGTGTCACCCCACCCGCCGTCCGCAGAGCCCGGACTTCGGAACAGGGAAAAGAAGAGAATCAGTCGTTTTCCGCTCCACAATAAGGGCAGCGCCCACGCTGGCGGATGCGATGCCCACAGTTGCCGCAGACGTAATGGCAGCGGAGCTTATGGAAATAGATGTAAGTCAGCACGCCCACGAGCAACGGCAGGAGCAGGTAGCCCACATAGATGAGTGTGGCCTGCGAGATGACGAGATAGACGACCATCGCCATGCCGGTCAGCTCCAGCAGATAGACCATGCCCCGGAAGAAGAAGAAATTGTTATAGACCTCGATGACAACGGCGATATAGACAATGAGGATGAGCCACACGAGCACCACCAGCGTTGCCATCAAAGGCGGCAGGAGCAAGGGATTGAGCGTGGGATGGAAGTAATATTCCTGCCAGAATTCCGGCACGAAATCCTGCACGCTGGCATAGAGAGCCGCCAGGAAGCCCACGAGCATCAGCAGCAGAGGCGGATAGAAAGAATCAAGGGAAAAGAGCAGGCGGACATATCCCCGGAAGCGGCTTTCGCGCTTGAAGAAGAAGAAAGCCAGCACGCCCAATGCCACCAGCACAGACATCCACACACCACGGCTCATCGTGAGCATGTCAAGCAACTGCGAGATGCCGTCGTCCGGCACCACGTTGCGCAGCAGCGTCGTCTCCTCCACCCATCCCATCGTGTATTGGTTGCTGGCCACCTTGATGAGACACGTGTCCTGCTGCAATCTCACTTGAGCCACGACGAGCAGCGTGCCGCGCCTCACCACGCACGTGTCCATCGACAGGTCGCCCTCCATCGGCACCAGCACAAGCGAGTCGGACTTCACCACGAAGTTGAAGCCCTCACTGTAGTGGTGGAGCAGTCGGAACTCCAGCGAGTCCACCTGCTGCGAAGAGAGTACCGCACTGTCGGAGTCCTGCTTCATCTCGAACAGGCTCTGAGGCAACAGCGTGTCGGCCTGTCTTTCCGCCACCGGTTCTGAGCCGCTCTGCCGTCCCTGCTGCGGATTGCAGCTCCAACACAGGCAGAGCAGACCGGCCACGAAGGCCATGAAGATGCGTGAATACTTTTCCATGCAAAACAATCGTTGACGGCAACTCTGTCCGAGACGGCCCCTATTCCTCCACGCGACCGAAATAGCGGGTCTCGGCCAGCTGGAGCAGATATTGTCCGTACTGGTTCTTCTTCATCGGCTCGGCCACGCGGCGAAGCTGCTCGGTGGAAATCCAGCCCTGGGCATAAGCAATGCCTTCGAGGCAGGCAATCTTGAGTCCCGTGCGCTTCTCCAAGACTTCGATGTAGGTAGATGCCTCGGAGAGCGAGTCATGGGTGCCGGTGTCGAGCCAGGCGAAGCCGCGCCCCAGGTTCTGAACCTTCAGCTGGCGGGCCTGGAGAAACTCCTGATTCACGGTAGTGATTTCGAGCTCGCCGCGCGGCGACGGTTTGATGTGCTTGGCAACGTCCACCACGCGGTTCGGGTAGAAGTAGAGACCGACGACGGCATAGTTGCTCTTCGGATGAGACGGTTTCTCCTCAATGCTGAGGCAGTTGCCCTGCTTGTCGAACTCGGCCACGCCGTAGCGCTCCGGGTCGTTCACCCAATAGCCGAATACGGTGGCCTTGCCGTCCGCTTCGGCCGTTCGCACTGCCTCATGGAGCATGGCGGTGAAACCGCGGCCGTGGAAGATGTTGTCGCCCAGCACGAGACAGACGGAATCGTTGCCGATGAACTGCTCGCCGATGAGGAAAGCCTGCGCCAGCCCGTCGGGCGACGGCTGTTCGGCATACTCGAAACGCACGCCGAAGTCGCTCCCATCGCCCAGCAGCCGCCGGAATCCCGGCAGATCGTGAGGCGTGGAGATGATGAGGATGTCACGGATGCCGGCGAGCATGAGTACGGAGATGGGATAATAGACCATCGGTTTGTCGAAAATCGGAATGAGCTGTTTGCTCACGCCTTTTGTAATGGGATAGAGGCGGGTGCCGCTGCCGCCTGCCAGTACGATGCCTTTCATACGGATGAAGATTTGATTGCGTTTCTGAACTGACAGCAAAGATACGCCAAAGAAATTGACTGACAAAATATGAGGATGAAAAAAAGCGGGCGACAATGAACCTCACGGCCCGTCGTCGCCCTTTCTTCAACAATAATAGTACTTACTTCGGGTGCCGCATGCACCCCTTGCTGTGCGTCAATCCATGTTCTGGGCACAAATCCATGTCATCTTGCATGGGCAAATCAGTTATAAGCAGTCTCCCCGTGTTCGTAGATGTCAAGTCCTTCCTCTTCGATGCGGGCAGGCACGCGGAGTCCGGCCGTATGCTTCATAATCTGGAAGATAATCATGCCGGTTCCAAAGGCCCAGGCAATGACGGCCAGCGTGCCGATGGTCTGATGAAGCACCGTGATGGTCGGGTCGGGCGAGAAGACACCCGTGAGAATGGTGCCGAGCACACCGCCCACGCCGTGCACCGAAACGGCTCCGACCGGGTCGTCGATGTGCAGTTTCTTGTCGATGAAGCTCACGCTGATGCACATCACCACGGAAACGACGAATCCGATGATGGCGGCAGCGCCGATGGATACGGTGTCGCATCCGGCCGTGATGCCCACGAGCCCGGCCAGCACGCCGTTGCAGAGCATGGAGAGCGACGGCTTGCCATCGAAAATCCAAGTGTAAACCAGAGCTCCGATACCGCCCGTGGCAGCAGCCATGTTGGTGGTCATGATGACGTGCGACATGGTCACGGCGTTGTCATAACCCTTGGCGGCCACGGTACTGCCGGGGTTGAAGCCGAACCAGCCAATCCAGAGGATGAAGACACCGAGGGCAGCCAGCGCGAGGTTGTGGCCCGGAATGGCGCGGCTCTTGCCGTCTTTACCGTATTTCCCGATACGCGGGCCGAGCACGATGGCACCGGCCAGGGCAATAAATCCACCGCAAGCATGAACGACCGTGCTGCCGGCAAAGTCATGGAATCCCATCTCGGCCATCCAGCCGCCGCCCCAGCTCCAGTGTCCTTCAATCGGATAGATGAAGGCGGAAATGAGAACGGAATAGATGACGTACATCGAGAACTTCGTGCGCTCGGCCATCGAGCCGCTGACAATGGTGGCCGCGGTGGCGCAGAACACCGTCTGGAAAAAGAACGTACACTCGCCCGGCACGTTGGAGTCGGCAGGCATGAAGAAGAAACCGTTCCAGCCGACGAACTGTGAGCCAAGGCCGTACATGAGGCTGAAGCCGAACACCCAGTAAATCACCGTTCCGGCCATGAAGTCGATGAAGTTCTTCATCAAGATGTTGGCCGTGTTCTTCGCACGCGTGAACCCGGCTTCGACGAGCGCGAAGCCCGGTTGCATCCAGAATACGAGCATGGCACCGAGCAGCACCCACACCGTATCCAGTCCGTTGACACCCGTGGCGGGCGCCTCTTTCACCGCCGCCGCAGCAGCGGCAGCCAATGGCATTGTATAGAGTAACATGTGTGTCTAAGATTTTTGTTGTGTGTTTGCAAAATGTTTCGTCTCCTCATTTCTTGTCGCGCAACACGGTATCGCCGTGATCGCCCGTGCGGATGGAGTAGCAGTCGTCCACCGGACTGACAAAGATACGGCCATCCCCCACCTCGCCCGTATGGGCGGCGGCCATGATGACCTTCACCGTCTGATCAACCAGCAGGTCGCGCAGCACGATGGAAATGCGCACGCGCTCTATATTGTCCGTACTGTAGGCCACACCGCGGTAGATGCGCTCCTGCCGGCTCTGGCCGATGCCGCGCACGTCGGAATACTCAAACCAGTCGATGTCGGCTGCCATGATGGCTTCTTTCACATCCTCAAACTTCGTCTTGCGGATGATTGCTTCAATTCTTTTCATGTCGTTACGCTTGGTTTTAATTACGGTTTTCCACTTATTGATCAGAACGAGATGCCGGCCGTCAGCCATGCCTTCGACGCGCTCGGGTTGGCCGTGACAGCTGCGAAGAGCGGCAACGAGAAGTGGTCGGTGATGCGGATTTCCTTCGATGCCTTCACCGTGACATTGGTGACGGCAAATCCACCTGCGTCGGCATAGAAACTGGTCTCCCAAGGCACCATGCCCACTGCGGCTGTCCAGTCGAGGCCGCCGAGGCGGAACGGAGCCGAAATCTCGAAGTAGGACGAATAGGCACGGTCGCCGTCATCATCCACGCCGTCGGAGCCGACAAAGTTGGTGTACCAGTCTATGGCCACGGGGCCGAAGTCGTAGCCCACATTGCCTTCGAACGTGTGGTTCGTGCGATGTGCCTCGTACATGAAGTAACGCCCGCCGTCGCCGGCGATAAAATAGTCCGTCACACCCACATGGAAGCCGCCCACCGTGTAGGACAGCGTGAGGTCAAACTCCTTGGAGTCGTCCTGATTCACCAGACCGTAGGAGCCCCACGCGCCCAGACTCAGCCCTTTATAGCCGAGCGACAGCGACGGCTGAAGGGCTGCATCGCCCAATTTCTGACCACGCCAGATGTAAGTGCTCACGAGATCCGCGCCTACCGACGCTTCCACTTTGTCCTGTGCCCGCAGCGGGGATGCAAGACCGGCGACCGTCAAAACGGCCATGCTTAAAAACAATCTTTTCATCTTCTGATTTCCTTTCTTTAATACATTATGTTCATATCGCGCGAATGTCATTTTGCAATTTCGAATGCAAAGTTAGCTTACTTTTTGCAAACATACAAAACAAAATTACTTACTTTTTGCAAAACATTTCGCAGGTTTGCAAACTTTAAGAAAAGAGCATGCAGAACTATCAGATTGAAAGCAATCAAAAACCAAAAACTTTCAATCCGAAAACAGACGACCAAATTTAAGGAACAAAGAGATACAGAACACGCATTACTGCGCCCATGCCCGTCCCAGCAGCAGGAAAGCGGTGACGGTGACGGCCATGACTTCCACCCATTGCGCAATCCGGAGCGAGAGGTGCACGTCGGCCGATGTCAACAGCCGGGGATTGGAACCGATGAAAGGCTTGTCGAAACACTCACCGAAGTAAGTGTGGGAACCGCCGAACCGACAGCCCAAAATGCCGGCAAGCGCGGCTTCCGGCCAACCGCTATTGGGGCTGACATGACGGGGGCCGAAGAAACTGACGAACCGCCACAGCCCCTTCCGGCCATACCCCACGCGCCCCACGACCATCATCAGCAAAGCCGTGAGACGGGCAGGCACGAAATTGGCCACGTCGTCCATCCGCGCGGCAAAGCAGCCGAAGTCGCGGAACCGCTCCGTGCGATAGCCAATCATGGAGTCGAGCGTGTTCACCATCTTGTAAGCCATCATGCCGGGAACGCCCAGCAGCAAGAGCCAGAAAAGCGGTGCCACGACCCCGTCGCTCAGATTCTCCGCCAGCGTTTCGAGAGCCGCCGTGCGGATTTCCTGCGCATCCAGTCCGCCCGTGTCACGCCCCACGATGCGTGCCACCTGCTTCCGGCCTTCCGCCACCGAACGGTCGACAGCTTCGAAAGTCAGGCGTACTTCACGGCGCAGGGTCCGCCCTGCCAGACAAAAGAAAATCAGAATAGAGGACAGACAAGTCTGAAGCACCAACGTCGGCCAGAAGCCCCAGGGGAACAGCGTCAACAGCCACGGCAACGTCAACACGGCAAGCGTCGCGACATAGACGACCGCCACACAGCCGACGGCCAGCAGACCGCCCTTCATCCGTCGATGACCGCCACGGTTCCAGCGATGCTCCCCCGCACTGATGAGCCGACCGAACCACACGACAGGATGAGGCCATCCTTCGGGATCGCCCAAGAGCGCGTCCAGCATCCATCCGATGAGCAGCGACGCGGCCCAGGATATACCATATATATAATAAGGTATAGTCTCCATGAAGTCAACGGAAAAACTTTTTCTGCGAGGGCATCAAAGATACATGGAGCGGCGGAAAGCCAACGCCGCCGCTGACGGATGAGGATTGCGGCTCAGCACCCACGTGGAACGGTCGAGCTGAAGTCCTGCATCGGAAAGATACGACTCATAGTCGATTTCGTCGGTAGTGTCCACATAGCGGCGTATCTGCGTGAGCCGACCGCCGGCCACCTCCTCGGCCGCCGCCCAGAACTCATCCTCGGTAAACCCGCGTTTCAGATCTAGGAAGAAACGGTTGTACAGCAACCGCATCAAGTCGTCGAGCGAACGCCGCCCCTTTGTCATACGCCTGATTTCAATGTCGAAGAGCAATGCGACGGTCGGTCCCTTGTCATAGTAAGAGATGCGCACATCGCGTCCGTTCTCCGCCCTGTTGAAGAAGTTGAGCCAGATGTCATAGCTGCTTTGCCGGAGCGACATGTGACGGTGCCCTTCGTTGCCCTCCACCGTCTGCAGAAACTCGCTGTGCTGCTGCAATGCCTCGTCGGGAGTCATCAGTCCGGCACGCAGCAGAAGCTGTGTCTCGTAATACACGGTGAAGCCCTCGCTCACCCACAGCATCGGTGTCAGCACCTCGCGGTCGTAGTCGAAAGGCCCCAGCTCCACGGGGCGGATGCTCTTCACATTGTAGAGATGAAAATACTCGTGCGTGGTGAACAACAGATAGCTCAGATAATCGTCGCGCCGGCTGAAGCGGAAGGTGCCGTCCGTGTAGCAGGCCTGCGAGTTGGCATGTTCCAAACCACCTTGCCCCTGTCCGAGATGGATGAGACAATAGTTATCATAAGGCACGTGTCCCATCAGCCGTGTGGCGGCAGACACCATCTTCTTGAAGTCTTCGAGGAAAGGCGATTCATCGAACCCGTCAGGCGTTTCCAACGCGAACTCATAGTCATGACCCTCGTGTGTGAAGGTCATCACGAAATGGTTGCCCATCAGCGCAGGCGAGTCGTAGAGCACGTCGAAATCCGGCGCGAAGAAGGTGTTGGCCTCCCCTGCCACGGGTTTGAGTCCCGTAGAAATCCGTTGCCAGTTCTCCGGCAGCCGGTACGTCACTTCCACGCTGTGTTCCTTGTCCCCGTCCACATACATGAACACGCCATTGGGAGCCACAAACGCCCGGTCATGCTCCACGCGGCATTCTGCCACGCTGCGCTCGTTGGCAAAGATGCGGTACGTGGCGCGGAACCTCCGCCCCGGCCGTTCAATCCGCCATCCGTTCTTCCCTGTCTTGCTCCATACCAGCGGCCGACTGTCCTCGCCCACCACCGCAAAATCCGTCAAGTACTTCGGAAAGTCCACGATGAGGTAATAGCCGGGAGCCCACACCGGCATCTTGAGCAGCAGGTCGTCCGGCGCGTCACCGGCCTGCGACTCATAGTCCAGCTCCACGCAGAGGTAACGCCCCACGGTGTCAGGCGTGACGATATAAGTCAAGGTGTAGTCGGAGTCAGCGGCACGAAGCCCCAGACTCATCCACCCAATCAGCAGCAGCATGCCGAAGCGGCAAAAGATAGTCTTCATTGCGATGAGAAAGTAAAAGTCCAATAGTTTTTCCCTTGCAAAGTTACGCTTTTCCGTCAAACATCATCCCCATCGCAAGGGATTTTAAGTCAATTATTCCTAAATGCCGCGCACGGAGGGCGCACGGTAACAGAAAAGTGAGTACCTTTGGAATAAATACGAACCAAGAAAGAATCCTTTTTTTATTACTAATATTAACGTGAGTTCGACGAATTCAAAACAAAGCAAGTTGTGTGTCTAATGTAC
>CAYPZK010000031.1:0-34275 GCA_964415385.1 uncultured Bacteroidaceae bacterium
ACATTAGACACACAACTTGCTTTGTTTTGAATTCGTCGAACTCACGTTAAAATTACAAAGTTGAATGAAAGATTTCGTAGTGATAAAGAAAACAGCGTTACCGACGTGGCAAGACGAATGCCGCGCGGTAACGCTGTGATATGGTGATGCAAAGGAACATGGGCCGCTCGAAGTGGCGGTGTACCCTTGTACAACCAAAAGCCCATTGGAAATCCGGGTAATGTTATCCCCGAAAATCCCGCCAACGCTTTGATGTTCCGGATAATGATTGTAAACTTGCATTTCATTGATGTCATCGTCAAAAGATAGGGCGCAGAGTTAATGAATTCCCTCAAAAACTGCGCAACTGTGCGCAGGAAATTTTCAAGAGCGTCGTTATTTAGCGCAAAAACATGCGAAGAGAACGCTATATTGTCATCCCCGCATTCACTTGGGGCAAAACCACCAGTCCATAATAGTTCTGAGTATCATTCTTGAATGTCAGTTTTGAATCCTCTTCTCGAATCTAAACATACCCATGCTGCCGGTCGGGGCAATTCCATCTCAGGAAAATGCTCATCATGATTGAAGCCGGCTGTCGGTATAGTAAGGCTCTCAGTTACAAAGGCTCCTTGTGTGATGGGAAAAGTGGCATCAATGACGGTTTCGTCAGTCATTTCGGATTTAAGGTAACAGGTGCCAGTGCCATACAAGATTTTGGCATTTATGCAGACATTCATCATTTTGACCTCTTAAAGCGCGATGATGCTAAACTCAAAATGTTTAACATCGGCCTCGTGTGGACGGTGACACCTGGCCAGCGAGAAAACAGAACAAACATCTACTAAAAGTATGCTGTCATACACAAAACAGAAAATCTGTGACAAAAAATGATTTTCGCTCTTGTTTCCCTATTATTCATGTCAATTAGCTCTACCAAAGAGATGCAGAATCAAGAACGTAAGAACACTTAAAAAATGAAAGAATATGAAGAAGACCGTGATAACATTCGCTCTATTGTTTGGCTTTGCCCACTCAATCATGGCTTTCACCACTGCTGATGCAAGAAGGATAGTCAACAGATTCTATGCAAACATCAAAATCATTGTGGAAGGCACCTATCCCGGCGGCCAGCAGACAGAAGACTTCATCGTCGCAAGAAATCATGCTTTGGGATTATGCTATAGTAACAGCATCAACCTGCCGAATGAGTTTTCCGCATTCAATTTTGCAACAAACGATCCGTTTCTCGAAGCTTCGGCCTACATGAAACGTCTCTTTGAATTCACCGTTCAGAGGAATCCCACCATCGAGACTGAAATCATGAATGTGCAAGCTCTTGAGGAAATCAAGTCCACAAAGAATGAGGATAGCAAGAATTTTTACGAGGTTCTTGTGAGAAAAATAATAACTGTGGGGAATGGAAACAGGAGGGAATATACGGATGTTGTAAGGGTCTTCGCAGGGAATGGGAAAATCACAGAGATTTCAAATGAATCGGGAGGTGGCACGGGCGAGAGTGTCATCTCCCTGCGGGGCAAGGCTGCCGAGCTGTTCGCTCACAAAAAGTATGATGAGGCTTTCGACATCTACTTGAGGATTATCCAAAAGGAGCCGGAGCAGGGCGATGCGTATTATCGGCTGGGGCTGATGGCATACCATAAGCTCGGATGCAAGTACCGCTATGGCAGCGGTAAGGAAAGGCGTCGCGCTGCCTACGATTACATCAAGAAGGCCTGCCGGTATGGGGATTACAAAATCGGGAATTATGCGGAACACGTGTTGTATTACATGACGAATGGGCAGGTGTAAGCATACACGCACAGTCAAGGCATAACGGGCTCCGCCGGCGTATGAGGCTCGACGCGGGGGAAGAAACCGGTTATCTGAGGCTTTTTGTTGCTGTCTTTCCCCGTTTTTCAATGTAGATGCCGTGGGCGGCATCGGCGGAACGGATGCGGCGGCCGCTGAGGTCGTAGAATTCGGAGGGTGCGGTGGATGCGGTGTCGGCTGTGACGGAACTGACAGCATTCGCCGTACCGGGATGGGCGATGGCATCGCGGAGGGCAAGATAGGCTGCATACACTTCGTCCCACGTGTTGCTGTCCGTCATGCTTGCTGCCGTTGATGCAGCGGAGGCCAGAGTCTCGTCGTCAGCATGGCCGTTGGCCTGGGCGGCTGCCGTGATGGAGGCAATGAGGTCGAGCAGGGCTTGCTTGGTCTTCAAGGCGGTCACGTCAAGCAGGCGGAAGTTGTCGAATCCCGAGAAGGATTCCGTTCCGCTGGCCTTTTTCAGGGCGCGGAAACCGATGCGGAGCGATTCGTAGCCGTTGAGGGTGAAGGGTAGTTTCTGCGTTTGCCATGCCGTGGCCGAGGTGGTGGTGGAGAGCGTCTGGGCGGCGGATTGCAGGGGAGTGGCCACGAGCTGGCTGCTGCCTGTTCCGCCCGAATACCATACGTCGGCTGTGAGCTCGTAGGCCGCAGCGGGCAACACGCTCAGCGGCTGGTTGAAACCGATGGACGAAGTCCCCCATTTCTGCCGGATGAGGTACGTCTGTGCCCCCATCTGTCCGGTGCGGGCGGCGAGTGGGGTGGTGAAGAGGCTGGCGTAGAGGTCTGTGGATTGCAGGATGCTCATGTCGTTCACGTTTCCGCTCTGATAGTCGGCTGTCCAGCCCTCGGGCACATACAATGCGCGGTCGGCCGTCACGCCCGAGTTCGTCATGACGGTGTAGGGGGCTTCGAAGCCGGGGTTGGCAATGGAGTCGGTGTAGTCAATCACGAGTGTGCTGTCGCCCTCATGGGCATCGTAGCCCTGCAGGGCGGCGAGCTCGGCCTGCGTGAGGGCGATGTTGTAGAGGCGGAAGTTGTCAATCGTGCCGATGTAGTCGCTGTTGTCCGAGTTGGAGTCCCACCATTGTGTGCGGGCGATATAGTTGCGCACATCCGTTCCGTTGGCCGTCAGCTGATAAGGTTCCCCCGTGTTGTCGGTGCCTCCGGCAGCCACCTCGCCGTTGATGTAGATGGTGGTCGTGTGGTCTGCGGCGTTGAAGGTCACGCCCACGTCGTAGGCCGTTCCGGCCGTGAGAGCCGTGGTGGAAGTTACCATCGTTGTTGTTCCGCCGTTCAGCTTGATGCCGGCAGAGAGCGCGTTGACACGCAGGAAAAAGCTGTTGGCTGCACCCACGCCGAAGTCATAAAAGCGCGGCAGGTTGGCCGTGCTCTGCGGGGTGGCCTGAAGCAATACGGTATAGCTGCGCAGGCTGTCGAGCAGGTGGGCGGGTGCCAAGGCATAGCCGTTGGTGGAGAATCCGCTCGTTGTGTTCTGTGTGGTGTTCAGTGTTCCGTCCACGGTGGCTGTCCCCAGGATGGTCAGGTCGGAACCGTTGCCGCTCAGGTCACGCACGTGTGTGATGCCGTCTTGCTCATACGTTTCGGTCGTCTCGAAGTCATAACGCAGCATCAGATTTTGTTCTATGTCACGAGGCAATACGGTGGTCTGGAAGGTCAGCGTGTCCGTGCCGCTTACGGCGGTCAGTGTCACGTCGGTGGCTGTGTCTGGGAAGTGGTCGATGCCGTCGCTGCCCAGCACGTGTTCGTTGCCCGATGTCCAGCTGAGTGCGTCGCCAGAGGACAGACTTGTGGGCAGGACAATGTCCGTGGTCACAGGGTTCGGTACGCTCACTTGCGACAGACTGCTTTGCACCACGAGCCGGCGCACTTCGTCCTGCGAAAGTGGACGATTGTAGACGGCGCAACTTCCCATGCTTCCGCTGAATCCACCAACGAACACATCGTCTAATGTGAGATTTGTGGCAGCGATGACCATTTCAATGAGGTGGTTGCGATAGATGGTGAGCCGGCTGCCGTCGTAGGTCAGCGTCAGACAAGGCTGCGTGATGGGACAGTTGTAGTAGGTGGACGGTGTGTCGGCCGTATAGAATTGCGTGGCACTGGTATGGGTCGTTCCCGCCAGTGTCACATAGAGGTAATGGTCAGTGTTGAGTCCCAGAATCAGGTCGGAGCCGATTTGCAGGAACCGGCCGCTGTAGGGATTGGTGGCGATGGTGGGAGAGATGCTGACGGTGAAGATGCCGTCGCCCGTGCCTTCCAGCACGTTCACAGCCTCGTTCATGTCTTGGCCGTTCATGGCCTGCGCTGTCAACAGCCCCAGGGAAAGGTCAACGGCAGTCTCCGGCAGTTGCCAGTCGGCGTGTAGCTCCGTCGGGAAAGTCTTGTACCAATAGGTATAGTCGCCGTACATCCAGCAGAGGCGCAGGGGCGACTGTGCCGAGCCGGGAAGCATAAACGGCCGCACGTTGTTCTTGGCGGAATTGCGCGTCAGCTGTTGCTTCGCCGTGATGGTGCCCGTGTCGTCCACTACATATTTCCAGATTTCATACACGGTTGTTCCTGCCGCGTTCGCCGTCGGCAGCGACACATACACATTGTTGACCGTGTCCGGGTCGATGGCCATGCCTGAGGAATAGCATTTCTCGGAGCTCTGTCCGTGGAACGCACCGCCCGCATATCCTATGTCGGTGAGTCGCCAAGCGTCGCCCGTCCAACGTGCATAATAGAATTCGTGGTTTGTCTTCGCATTGTCGATACGCACCATCGCCACCACAGGGTTGTCGTCAGCGTCGGTGGCAATCTGCCAGATCCAGTCTCGGTAGTTGCCGGGTGCGTCCACTACGGTGAGCGGATATTGGCTTTGGTAGGTCGAAGTCTTGTAGATGTAGAACGGCCCGTCGCCGATGACAGACAGCTGGTCGCCCTTCACGTCGCGCAGAATCGGCCCTTCCGTTCCCGTGGCATTGATGTCAATCGTGTTGAAATAGACCCAGTTGGGATACTCGTTGTCGGGATGTCCCGTCGTGTACGTCAAGTAGATTTTGTCCTTGCCGTTGCTCTGGTATTTCACGTAAGGGCGTGCCGCCGTGCTCTGCACGATTTGTTTCGGTCCGAAGTCGAACGTGCAGTCGTCGTTGCTGTCCGGCATCGTCAGCCGGCCGATGGTGGGGTGCCAGTTGATGCCACGCCAGCACAGGTAGATGTGGTCGGGGTCATCGCTCAGAATGAACGGCGAAGGGTAAGTCGTGTTGTTGGCAACGGTGATGATTTTTTCCTCGCCTAACCGGGTGATGTCGTAGGGGCACACGGAAATGCGGTAGTAGAAGCGTGGCTCGGCCGTGTGCTCCATGTAGAAAATCATCACGCGTCCGTCGGGCAGTACCAGGAACGTCGGGTTGTTGTGGTCGTCCGGCTGGAAATTGCTCCGCACCAGCACTTCGTTTTTCTTTCCTGTCGTGAAATCCACCTGCATGGCTTTCACGCTGCCGTGAACGTCGATGTAGCCAATCCACGAGACGTTTACGCCCGCAGTTGCATTCTCATAGTGTGTAGCCCGCGGATCGGCGAACCAGCACCATGCACCTTCGCGTGCCACTTCGTAGCCGCTGAATGTCTCCTGAGCCTTGGTCAGGCCTGTGATGAACAGAAAAGCCAATGCCGCAAGGCATCGGCTTCCTGTCCGTTTTGTCAATACCGGTTTCATACTGTTTATCGAAAAAACGACTGTTTTGTCATGATGTTGTGAGCGCGTCGTGTGTCCTGCCCCAGGGTGCGTCCGCCGTCCTCCGGCCTCAGCGTGCGAGGAACTTCAAGCTGCACCGATTGCCTTCGGTGTCGTGGGCGCGGGTCACATAGGTGCCGTTCGGCAGGGCGCTGATGCCCACCTGCGCCCGTTCCTCGTCGAAGCGGACATGGGTGGAGAGGACGAGCTGTCCGGAGAGCGTGTAGATGCTGACATCGGCTTCCGGGGCTTCCTCGTCGCGGATGATGACGGCTCCGTCGGCCATGTAGATGCGCATGCCGCCGTCGGAGTTGATATAGACATCGGAGATGGCATCAGGGGTGTCTGGAATATCCGGCACGTAGGTGTAGCTCTCGGCGTAGGACGACATGATGTTGGACTTCTGGATGGTCGGCACGTTCATCACATACACGGAGTCGCTGCCGTTCGGGTAGCGGCCTACGGTCTGGTCGCCGTTGTGGGCAGGATAATGGAACGTGTCTGTCCAGGATTTGTCTGCGGCCGTGAGGAGCACATCGCCGCCCTCGGCAGCCAGCTTAAAGGAGGCGTGGAGCTGGGAGACAGGTTCCTCTTTGTCGCACCAGATGATGGCGAAGCCTCCGGCCGGCACGATGGTCTGGGCCGAGGATGTGCCTTTGGTGATTTGATATTTGTATGGTTTGTCGGCGTTGTCGCTGAGGTACATGCCTTCGAGGTCGATGTCGGAGTCTGTGGTATTGTAGATTTCCACCCAGTCTTTCTTCTTGTAGTAGTCGTTGACGTAGATGGAGTTGGCGGCGGACACCTCGTTGATGCGGAGCGGCGTGATGCCGGCTTCGGACAGCTCGTCGTCGCTGAGACGTTCGAAGCAGGCCTGCAGGTTGAGCGAGTCGTCTGTCGGCATCTCGATGACGGCCTCGGTGGAGTAGTAGCTCTCGGTGCCGGCTGCTGTCTGGTCGGTGGTGGTGAGCGATGCGTCCCAGCGGATGTCGGACGAGCTGGCCCGCTGGTTGTGCACCTCGACGGCAATGACGTTGTCACCGGCCTGGAAGAGGGAGGCATCGAGCGAGAGCGTGCCGGTGAGTTCCACGTCGGCGTATGTCGGTGCCACGGTGGAGTAGCTGATGGTTCCGTCCGGCATGTTGTAGCGTCCGGCCTCTGTACCGTTGACATAGACCACGAAGCCGTCGTCCACACCGTAGTTGAGGCTGATGGTGGCATCGGAGGCAGGAGCCGTGTCGAAGTGGACGTTGCGACGGAAGTAATACGTGGTGTATTTGTTGGACGAACTGCTGCCGTAGCTGATGATGGTGCCGAGGTCGGTGTTGCCGGAGTTGTAGCCGAGTGGTGCGGATCCCGTGGCCCACGAGGAATCGTCGTAGGAAGCGGAAGTCCAGTCGGTGTCGTCGAGCGAGCCTTGGTCGTAGTAGCTCCAGTCGGAGCCCTTCGGGAAAATCGTCACTTGTGTGTCGGAGCCGAGGTCTTTCCATCCGAGGAAGCGGAGGGATGCCGAGCCTTCGGCTTTCAGCGTGACGGGAGCGAAGAGCTGGCCGTTGAAGTAGTTCTGCGGCACTTCGAGGTCGTTGATGAAGATGTGGCCGGCCGAGTTGTTGACGGAGAGGGTAACGGCCTGCGGGGTCACGCCCGAGAGCTGCATGCGCGAATAGTTCCGGATGGCGGTGATGGCGTTCGAGAGACGGTTGTTGATATTGTTTTTGAGCGTTGTGGCCGTCGATGTCGGGTTGAGTCCGTCGTAGGAGAGGGCGGTGCGCTTTTCCTCTGCGAAGTCGTCGATGATGGTGGCCGACCGGGTCGGTTCATAGACGGAGCCGCCCATGATGCAGTACATGTCGATGAACTGTTTGCGGAACTGTTCGTTCTGGAGCAAGTTGAGGAAGATGGTCACATACTCCACCTCGGTGGTGATGTTGGCGACGGCATTGCCGTTCTCGTCATACACGTCGAAGAGCGGATAGAACGTGTGTGTCTGCGTGTTCTCGAAGTCGGTGAAGGCCGATGTGGTGCGTCGGAAGCACCAGTCGATGTCGTGCACGATGTGGCGGAAGCGTCCCCCTTCGCGGCTGCGGAAGGCCTTGATGTTGTTGTGAGGCCAGTCGGAGCAGCCGAGGTAGAGCTCCATAGCGTTGTAGTTGATGTATTCGTCGATGTCGAGCAGTTGCTTGATTTGCTCATAGACATCGTCGTCAGCCGCGTTGGCGGAGAGCTGGTAGAGCTGGTTGAAAGCCTCCTTGTCTCCGCACATCTGCACGTAGCAGGAGTCCACGCTCATCTCCCACATGTCGATTTCGTCGCCCGACAGTCCGTAGTTGGCATAGACATAGTGCTTGTTGTTCGGCTCGCGCATGTTGAGATTGCCGCCGGCCGACGCTCCGCCATAGGAGCCGAGGGAGCGGTCGATGGTCACGTACTTGCCGTTCATATAAACCACGATGGGCTGTGCCGACTGACCGTCGAGGTCGATGCCGGAGGTGAGGGCGATGCGCTGGATGACGGCATCGGTCATGCGTCCCGGATTGCTGCTCTCAATGTCGTTGCCCGCATTGCGGTTCTGGAGCGTGCGGTTGCGGATGTACGGCTTGTCCTTGAAGAACGGATAGTTGAGCGTGTTGATGTGGTAGGCGTTGCCGTCGTCGCTGACGGTGCTGAACACTTTGTTTCCCTTGAGCTTGAAAGACTTAGGCTGCCAGCCTCGGCTCCATCCGCCACAGATGGCCATCCGCACTTCCTGATTGAGCACTTCCTCGTCGTTGACGAAGTATTCGAAGTTGACGGCGCGATCCCAGTCCTGGTTCCAGTTGGCCGGTGAGCTTTGGCCGCGTCCGCGCCGGCCGTTGGTGCCGCGTACGTAGATACCGAGCGTGTCGCTGTAGAGGAAGTCGGGGTCGGTGACGACGGACACGACAGGCACGCCGTATTTGAACTCGTCAGCGATGTAGGTGCGGGTGACGACCTCGCTCGGCAGGTGGCCGTTCTGGAAGAGGCGGAAGCGGAACACCGTGGTGGTGTCGATGGTGAAGATGCCCGTCTCGCTCACGGTGTTGTTGGAGAGGGTAGGGAGCGAGCCGTCGGTGGTGTAGAGGAGGCTTGCTCCGCTCGGTATGTTGACGCTGACGGTGAGTGAGCCGGAGAAGAACTGGCCGGGCTTGTCCACCACCGGCCGGTCGAGCTGAAGTGTGTAGAAGGTGGAGCTGGAGTTTCTGCTGCCGGGTGTCGGTCTGTCGGTCACGCCCCATGTGTCGCCGCCGTCCTGAGTGCGGGCGTAGGACGTGCGGCTGATGGCCTCGGGATAGGTCTGGCTGGTGATGAGCTGTCCGTCGGAATCGCTGATGTAGATGGTGCCACCCTCGGGCTCGAGGTCGAACGTGCAGTTGGTGTTCTTCGTGTCGCTGTGGTCGAACCAGATAACGAGGTAGCCCTTGGCCGGCACGCTGCCGATGGCGAGCGGCATGAACCATTTCTTCAGGTTGTCGGCATCATCGCTCAGGTAGTAGCCGCCGATGTAGGCGCTTACGTCCGTCGGATTGTAGAGCTCCATCCAGCTGCCGAAGTTGTATGAAGGATCGACGAACTGGTCGATGTTGGCAGTCTGGATTTCGTTGATGATGAGTTGTCCGGCCGTGGCATCGTCGCGGGTGACGGTGATAGTGCAGGAGGCCTTGGCCGATTCGTTGTCCTTCGATGTGGCGGTGATGGTGCAGGTGCCCTTGCCTGTGGCGGTGACGAGGCCGTTGTCATTCACGGTTGCCACGCCTGCGTCACTCGTGCTCCAGGTCACGCCCTTGATGGTGGCATTGACGGGGATGACGCTGGCCGTGAGCTGCACGGTGTTGCCCAGCCCGATGGTCTCGGCATGGCTGCTGAGCGAGAGGCTGGTGACGGAGATTATCTGTCCGTAGTATTCCAGCGTGAAGTTGTCGAAAATGCACCAGCTGCCGCTCTGGTTTGATTCGTTGATGAGTCCGATGCGCAGGGAGTTGTCAGTCACTTCGAACTCCATCGTGTTGTGGTAGGCATCGGCTGCGAAGGCCTCGCTGGCCGACTGCATGTCGTTCGGATAGTACGGACCGGAATTGTCCCACCGTCCCCAGCTGTTGTTACTCCACCAGCTGCCGTTGCCACGCTCGTCCTGTGACCAGCTATAGACGCTCACGAGCGGCTGCTGTGTGTCGTTGGCGAAGAGCTTGGCCGTAATGTCTTCAGTACCTTCCGTGTAGGCGTTGTATGCGTTGGTGTTGCTGGTCGTGCGGTAGAAAGCCTGCACGCCGATGCGGTAGGTCCCGTTCTCCACGCCTGTGATTTCCTGATATATGTTGAAAGTGCCGTTGTAGAACTCTAAGCACTGGTAGTTCAGGTTCTGGCTGCCGTTTTGCGTAATTGTCCATCCTGAAGTGTTGGAGTCGAAACCCGGGTTGTTGATGAGGCTTGTGAGGTCAATCCATCCTTCTGTCTGGGCTTGCAGGCCGGTGCATACGAGCAGGGTGGCAAGCGAGGCTATGCTTTTTTTCATGTCTGTGATTTTGGAGATTAGGAACTTTGTGGACGGCATCGCGCCGCTCATGAAGTGTGATAAACGTTGCAAAATTAGGTGTTTTCTTGGAATACAACAAATTTTTTCACAGGATTCTTGTGCCCTGTGTGTCAATTCTCTGTGGAAATCCTTCATGTCCTGTTGCCGCCATCGCCGTCGCTGGAATCGGACTGGGACGCGGGTGTGGGTGGCGAGGTAGGCCGTGTCGGCAGAAAATCAGCAGTGCGGAGAAGGTGGGCTTCTCCGCACTGCCGGTTGGCTGATGGCGGCGGCCATGGGCCGCTGCGTCTGCGTGGTGGTTTATTTCACGATGTACTTGTGGCCGTTCTGGATGTAGATGCCCGGTTTCAGACCGCTGAGCGACTGCGCGTTGCGGCGGACGAGGCGGCCGTCCGTCGAATAGACGTTGCCCTTGCATGCGTCATCAGCCTCGACATGGGCGATGGCATCCGGCAGGTCGCCCGGGTCGGCCGTGGTATAGACATCGATGTAATAGAGGTAAGACATGCGGGCGATGCTCGTGCTGAGTCCCTCGGTGGCATCCTCACACATGAGGCAGATGGTGTTGCCGTAGGTGGAGATGATGACATATTCGCCGTACTGTACCGATGGAATCTGGAGTGTCATCGCGCTCATGTTGTACAGACCTCCGCCCGTTACATACACGGCATAGCTGGCGGCATACGCGCCGGCGGAGCTGAGGTAAGGGTCGCAAGTGAGTGTGAGACCGTCGAGCAGTCCCGTGCGGTCGTCCTCATACGATGCCACGACATACGTGGAGTCTGTCACGCCGTCGGCTGCCACTGTATGGATGGTGTCGGTCTGCACCACACGCCAGGCGCGGCTGCGGGTGCTGTCGTACCACCAGCCGTAGGTCTTGTAGGCCACCTCGGCCACTTCAGGAGCGCTCTCCTCGTCGTATTTCACCGTGTCACCGTTCTCATCAACGGTGTAATAGAAATCCACTTCCGTGCCTTCAATCCTGGCCAGCAGCTCATCGCTGAAGTTCTGGAAATCCCAGTCGTGCAGCTTGCTGGCGTCCTTGCGGACATATTCAATTCCCTTCTGCACGAGGTCGTCCAGTTCCACTTCGTTCGATGTGTATCCTTCGGCCGAAACCGTCACCTTGATGTGGTCGGCGGCCCAGATTACTGAGTCTTCTGCATATTGGTCGGTCTCTCCGTCATCCACTTCTGTCACGAAGGTGTGCTCCGTGTCGGTGATGAGGTTGTTGACCCATCCCAACTTGTAGCCGCGCTTCGTGCCGTCGATGCCCACGAGGGACAAGGTCGGTGCGTTGAGCTGAATCTCGCCCACGCTCACATCCATCGAGATGATGGACGAAGCAATGCCCGTCTCGCTCACCGAAGCCAGCTTCACCGTGACGATGCCGTCGCCGTCCTCGTCGTCAAGGTCGCTGACGGTGATTTCCACTCCGTCCTCGGCCTGAAGGTCGCCCCAAGCCTGTGCCTCCTCATCGTAAACGGCACGCTGCACATAGACGATGTTCTCCAGTGTGTAGTCCGTATGGCCTTCGTTCCATACCGTGTCGGCCGATGCGATGACATCGGTGTCTTCGAGGAAGAGCGGGTCGGAACCGTCAACCGAATACCACGAAGTGACGCTGTTGCCCTTCGACGAAACACCGGCAGTAGGCATGAGTTTGCGGGCTGTTCCGTCAACAGCCGTGAATTTGAGCGTCGGGGCCGTGACATACTCAGGTGCGCTGGCATCGGCCAGAATCACGATGGCCAGCATGTAGTTGGCACGGTTGAGATAGAAGTCGAAACGGCCATCCTCCTTGATGCGGTAGTACTTGTAGGTGTCGGCGGTGCTTTCCGATTCACCTTCTTCGCCGGCTGCGGCAGTCTGCGCCTCGTGAATGGAGTCGGTGAGGACATCCACCGTCGTCTCGTCCACCGGAGCCGTACTGTCATAGGTGTAGTTGGTGTTCGACGTGGCTCCGTCGAGCACCACAATCATGCCGGCCTTCAGGTCGGCGATGGAGATGCGCCGTGCGCCGCTGCCGTAGTTGAAGATACCCTGCGCGCGGTCAGTGCGGTGGCGCGTGTCCGTGCTCTGCAGATAGAAGTCGGTGAGGCCTTCGGTCGTCACCTGATACATGTCGGCGCTGGCCACCCTGAAGGACGACGTGCCGCTGATGGCCCAGTCCGTGCCCGGCAGGGCTTCGTCGTTCTTGGTCCAGGCCACGAAATTGTAGAAATTGGTGACCTCGTAGTTCGGGAATGTGGCGGAGAGAGTCTCGGCCGTGACGGTCTGTGCCTGCGTGTTCATGGCCATGCCGAAGCACAACGCCATGAGAGAAGAGTAGATTTTCTTCATAAGCAAAATTTCAAAAGTTAGTTAGTGAAAAATGTTAGATGATGATTCTTTGGTTCATGGTGTATATCCGTTGTCACAAAAAAACAGCGGCGTGCTGCTCCCCCTCAAGGCCGGGCCTTGGATGAAAGTAACACGCCGCAAATATAATGCAATTTCGTTAAACGAACAAAATTTAAGGATATTTTTTGAATGCGCAGGGTCTTTGAGGCTGTCTCGGCGCGAAGCCTATGTGTTGCTTACGAGTGCCAAGGTGTCTGTGGCAATCATCAGTTCCTCGTCGGTCGGTATCACGCACACCTTCACGCGGCTGCTGTCGGTGGAGATGACCGCTTCGGTAGCGCGGCACGCATGGTTCTTCTCCACGCTCACCTCCACGCCGAGGAATCCGAGGCCGTTCGTGGCTCCCTCGCGCACTTCCCACTGGTTCTCGCCTGCACCGCCGGTGAACACGATGACATCCACGCCGCCCATTGCTGCGGCATATTCGCCGATGTACTTCTTGATGCGGTAGGTGTACATCTCCTTGGCCAGACGGGCATGGTCGTTGCCAGCCTCGATGCCTTTCAGGATGTCGCGGAAATCACTGGCTCCGCCGCTCACACCGAGCAGACCCGACTGCTTGTTGAGCAGGTCGGAAACGCCTTTCGTGTCAAGATGTTCCTTGTCCATGATGAAGGTCACGGCTCCCGCGTCGATGTCGCCCGAGCGCGTCCCCATGATGAGACCTTCGAGCGGAGTCAGTCCCATCGAGGTGTCCATGCACCGGCCGTCCTTGATGGCGGCCACGGAGGCACCGTTGCCGATGTGGCAGGTGATGATTCTGCTGCCTTCGGCCGGGATGCCTAAAAACTCGCGCACGCGCTGGCTCACGTAGCGGTGACTCGTACCGTGGAAGCCATAGCGGCGCACGCCGTACTTCTCATAGAGGTCGTAAGGCACTGCATACATGTAGGCGTAGTCGGGCATGGTCTGATGGAATGCCGTGTCGAACACGCCCACCTGCGGCACCTGTGGCAGCAATGCCTTGACGGCGTTCACTCCCTTGATGTTGGCAGGGTTGTGGAGCGGGGCCAGGTCGTTGCAGGCGGCGAAGTCGCGCATCACCTCGTCGGTGAGCACCACGCTCTTGTTGAATTTCTCACCGCCATGCACCATGCGCTGACCGACGGCGTCAATCTCGTGCAGGTCTTTCAGCACGGCATACTGGCTCCGGGTGAGAATTTCGAAGATAAACTGCACGCCGGCCGTATGTTCCGGAATCCCGCGGTCAATCTTCACCTTGCTGCCGTCCGGCAGCTTCACTTTGATGAACGAGTCGGGCAAGCCGATTTTTTCGATGCCGCCCGATGTGATGACGCTTTTGTCATCCATATTGTAGAGAGCATACTTGATGCTCGAGCTACCACAGTTCAAAACGAGAATTTTCATGCTTCGCGTTGTTTGGGAATGTCATTCACTTCAGTTTCTTCATCGTTGTGTCCGGCCAGTCTCATTGCTTGCTGTCCATAGCCTGGCAGGCCGTGATGGCAATCATCTTATAGACATCGTCCACGGAGCAACCGCGGCTCAGGTCGTTCACCGGCCGTGCGATGCCTTGCAGAATCGGGCCGATGGCATCCGCATTGCCTAAACGCTGCACGAGCTTGTAGGCAATGTTGCCCACTTCCAGATTCGGGAACACCAGCACATTGGCCTTGCCGGCGATGTCGCTGCCCGGAGCTTTCTTGGCTCCCACGCTCGGCACGAGGGCGGCATCGGCCTGCAGCTCGCCGTCGATGTGAAGCGACGGGTCGAGTTCCTTCGCCAGTCGGGTGGCCTCCACCACCTTGTCCACCACCTCGTGCTTGGCACTGCCCTTCGTGGAGAAGGAAAGCATGGCCACGCGCGGATCCTTGAAACCGGCTACGGAACGGGCTGTCTGCGCTGTGCAGACGGCAATCTGGCTGAGCTGTCCGGCATCCGGTTCCGGTGTCACGGCCACGTCGCCCACCACGAGTACGCCGTCTTCGCCGTACTGTGGTGTCCGGGTGATGAGCAGCATGGCACCGCTCACGCAGGTCACGCCCGGGGCGCACTTGATAATCTGCAAGGCCGGGCGCAGTGTGTCGCCCGTCGTGCTCAGCGCACCCGAAATCTGTCCGTCGGCATCGCCGCTCTTGATGATGAGGCATCCGAAGTAGAGCGGGTCGAGCACCTTCTGGCGGGCCTCTTCGATGGTCATGCCTTTCTTCTTGCGGAGCTCAGCCAGCAATTGGGCATATTCCTCGCGCTTCCCGCTGGTGGCAGGGTCGATGAGCGTGGCCTTGTCCACGTTTTTCAGCCCCAGCTTGTCGGCCAGGGCATGAATCTCGTCGATGTTGCCCAGCAAAATCAGGTCGGCCAGTCCGTCGGCCAGCGCACGGTCGGCGGCGGTGAGCGTGCGCTCTTCCGTAGCCTCCGGCAACACGATGCGCTGCTTGTTGCGCTGCGCCCGTGCGATGATACTACTGATCAAATCCATATCTGTAATCTGTTTTTTTTAGATGGTTGGTTTCGTTCTTGCAAAGTTAGTCATTCCCAATGACAAAACAGGCAAGCCGTCCCGATAATTTAGTTTTTTTTGACACTTGTCCCCTTTCTGGCTTCCCGTGCGCCGAGGGGGTGGTGCATCCTTCCTGTCGGAAAAAACGCTGTCCGCCCCCAGGCGCACTACTTCCATCGGGGCGAAAGATGCCGAAAAACGACATTTGATGGTCTATTTGTCCGAAAAATCGTCTCTTTCTTCTTTTTCTGCGCAAAAAGTTTTGCAGTGTGCAAAAAAATCCATTACTTTGCACAAAACTTTCGGAATCGTGCAAGATTATTGCACATTTTCCGTCTTTTTGTACCGAATCATCAAAAACGAATGAAACTATGATACCTTTCAAGCAAATCACCAAGGCAGACACCAAGACCATCGCATACTTCTTCGACGGACCGGAGCGCCGCCGCGCCCTGCTGGCCTGCAAACACTATCAGGAGGAGGGAAGCGACGACATCTGTATGGCCATTGTGGACGGCATGCTGGTGTTCCGGCAGGAAATCACACAGCAGTACGTGTACTCCATGCCCGTGGGCAACGGCAATCTGCGGCTCGTGCTGCTGCAGATGATGGAAGACGCCGCCCGCATGAACTACGACTGGATGCTGTGCGGCGTGCATGCCGGCGACCGTGCACGACTGATGCGTGCCCTGCCGCAGCACTTCGAGTTCGGCAGTGAGGAGAAGTTCAGCTTCCTCGACATTCTTATATTCTTCCGTTGGGTGAACGAAGAGGCCACCTATGTGGCCCTGCCGACGCAGACTTACATGCAGAGCATCTTCTACAGCAACGAGCAGATGGTGCCTACCATTGGCGAGTTCGGGAACTTCGGTTGAGGCTCTCCTGCCCCCTCTGTCCCATTCCGCCCCGTGGAGTGGGACTTTTTTGAGACGAAAGCCCCTTTCTCTGACACAAAAGACCCACACTCCGCAGAGCATGGGTCCGTTTTTTTTTGTTACATCCGAAACTCTCCTGCGGAGAGTGCCGGCCGGGTGGGAGGCCGAAGCCGCATCCGGATTTTTTTTCATTCGCCCGGTGCGATGGCGCCCGATGGGCAGCTGTCGGCACATGTGCCACAATCCACGCAGGAATCAGCGTCAATCACATACTTGCCATCACCCTCGGAAATCGCGCCCGACGGGCATTCACCTGCGCATGTTCCACACATCACGCAGTCGTCAGAAATTACGTAAGCCATAACTTTGTTACTTTTTGTTTAATGTTACTACAATCGTGTAGCCTTTTCAGAATTACGTTTGGCAAAGTTAAGACAAAATTATGAATCGGAGAAGCGAAAGCGGAAAAATTTGTTCTTCGTCCCGTTTTTTCGGCTCCGCACAATAAAAAACAGCACGGCGCGTTTCTCATAATAAAAGAAGGAGACTCCTCAGTGAAACCATTCCATACGTTCCGCCGCATCCGCCGCGATGCCCGCTCCGTGCCGTCCGCCACGTGGCTCCGTGCCGCTGTCTGTGCGGCCCTGTTGCTGCTCGCGGGCGTACTCCCCCAGGCCCGGGCACAGACACGCAAGGTGATGCACCGCCCCTATGTTGACCAGCGCAAGCTCCATTATGGCTTCCTGGCCGGCATCAACTTGCAGGATATGGAGCTGGAAAACAACGGCTACATGGATGCCGACGGCAACGAATGGTATGCCGACGTGCCCAACTACGACCCCGGCTTCAGCGTGGGTGTGCTGGCCGAGCTGCGGCTGACCAATCATCTCGCCTTCCGTGTCATCCCGTCGATGCACTTCGGCACGAAAAACGTATCCTTTCTCAATCATCTCAACGGCGAGAAAGAAACGCAGACCGTCAAGTCCACCTACATCTCCGTTCCACTCGACTTGAAGTTCGCCGCCGAGCGCTTCAACAACTACCGTCCCTACATCGTGGCCGGACTCAATCCCATGTACGACCTCACGGTGAAGAAGCAGCACGACCTCCTGCTCAAACACTTCGACTGCTATCTCGAAGTGGGCTTCGGTTGCGATTTCTACACGCCTTTCTTCAAGTTCATTCCCGAGGTGAAGTTTGCCTACGGACTGGCCAACATCATCGACAAGAACCGTTCCGACCTCACCAATCCCGCCCAACTCATCTTCACTGACAGTGTCAACAAGGGCCGCTCGAAGATGATCATCATTTCCCTCTACTTCGAATGAGCCCGCGTGCCGGCTCCATTCCTGTCGCCCTGTGCTTTTTCCCCCTGTGCCTTTTTTCTCTCTGCCCGGCGCAGTGAAAAGTTGCCGGTTCCGCGCACTGCGTTTCCGTCATCCGAAGATTTCGTGTCGGACGAAGGCGTTCGTTCCGCCGAACGAAGACGTTCATTTTGGAAAACGAACGCGTTCGTTTTTCCGGAAGTCAAGCTGAAAAGTATTTTTTCCTGCCGTATTCGGGAACTTTTTTGCGCAGAACCTGACAATAGTTTTCTCAGTGAATGCACATGGCTGGCACATCACAAGCCACGGCATGTTTGATATGGCCTTTTATTCGGATAGATAGTCTCATTATGCAATTGAAAAGATGGTTGTATCGGAAATCTTAGCTTCAAGAATCTTGGCCATTTCCTCAAATTCAAGGTTTGCTTTGGCATTGAGACCAAGCAATTTAGCAATGCCTTTGCTGTCCGTGCTGCATCGACTGTCGAGGACTAACTTGAAGTTTTTTCCGTCTTTCTTTAGTTTGTAAGAGTGAAAATGCATGGAGTCTCCGAGTAGTGGTTGTGTATTTACACTGTCAAAGGCAAACTCTCTTTTCATATATTCAAGCAGATGATTCTGTAAAATGAGTACAAGATGCTTGTTGAGGCTCTCGAACGTGTCAATCTTGTGATGCAATTGCACGAGGATTGTTTTGGCGGTCATTTTCCAATTCATTCCAAAGGACTTAGCGAGGTCTGGGACTTTTTTTCTCAATCCCATTTCTTTCAGTGCCAGTTCACGTTCTGGCCAGACAGTCCCTGTCGTGTCCATTGTCTGAAGTTCTATGCCCACAAAATCCTTGACCTTTCGTGCAGCATCAGTGGATACGAGGACGTAATCGACGCTGCCGCCGGGAATGGCAACCTCAGATATTAGATGCAGCTCGTTTCCTGGCTGATGAAAAGTCAGCAAATGTAGGCAGTCTGCAAATATTTGCTTGCGCTCCAGAAGACGGTTGGGGCAAATGATAATGTCACTGTCATCTACACCGTATTGAACAGTGCATGTGCCTATTGATACCTTGGGTTGACTCTTACGCACTTTGTAGCAGTGCTTGCTTGAATAGCGACATTGCTGCTTGCGAAGCAGGCTTTCCCAATTGACATCATCGCGCTCTATTGAAAAGGTAAAAAGTTCCCGGACTCTTGACATATTCTCTTCTTCGCTAAATTTATGTATTCGTTTGAAAGGTCTATTCCCACAGACTTACGCCCTAACTCGTATGCCACTTTCATTGTTGTCCCCGTTCCACTAAAAGGATCAAGCACAATACCATTTTGAGGACAGGTCGATTTGATGGGAATGATGCACAGTTCTTCTGGATAGGGAGCAAAGTGCATTTGTCGATGTTGACTATCCTCTGGTATAATGTCCCACACGTCGTTAGGCATTGCTCCCTTTGAGTTATAAAACAAAAAATAGAAACCTTTATCTTTTAACTCTTTTGCACGGCCGGAGAGTTTTGTCGAGTCAGAGTGCGTAGTGCGCTGTTCGTTTCTGATAACCATGCGGAAGTCTGATATTTCACCGTGTCTGATACGGTTAAGAACTCTTTCGAGTTGTGTCATGGCATTTTTCTTCTCTTCTTCCGAGAGGCTGGTTGAGAGTTCAATCTGCCGCTTGTAGCGAATACCGCTGACACCAGTAGCGGAAATTACGGCACCATTTTTCACTATGGCCTGACGCGGTTTGGAACGGATGGAGTCTGCATCAAAGTAATATTTGTCGTTTTTTACAAAGAAAAAGAAATTCTCAAACACTGAGCCAAACCTGTCAAGATTTGGACTAAGTCCACCTTTGTGTTTGTTCCAAATTACATCGTTACGCAATATCCATCCATCGTCTATCATTCTCAGTGCAACTCTCCAAGGTATGCCCAACAGCGATTTGTTATGATAGGAGTCCCCTATATTCAACCAGAACGCTCCACTTGGTTTCAGCACGCGTTTTACCTCTTTGATGATGTTAAACAAACTGTCAATGTACTTTTGGGGAGAAGACTCAAGACCTATGCCACCGTTCTCGTATTGTCGTTTCTGCCAATACGGAGGACTTGTTATGCAGCAGTCAATAGAATTGTCGGAGATTGTGCGTAAAACCTCAAGTGAATCCCCTTGTAAAAATAGTGGGACTCTACTGCCAGTCTGTATATATTCTGATACGTAGCACATACTATATAGACATCATCTTAGTCGCGAATTTACACATTTCCTTCGATTTTCCTTTAAACTTTACTGTTAAAAGAAGTTCTACGTTTCATTATGTATGTGTTTCATCATAGCTTATGATTCTTGGCGTTGCAAAAATAGTCAAAAATTTTCTGATATTCAAAACGTCTCTTGATTTTTTCATTGTACCATATTGTTGCCTCCGCTTTTTTTCTCCGCGTTTCCGTCTCGTGCAGAAGAGGAACAGACGGAAGGGTGGAACGAAAAAAAGAGGGCGGGGCGATGGGCGTTTCAAAAAAAATATGTAAGTTTGCAGAGAATATGAAATACTCAATCATCATACCTGTCTTCAACCGCCCCGACGAGGTGGACGAATTGTTGGAGAGCCTGACGCGGCAGACCGTGGGGCGCGACTGCTTCGAGGTGGTGGTCGTGGAGGACGGCTCCGTGCAGCCCTGCGGGGAGGTGGTGGAGAAGTATGCCGACCGGCTCGACATCCACTATTTCGTGAAGCAGAACTCAGGTCCCGGCCCTTCCCGCAACTATGGCGTGGAGCGGGCCAAGGGCGACTACGTGCTCATTCTCGACAGCGATGTCGTGCTGCCCGAGGGCTATCTTGATGCCGTGGACAGAGAACTGGCTGCCAGTCCGTGCGAGGCGTTCGGAGGTCCCGACCGCGCCCACGACTCGTTCACCCAGATGCAGAAGGCCATCAGCTATTCGATGACTTCTTTCTTCACCACCGGCGG
Organism: uncultured Bacteroidaceae bacterium; assembly: GCA_964415385.1. GTDB lineage: Bacteria > Bacteroidota > Bacteroidia > Bacteroidales > Bacteroidaceae > UBA3839. The sequence continues at coordinate 20,127 of CAYPZK010000031.1, forward strand.
CATACGGGGCGGCCGGCAGAAGTTGGACAAATTCTATCCCCGCTCGTTCAATATGGGCGTGCGGCGCGATGTTTACGGGGAGCTGGGCGGTTTCTCCGCCATGCGGTTCGGCGAGGACATCGACTTCAGCTACCGCATTTTCGAGCACGGCTACAAGGCGCGGCTCTTCCCGTCGGCCTGGGTGTGGCACAAACGCCGCACGGATCTCGACAAGTTCTTCAAGCAGGTGTACAACAGCGGCATAGCCCGCATCAATCTCGAAAAGCGCCATCCGGGCACGCTGAAGCTCGTCCATCTGCTGCCGATGGTGTTCACTGTGGGAGTCATCCTGCTGCTCGTCGCCGCCGTATTGCTGCGCCTGCTCGTGCTGAATCCCGACAGCGGCGTGCCCAAGCTGGCGTGGGTGGTTCCGCTCCTTCCCATCCTGCTGTTCGTCCTGCTCATCTTTGTGGACAGCAGCCTTCGCAACCGTTCCCTCGTCATCGGCTTCCTGTCGGTCGAGGCCGCGTTCGTCCAGCTCATGGGCTACGGATTCGGATTCCTGAAGGCGTGGTGGCAGCGTTGCGTGCTGAAGAAAGGGGAGTTTGCCGCCTACGAGAAGAATTTTTACGAATAAACCCTTTCCTTCCCTTTGACGTGTGAGAACCCATGAAACAAAAACCTATCCAACCATTCGGGCGTGTGTCTGAGACCGGCGAGACAGAACCGGCCTACGTGAGCATCAAGGACTGGGCGGAGGAAGACCGTCCGCGCGAGAAGATGCTGGCCAAAGGCGAGGAGGCTCTGACCACGGCCGAACTGCTGGCCATCCTCATCGGCAGCGGTTCGGCCAAGAAAAGTGCGGTGGAGCTGATGGGCGACGTGCTGAAAGACTGCAATGGCCGGCTCGTGCTGCTCAACCGGCTGTCGGTGGAGGATCTGATGAGTTACCATGGTATCGGCATGGCCAAGGCCATCACTCTCAAGGCGGCGAGCGAGTTGGGACGCAGGCGGGCCTTGGAGGAAATGGCGCATACCGTGGAGCAGTTCGACACGGCACAGCAAGTCTATGACTACATGCGCCCGCTGATTCAGGACCTCAACCACGAGGAGAGCTGGGTGTTGCTCATGAACAACAACGCCCGCCTCATCAAGCTGGTGCGCATCAGCCAGGGCGGGCGCACCGACACGTCGGTGGACATACGCATCGTGATGAAGCACGCGCTGCTGGCCGAGGCCACCACGCTCATCCTCGTGCACAACCATCCGTCGGGCAATGCGCGTCCCAGCAAGGCCGACGAAACGCTTACCATGCGCTTGCGCGATGCTGCAAAAACCATGTGCATGCACCTCATTGACCACGTCATCGTCACCGACGGCGACTACTATTCCTTTGCCGAGAACGGCATGCTGTAGAACCTTTTATCCGGAAATTGATATGTCTGAAGAAAAAAACACGAAATACGATCTTGAGACCAAGACTGTGGAGATGCTGAAAACTGTGTTCGACCCCGAGATTCCCGTGAATATCTACGATCTCGGACTCATCTATAAGATTGATGTGTCGGACGACTTCGACATCACGGTCGATATGACGCTGACGGCTCCCAACTGTCCCGCCGCCGACTTCATCATGGAGGACATCCAGCAAAAGCTCGAGTCTATCCACGGTGTCAAATCGGCCACCGTCAATCTGGTCTTCGAACCGGAATGGAACAAGGACATGATGACGGACGAGGCCAAGCTGGATTTGGGATTGATGTGACGTGCGCAGGAACCGGAAAAAACGGAATCATGAAGAATTATTATTTTATAGGTGATGCCCATCTGGGCAGCCGGGCTCTTCAGCACAACAGGACGCAGGAGCGCCGGCTCGTGAACTTTCTTGATGCCATCAAAGACAAGGCCGAGGCCGTCTTCATGATGGGCGACATGTTCGATTTCTGGTTCGAATACAGGGATGTGGTGCCTAAAGGCTTCACGCGGTTTCTCGGCAAGGTGAGCGAACTCACCGACCGGGGCGTGGAGGTTCACTATTTCGTGGGCAATCACGACATGTGGTGCGGCGATTATTTAGAGAGGGAATGCGGCGTGATGCTTCACCGCGAACCCTGCACCATGGAAATCTGCGGGCAGGAGTTCTATCTGGCGCATGGTCACAAGCTCGATTTCCGCGACCACAACTGGAAGACGCGCCTGATGTACGGCTGCTTCGAGAGCAAAGTCCTGGCGCGGCTGGCACGCATGCTCCCGCCGCATTGGTTCATGAATTTCGGGCTCAACTGGGCGCGCCACAGCCGCGAGAAACATCTGCAGACGGGCGAACCGCCGTTCATGGGCGATGACAAGGAAGGGCTCGTGCTCTATGCCAAGGAATACCTGAAGTCGCATCCGAACATCAACTATTTCATCTTCGGCCACCGTCACATCGACCTCGACCTGTTCCTCACGAAGACTTGCCGCCTGTTGATTCTCGGCGAGTGGTTCTCGCTCTTCACCTATGTCGTGTTTGACGGCGAGCATCTGTTCATGGACAATTACGTGGAAGGCGAGACGAAACTGTAGGATGGGGGAGCGGCTGCCGGTTCCGGCCTTGCGGCGGAATCGTGGCTGACGATGCGGAAAAGCGTATAAGAAGTGCATGTTTATGCAGAAAAGCGGTAAAATCAATCGAAATATGCAATTCTGCGAATCTTTTATTTGAAACTCTGCATATTATTCACTAAATTTGCAGCGTTTTCATCATCCATACGAACATCATGAGTGCAAAGAATTCACGGTTGGACACCATCAAGATGATTATCTCAAGCCAGGAGATCAGCAGTCAGGAGGAATTGCAGAAAGCCTTGGCCAAGGAAAACTTCAGCGTGACACAGGCCACCCTCTCCCGCGACCTGAAGCAGCTGAAAGTCTCGAAAGCCGCCTCGTCTGTCAATGGGAAACCCGTATATGTGCTGCCGAACAATGCCATGTATAAGCGCGTGCGGGAACACCGCCCCGTGCGCGAGATGATGCAGCACAGCGGCTTCGTGTCGCTGCGCTTTTCCGGCAATCTGGGGGTCATCAAGACGCGTCCGGGCTACGCCAGCAGCATCGCCTATGATATTGACAACACAAATATACCTTATATAATAGGTACGATAGCCGGCGACGACACTATTCTCATCGTCGTGGAAGAAGGATGTCCGCGCGAAATGGTGCGCGAATCCTTGTCGGGCATCATCCCCGTCTGAGCCTCTCAGACTTTTCTCAGAGAACTAATCACATCGTTTGAACATACACAAGACAGCACAGCGGCCCTGTGTCCCGGAAACGGCGGCCGCACATTCCTACAGGCTGCCTACAGAAAGCAGAGAAAGAAAAGAAATGGAACATGCTGATGACATTCAGGTGTTGGTGGCCGATTCCTCACACGAGAAATACGTGGACACCATCCTGCAGACAATCGCAGACGCAGCCAAAGTGCGTGGGACCGGCATCGCCAAACGTACCCACGAATACGTGGCCACCAAGATGAAGGAGGCCAAAGCCGTCATCGCGCTCTCGGGCGAGAAATTCGCCGGCTTCAGCTACATCGAGACTTGGGGCAATAAACAGTATGTCACGACTTCGGGGCTCATCGTCCATCCTGATTTCCGCGGGATGGGCGTGGCCAAGCGTATCAAGGACCTCACTTTCACCCTGGCTCGCACGCGCTGGCCGCATGCCAAGATCTTCTCCCTGACCAGCGGTGCCGCCGTGATGGCCATGAACACACAGCTGGGCTACCATCCCGTCACCTTCGCCGAGCTCACCGACGATGAGGCTTTCTGGCGGGGATGTGAAGGCTGCATCAATGTGGATGTGCTCCATCGCACGGGGCGCAAATACTGCATCTGCACGGGCATGCTCTACGACCCCGACGACCACCTGCCGGCCAAGATTCCCGCCGACGTGCTCGAGCGCATCCGACGTATCGACGGCAAGAGCGCTGAATCGTGAGCGTTTCTTCAGAGAGAATCCGTCCCGAACCATCAAAAAAACAAATCATAGCTTCAGTTAGATTATGTCAGAGAAAAAGAAAGTGGTCGTAGCCTTCTCAGGCGGGCTCGACACCTCCTACACGGTGATGTATCTCGCCAAGGAAAAGGGATACGAGGTGCATGCGGCCTGCGCCAATACAGGCGGCTTCAGTCCTGAACAGCTCAAGAAGAATGAGGAAAATGCCTACAAGCTGGGCGCAACCCGCTACGTGACGCTCGATGTCACGCAGGAATACTACGAGAAGTCGTTGAAATACATGATTTACGGCAACGTGCTGCGCAACAACTGCTACCCGATTTCCGTGTCGAGCGAGCGTATCTTCCAGGCCATTGCCATTGCCCGTTATGCCAAGGAAATCGGAGCCGACGCCATCGCTCATGGGAGCACGGGGGCCGGCAACGACCAGATTCGTTTCGACATGACGTTCCTCGTGATGGCTCCGGGCACGGAAATCATCACGCTCACCCGCGACCGCGCCCTCAGCCGCAAGGAGGAGGTGGATTACCTGAACGAGCATGGTTTCTTCGCCGATTTCACCAAGCTGAAATACTCCTACAATGTGGGCATCTGGGGCACCAGCATCTGCGGTGGCGAGCTCCTCGACTCCGCTCAGGGACTGCCCGAGGAGGCCTATCTGAAGCACGTGACCCGCACCGACGAGAGCCTGTTGAAGATTCAGTTCGAGAAGGGCGAGATTGTGGCGGTGAACGACGTTGTCTTCGATGACAAAGTCAAGGCCATTCAGAAGATTGAGGAAATCGGAGCAGCCTATGCCATTGGGCGCGACTGCAACGTGGGCGACACCATCATCGGCATCAAGGGCCGTGTGGGCTTCGAAGCCGCAGCGCCGAAACTCATCATCGAGGCGCACCGCCTGCTGGAGAAATATACCCTCAGTAAGTGGCAGCAGTACTGGAAAGACCAAGTGGCCAACTGGTACGGCATGTTCCTCCATGAGAGCCAGTATCTCGAGCCGGTGATGCCCGACATCGAAGCCATGCTCATCAGCTCGCAGCGCAATGTCAACGGTACCGCCATTCTGAAACTCCGTCCGCTCGGCTTCGAGACCGTGGGTGTCAGCTCGGCCGACGACCTTCTCAAGTCGAAGCTCGGCGAATACGGCGAAATGCAGCACGGCTGGACAGCCGAGGAGGCCAAGGGATTCATCAAGGTGTTGTCCACGCCGCTCCGTGTGTACTACGGCATTCATCCCGACGAAAAGAGGTAGAACGCATGATAAAGGTAGGAATCTTAGGTGCCGCCGGCTATACGGGCGGCGAGCTGATTCGTCTGTTGCTCAACCATCCCGAGGCGGAAATCGTGTTTGCCAACAGCGGCTCGAACGCCGGCAATCTCGTGGCCGATGTCCATGAGGGGCTCTATGGCGAGACCGACTTGCGCTTCACGTCCGACATGCCTTTCGAACAGGTCGATGTGGTGTTTTTCTGCTTCGGTCATGGCAAGAGCGAGGCGTTTCTGCAAGAACACGACATCCCGGCGCATGTGAGAATCATTGACATGGCCCAGGACTTCCGTCTTGCGCCCAAGGAAATGAAAGACACGCCACACCCCACTGCCGACATCCATGACTTTGTCTATGGTCTCCCCGAGCTCCATCTGTCACAGATCCGCCATTGCCGCCATCTGGCCAATCCGGGCTGCTTCGCCACCTGCATTCAGCTGGGGCTTCTGCCGCTCGCTCAGGCAGGGCTGTTGCGCCATGACGTGAGTGTGAATGCCATCACGGGCAGCACGGGAGCCGGACAGAAGCCCGGCAGCACCACCCACTTCTCGTGGCGCAACGACAATCTGAGCATCTACAAGGTGTTCACGCATCAGCACTTGCATGAAATCTGCCAGTCACTCAATGAATTGCAGCAGACTCCCGTCATCGGTGTCGGTCCGGATGCCGCTGTCAGCATTGACTTTATTCCCTACCGTGGAGACTTCCCGCGCGGCATCTTCTGCACCGAAGTCGTCCGGTTCGACGGAGCGGAAGGGTCGGATGCCAATCCTACGGGCGTACAGCTGGCCGAGCTCTACAGGCAGTTCTACCGCGATGCGGCTTTCACCCATTATGTGGACCGGCCGCTCGACTTGAAGCAGGTGGTGAACACCAACAAGGCTCTCGTCCACGTGGACAAGTTCGGGAACAAAGCCGTCATCACGTCCGTCATCGACAACCTGCTCAAGGGTGCCGTGGGACAGGCTGTGCAGAACATGAACCTCATGTGCGGCATCGACGAGACGGCAGGTCTTCGTCTCAAAGCCTCCGGATTCTGAGCCCGTCGTTTTTTTTCTTCCCATTTTCTCCAATCACACATTTTCCCAATCATTCAAATTCCTTATGAAACTCTTCGATGTTTTCCCTCTTTTCGATGTCAATATCGTCAAAGGCAGAGGCTGCAAGGTGTGGGACGACCAGGGGCAGGAGTACCTCGACCTGTATGGTGGCCATGCCGTCATCAGCATCGGACACTGTCATCCCCACTATGTGGAGAAAATGACCGAACAGCTCTATCGGCTCGGATTCTACAGCAACAGTGTCATCAATCAGCTGCAAGTGGAACTGGCCGGACGCCTCGGACACGCCAGCGGATATGAGGACTATCAGCTCTTTCTCATCAACTCCGGCGCGGAGGCCAACGAGAACTGCCTGAAGCTCGCTTCGTTCCAGACGGGCCGCACCCGTGTCCTCTCTGCCGCGAAAGCCTTCCATGGCCGCACTTCCTTGGCCGTCGAGGTGACGAACAATCCGAAAATCATCGCTCCCATCAACGACAACCATCATGTCACCTTCCTGCCGCTCAATGACCTCGCCGCATGGGAACGGGAACTCAGCAAGGGGGATGTCTGCGCCTGCATTCTGGAGTGCATCCAGGGCGTGGGCGGTGTACACATGGCCACAGCCGAGTTTGCGCAGGGGCTGCAAGCCGCTTGCAAGAAATACGGCACCGTCCTCATCTGCGACGAAATCCAGTGTGGCTATGGGCGCAGCGGCAAATTCTTTGCCCATCAGTGGCTCGGTATCCGCCCCGACCTCATCAGCGTGGCCAAGGGCATCGCAAACGGCTTCCCGATGGGTGCCGTGCTCATCTCCCCTGACTTCGTCCCTGTGTATGGACAACTCGGCACCACGTTCGGCGGCAGCCATCTGGCCTGCGCCGCCGCTCTGGCCGTGCTCGACGTGTATGAGAAAGAAAACCTCGTGGAAAACGCCCGCGTCGTGGGTGACTATCTCATTGCCCAACTGAAGAAGTTGCAGCAGACCAACAGCCATATCCTCGAAGTGCGTGGCCGCGGACTGATGGTGGGCATCGTGCTCGATGAACCGCAGAAGGAAGTGCGTGCACGCCTCATCTACGAGCAGCACTGCTTCACAGGTTGCGCCGGTACCGACATCCTGCGCATCCTGCCGCCGCTCTGCATCACCGAAGCTGAAATCGACGACTTCATGCAGCGTCTTCAGGCTGCCCTCTGAAAAAAGAACATTTTTCGGATTTCAAATCCGCGCTTTCGGATGTTTTGTCCAAATTTGCGCGATTTGTCAAAAATACACTGCGGAGAAAGTAAATTTTCTCTTCGGACGAAATTTATTATCACTGTGGAGAAAAAATATTTTCTCCGCAGTGTTTTTTTTATGAAATTGCACAATTGGCGATTGTTGGAAGGAAGTGAGAAGAAAAATATTCTGCCAATCCGCTACTCGCCTCCAATTTTTTCTTGGTCGGTGAGTGCCTGTACGGCAATCCGCCCTGTAGCAGGGCGGCATGAGTCCCGCGTTAGTCGAAAAATCCGAGACGGCCAGCCTCCTGCTCGAAATTCGGAGTCAACACTCCCCGTCCCCGTGCGGCGAGCAACTCCTCGTGTGTCCAGAAACGACCTCCGTCCAGCTCGTCCGACGGATGGAGCTCGCCGTCGAATGTGCAGACATGCACGAACACCAATTCACGCTCACGCACGGAGTCGAACACATATTGTCCGAGTCGGAACACCTGTCCATCCTTAGCCGCTTCACGCGACGAAGCCATCCCGCTGATTTCCATGCCGATTTCCTCCCGCACTTCCCGCCGCAATGCCTGTTCCACGCTCTCTCCGAAGTCCACATGACCACCCACGGCCGTGTCCCATTTCCCCGGCTGGATATCCTTCCATGCCGGCCGCCGTTGCAGATACAAATCACCGTGTGAGTTGAACACGTGCAGGTGTACCACAGGGTGCAGTTTCCGACTTCCGTCGTGACACTCACCCCGCGTTGCCGCATCCACCACATTCCCTTCCTCGTCCACCACCGGCAGCAGCTCTGTCAGGTCATCTTTCTTCATCCTTATCTTTCCTTTCTTCTTTTTATGCTGCAAAGTTACGATTTTCCGTCCAAACAAACTCCGTTTGGTATGACAATACGGGTGATGCTTGGCGGCTAAGGTATCAAAATGGACGAATCGCCGTAGCTCAAGAAGCGGAATCCGTGGGCGAGGGCGTAGTCGTAAATCTTCCGCCAGTCGCCATGCACGAAGGCTGAGACGAGCAGGAGGAGGGTGGACTGCGGCTGGTGGAAGTTCGTCACCATGCGGCGCACGATGTGGTAGGTGTAGCCCGGTGCGATGATGATTTGTGTGCTGGTGTGCAGAGCCTGCAAGCCGTTTCGGTCGAGGTAGTCCAAGATGTTCTGTAAGTAGTGGAGCGTGAGCGCGTCTGCTGCTGCCGCCGTCTGCTGCTGTCCGTCCGCATCGGGCGCAGCCGGTTCGTAGGGCTCCCATTGGTTCACGTGCAGTTCGCTTTCGGAGGCATCGGGATAGAGGTCGAGTTTGCGGCCGATGTAATAGAGGCTTTCGAGTGTGCGGACGGACGTGGTGCCTACCGCAACGGCGTGGCCGTTGTGTCGGATGAGTTTGTCGATGGTCTGGCGGCGCACCACAATGAACTCGGAGTGCATTTCGTGGTCGGCGATTTCTACGCTCTTCACGGGTTTGAAGGTTCCCGCTCCCACATGCAGCGTCAGTTCCTCGCGGTCAATGCCAGCCGTGTCGAGTGCCTTCAGCACCCGCTCCGTGAAGTGGAGACCGGCAGTCGGTGCCGCTACCGATCCCTTAATCTTGGAGTACACCGTTTGGTATGTGCGCAGGTCGCTCTCCTGCGTGTCGCGGTTGAGATAGGGCGGGATGGGCAGTTCGCCCACTGCCTCCAGCACCTCGGAGAAGCTGACTGAAGCGTCGCCCCAACTGAAACGCACCAAATGGTTCGTGCCGTCATCCTGCCTGACGGGGTCGGCAGGACGTGACACGGTGAGCGTGAGCTTTTGCCCTTTCGCTTGGATGTCGCGTTGCAGGCTCCCCTCCTTCCAGCGTTTCAGGTTTCCAATCATGCAGAGCCATTCCACATGGTCGGTCTGCGCGAAGTTCTGCTGATAGTCCACAGGGCTGTACGGCTCCATGCAGAAAATCTCGATGAGCGCGCCCGTGTCTTTGCGGAAATGCAGGCGTGCCTGAATCACACGTGTGTTGTTGAAGACCATCAGTGCCCCTTGCGGCACGTAGTCCGGCAGCGAGGTGAACACATCCTCGCTCACAGTTCCGTGGTTGTAGATGAGCAGTTTGCTGGCATCGCGTTGCGGCAGTGGGAACTTGGCAATCCGCTCGTCCGGCAAGTCGTAGTTGTAGTCTGCAATATGTATGTGTTTCGTTTCCATTCTTGGGTGTTTTTTGCTCCGTCTGTGTCCGTCGCCTCATGGAGCGGGGAAGCGCGGAGGCAGCACGAATTTCACTTCCTTGAACTCGTATCGTCGGACATCGCCTTGACGGGGACGCAACAGCAGGTGGCCCGTCGGCTCGATGCCGACAATCGCTGCCTCGAATGCCCCGTCTGCATCTGCGAAGCGATGGATTCCCTCCCTGCGGTAGAGATGCTGCATGTAGGCCGTGCGGATGTCATTGAACCGACGGGTCTGCACTCGTTCGTACTGGCGGACAAATTCGTCGATGATGTCGGTGAGCAACTGTTCGCGGTCGAACGCATGGCCGCAAATCTGCCGGAGCGAGATGGGGTTGGGGGCATCGCTCTTGAAGTCCGTCTGATTCACGTTCACACCTGTGCCAACGATGCAGTTGCGGATGTGTTTGCCTTGCAGGTCGCATTCGATGAGCGTTCCGCTGATTTTCCGGTCGCCGAAATAGATGTCGTTCGGCCATTTCACGGTGAATCCGTCCGCCAGCCGCGACAGGGTGAGGCAGACGGCCAGCGCAATGGCCTGGCTCAGGATGAACTGCTCGGATGCCAGCACGGCGTCGGGGCGGCACAGCAGCGAGAAGGTCAGGTTCTGTCCCGCCGCCGACTCCCAACCGTTGCCGACCTGTCCGCGGCCGGCAGTCTGGTCGTCGGTGTCCACGAGCGTCATTTCGGGCAAATCCTCTCCTGCGGCCAGGAACTCACGCACCAGCGTATTGGTGGACGGCGTGGCCGCCAAATGAATCCGGCGGGTGACTCTTACGTTCATAATGACTGCAAAGTTAGTGAGTTTCGCCCAGATTTTCCGCCTTTCCTTTGGAAAAATCCCGCATCCAGTCTCTTTCCATACGAAAAAAACACTAACTTTGCACGGAATCGCACGACGCGGAAAACATTGGATTCAACATGACTGAAAACGAAAGGACGGACGAACGCATGATGCGCGAGGCGCTGGCCGAAGCCGCCAAGGCTCTGGCAAGGGACGAAATTCCCATCGGAGCTGTTGTGGCAGCCGACGGTATGATTGTCGGTCGCGGCCACAATCTGACGGAGACGCTGCACGACGTGACGGCGCATGCCGAGATGCAGGCCATTACGGCTGCTTCCGAGACGCTGGGCGGAAAATATCTGAATCGCTGTACGCTGTACGTCACGGTGGAACCTTGTGTGATGTGCGCCGGTGCCATCGGCTGGAGCCAGATGGGTAGGGTCGTATTCGGCGCTCCCGACCCCAAGCGCGGCTATCAGATGTATGCGCCACGGGCGCTGCATCCGCGTTGTCGCGTGACGACTGGTGTGCTGGCTCTGGAGTGTGCCCGGCTGATGAAGGACTTCTTTAAGAAGAAACGGTGAGTCTGCCGTCGGCGTATGGCCGTGTTCGACCGTCAAACATAGTTCATCAAATTTTTATTTTCAATCTATTCGAAATGCACAAGACTATTGCAATCCTCATGCTACTGCTCACGTGTGCGGCAGCCTCGGCCAAGACGGAAAAGGTGACCATCCAAGGAGCCGTGGGCAAACTGGCCGCCGTCATCCAGACTCCCGACCTGAAGGCCGGACAGCGCGTTCCGCTGGTCATCATCTGTCACGGATTCACAAGTGACAAAGACAGGCCCCTGCACCGTCATATCGCCGACAGCCTCATGGCGCACGGCATCGCTTCCATCCGCTTCGACTTCAACGGGCACGGAGAAAGTGAAGGCGACTTCCAGCAGATGACCGTGCTGAACGAAATCGAGGATGCCGAGTGCGTGTATGACTACGCCAGACGGCTGCCATACGTGAGCAAAATAGCCTTGGCCGGTCATTCGCAGGGCGGGGTAGTAACAGCCATGACCTGCGGTGAACTGGGGCGGAAGCTCGTCAAGGCGATGGTGCTGCTGGCTCCGGCGGCTGCTTTGCGCGACGACGCGCTGCAAGGACAACTGATGGGAAAGACTTACGATCCGCACCATCTGCCGGACTATGTGGAAATCTGGGGAGGTCGGCGAGTGGGACGCCACTACTTCGAAGTGGCACAGACGTTGCCTATCTATGAAACCGCTGAGAAATACCAGGGACCGGGGCTCGTGATTCACGGCACGTGGGATGTCACTGTGCCGTACACCTACGGCGAGCGTTTCAGCGAGGACATGCGGCATGTGGAGCTCCAACTCCTGCCGGAGGTGGATCATAGTTTCAGCGGACACGAGGCGGACGTGGCTTCGCGCGTCACAGCTTTCCTCAGCAAGCAGCTGCGCTAAAAATACACGGGTGCTGCATACGAAATCCGGCGAATCGACGCATCTGAAGTGCTGATCCGCTGGATTTTGTGTTTCACGGACGTGTTCGTTTCCTGTCCTGTGGATGGATTTGATGCGCAGTACTATTTCGTCACTTCTTCGAAGTCCACATACGTGCCTTCGTCATCGCTGAACATCTGGCGGCCGTCATCGGTCGGCGAACCGTTGCGGCCGTGTCCGGCAGGCTTGCTCTCCGGCTTGCGTCCCGATGTGGTACGATGGTCGTCCGTCTTGTCCGGGCTGACACCTGTAATGCGTCGGATGAAATAGTACAGGCACCAGCGGCCGATGTAGGGAGCGGCCCAGATGAGCAAGACAATAATCAGGAGAAATATCAAAAATCCATCCATGTGGGGTGGTTACTTTGGGTCAATCGCAGTTGTCGATGAGGATTCTCAAGATGGGGTGCGCCTGTTGTCAGTCTGCTATCTCCGATTCGAAGCGACGGACATACATCATGACGATGGACGTGAGTACGTAGAGGCCGATGCAACCCGCAATGCCCCGGCAAACATACCGCCAGACGGCTCCATGCGGAGCCAACACGCCGCAGATGATGAGAATGAGGGCGCAGGCTGCGATAAAGCCATATTTGATGGCGTTCTCCTTGTCGCGTGGAGAATAATTTCTGAATTTCAGGGAAAACATCGGTATCTCGCAGACAAGCAGAAAGCAGAACATCAGCATGAAGGCGAACAGGAATGGTGCATTGAACATGGGGCTTGTCAGGTAGCCCTCGCTGCTGGCAATCAGTGCTCCCCAAAAGATGGCGCAGGCAGGAGTGGGCATGCCGATGAAGCCCAGATGCTGACGCTCGTCAAGATTGAACTTGGCAAGGCGGTAGGCTGAGAAAGCGGCCAGCAGGAAGGCTGTGAACGGCATGAAGTGGAACCAGAATTGGTTGTAAATCAGCTCTGGGTAGCGAACCTCAGTGAAGAGTGTGAAAATCATGGCGGAAGGTGCCACGCCGAACGTCACGCAGTCCGACAGCGAATCTAATTCCACCCCCATGCGACTGGGAACTTTGAGCAGGCGTGAGGACAGACCGTCGAAGAAATCGAAGAACGCCCCCAGCAGGATGAAGAGGAACGCGGTCTGGAACTGATGGGTGAAGCCTGCACCCGTAGCGATGCAGCCGCAGATAAGATTGCAACTCGTGATGCCGTTGGGAACGAACCTTCTGATCATGGTGCTATGAAAAATGCTTGGTTGGGATTACGAAAAGAATGAATGGGTCTCATCGGCATTGGGAAGAAGTCGCTCTTGCTACATAAGGAAATCAATCTTGCTTGAGTCGTGCTATCAGCGTTTCATCGCCCACGGTGCTTTGGTTGAGCTTGACGAGTACTTCCGTGCCGAGCGGCAAATAGACATCCACGCGGGAACCGAATTTGATGAAGCCCAAGTGGTCGTCAATGTAGCAGTCCTGCCCCTCCTCGGCATAAGTGACAATGCGGCGTGCCATCGCTCCGGCAATCTGTCGCGCCATCACCTGTTGTCCGTGCGGGGTCTCGATGACAATCATCGAACGCTCGTTCTCCGTGCTGGCCTTCGGCAGATAGGCGGCGGCGAAATTTCCCTTCTGATGAGCCACTTTGATGATTTTCCCGTCGCAAGGAATCCAGTTCGCGTGCACGTTGGTGAGACTCATGAAAATGGAAATCATCAGTCGCCGGTCGTGGAAATACTCCGTTTCCTCCACCTCTTCAATCACCACCACATGACCGTCGGCCGGTGCCACCACCGACATGGTCGTCGGGCCTTGGAACATCCGGATTGGGCAGCGGAAGAAATTGAGCAGAATGCCGTACACCACAGCCAGAACCACCGTCAATGCATAGACCGCAGGATGAAAATCAACCCACAGATAAAGTCCGCCAATCAACGCCGCAAAGAGCAACCCACACCAAATCAGCGTGTGCTTCCCCTCACTGTGCAGACGGATTTTATTTCTGCGTTTGTTATGAATCAGTGGTTTTTCTTTCGCCATGATGTTTCCCAAAATTCATGCAAAGTTAAGGATTTTCAAAAAAAGCAGCAAACAATCCTGTCAAATAATTGAAATGCGCCGCCGATATGATACTTTCCTACTCTCAACTGGCAAGTGCAAAATTAGCGATTTTTCGAAAGAAAACATT
>CAYPZK010000032.1:0-34001 GCA_964415385.1 uncultured Bacteroidaceae bacterium
AATATCAATTTTACCCATGCGGCTTAGTATAAAATAATTTTTACGACTTACTTAACATAAATTAAGTCGAGTCCCTTGCTTGGAACTCGACCTTTTTTGTTACCTTTGTTTCACCACAAAACCCAAGAAACTAAACAACTGACACAATGGATAAAAGACAACCTCTCAGCCACGACGAGGCTCTCGGACTCGTCCGACGATACAAACAGGTTATAGCTCCCCGCTTTGAAGTGGAGCCTCGTGTCATGATGTTTGGTTCTTACTCTAAAGGGTGTGCCAATCCAGACAGCGACATTGACGTGGCTGTCATTGTGCCTACTTACGGCGACAACAAAATGGAAATATCCAAGGGACTTTGGCGAGACACGCGACAGGTGAGCTTTCTCATTGAACCGATCTTGATGGCCGAAGATCATTGGTCTCCACTCTACGATGATGTGATGCGCACAGGGATTATCGTGTGACCATCAGACGGGCGCATCGGCACTGGGGTCTTGGTTGAGGCCACGGATGAGGGGTTCGGTCTCCATGTCCTCGGCGGGGTTCATGGTGGAGGAACCGTCGGCGGTGATGTTGATTTCGACGGGATAGTTGACACCGGCACTTTCGTCGGGGTCTCCCACGGTGGCGATGAAATGAAGGGTGTGGTGGTCGTCGGGCTTGGTGAGGTTATAGCTGAAGCCTACGAGAGCGGACGTGCGGAGGTCGGACGGCTCAATGAAGTGGCGGAAGGTCTGCTTGGTGTAGGTCTGCCGGAAGAGGAGGGTGGTGCCGCGGCTCACGGTGAGCGTAGCGGTGTTGTCGCGGTAGCGCACGCCGTCGGCGTTGACGACGATGGGAAGGCTGTCGGTGGGGCCGAAGTGGTAGGTGTAGGTGAGGAGGCTGCCGCGGATGGTGATGGTGTCGGTGTGGGAAATGGGGTGGAGGGAGAGCACGGTGTCGGTCTCGGTGGGCTGCACCCAGACGGTGTCGGCGTGGGTGTCGGTGGAGGTCTGGCCGTGGCAGGAGGCGAGCAGGAGGATGAGGAGGCTGAGGAGTGGAAATATGGTTTTCTTCATAGGGAAAAGGGTTGTTTCAGCCTGCAAAATAACGAAAAAGGGGTGAGATTTGCAAGAAAAGTGTTAAGTTTTAGTGATTGGTGATGAAGTAGGGGGAAAGTTTGAGTGAAGAGTGATGAAGTAAGGGGTAAGTTTGAGTGATGTCAAAAAAAAGGCTGTCACGGGGGGATGTTTTGCTGAAAAAGCCGTAACTTTGCATTGTAAAGTTTTTAGAATTCAGATTTTAGAAGATAGAAGAAAAAAGATAGAGGCAGCATGCATTTGAAGAAGAACAAGCGCCGGTGGCACTCTGTGGCGGGCGAGCCGCTCACGGAGATGGACAAGATCATCATGGGCTGGGAGCAGCGCGGCAAGTTGGTGCCGACGCGGAAACTGATCAAGACTCCCGGGCAGATTGAGGGTATCCGGCGTGCGGGCGTGCTCAACACGCACGTGCTGGACTATGTGGCCGAGCGCATCGGCGCGGGTGTATCGACGGGCGAGATTGACCGGATGGTGTATTCGTTCACGGTGGAGCATGGGGGCATTCCCGCCCCGCTCAATTATGAGGGCTTTCCGAAGAGTGTCTGCACAAGCGTCAACGAGGTGGTGTGCCACGGCATTCCGAGCGACGAGGAGATCCTGAAGGAGGGCGACATCATCAATGTGGACTGCACCACGATTCTCGACGGTTATTTTGCCGATGCGTCGCGCATGTTCGTAATCGGGCAGACCACGCCGGAGAAGCAGCGGCTCGTGGATGTGGCGAAGGAATGCTTGGACATCGGCATGGCGGTGTGCAAGCCTTACAGTTTCGTGGGCGACATCGGTCATGCCATTGCGAAGCATGCCCACAAGAACGGCTTCTCCGTGGTGCGCGACCTCTGCGGACATGGCGTGGGACTGGAATTCCACGAGGAACCGGACGTGTTGCACTATGGGCACAAGGGGTCGGGTATGCTCCTGGTGCCGGGCATGGTGTTCACCATCGAGCCGATGGTCAACATGGGCGACTGGCACGTGTTCGTTGATGCGGATGACGGCTGGACGGTCGTGACCGAAGACGAGCTGCCGAGTGCCCAGTGGGAGCACACGTTCGTGATGACCGACACGGGATTGGACATCCTGACTTATTAGGTGTTAGGTTTTTAGTGATGAGTGATGAGGTGGGTGTTGAGTTTTAATGATGAAGTAAGTGACATTGGACACATATATACTTGGAATTGAGTCGTCGTGCGACGACACGAGTGCGGCAGTGCTGAAAAACGGCATTCTGCTCTCGAATGTGACGGCCGGCCAGGCCGTGCATGAAGCATACGGCGGTGTGGTGCCGGAGCTGGCCTCCCGCGCCCATCAGCAGAATATCGTGCCTGTGGTGGATCAGGCCATCCGGCAGGCAGGCATCCGAAAGGAGCAGCTGTCGGCCGTCGCCTTCACGCGTGGGCCGGGTCTGATGGGCAGCCTCCTGGTGGGCGTGTCGTTCGCCAAAGGGCTGGGGCTCTCGCTCGGCATTCCGCTGATTGACGTGAATCATCTGCAGGGGCACGTGCTGGCGCATTTCATCCGTGAGTCGGAGGACGACCACGAGCAGCCGGACTTTCCCTATCTGTGCCTCTTGGTGAGCGGCGGAAACTCGCAGATCGTAAAGGTGAATGCCTGGAACGACATGGAAATCTTAGGGCAGACCATCGACGATGCGGCGGGCGAGGCCATTGACAAGTGTTCCAAAGTGATGGGGCTGGGCTATCCGGGCGGACCGGTCATCGACCGGCTGGCACGCAAGGGCAATCCCGAGGCCTTCCGCTTCTCGAAGCCGCATATCCCGGGCTACGACTACAGTTTCTCGGGACTGAAGACCTCGTTCCTGTATTCGCTGCGCGACTGGCTGAAGGAGGATCCCGACTTCGTGGAACATCACCGCGAGGATCTGGCAGCTTCGTTGGAGAAAACCATCGTGGACATTCTGATGAAGAAGCTCGCGCAGGCGGCGAAGGACACGGGCATCACGCAGGTGGCGCTGGCGGGGGGTGTCTCGGCCAACAATGGCTTGCGCAACGCGCTGCGCGACTATGCCCGCCGCTACCACTGGAAGTCTTTTATCCCGAAATTCAGTTACACCACCGACAATGCGGCCATGATAGGCATCACCGGCTACTTCAAGTACCAGGCCAAGGACTTCTGCGCGGTGGATGCTCCGGCCTTTGCCCGGATGGAAAACAATCTTTAGACAGGTTAGAGAGGAATGACAGAACTTGCACAGCAAATCCAGCACGCACTGACGGGCCGTCGTCAGACGCTCGCGACGGCCGAGAGCTGCACGGGAGGCAGGGTGGCTGCCGCACTGACGGCCGTTCCCGGCTCTTCGGCTTATTTCGAGGGCGGTATCGTTGCCTATCAGAATGAGGTGAAGACGCGTTTTCTCGGCGTGAGTGCCGAGACCATTCTCCGGCATGGAGTGGTGAGCCGGCAGGTGGTGGAGCAGATGGTGGCCGGCTGCTGCCGGATGTTCCACACCGACTGGGCTATTGCCACGTCGGGCTGTGCGGGTCCTGACGGGGGAAGTGAAGCAGTGCCCGTCGGCACCATCTGGATTGCCGTGGGCAGCGAACAGCGGCAACTGACGACCTGTCTGCACGGCGACCACGGGCGCATTCCCAATGTGGAAGCTGCCACGCAGGAGGCTTTACGACTGCTGCTGGAGTTGTTGCAATCCGGCGACTGAGCTGATGGCTGCCGGCTGAGACTTATGATTCCATCGTCACCCATGAAAGAGCAATATTATTTCTATACGCCGCAGGTGCAGGATGTCGGAGAGCTGGCCGAGGAGGAAGCTCAGCATGCCTTGCGTGTGCTCCGTATGTCGGTGGGCGATGAGCTCATGCTGATGGACGGCAGGGGCACGTTCTATCGTGCCGCCATTCGCGAATGCACGCGAAAGCGCTGCGGCTACAGGGTGCTGGAGCGGCTTCCTCAGGAGCGGCTGTGGCGCGGCCGTCTCCATCTGGCGATGGCTCCCACCAAGAATATGGACCGCACGGAATGGCTGGCGGAGAAGGCGACGGAAATCGGTCTCGACGAACTGACGTTCCTGAACTGCCGCTTCTCTGAACGTAAGGTCATCAAGGCGGAACGCATCGAGAAAATCATCGTGGCGGCCATGAAGCAGAGCCGCAAGCCCTGGATGCCTGTGCTCCATCCGATGACTTCCTTCGAGGAGTTCATCGTGCGCCCTTGGTCCGGTGGCAAGTATATCTGTCATTGCTACGAAACGGGCGATGGACAGCGGCTGGGCAGCAAACCGTGGTTGCCCGACCTGTTGCAGCCAGAGGAGGATGCGCTCGTGCTGATTGGGCCGGAAGGGGATTTCAGCATCGAGGAGGTGGAGGCGGCCGAACGGGCGGGATTCCGCTCTGTGTCGCTCGGCAACAGTCGTCTGCGCACAGAAACGGCAGCTCTGGTGGCAGTACATCTGATGAATCTGAGCCATGCCCTGCACGGATGGCCTCCGCCGGCAGGAAATGTTGGCAAAAACGAATTTCCAGAAAAAACGGATTAGGCATGAAAAACTTTCTGCAAGGACTTGGGGTGGTGGTATTGGCATTGCTGACTGTAGCGTGCAGCAAGGGAGACTATACACGTGTGATTCCGAAAGAGGCCACGTTGGTGGCGACCGTGGACTTGCAACAGATGGCCGCGGATGCGGAATTGGGACAGGGCCGGCTCATGGAATGGCTGAAGAACTATGGGAGGCTGGTGGTCAGCGGCGAAGGACAGGAAAAACTCAGTCTCCTGTTCGATGACCCTTCGCTCTCGGGCATTGACTTCTCGGAACCTGCCTGCTTGTTTCTGCTGCCCGGCAAGACATTGGGCATGGTCTTCAAGGTGGATGACACAGATTTGCTCGACGGATTCTTCCTGTCGCTCAGCCGCGAGCAGGTCTGCTCGCAACCGACGGGGCAGGATGGTCTGACGTGGACAGAGTTGCTCGGCGACGTGCCTGTGGCCTACGACGACTGCTCGCTCTTGCTCCTACTTCCGTTGGGCGGCCAGCAGGCACCGGCCTTGTTGCGGCAGCAGATACGACAATCCTTCTCATTGGACAGCGAGCGCCAGTTCGCCTCGACCGCCTTGTTCGGAGAACTCAGCCGGATGCAGGGCGTGGTGAACGTGGTGGGGCTCCAGTCCGCGCTGCCTTCGTCGTTCTCACGGTCATTGTTGTCGTTGCTCCCTTCCGGCATCCGGCCCGACGAGCTGGCGTGGCAGGCTACGGCCGCATTCGACGGCGCGGCTGCAACAGTGGAAGTCCGGCTGACGGGCGCGGGCGGGCAGACAGACCGGCTGCCCGGGGACAATGACAAGCATCTGCGCAAGATTAAGGGCACGTTTGCGGGGGCGGCGGACAGCCTGTTTCCCGTGTGGGCATCGGTGGGATGCGAGGGTGAATGGCTCTTGCAGATGCTGCGCCGGCAGGCCCGGTCGAAGGAGGCTCTGTTTCTGCTCGAACGGGGTATCGACATTGAGCGGATGATGCGGCAGATAGACGGCGATGTCACGTTCGGGCTGTCGTCTCTGTCTGCCCGCCGTGTAGGGGAGTCGGCAGATTTCATCGCCATGGCCGAAATCCGGAACTCGGATTTCCTGAACGATGTCCCGGCATGGGTGCAGACGGCCCGTGACTACAATATCAGTCTTGTGAGCCGGCAGCCCGGCCAGTTCGAGCTGAAGGCAGACAATCGTGTGCTTTGCTGGGGCGTGGATGACGGTGCGCTCTATCTGGCCTCGCAGCCGGCCTTGCAGCAGCGTGCCCTGTCGCCGCGCCGGCCGCCGGCACAGGATGTGATGGAACGGATGAGGGCCTCGTGGCTCTTCGTCCACGCCGATTGCGGGGCGTTCGGCGCATCCCGCACGCCTTGGCTGGCCGTGTTGGACGATGTGGAGCTTTCCGCTGATTCCTCCACACATTTCTCCTTGTCCGTCCGGGCAAAAGACCGCCGGCGAAACTTTTTGGCGCAGCTGCTCGATGCCTGTACGGCTTCACTGGCGCTCCACTCCTTTCAACATGAATGACTTATGAACACAATCAAACTCAATCATACGCTTCCCGACGTTTTCGCACAGCGCAACGACATCGTGGGCGACATCTGGCTGCAGGATGTGGAATTCCTGAAGGGCAAGACCTATTTGGTGGAAGCCAACTCCGGCACGGGAAAGTCCTCGCTGTGCAGTTTCCTGATTGGTTATCGTCATGATTACCAGGGCACCATCACCTTCGACGGAGCCGACGTGCGCCGGTTCTCTATCCCGGATTGGGTGGACGTGCGGAAGCGGCATATAGCTCTGCTCTGGCAGGAGCTCCGCCTCTTTCCCGAACTGACGGCGATGGAGAACGTGCAAATCAAGAACCGGCTGACAGGCTTCCAGAAGCGGAAACGCATCGAAGAGTGGTTCGAGCAACTCGGCATTGCCGACAAGAAGAACCAGCGGTTGGGTCACATGTCGTTTGGCCAGCAGCAGCGCGTGGCACTCATCCGCACGCTGTGCCAGCCGTTCGATTTCGTCCTGGTCGATGAGCCCGTCAGCCATCTTGACGAGTCGAACAGCCGCATTATGGCCGACATCCTTTCGGCGGAAGCCAAGCGTCAGGGCGGGGGCATCATCGCCACCAGCATCGGCAAGCGCATGGACCTCGCTTATGACTATGTATTTCATTTGTAGCGATACACACAATCATACGGTATTATGAATCTCGTTTGGAAACTCTTGCGCCAGCATGTCAGCGTTCCCCAGTTCGCAGGCTTTTTCTTCGCCAATCTGGTGGGCATGCTCATCGTGATGCTGGGCGTTCAATTCTACACCGACACGCAGGCCGTCTATCATGGCGAGGACAGTTTCATGAAGGACGACTACTTGATTGTCAATAAGCAGATAGGAGCCGTCACCACGCTGACGGGACGGACGAACGGTTTCACGGAGGCCGAAATCCGCGACATTGGGCTGCAGCCGTTCGTGGAGCACATCGGCGCGTTTACCTCGTCGGCTTTCGATGTCACAGCCCGGTTCGATGTGGAGGAATTTGCACGCTTCTCCACCCAGATGTTCTTCGAGTCCGTGCCCGATGAGTTCATTGATGTCAGCTCCGACCAGTGGGCTTTCCGGCAGGGCAGCACGCAGTTGCCCATCATCCTGCCGAAAGACTATCTCGACCTCTACAACTTCGGCTATGCCCAGAGCCGCAACATGCCGAAGCTCTCGGAAGGCATTCTGGGCGCGATGAAGATGAAAATCACGGTCAGTGACGGTGACCGTCAGGACGAATACGAAGGACGGATTGTGGGTTTCAGCTCGCGTCTCAACACGATTCTCGTGCCGCAGGCTTTCATGGACTGGGCCAATCCTCACTATGCGGGCTGCAGTACCACGGAGCACACACGGCTCATCCTGCAAGTCAACAATCCGACGGACGACCGTATTGCGAGCTACCTGCAACAGCACAATTACCAGACCGACCAGGACAAGCTCGATGCCTCGAAAACCTCGTTTGTCCTGCGTGTGATTGTCGGCATCGTCATGGCTGTCGGCCTGCTCATCTGCCTCCTCGCATTCTACATCCTCATGCTGAGCGTCTTCCTGCTCGTACAGAAAAACAGCGCCAAGCTCGAGAACCTGCTCTTGGTGGGCTACAGCCCCGCCCGCGTCTCACGCCCCTACCAGTTGCTGGCCGTGGGGCTCAATGTGCTGGTCTGGGTCTTGGCCGCCGTCCTCCTGCTGCCGGTACGCCATGCCTACATGAGCGAGTTCCTTTCTTTCTTTCCCCACTTGGTCAGTCCGTCTCTGCTCCCGTCGCTCCTGACGGGTGCCGTCCTGCTCGTGGGAGTGTCGGTTCTCAACATCTGGGCTGTCCGCCAGAAAGTCTTGTCAATATGGAAAAACGAACACTGAATGACTCCCTCCTGTGTCTGACGGCCCTCTACGAGTCCTTCACCGGCAACCGTCCGGCAACCGTCGAACCCCTTCCTGCGTCTGGAAGCAGTCGGCGCTATTTCCGTTTCCCTGCCACCGACTCCCACCGGCCGGCGCTCATCGGCTGCATCGGCACGTCGGTCGAGGAGAATGATGCCTTCTGTGCCCTTTCCCGTCTCTTCACGCGGCTCTCCCTGCCCGTGCCTGCTGTCTATGCCGTCTCCACCGACCACCTGTGCTATTTGCAGCAGGACCTCGGTTCACTGTCGCTCTTCGACGCACTCCGGGCGGGGCGGGAGTCGGGCGGTCATTACGGCGAGGAGGAAGTGCGCCTCTTAGAGCAGACCATGCGCGATTTGGCCGGCTTCCAGTTCCGGGCTGCCCTGCCCGAGGTTTACCGCCACGGCTGGCCGTTGCAACGCATGGACGCACGCAGCATCGCCTTCGACCTCAACTACTTCAAGTACTGCTACCTGAAGCTCTGCGGCACGGAGTTCAACGAAATCAGCTTGCAAGACGACTTCGACCGCCTCACGTCTGACCTGCTGCAGACCCCCGAAGCTTTCTGGGGCTTCCAGTACCGCGACTTCCAGGCACGCAACGTGATGCTCACGGGCAGCGACAGCCGCTCAGCCTGCTACATTGACTTCCAGGGCGGGCGGTGCGGCCCCGTGCTCTACGACGTGGCTTCGTTCCTCTGGCAGGCCTCCTCGCGCTTTTCCCCCTCCCTGCGCGACCACCTCGTGGACTGCTGGCTCCGGGCCGCCCTGCAGTTTCGTTCTCTTGATGCCACGGCGCTGCGCAGCCTTCTGCCCCTGTTTGTGCTCTTCCGCACGCTGCAAGTGCTCGGAGCCTACGGATTCAGGGGGCTGTGGGAGCGGAAACCGCATTTCATCAACAGCATTCCACTGGCTCTCGACAACTTCCGCGCCTTAGCGGCGCAAGGCACATGCGATGCCTACCCCACGTTGCGGCAAATCATCAGGAATATCTCAGACCTTCACCCTGCCTCTCTTGGAGGAGAAGAGACGAGACAGGAGGGCCATCCGGAAAGAACTTTCTTTTCTCCATCCTCAGGAGGGGCAGAGGGAGGACTCACGGGAGGTGCAGGTTCCTTGGTAGTCTCCATTTTCAGTTTCTCCTACAAGCACGGCATCCCTGCCGACGAGAGTGGCAACGGTGGCGGCTACGTATTCGACTGCCGCAGCACCCACAATCCCGGCCGCTACGATGCCTATAAGCAGCTCACGGGGCTCGACCGTCCCGTCATCCAATTCCTTGAGGCAGATGGCGAGATTCTCCGCTTTCTCGACCATGTCTATGCCTTGGCCGATTTCCATGTGCAGCGATACATCGACCGCGGCTTCACCCACCTCCAGTTCGCATTCGGATGTACTGGTGGTCGTCACCGCAGCGTTTATTGCGCCCAGCATCTGGCCGAACATCTCTACAGTCGCTTCGGCATCGAAATCCGCCTCTGCCACCGCGAGCAGGGCCTGACCACGGTACTTCCGCCCGTACCCTGCGGGGAGAGGACGGAAGGCTGCTGAGGACAGAATTCCTTCAATCTTCTCAATCCCCAATTCCCACTTTTCAATCCTTCATGCTTTCATCACCAGACCATCTCCCCGTCCTCCTGCTCGCCGCCGGACTCGGCACGCGCCTCAGACCCCTGACCGACACGATGCCCAAGGCTCTCGTTCCCCTCGCCGGCACACCTCTGCTGGAGCATCAGCTCCGACGGCTGGAGACCGCAGGCTTCACCCGTGTCGTCATCAACGTCCACCACTTTGCCGACCAGATTACGAGCTGGCTCGATACTCATCCCCATCCGCGTCTTGATATCCGCATCAGCGACGAGCGTGCCTGTCTGCTTGATACCGGCGGAGCCATCCGTCAGGCTGCCCGCCTGTTGCCTCCCTCAGACCCTTTCCTCGTCCATAATGTAGATATTCTGCACAATCTTCCCCTGCGGCAGTTCTACGACGACTACGCCCACCAGGCCGATGCCGTGCTCCTCGTCAGTCCCCGTCCCTCGTCCCGCCGTCTCGTCCTCTCGCCCGACGACTCGCGGCTCATGGGATGGGCCAATCTGCAGACCGGCGAAATCAAGTCGCCCTTCACCGACATCTGTTCCATTACCCTCCGCTCTGGTGAGTCTGAATCTAATGCACAATCCCTCTCCCGTCACTTCAGCCTGCAAGCCTTCAGCGGCATCCACATCTGTTCCCAGAGATTGGTTGCCCGCATGCATGCGTGGCCCGAGCGTTTCTCTATCATTGATTTCTATCTGAGCGTCTGCCGCACCACACCCCTCCGCTGTGTCGTCCGTCCTGACTTGCGCCTCCTCGACGTAGGCAAGCCCGATGCTCTCGCCCGTGCCGACCGGCTCATCGCTGCCGAACAGGGTGAACTCCCTCTCGAAAGACCTTCTCTCTCTGACGAGCGATGAGAAGAGTGGATTTCGGTAGCCGGATGCGGAATCCCGAATACAAATCAGCTGCAACGACGGCTTCCGCTCCGTCAGCTTCTGGCGCAAAAGTTGGGGAGAAATGCGGGAGAATTGGATAAAATGTCGTAACTTTGCATGCCTTGCCGGAAATCCAGAAGGGCGGGGCATGGAAAATGGACACGAACCAGCCTTATTCTTCGGCGCTCTTGGGCAGGGCGGTGGACGAGTTCGCGAAGCTGCCGGGCATCGGTCGGAAGACGGCTCTGCGGCTTGTGCTGCATTTGTTGCGGCAGGACGAGTCGGCAACGGACGGACTGGCCCGGAGCCTGACGGAGCTGCGCCACCACGTGAGGCACTGCCGCGTGTGCCACAATATCAGCGACACGGACGTGTGTGCCATCTGCGGGGACGTGCGGCGTGACGGAAGCGTGGTGTGCGTGGTGGAGAACTTCCAGGACGTGATGGCCATTGAGGCCACGGGGCAGTATCACGGGCTCTACCACGTGCTGGGCGGAGTCATCTCGCCGATGGACGGGGTGTCGCCGTCGGATCTGGAAATCGACAGCTTGGTGGAGCGTGTGGAGGCAGGCGGTGTGCGCGAGGTGATTCTGGCGTTGAGCTCGACGATGGAGGGCGACACAACGAACTTCTACATCAGCCGCCGGATAGGGAACAGGGAGGGCTTGAGCCTGACCATGCTGGCGCGAGGCATGTCGGTGAACGACGAATTGCAATATACTGACGAGGCGACGCTGGGTCGGGCCATCGCGGGGCGTGTACCGCTTCATGCATGAGTGAGCTCCCCGGCAGGCTGCTCCCACAGGAAACATGAACAAGCAAAACAGAAATCTCTTTCTTTTTCGTTTTCATCATGGAACAACTCATTTGTCAATTGTTATTGAAACTCAGAATAGAATTTTTTGTTGGTCTGCTGTTGCCGCCGGCTGTGCTGCTGGCTGGCGAGACACCGATGGCAGAGGAGGGGGCGCTGGCTGCCGATGGGCAGGGAGCGTTCGTGGCCAATACGGTGGCCATTCTGCTCATGCTGGTGGCGGCTCCGCTGTGCTTGCGCCTTTTTGCTCTGAACACGCGGCGCAACTTACGGCGCTACACGCTGGACGGGGCGGTGAAGGCCTACCACGTGTGGAGCCTGGTGCGCGTGGCGGGACTGTCGCTGTGCGGTGTGGCGGGAGCGGTGGCCTACTGGCTGACGCTGACGACGGGCGGACTGCTCTGTGCGGCCATCGCCGTGGTGCTGATGCTCTACTGCTGGCCGTCGAAGGAGAAAATTGTGGCGTATTTGGAAGAGGCTAAAGAGGAGAGTGCGGGAGTGTCATGAAATTGTCGGTCATCATAGTCAGCTATAACGTGAAGTTCTACCTTCACCAGTGCCTGACGGCTGTGGAACGTGCCGCCCGGGGGCTGGACGTGGAGGTGTATGTGGTGGACAACGGCAGCAGTGACGGGTCGGCGGAATGCGTGCGGAAGCTGCATCCCGCTGTGCATTTCATTCAGAATCCAGAGAACATGGGCTTTGCCCGGGCCAACAACATAGCTATCCGCCAGAGCGGAGGCGACTACGTGTTGCTGCTCAATCCCGACACGCTGATCGGGGAGGACACGCTGCGGCAGTGTCTGGCGTTCATGGACAGCCATGCGGACGCGGGGGCGGTAGGCGTGAAGATGCTGAATCCCGATGGTTCGTTTGCACGGGAGTCGAGACGGGGTATTCCCACGCCGTTCACGGCTTTCTGCAAGATGTCGGGGCTTTGCCGGCTGTTTCCGAAGAGCCGTCTGTTCGGCCGCTACTACATGCAGTATCTCGACCGTGACGAGGTGAATGAAATCGAGACGGTGAGCGGTGCGTTCATGATGTTGCGCCGACGAGTGCTGGACGAGGTGGGGCTGCTGGATGAGGACTATTTCATGTATGGCGAGGATATAGACCTGTCTTATCGGATTCTGAAGGGCGGCTACAGGAATTTCTACCTGCCCGTTCGCATCTTGCACTACAAAGGGGAGAGTACGCGGAAGAGCTCGCACCGCTACGTGTACGTGTTCTATCAGGCCATGCTGATTTTCTTCCGCAAGCATTTCGGACACTATGGCCTGCTCATCAGTCTGCCTGTGAAAACGGCCATCGTGGTGAAGGCTTGTCTGGCTTTCTTCTATCTGAAATTCTGCCGGCTGAAGGACTTGGGACGCGATTCGCTGTACTACATGCGGAAGCGGACGTATCAGTTGCCCGACGCGGAGCCTGCCGAGCGGGAAGAGGCTGCGGCCATTCTCCGGCAGCACGGCATCGTGCAGGGAAAACAGGAAGCGGAAGGAGGCTACGTTGTTGTGAATGCCGAGCGGACATCGTATGCCGACCTGCTCCGCCGGATGGAGCAATGGCACGACGGACGGCAGGTGGCCACGCTGTTTCCTTCGCTCCACGTGCTCATCACTGCCAGCTATATATTCAAAGGTAAATAATCACTTGCAATAAGAAATAACTATGTTACGCATCGCAGTACAATCCAAGGGCCGCCTCTTCGAGGACACGATGGCTCTCCTGCAGGAGGCAGGCATCAAGATCAGCTCGTCCAAGCGGACGCTGCTGGCGGAATCTTCCAATTTTCCTCTCGAAGTCCTCTTCTTGCGCGACGATGACATTCCGCAGACTGTGGCGGGCGGCGTGGCCGACATCGGCATTGTGGGCGAGAACGAATTTGAGGAACGTGGCGAAGACGCGGCTGTCATCCGTCGGCTGGGCTTCAGCAAATGCCGGCTCTCGCTGGCCATTCCCAAGGCGGTGAAATACACAGGCGTGGAATGGTTTGAAGGAAAGAAAATAGCAACGTCCTATCCTGCCATTCTGCGCCGCTTCATGCAGCAGAAGGGCATCTCGATGGACATCCATGTCATTCAGGGCAGTGTGGAGATAGCTCCGGGTATCGGACTGGCTGACGGTATCTTCGACATCGTCAGCTCGGGCACCACGCTCGTCAGCAACAACCTGCGCGAGGTGGAGGTGGTGATGCAGAGCGAAGCCCTGCTCATCGGTAACCGCCATCTGGACAGCGACAAGCAGCAGGTGCTCGATGAGCTGCTCTTCCGCATCGAGGCCGTACAGGCAGCCGAAGACAAGAGATACGTGCTGATGAATGCCCCGACCGAGCGCGTGAAGGACATCATCCGCGTGCTCCCCGGCATCAAGTCGCCCACCATCATGCCGCTGGCTACCGAAGGCTGGAGCAGCATCCACACCGTGCTTGACGAGAAGCGTTTCTGGGAAATCATCGGGCAGCTCAAGGCGCTTGGTGCCGAGGGCATCCTCGTGCTACCTATCGAGAAAATGATATTATAAAAGGAAAGGGCAGCAAATGATGACAACGTATGAATATCCGGAACGGAATGAATGGCAGCGCATTCTGACACGCCCACACAAGGACGTGGCCGAACTGATGGCTACGGTACAGACGGTGCTTGACCGTGTCAGGGCTGAGGGCGACGAGGCAGTGAAAGCGTTCGAACGGAAGTTTGACCATGTGGAGTTGGACGACCTGCGGGTGCCGGAGGCTGAAGTGGCCGAGGCAGAGCGAACTGTGTCGCCCGAGCTGCGCCAGGCGCTCGAACTGGCTCATGCTGACATCCGTAAGTTCCACGAGGCTCAACGCTTCGTGGGGCGGAAAGTGGAGACGCAGCCGGGGGTGACCTGCTGGCAGAAAGCTGTACCGATTGAGCGCGTGGGACTGTATATCCCCGGTGGCACGGCACCGCTGTTCTCCACCGTCCTCATGCTGGCTACTCCGGCCAGCATCGCCGGTTGCCGCGACATCGTGCTTTGCTCGCCTCCAGGACGTGACGGACGGCTCAACCCGGCCATCATCGTCGCTGCCCGAATGGCGGGCGTCAGCCAAATCTTCAAGGCGGGGGGCGTGCAGGCCATCGGCGCGATGGCTTACGGCACGGAGAGCGTGCCGAAAGTGTACAAAATCTTCGGCCCGGGCAATCAGTACGTCGTGGCTGCCAAGCAGGCTGTTTCGCTGCGTGATGTAGCCATCGATATGCCGGCAGGACCGTCAGAAGTGGCCGTGGTGGCCGATGATACAAGCAATCCCGCATTCGTGGCCGCTGACCTTCTTTCGCAGGCTGAGCATGGCATGGACTCGCAGGTGGTGCTCATTTCCACCTCGCGGCCGATAATCAGGGCGGTGCAGGCTGAGATGGAACGCCAGTTGGCCGTGCTGCCGCGCTTGGCTATTGCCACTGCTGCTTTGGCCAACAGCAAGTGCATCCTCGTGCACGACAGCCGGGAGGCCATTGACCTCGCCAATGAATACGCACCCGAGCATCTCATCCTCGCTGTGACCGGTTGTGAGGCAATGGCCGAGCGTGTGGTGAACGCCGGCAGTGTGTTTCTCGGGCGGTATTCGTGCGAGAGTGCGGGCGACTATGCTTCGGGCACCAACCACACGTTGCCCACCAACGGCTATGCCAAGGCCTATAGCGGCGTGTCGCTTGACAGCTTTATTCGCAAAGTCACGTTCCAGCAACTCACGGCCGAAGGCATCCGCCGTATCGGTTCCGCCGTCGAGATTATGGCGGAGCACGAACAGCTGCAGGCTCACAAGAACGCCATGACGCTACGACTCGCTGAAGTCTGCGGAACGGCTGGATGAAAACATGTAAATAGGATTTGCCTCAAATCATCAAGGAGGAAACATATATGAGGAACATCGCCGATTTGGTGCGTCCCAACATCCGCACACTGGAGCCCTATAGCTCGGCGCGGGACGAATACAAGGGATTCACGGCCAAAGTATTTCTTGACGCCAACGAGAATCCATACAATCAGCCTGTCAACCGCTATCCCGACCCGCTGCAGGAACAGCTCAAACGTGCCCTCGCGCCTGTCAAGCAGGTGTCCGTGGAGAATATCTTTCTGGGAAATGGCAGTGACGAGGCCATCGACTTGGTTTACCGCATCTTCTGTCGGCCGGGCGTGGACAATGTGGTGGCCATCGATCCTACTTACGGCATGTATGAAGTGTGTGCACATATCAATGATGTGGACTATCGCAAGGTGGCTCTCGACGAACACTTCCGGCTCCATGCCGACGCACTGCTGGCCGCATGCGACGCACAGACCAAAGCTATCTGGATTTGCACGCCGAACAATCCGACGGGCAACGCCTTCCCGAGGGAGGAAATCGAGAAAGTGCTGCGGCAGTTCGATGGCATCGTGGTGATTGACGAGGCTTACGGCGACTTCTGCGACCAGCGGCCGTTCCGTTTCGACATTCAGCGCTATCCACATCTGGTCGTGCTCAACACGTTTTCCAAAGCATTCGGCTGTGCGGCCATCCGTCTCGGTATGGCCTTTGCCGCGGCCGACATCATCGCGCTGTTCAACAAGGTGAAATATCCTTACAACGTCAATCAACTCACGCAGGAACGGGCGCTGGGCGTGCTGGGCGAGATGACCAAGGTGCATCAGCACGTGCAGATGATTCTGGAGTCGCGTGGGCTGCTGATGCAGGCCTTCAGCGAGCTGCCCGTCTGCGAGCAAGTGTTTCCCACGGATGCCAATTTCTTCCTGGCGCGGGTCACGGATGCCAATGCCGTCTATGACTATCTCGTGCGCAAGGGCATCATCGTGCGCAACCGCTCACGCGTGCATTTGTGTCAGAACTGTCTGCGCGTGACCATCGGCACACGGCAGGAAAATGCACAGCTGCTCGCGGCATTGCGCACCTATCACTAACCTTTCAACGAAGATGCATTATGAATAATCCCAAACCTTCTCTGCTGTTCATTGACCGTGACGGCACCATTCTCGTGGAGCCCGAAGACGAGCAGATTGACAGCTATGAGAAGTTCCGTTTTGTTGAAGGAGTCATCCGCAATCTGTATTTCCTCCGCAAGCATACCGACTTCCTGTTTGTCATGGTAAGCAACCAGGACGGGCTCGGCACTGACAGCTATCCCGAGGCCGACTTCAGGCCTACCCAGAACCTGATGCTCCGGACGCTCAGCGGCGAAGGCGTGGAATTTGACGACATACTCATCGACCGCTCCCGCCCCGAAGACCATCTGCCCACCCGCAAACCGGGCACGGCCATGCTCTCCAAATATCTGCAAGGTGATTTCGACATAGCCCACAGCTACGTCATCGGTGACCGTGAGTCCGACCGTCAGCTGGCGGCCAACCTCGGCTGTCGTGCCTTGATACTTTCCGACGAGGGCATGACATGGGACAAAATCGCTGAAATTATCTTTGCCGGCGTGCGGACGGCCGGCGTGCGGCGGACAACGAAGGAAACGGATATTGACATCTGGATGAACATCGACGGCACGGGCCGCAGTGACATTTCCACCGGTCTCGGATTCTTCGACCACATGCTGGAACAAATCGCCAAGCATGGAAGTATCGACCTGCGTATTCATGTGAAAGGAGACCTGCAGGTGGATGAACACCACACCATCGAAGACACCGGTATCGCGCTCGGCGAGTGCCTCGCCAAGGCCTTAGGCAGCAAGCGCGGTATCGAGCGCTACGGCTTCACGCTGCCGATGGACGACTGTCTCGCCCAAGTGGCGCTGGATTTCGGCGGACGGCCCTGGCTCGTGTGGAATGCCACATTCCGCCGCGAGCGCGTGGGCGATGTGCCTACGGAAATGTTCTTCCACTTCTTCAAGAGCTTCAGCGATGCAGCTCGCATCAACCTCAACATCAAAGCTGAAGGCGACAACGAGCACCATAAAATCGAAGGTATCTTCAAGGCACTGGCACGCAGCATCCGCATGGCTGTCCGCCGTGACATCTACCACTTCCAGTTGCCGTCCAGCAAGGGCGTGCTTTAGTTCTTCTTCTGATTGTTCTCCCGAATCTCCACGCGGCGGATTTTGCCGCTGATGGTCTTCGGCAGTTCATCCACAAATTCGATGACGCGAGGGTATTTGTAGGGTGCCGTCTCGTGCTTCACATGGTTCTGCAACTCCTTCACGAGGTCAGGACCAGCCTTGCTCTTCCATTCCTTACCCAGTACGACCGTGGCCTTCACCACCTCGCCACGAATGTCGTCCGGCACACCCGTGATAGCGCATTCCACTACGGCCGGATGTGTCATGAGCGCGCTTTCCACCTCGAACGGGCCGATGCGGTAGCCCGAACTCTTGATGACATCATCGGCGCGGCCCACGAACCAATAGTAGCCGTCTGCATCGTAGTAGGCCAGGTCGCCTGTATAGTAGCGTCCGTCGTGCCACGTCTGCTGTGTCAGCTCCTCATTGCGGTAGTAGCAGCAGAACAGACCCAGCTGCTTGCGCCGGTCTGTGCGGATCACGATTTGCCCGATTTCTCCCTCCCTGGCCGGTTGGCCGTTCGACTTGATGAGCTCAATGTCGTATTGCGGATTCGGCACGCCCATCGACCCCGCTTTTGGTTCCATCCAAGGGAAAGTGCCCAGCGTCAGCGTCGTCTCCGTCTGGCCGAAACCCTCCATGAGTTTCAATCCTGTGGCTTTGTAGAACTTCTCATAGACTGCGCCGTTGAGTGCCTCGCCGGCCGTCGTGCAGTATTTCAGTGCACTCAGGTCAAATTTGGTCAGGTCTTCCCGAATCATGAAACGGTAGATGGTAGGTGGCGCACAGAACGAAGTAACGTGATACTGCTCCATCTTGTGCAAAATGTCGGCTGGTGTGAACTTCTCATGGTCATAGACAAACACTGCGGCTCCCACAATCCATTGCCCGTAGAGCTTACCCCATACGGCCTTGCCCCATCCCGTGTCGGCCACTGTCAGGTGAAGGCTGTCCTCCGTCAGATTGTGCCAGAAAGCCGCCGTGGAGAGGTGCGCCAGCGCATAGGTGTAGTCATGAATCACCATCTTTGGCTCGCCGCTCGTTCCGCTCGTGAAGTACATGATGCTGTAGTCCGTCGACTTGTTCAGATGCTCCGGTTTGTGCCATTCGCCGGCTTCGCTCACACCCTTCTCGAAGTCCTCCCAGCCCGCCGGCACCTTCGGCCCGATGCTGATGCAGTGGCGCAGGGTGGGGCAATGCGGGGCAGCCTCCTTCACGTGACCCAGGATGATGTCGTCGCCACAAGTGACAATGGCCTTGATGCTGGCTTTTTCGCAGCGGTAGATGATATCCTTGGCCGTGAGCAGGAACGTGGCGGGGATGGCCACCGCACCGATTTTGTGCAGCGCGATGATGCTCGTCCAGAACTGATAACGGCGTTTCAGAATCAGCATCACCATGTCGCCCTTGCCGATGCCGAGGCTCGTGAAGTAAGCGGCCGCCTTGTCCGACTCCCGCTTCATGTCACCGAAACTGAAGCGGCGCTCCTCGCCCTTGTCGTTGGTCCAAAGCAGGGCCAGCTTGTCGGGAGCCTCTGCAGCCCACGCGTCCATCACGTCGTAGGCAAAATTGAATTCGTCGGGAATGACATACTCAAGGTTCTCTCTGAAATCCTCCATCGAACTGAAGGTACTCTGTTTCAAGAAACGTTCTAACATACTGTTTTTTTCTGAATAAAAAATGGTGTCTCTGTGGACTCTCCATCACCTCTGTCACGTCGGACGAGGTTGGGGAAAAGACCCTGTGGAAGCGGATTTTCAAACCGTGTTTTTTGCACACTTGTCCGCATTCTTGAGTTTTGACGCTCCAAATTTAGAAGTTTTCCTAACAATTTGTGATGAAAAAATCGTTAATTTTCACCAATTTACACACACTTTCCATGAGTGTGCAAAATTTTATCCTGTTCTTTGCACACTTCCCCGGGAAATATGCAGAAGGCATGCTTCCCGCGCACTACCACGGATTTGTCGCACAAAGATTTCTGAATGTCGGTCAGAATCGTTAACTTTGCATCCGCAAGCAGGGACAGGGCGGATTGTTGTCCGTCGGCTGTTGCTGCCTTTTCGTATCATGGCAAAGAAAACTTCATCGGGCATGGCGCTCTCCTATCGCGATATTATCGACGCCGTGCGTCAGCAGCAGTATGCTCCTGTCTATCTTCTGATGGGCGAAGAATCTTATTATATAGATAAGGTGTCGGACTTTATTGCCAATTCTGCGCTAACGGAGGATGAGAAAGGTTTCAACCTGATGACCATCTATTGCACCAGTGATACAAATGTCGCAGATATCATCAATTCGGCGAAGAGATACCCGATGATGTCAAAATTTCAAGTAGTGCTTGTTAAGGAAGCTCAAAATCTGTTAAAGTTCGACGACCTGCAATTCTATGTACAAAAGCCGTTGGAAACGACCATTCTGGTCATCTGCTACAAGAACGGCACGGTGGATCGGCGCAAGAAAACAGTAGCTTTGATTGACAAGGTGGGTGTGGTGTTTGAGAGCAAGAAACTCAAGGACGGCCAGCTCCCGACTTTCATCGACGACTACCTGCGGCGGAAGCATGTCAGTATCGACGACCAAGCCAAGATGATGCTGGTAGAACACATCGGTTCTGACCTCAACCGCATGGCCAGCGAGCTGGATAAGCTGTGCATCGCGCTGCCGGCCGGTGTCAACAGGGTATCGCCGGAGCTCATCGAACGCAACATAGGTATCAGTAAAGAGTTCAACATGTGGGAGTTCCGTTCGGCCATCATTGAGAAAAATATCTTGAAAGCCAATCAGATACTGAAGTATTTCAATGAGAACCCGAAGGCGAATCCGCCACAGATGATAATCCCGACACTATTCAATTTCTTCGCCAATCTCATGCAGGCTTTCTATTCGCCGGTCAAGACCGAGCAGGGAATGATGGAGCATCTGGAGCTGCGCAGCACGTGGCAACTACGTGACTATCGCACGGCCATGCGCTACTACTCAGCCCTCAAGACCATGCAGATTATCGGAAAGCTGCGGGAAACGGATGCCATGCTGAAGGGCGTGGGAAAGGGGAGTGCCTCAGATGCTGAAATCATGAAGGAGCTTGTCTTCTTCATCCTGCACTGATCCTTGTCCTTTTTCCTTTTTTTTCTTCCCATGACTGCTTGGGTCGGATAGGGAAGATTGATGGCAGAAATTCTTGTCAGAAATTTTTGCGCTGAAAAGTCGTGTAAAATCCCAAATTGTATTTTTTTCGATGCAAATCCATCCTGTGTCAGGGTGGAGAAGCCCCCTTTTCTTTGTCGATTTTGCATGGAAAAAGTGGGAATTTTTCATCGTCCGTGATTTTTTACGGTGAAAATCTGATACAAGTTTTTGGGGTGAAATTCTGGTGTGATTCAAAGATTTGACGCTGAAAAAACGTTCTGAGATTTGCGTGTTGGAGGGCTCTCGGCCGTCTGTTTGAAAATTTTCGATTTTTGCTTCAAAATGCAAAGTTTTGCCCTTCAAAAACTTGGTTTTGTAACTTTTAACATTTTCAGCTGTAAACTTTCAGTTTGTAAATATTTACAGGATGAATAATCGCGTGATTATTTACGGTGTATTTGTAAACTTTGCGAAGCGACTTTACAAGCCTTTGTCCCCGCTCTCTAATTTTATCTTTGTAAAGTTTACAGTTGGAACGGTGTTTTTATTCGTGATTTTTTTTCAAATCTTAGATTCTTGTTTTCCAATCGTTTATCGTGGTATTGTAAAGTTTTATATCAACGACGTGTGCATTTCGTGGACACGGGAGGCTTGCAATTTGTAAACTTTGCCATGCTTTGATACAAGTAATTGCAAAGAGGACAATTAGATGACTTTCATGAGTTCAACGTTTGCAATAGGATGAAAATCCGTCAATATTTGCATTTGTATAGATTTGTCAGGGCTTGCGGCCGTTTGTTGTTTACAAATCTATAATTTACAACGCGAAAGCGTGAAATAGCGATGTAAAATATTTTTGTTGAGATTTTGTTGCTTTGTAAATATTGATTACCTTTGTAAAGTTTTGTTCAAAAACGCTTTTCCATCGTAAAATCGCAGCATTTTCTATGACAGATTCGGAAAGAATACTTGAAATCATCAAGACAAAGGGCTTGAGCAATGTACAGTTTTGTAACCAGACCGGTATCTCTCAGGCATCGTTGTCGCATATAGCCAGTGGACGCAGCAACCCTACTTTGGCAACCCTGCGCAGTGTGATGGCGGGATTTCCCGACTTGAATCCCGAGTGGGTCATGATGGGCACGGGTGAGATGTTCCGCACGGAGGGGGAATCTGTAGCGAATGGCGGAGAAAAAATGACGAATATCGATGCGGCCGCTACTCCTTCCTCGCAACCGATGGCGGAAGCTGACACTACCGCCGGGCAAGGTTTGTTCGGCCAAACAGCTAATCCGGGGCAGTTGGGATTCGAATGGTCGCCGAACGCTTCCGCTCCACGTGCACCGAAAAGCCAGCCCGTTGTTCAGCCGGCAACTATCGTTGACATTCCGGCGGTGGTGCGTGAGACCATCAAGCAGCTTCATCGGCCACAACGGAAGATTATAGAGGTGCGTATCTTCTTCGATGACGGTACTTACGAGTCCTTCGGAAGCTCTAAATAAAGGAGGCAGATCCGACATTCTTGCTTGGCTTGTGATTGCTCCAACGCTCTCCATCGAGTGAGTTTTGGAGCATGCTGTTGATGTCAATTGGTGCGCCGGAGGATGTCAGGAAGGTGCGCCGGAATGAATGTTGCGAGATGAATGGATTTGTTAATCTATTTCAAAATATTAACAAATTTGTTTGTTCTTAGTATCTGAAATCACAAGCAGGTTTTGTCTGAATTTTTCGGGCTTTGAGAAAAAATGACTGCAAACTGCACATATCGGTCCGTAGTGAGCGAGTTTTGGAGGGAAGCGGCAGGGTGGCATGTTGGCGGAAAAGCGTCAGAGCATCATCCATGCGGCGATGGCTGCAATGAGCCGGTCATTTTCTTCAGGGAGCTGTACGGCGATGCGGAAGAACGCGGGTGAGAGCCCTTCGAAGTTGCCTGCATCCCGAATCAGCAGGCCGTGTTCGTCGGCCAACCAGGCCTTCAGTGCGTCGGCACGCCCGATGCGGAGCTTGCAGAGCAACATGTGCGTGTCGGAAGGCCACACTTCCACGCATCCGAGTTGTTGAAGCGCATGTGCCACCCGTTCCCGTTCTTGCGTCAGAGCCCGCAAATCCGGTTTGTAGTCATCGGCGTGCGCCATCAGATAATTGGCGGCATGGATGGCCATTTGGTTCACCGACCACGGCATGCGCTGCCGTCGAATCTGGTCGAGGAGCGTGGCATTGCCGGTGACATAGCCCAGCCGGATGCCGGGAACGGCAAACTCCTTCGTCATGCTGTGGAGCGTGAGGATATTGCCGGCATCCGCCGCCTGACGCGGTGTCAGGAGCTTTTGGGAGGTAAAGGGCGCATAGCTGTGGTCAAGGACGAACAGCCGCTTGGCTCGGAAAATTTCGTTATGTTCCGGTTCGTTGAACGCTGTGCCGGTGGGATTGTTCGGGTTGCAGATCCAAACCGTTTCGGCATCTGTCGGAATGTCCCGGAGGGAGAAAATGGACATCAGCCGATGCTCATGGAGGCGGCAGGCATCGGCGTATTCCGCGAAAGTGGGCTGAAAAATGGCTGTCCTGCTGCGGCGGAACGTTTGTGCGATGAGATAAATGGCTTCCGTAGCTCCGTTCGTCACGCAGATTTCCTCCGGCGACAAGTCGAGCAGGGCGGCCAGTTGCCGCTCCGTGGTCTTGGGTGTCGGTTCGGGATACGACTTGATGTCGTCCAGCCGGTCGGCCAGATATTGGAAGAGCGGTTCGTGGTCGAAATGTGTGTACACATTCGATGAAAAGTTGACCCGGATGTCATGGTATTGGAAGGCATCGTCGCCGTGTCCGTTCAGCATATTCAGCGTATTTTAGTCCGAAGTATTGAGAATCTTGTAAATCTGTTCGATGTCCACGAATTTACGGACGTGTGCGGCCAGTTTTTCATATTGCCGGTCCTTGTACGCCTCGTGGCTGAGGAGCGTTCTGCCGTCCGTCGTCGCGGCTGTGCGCAAAGGGCGGATGAGGTGGTCGATGAAAGCCTCGTTGTCGAGAATGCCGTGCACATACGTCCCCATGCACGAGCCTTGCCGGAGCCCGTCGGTGTTGCCGTCGGAGAAGCAGACAAGTGGCGTGGCGGCCTGTGCCGTCGGGCTGACAACGGTTTCGCCTTGATGAATCTCATAGCCCTTGCAGACGGCCGGATTCCAGCCTTTTCCGTCGTGGAACCGGAAGCTCACCTGCCGTGTCACTTTCCTACCCCGCATCGTCGTCTCGACGGGTAGCAGTCCGAGTCCCGGCAGCGCGGGAATATCGCCTTCCACGCCGTCGGGGTCGCTCACGCGCAGCCCCAGCATCTGGTAGCCGCCGCAGATGCCCAGCACTGTGGTGCCGCGCCGGTGCGCCTCATGGATGGCCTGCGCCACCCCGTTGCGGCGGAGCTCCAGCAGGTCGGCGAGCGTGGTCTTCGTACCCGGCAGAATGACGATGTCGGCCCGCCGGATGTCATCGGTGTTGTTCGTATAGAAAAGGTTGACATGCGGATGTCGCTCCAGCGTGTCGAAATCCGTGAAGTTCGATAGATGTCGCAGCAGCACCACGGCCACGTTCACCTTCCCTTCTGCCGCCGCACGGCGTTTGCGCGTGAGCTCCACGCTGTCCTCCTCCTCAATGTCGATGTCGCTGAACATCGGCACGACACCCAGCACGGGCACGCCGCAGATGCGTTCGAGCAGGGTTCGCCCTTCTTGGAAAAGCCGCAGATCGCCACGGAATTTGTTGACGATGATGCCGCGGATGCGTGCCCTGTCTTCGGGTGTCTGAAGCATGATGCTGCCGTAGGCACTGGCGAAAACGCCTCCCCTGTCGATGTCGGCCACGAGCAGTACGCGTGCATCGGCATGACGTGCCATCGGCATGTTCACCAGGTCGGTGTCGCGCAGATTCAGTTCGCTCACACTGCCGGCACCCTCCATGACGATGGGGTTGAAGCGCGCGGCGAGACGGTCGAACGCTTCGTTTACGGCCTGTCGCAGTTCGTCCCGTCCCTCGCGCCGGAAGTAGTCGTAGGCACTGCGGTTGCCGACAGGCCGTCCGTTGAGCACCACCTGTGTCGTGTGCTCCGAGTTCGGCTTCAGCAGCAGCGGATTCATGTCCGTCTCGGGCGGAATGCCGGCGGCCTCGGCCTGCACGGCCTGCGCTCGTCCGATTTCCCGTCCGTCGGGCGTGGCGAACGAGTTGAGTGCCATGTTCTGCGCCTTGAACGGTGCGGGTCGGTAGCCGTCCTGACGGAAGATGCGGCACAAGGCCGTGGCCAGCACGCTCTTGCCCACATCGCTGCCCGTTCCGACGAGCATCACGGGGTGGAGCTTGTCTTGGCGGTAGAGGGAAGCTGGTTGTTCGTTCATCATGCGTTGGTGTGCGGTTTGGTGTCCCCGCGTGGATTTCTTTTCCATGCAAAGTTACAAAAAATAAATAGGACAGACAGACGCTTCTGCCGGTCCTATTCCCTACTTTAAATAAAAAATATTGAATGAGAGATGAATTGTGCCTGTTCCTGTCTCGCACCTTCATGGAGCGGGAGCCTTACCATCGGATGCGGTTCGGGGCGGGAACCTTTCTTCTTCCCGCCGTCCTGTTTTGCAGATGCTATGCTGTGTGCTGGTTCATGTTCGTCGTTGGCTCCTGTTCCTGGGAGTCGGGTTCGATGCGTTGATCCAAGCCCTTGTTGTGCTTGGGTCGTCAGAGTTGGCAGGTATTCTGGCTTTCCCTCCGGCGCGGACGTCTTCCCAACCCAGTCGGTCAGTGACTTTGTTGTCCGCTCCTCCGCCTGCTGTCCGTCTTTGTGCGGACGCTGTCGGTGGAAAAAGGGGATTACAGCTGCAGGAACAGCTCAGGACTTCCACCTGATTCCCTTGCGTCGGATCCGGAGCCTGCGCTCCGTCCGATTTCCAATTCTGTTGCAAATATAAGATTTTTCTTTCGACCGCCGAAATATTGTGACTATTTTTTTGCCTTTTTCTCCCGTTCCTCCAAATGAGTGCGGAGAAAAGTTCGGTGGAGTGCGGAGAAAAGTCTGATGGAGTGTGGAGAAAAGTCTGGCGGGAAGCGGAGAAAAGTCCGGCAGAAGGTTTCCTTTTTCGTGAGAGGCGGCGGGGAATGAACCGAACTCGCGCAAGTCCCGACGGGAACTCGCGCGATTATCTGTCCCATGTGTGCGCATTCCGCGTCTGTCGAAGGCCATCGTTCGGCGGAACGAAGGCCATTGTTTTGCAGAACGAAGGCCATCGTTTTGTTGGAAATCAGACTAAAAAGAAAATTTTTGAGGCGGATTTTGGAAATATGCTCCGCAGTGTTTGGAGAAATGCTCCGCAGTGTTCGGAGGAATGTGTTTCGCAGGAGAATGAGACAGACGGGAAACGGCCCATCCCAGCGAGGGGATGAGCCGTGGTGGAGGTTGTCTGGTTTGTGAGGAAACCGGAGGAGAG
This sequence comes from uncultured Bacteroidaceae bacterium, assembly GCA_964415385.1. Taxonomy (GTDB): domain Bacteria; phylum Bacteroidota; class Bacteroidia; order Bacteroidales; family Bacteroidaceae; genus UBA3839. The sequence continues at coordinate 25,890 of CAYPZK010000032.1, forward strand.
GGGTGTCGTCCCTTATTGGGTCATCCGGTTGAGTTTCTTGAGCAGGGCGAACATGACGGCTGCACTGATCAGGCAGAGGGTGATGAGGATGCCCCAGTTGTACATGAGCGGAATTTTGTTCCAGAGCATGGACGGGATGGAGCTGAGGTAGTTGCCGATGGCGGTGGCCACGAACCAGCCGCCCATCATCATGCCTTTGTACTTCGGCGGTGCTACTTTCGTCACGAAGGAGATGCCCATCGGGGAGAGGAGCAGCTCGGCGAGCGTGAGGGTGAAGTAGGTGGATATGAGCCAGTTGGGCGATAGTATGCTCTGCGTTTTCTGTCCGAGGTCCATCGGGGAGGTGAGGCCTGTGGACGCGAGCGTGATGACTCCGAATCCGAGGGCGGCCACGAGCATGCCGAGGGCGATGCGGGTGGGGGCGCTGACTTCGTGTCCACGCCGTGCGAGGGCCCCGAAGAAGGCCATGCTGAACGGTGTGAGGGCTACGACGAAGAAGGGGTTGAACTGCTGGAAGTCGGATGGCTGGGCTTGCGTGGGATTCTCCATGCCGAGGAAGAGTGCGACGGCGGCTCCCCAGGCCACGAGTGTGCAGACGAGGCAGACGATGCGGTTGCGCAGGGTCTTCGACTGGAAGATGCCGAAGGCGGTATAGACGGAGAGGGCGATGAGCGCGAGGGAGAAGATGTTGAACCAGATGCGCATGCCGCCTCCGACGGTGAGGTTGGTGTATTTCTTGGCGAAGAAGGTCAGCGCGGCTCCGTTCTGGTGGAAGGCCATCCAGAAGAAGATGACGACGGCGAAGACGAGCAGGAGAGCCTGAATGCGGTCTCGGGTCTGCTTGGGCGTGAGCTCGGCCACTTCGGTGTGGCTGGCTTCGGCTTGCTTGGCTGTCACGTCGGCATGTTTGAACCATGCACGGCAGGCGAAGTAGATGATGGCGGAGACGATGAGCGACACGCAGGCCACGCCGAAGCAGAGGCCGTAGGCTCCGTAGAGGGCTTTCAGATAGGCTGGGTCGAAGTTGCCGGCATCGTAGGTGAAGCCATAGCGTCCGAGGTAGAGGTTGGTGATCCATTTGGCCATGGAAGGGGCGAACATGGCTCCGATGTTGATGGCCATGTAGAAGAGGCTGAAGGCGTTGTCGCGGCTGGCGGAATATTTCGGGTCGTCGTAGAGGTTGCCTACGAGCACTTGTAGGTTGCCCTTGAAGAGTCCGGTGCCGAGGGAGACGCAGGCCAGGCCGGCGAACATGGCGATCTGGCCGCTGAGGTTGGCATCGGTCGGGACGGCGAGTCCGAGGTAGCCGATGAACATGGTGGCGAAGCCGATGGTGACGCACTTGCCATAGCCGATGCGGTCGGCGAGCATACCGCCGAAGAGTGGGGCGAAGTAAACGACGGCCAGGAAGACGGCGTAAACTTGGCCGGCGGTGGATTCGGTCCAGCCGAACTTGGCCTGCATGAACAGGGTGAAGATGGCCAGCATGGTGTAGTAGCCGAAGCGTTCGCCGGTGTTGGCCAAGGCCAGGGCATAGAGCCCTTTGGGTTGATTTTCAAACATGGTAGGTGATACTTTTTTTATGAGAATGATTGATGAATCCGGAAGGGGAGAGGGAGGAGGCTCATGGATTTTCCCGCTTGATGTTGGCCTGTTCCAGTCCGTAGCCTTTCCGCTTGTCCTCTAATTTGAGCAGGAGGGCGATGATGATGGCCACGGCTCCGAAGGCGGCGAAGATGGACATCGTGGTGGTATAGTCGATGCTGCCGTCGGGGAGCGTGTTGGCCTGATTCACCTTGCCGATGAGGATGGGCACGAGGGCGAGTCCGATGTTCTGAATGTAGAAGATGAGGGCATAGGCCGTGCCGAGCAACTGCATCGGGATGATTTTCGGAACGGACGGCCACATGGCTGACGGCACCAGACCGAAGGCGATGCCCAGCACGACCATCATGGTGATGGCAACGGCCACGGACGTGAGACCCGGCAGGGCGAAGACAATATGAACGAGGGTAAGGAGCACGCTGCCGATGAGCATGAGGGTGGCTCCCTTGCCGATGCGGTCATAGACGTAGCCGAAGAGCGGCGTGAGGATGATGGTGCCGTAGGGGAGCATCGAAGGGATGGCTCCGGCGAGGTTGTCGGCCACGCCGAATTTGATGACCATGAACTTGGTGGCGAATTTGAGGAACGGGAATACGCCGGCATAGAACATGAGGCAGAGGAGGGTGATGTACCAGAAGCCGCGGTTGGTGAAGAGCTGGCTGAGGTCGCTGAACTTGAAGCCTTCCTCAGGTTCGGTCTGCGTGGCTGCGGCGGCCTGGTCTTCTTTCTTGTCCATCACGCAGTAGATGAGGAAGCTGATCAGGGCGATGCAGAGGAGTGCGGCTCCAAGGCCGACGGAGGCGGAGACGGCTCCCATTTTCTTGGCCAGCGGGAGCGAGAAGCTGAGGGCGGAGGCTGTGCCAAGACGGGCGAGCGCCACCTGCGTACCCATTGCCAGGGCAAGCTCGTGGCCGGTGAACCATTTCACAAGAATCTTGGAGACGGTGATGCCGGAGATTTCGCAGCCCACGCCGAAGGTGGCGAAGCCGGCGCAGGCCACGATGACCTGTGTCTGATAGCCGAAGAGGGAGCCGCTGAATTCGTGTCCCACGGCATACCATTTCACGAGTGCGCCGACAAACATGAGTGCGGTGGCCATGATGCCGGTGAAGCGGATGCCGAACTTGTCGAGGATGATGCCGCCGAAGAAAAGGAGCAGCAGGAATACGTTGAAGAATCCGTAGGAGCCGGAGAAGAATCCGTATTCATCGCTCGTCCAGCCGAGTCCGCCCTGGTCTTTGGCCAGCGTGAGCAGCGGTTCGAGTGGCGACATGACATCGGTGAAGAAATAGGCCACCATCATGGTGATGGAGACGATGAGGAGGGCTGTCCAGCGGGCAGCGGCTGAGTCGCTCAGCTTTTTTCGGATGATTTCTGCCATATAAAATGAGATCTTTGTGTTTGTGGGGGTTGGGTGTGTCAGGAGTTCTGATGGGCGTGTGTGCACGGTGATGGCTTATGGCTTCAGCCAGCGGTCGAGCCAGCCGAAGAAGGTGCGCTGCCAGAGGATGCCGTTCTGCGGTTTCAGCACCCAGTGGTTCTCATCGGGGAAGATGAGGAGCTGGGCGGGGATGCCGCGCAGGCGGGCGGCGTTGAAGGCTCCCATGCCCTGGTTGGCGTTGATGCGATAGTCTTTTTCACCGTGGATGCAGAGAATCGGCGTGTCCCATTTGTCCACGTCCTGATGCGGCGAATGGGCGTAGGTCTGCCGGGCACGTGCCGTCTGGTCTTTGTTCCAGTACGCGTCATCGTATTCCCAGTTGGAGAACCAGGCCTCTTCTGTGTCGGTGTACATCGATTCGAGGTTGAAGGCTCCGTCGTGCGCGATGAAGCATTTGAAGCGTCCCTCGTGGTGGCCGGCGAGGTAATAGACGGAGAAACCGCCGAACGACGCGCCCACAGCTCCGAGACGGTCCTTGTCCACATAGGGCAGGTTGGCCGCCGCGTCGTCGATGGCACTCAGATAGTCTTTCATGCATTGTCCCGTCCAGTCGCCCGAGATTTCCTCATTCCACTCCGAGCCGTAGCCGGGCAGCCCGCGGCGGTTGGGTGCCACGATGACGTAGCCGTGAGCGGCCATGATCTGGAAGTTCCAGCGATAGCTCCAGAACTGCGAGACGGGGCTTTGTGGCCCACCCTCACAATATAATAAGGTAGGGTATTTCTTTTGTGCGTCGAAATGCGATGGCAGGATAATCCACACCTGCATGTCCTTGCCGTCTGTGGTCTTTATCCACCGCTCTTCCACACGTCCCAGGTCTAACTGGTCGAAGATGGCTTTGTTCTCGTCCGTTACCTGCTCCACCTTGCTGGCCTTGGCCTTCTTGGCCGGCGTGACGAGGAAAAGGTCGTCCGGGTGGGACATGCTGTGGCGGGTGACGAGCAGCTTGTCCGTGGAGCCGAGCGGCTGCAGGGAGCCGTAGTCGTAGATGCCGTCGGTGAGTTGGCGGACATTGCCTTGCAGGTCAACGGCGTAAATCATGGTGCAGGCGTGCCAGCAGCCGGTGAAGTAGAGTTGTTTCGAGTCGTTGGCCCAGCAGAATGCGTCGGCGTTCGAGTCGAAATTCTGGTCGAGGAAGGTGTAGTGGCGGTGGTCAGCGTTCAGTTCCTTCGTGGAGAGAATGCAGAGGCGGTTTTTATCGCTCTCGTAGCCGTTGCGGCGCATGCTCTGCCATGCGATGTAGTTGCCGTCGGGCGAGAACTGCGGATTCACGTCGTAACCCACGAGGTTGTTGCCTGCCTGCGTGTTCACGCTTTGCTCTTTCATGGTCTGGGTGGCGTCGATGGCCGGTTCCGTGTAGCCGGCATCCTTGCAGAGATTGGTGGTCGTGCCGCCGGCGATGTCGTAGAGGTAGATGTCCGTGTCGGTGGAAATGGCGTACTGCACGCCTTCCCGCTTGCGGGAGGTGTAGGCGATGAGTTTTGAGTCGGGGCTCCAGCAGAGTTGCTCAATGCCGCCGAACGGTGCCACCGGGCATTCGTAAGGTTCTCCCTCCATGATGTCCTGGCCGTCGCTCACCCCCTGCTCCGTCACTTTGGCCAGGAACGGATGGGGAATGGATTCCACGTAGTGGTCCCAATGGCGGTAGTTCATGTCGGTCACGAGGCGTCCCGTGGCCTGCGGCAGGTCGTCCGGGTTCTTCTGGATGGTGCCGTAATAGGGGATGGATTTGATGAGGATGACATGTTGGCCATCGGGCGCGAAGAGGAAACCTTCGATGTCGGTGGCGGAGTGCGTGAGCTGCCGGCGGCCGGAGCCGTCGGCGTTCATGCTCCAGAGCTGTCCGCCTGAGAGGAATGCGATGCGCTGTCCGCCGCTGATCCATGCGGGGTCGCTCTCGCTGCTGGCGGAGGTGGTCAGCAATTGCTGGTTCCGGCCGTCGGCATCGCAGACGTAGAGCACCTGATGGCCTTTGTTCTCAGCCACGCTGTAGTAGCCCACCTGATAGACGATTTGCCTGCCGTCGGGCGAGGCTGCTGCCGCTCCGATTCGCCCCATGGCCCAGAGTGCTTCGGGAGTCATGGTGCGGCCGGTGATGGTTGGATTTTGCCGTCCGATGAAAGTTTGTGCGTCAGCTTCTGTTTGTGTCATGGAGAAGATGCCTGCGGTCAGGGTGAGGATCAATAAGGTTTTGTTCATGATTCGATGTAGTTGGGGGAAAGCTGGTTGGGCTGTGTCATTTGCGTCGTCTGGCCTCTTCTTCCTGTTGGCGGCGCAGGATTTCCTGTTGTTGTGCGGCCATTTTCTGCATGCGCTCCATCATCGACGATTGTTTCTTCGGGTTGGCTTTCCGCTCCTTGAGGCGTGCCTCGAGCTTTTGCAGGAGTTTGTCGTCGTCGGTCGTGCGCCGCAGGTACCACATCATCAGGATGGTGAGCAGGCCCGAGATGAAGTAGTAGTAGTTCAGTCCCGAGGAATAGCTGTTGAAGGAGAAGAAGAAAATGACGGGCATGAGATAGGACATCCAGCGCATCATCTTCATGCTTTGCTCCTGTTCGGGCGACATCGAGTAGCTCTGCTGGCGCATGCTGATCCATGTGTTGACCACGGTGGAGAGGCACCAGAGCACGCAGAAGAGGCTCAAGTGGTTTCCGATGCCCCAGATGTGGAAGTTCCAGCTGATGACATCGTCGTAGGTGGAGAGGTCTTTGGCCCAGAGGAAGGACTGTCCGCGTAGCTCGATGGCGTTCGGGATGAAGTTGAAGAGGGCAATCCAGATAGGCATCTGGATGAGCATCGGCAGGCATCCGCCCATCGGCGACACGCCGTACTGGCTGTAGAGCTGCATCACCTCCTGTTGCTTCTGCATGGCATCCTCCGGCTTCGGATATTTGGCGTTGATTTCGTCCACTTTCGGCTTCAGTACGCGCATGTTGGCCGATGCGAGGAAGGACTTGCGCATGAGCGGGAATACGGCGAATTTCACGATGAGGGTGATGATGAGCAGCACGATGCCCATGTTGAGTCCCCAGCCCGTCATGAAGTCGAAGAGAGGAAGGAAAATGAAGCGGTTGATCCAGCGCACAATCGGCCAGCCTAAGTAAACGATGGTCTGGAGGTCGAGGTCGTTGCCTTGGTCAATCAGCCGTTCGTTGGCCTTCAGCGTGGCGAACTTGTTGGGGCCGATATACATCTTCAGACTTGTAGGCTGCTGTCCCGTCGGGTCGAACCGCGCATCCATCTCGGCCGTGTAGGTCTTGAGATAGCCGGAGTGCTCCGGCTCGCGTTTTTGGGCCACACGGTCCATGCCGAACGTACCGTCGGCAATGAGTATCTGGCTGAAGAACTGGGTCTTGAAGGCTACCCACAGGATGCCGTCGTCGATTTTCTCTCCGTCCTTCTCCTTGTCGCTGCCGGACGATGACAGTTCTTGGGTCTTGCCTTCGTCACTGCGGTAGGTGATGGTGCTGTAGCGGTTCTCAAAGCTGTAGCCCTTTTCCTGCTGGCGCATGCGCTCGTTCCATGCGATGCCGAACGAGTGGGTCTTGGCAGGGAAGAAACCGGCCAGCCCCGTGGCCTGCACGTCCATGTTGAGGATATAGGAGTCGGGCTGGAGGGCATAGCGGATGTCGATGCTTCCGTCCGCAACGGGCAGCGACATGGTGACGGAACTGTCGGTCACTTCTTTCGGCGTGAAGTAGAAGTCGTCGGTCAGGATGTTGTCCGACTTTCCCTCGAACACCAGCCGCATGTCCGATTCACCGCCTGCGAAGAGCACCACGCTGCCGCCTTGCTGGTTCTTGTACGTCTGGTCGAGCAGTTCGGCGCGCTTCAGCTGTCCGCCTCGGTTCGAGATGCTGATTTTCAGCAGGCTGTTCCGGATGACGGTGGTTCCGTCGGTGCCTTGCCGGGCCTTGAAGAGCACGTTGGCGGAGTCTGTCCGTTCGGCCTGCAGCTTGTCTGCCTTCTGCTTGGCCTCGATGGCGGCGATGCTGTCGCTCTTCTGCTGGGCGATGGCCTCCTGTGCCTGCTCGATTTGCGCCTGTTGGGCGCGTTCCTTCATGTCTTTCTGGTTGTAGATGATGAAGCCGATGAAGACGGCCGCTATCAAGAGCCATCCGATGATGGTGTTTTTATCTGGTCTCATGCGAGTGATGATTCTGATTTTGTGTCTAACGTATGCATGCTTTCACGAACGAGAGGAAAAGCGGATGCGGGCGGAGCACTGTGGACTGGTACTCGGGGTGGAACTGCGTGCCGATGTACCATCTCAGGCTCGGGATTTCCACGATTTCCACGAGGTTGCTTTCCGGGTTGTGGCCCACGCACTGCATGCCGTTCCGCTCGTATTCGTCCTGATAATCGTTGTTGAACTCATAGCGGTGGCGGTGGCGCTCCGAGATGTGTCCGGTCTGATAGATGTCGCGCACGCGGCTTCCTTCCTTCAGCACGCAGTCGTAGGCACCGAGACGCATCGTGCCGCCCATGTTGGTGATGTTCTTCTGCTCCTCCATGATGTCAATCACGTTGTGGGATGTCTTCTCGTCCATTTCGCGGCTGTTGGCATCCTTGTAGCCCAGCACGTCGCGGGCAAACTCGATGACCATCATCTGCATGCCGAGGCAGATGCCGAACGTCGGCACGTCGTGCTCGCGGCAGTATTGGGCGGCGAGGATTTTCCCCTCCGTTCCCCGCTGGCCGAATCCGGGACAGATGACGATGCCGTCCTGTCCTTGCAGGCTCTCGGCCACATTCTCCGCCGTCAGGTTCTCCGAGTTGATGAAGGTCAGCCTGGCCTTGCGGTCGTTGTAGGTGGAAGCCTGCGCCAGGCTCTCGCGGATGCTCTTGTAGGCATCCTGCAGGTCGTACTTGCCCACGAGTCCGATGCGCACCTCCTCCTTGGCGTTCTTGCGCCGCTCGAGGAATGCCTTCCACGGCCCCAGTGCCGGTGTCTCGCCCGGTTCGATGCCCATCTTGCGCAGGATGGCGCTGTCCAGCCCCTGGTTCTGCATGTTCACCGGCACCTCGTAGATGCTCGGCAGGTCCTCGCTCTGCACCACGCAGTC
>CAYPZK010000033.1:0-32702 GCA_964415385.1 uncultured Bacteroidaceae bacterium
GGAAGTGGTAGTTCTGCTCGTTGCCCACCACGTAGATCATCTTGTCGATGGGATAATCCTCGAAACGCATCTTGGCCGTACCGATGTCCTGCGTCATATAGACCGACGTGCCGTCGGAGCGCAGCAGCAACTTCTCGTCGAGCCCTTCGGCACGCAGGTCGGCCCACACGCTACCGTCCTCACGGCGGTAGAAGAGCCCCTTGCGCAGACCTTCGAGCACCATTTCCTTGCCTTCGAGATAGGTGTCGGACTCATAGTAGATTTTGTCGAAGGAAACGCCCATCATCTTGTACGTCTCGTCGAATCCCGCATACACCCATTCGTTCATCTGCTTCCAGAGCGCACGCACCTGCGGGTCGTTGTGTTCCCACTTCACGAGCATGGCATGCGCCTCCTTGATGAGCGGTGCCTCCTGCTTGGCCTTCTCGGCGGCCTCCTCGGCATCCATGCCCTCGGCCACGTATTGTGCCGTAAGTTCCTTGCACTCCTGCTTGTAGTGCTGGTCGAACAGCACGTAGAAGTCGCCGATGAGGTGGTCGCCCTTCTTGCCGGCCTGCTCCGGCGTGATGCCGTTGCCCCATTTCATCCAGGCCAGCATGGACTTGCAGATGTGGATGCCGCGGTCGTTCACGATGTTGGTTTTCACCACGCGGTTGCCGCAGGCGGCGATGATGCGCGCGAGCGACGAGCCGAGCAGATTGTTGCGCATGTGGCCCAGATGGAGCGGTTTGTTGGTGTTCGGCGATGAGTACTCAATCATCACGAGCGGGCTCTTCGCCGTGGCCTCGGTGAATCCGAAGCGGCCGGCGGCGGCAATGCCGTTGAGCAGGCCAATCCATGCGGCCGGACTCACCACGATGTTGAGGAATCCCTTCACCACATTGAAGCCGGCCACCAGTCCGGGCGCATTCTGCCGCAGATATTGTCCCAGCTCCTGCGCCACGTCCTCGGGACGTTTGTGCGCGTCTTTCGCCAGCGCGAAAGCCACCACCGTGAGGTGTCCCTCGAACTCCTTCTTGGTTGTCTGGAGCTGCACCTTGCCGGCATCGGTCTCGGCACCGTAGAGTGCTTTCATGCCGGCAACGACGGCATCGGTCAGTTGTTGTTCTATGGTCATGAGTTGATGAAATGTTTTCGGAGGGCAAAGTTACGGCTTTTCTTTGGAACAGCCAAGGAATTGGGGAAAAACGACAGAGCGGACCAGACCGGAGAGGCAGCCGAATCCCGGCTGCCGGGAAACAACGCTTTTGTTCAAAACACGCGGAAATGTCGTAAAAAATGCGTCAAACGCATCCGTCGAAAGTCTTTTTTCTTTATCTTTGCCTGCAACAAACAGACCACCTAACTCTATGGAGAAACAAGCAGACTACATCAGCAGCATCGAGATCAAGGCATTGTGGAAGGGCGGGCGACACATCAAATGGGAGCTGCGACCCGACGTGAACATCCTCAGCGGCATCAACGGCGTGGGAAAGAGCACCATCATCAACCACTCTGTCAGGGGGTTGCACCTCATCGACAAGCACGAGCTCTCGCCGGGCGAGATTGCCGATGGAATCATCATCACGCTGTCGCCGGCCGACGCCACCAGTGTGAAGTACGACGTCATCCGCAGTTTCGACCGCCCACTGCTCCATTCCGACCTGCTGGAGAAGCTGGCCGACTCGCGCGTCAAGACAGAACTGGACTGGCAGCTCTACAAGCTCCAGAAGCGCTACCTCGACTACCAGGTGAACGTAGGCAACCGCATGATAGAGCTGCTCACCTCGGGCAGCCCAGACGACGCGGCCAAGGCATCGGAAGTGTCGAGACCGAAGACCCTGTTCCAGGACATGATTGACGAGCTGTTCGCCGACACGAAGAAAACCATTGACCGCCGCAGCAACGAAATCCAGTTTTTCCAGAAGGGCGACACACTCACTCCCTATCAGCTTTCGTCGGGCGAGAAGCAGATGCTCGTCATCCTGACGACCGTGCTCGTGGAGAACGGAGAGCACTACACGCTCCTGATGGACGAACCGGAAATCAGCCTTCACATTGAGTGGCAGCAAAAGCTGCTCTCGCTCATCCGCCGTCTCAACCCGAACGTGCAGATCATCCTCTCCACCCATTCGCCCGCACTCATCATGGACGGATGGACGGATGCCGTGACCGAAGTAGAGGAAATCTCGGATGTTCCCGCCTAATTCCTTCCAGACCGTGTCCAAACACTTGACAGACAATCTCAACTCGCGTTATTTCGAGGCAGCCAACCACTTGCGTCCCGGCGGCAAGAAGAAGAAACGCATCATCGCCTACGTGGAGAGCTATGACGATATCTTCTTCTGGCGCGACATCCTCAGTGACTTCGAGGATGACGAGCACGAATTTCAAGTGATGCTCCCCTCCCGCACCAACCTCTCGCGCGGCAAGAAACAGGCCATGACCAACAAGCTGGGCGAGGGACTGGGGCGCAGCATGATTGCCTGCGTCGATGCCGACTACGACTACCTCATGCAGGGTCACACGCCCTACTCCAGCTCGCTTCTCGACAACCCCTACATCTTCCACACCTATGTCTATGCCATCGAGAACTATGAGTGCTATGCGCCGTCGCTCCACAACGTCTGCGTGATGGCCACGCTCAACGACCACCGCATCTTCGACTTCGAGGCGTATCTCCGCGAGTACAGCGAAATCATCTATGACCTGTTTGTGTGGTCTGTCTGGCTCTACCGTCGCCAGATGTACCACGACATGCCGATGAACTCGTTTCTCAATTTCATCGCCATCAACCAGCTCAACCTCTTCAACCCCGAGAAGGAGCTCAACAACCTGCGGCACAGTGTCAACCGGCGTGTAGCCTTCATGCAGCACCGCTATCCGCAGGCCAAGACTTCCTTCAAGCCGCTCAAGGCCGAGCTTGAAACACTGGGCGTGCGCCCCGACAACACCTACCTCTACGTTCAGGGTCACCACGTGTTCGAGAATGTCGTCATGGCCGCCCTCGACCCCGCCTGCACGCAGCTCCGCCGCGAGCGCGAGAAGGAAATCAAGCGGCTGGCAGACGGCCACCGCCAGCAGATGGAGAACGAGCTGGCCAGCTACCAACACTCGCAGTGCGACGTGGCACAGATGTTGCGCCGCAACACCGGCTTCAAAGACTCGGAACCTTACCAGCGGCTGCGTGCCCGCATTGAGCAGTTCCTGCACCCGCAGCAGCCGTCGGACAACTGAGCAGACGGCTTCGCAGCAGCCATCCGGACTGTCCACGTATAATCCACGTATAATCAGCGGAAACATCAAAAAAAAAAAACGCACATTCCGCTGGTTATCCGTGCACTTTTTGGTAACTTTGCACCAAAAGAGTAGACTTATTATGATAATAATTGCCGGCAAACATTTGCAAGTATGATTCTTTTCCTTTATCTTTGAAGTCCAATACTCCATCCATATATGAGAGCTGTCGTCATCAATAGTTGCTGCAAGGCGGAAGATTTGCGCGTGTCTGACATTCCAAAACCCGAGATTCGGCCCGGATGGGTGCTCGTCAGAATCCATGCCGCCGGAATGAACCATTCAGAAGTAATACTCCGGATGTATGAGGCCGATGAGGATTATATCCACACGCCCATCGTGCCCGGCATAGAATGTGCTGGCGAAATCGCCGACCCTTCCGACTCCGACCTGAAAGCCGGCGACCGTGTCGTTGCGCTGATGGGCGGCATGGGACGCTCTTTCAACGGCAGCTATGAGGAATATGCCCTGTTGCCGCGCGACCATGTGTTCAAGGCAGATGCCGGCCTGAGCTGGCACGAGCTGGCCGCCATTCCCGAAACTTACTTCACCGCTTACGGCTCGCTCAGCCAGTGTCTGTTGCTCCGGCAGGGGGACGTGCTGCTGGTGCGCGGAGCGACCAGTACGGTCGGTCAGGCTGCCGTACAGATAGCAAAGGCGATGGGAGCCACAGTCATCGGAGCCTGTCGCAGGGAGGCATCGTTCGACAAGTTGCGGGAAATCGGCGCCGACTCCTGCATTGTGGACGACAGCAAGCTGGCAGGACGGCCATTCGAGAAGCAGCCGAACAAGGTGCTGGAGCTCATCGGCCCCAAGACCTTGCCGGACAGCTTGCAGACCGTCACACGTCCCGGTTTCGTCTGCAACACGGGCATCCTCGGCAACGTCTTCACCGTCCGGCAGTTCGACCCCATCAAATACATCCCCAACGGCGTGTTCCTCTCGGGATTCTTCAGCAACTATCCCACCCAGAAAATCATGGACGAAATATTCACTTTGATACGCAACAACCATATCCAGCCACTCTATAGCAAGGTATTCCCACTGAACCGCATCGTCGAAGCACACACACTGCTTGAGAAAGGCGGCGCGGGAGGCAAGATGATTCTGGATTTGGATGAGTGACCTTTCACCTTTTACCCACACCTAAAAACTTTCAACACCATGCTCAAGAATTTGTTTGCAGTGAAAATGCAGAAGAACACAGGCTCCGCTTGCGGCAGTGCCTGTGGTTCCAGTGAGAAACCGTCAGCTTGTGGCGCAACGGAGAAGCCATCGGCTTGTGGCGCAACGGAGAAGCCATCGGCTTGCGGTGCAACGGAGAAACCGTCAGCTTGCGGCGCAACGGAGAAACCATCGGCTTGCGGTGCAACGGAGAAACCGTCGGCTTGCGGTGCTGCCGGGAAACCGGGCAAATAGTGACGTACTTCTCCTTCCAATGGCATATAACAGAGGCTTGCGACCAGCGTTGCAAGCACTGTTATATCTATGCCTTGGGGTCGCACGCCCGGTTCAAGCAGATGTCTGTCGACAACATGCGCAAGGTCGTTGACAACATGGAGGCTTTCGGACGCAAAGCCGACCGCAAGCCCTACATTTATGTCACAGGTGGCGACCCGATTCTGCACCCGCAGTTCTGGACACTCATTGCGATGCTGCAAGAACGGGAAATACCTTTCACCGTATTGGGAAACCCCTTCCATCTGGACGACGAGGTATGCCGGCGGCTCAAGGCCAGCGGCTGTCACCAGTACCAGCTCTCCATCGACGGTCTGGAAGCCACTCACGACCGCATACGTAGGCCGGGCAGTTTCCGCGAAACGTTGAGAGCCATTCCCATCTTGCAAAGGAACGGCATTCCCGTAGCCATCATGACCACCGTCAGTCGATGGAACTACAAGGAAGTGCCGCCACTGGTGGATGTGGTCGTGGCGAACCATGCCGACGTATTTGCTTTTGCCCGCTACTGTCCGGACAAGGAGAGTCGCGACACGTGTTGCTCGCAGGAAGAATATCATTGGATGATGGAGGAATGCTGGAAGAAATTCCAGCTATACCGCGACTCGGATACTTACTTCAGCCAGAAGGATCACTTGTGGACGCTCTTCAACTATGAGCACGGACTGTTCGACCCGCAGGCGTATCCCGACGACGACATCGTGTATGACGGATGCAACTGCGGCAACGGACACTTCACCATCTTGAGCGACGGAGCATGCTACGCCTGCAGACGGATGGAGAGCCAGGTGGGCAACGCCCTCACCGACGACCTCTACGACCTCTTCACGGGAGCTGAGATGGACAAATACCGCGTTTATGAAAAATTCGAGAAATGCAGCCAATGCGAGTTACTGCGCTTCTGCCGGGGCTGTCCTGCCGTAGCGGCAGGCTACCACGGTTCGATGTATGCACCCGACCCCGAGTGCTGGAAAGCGATATGAGTTCCAGCCAGAATACAGAACAAAAACATGGCAGAGGAAATCAAAATCACAAAAGAGTTGTGCCTTCAGAAGCTACAGTGGACAGGCATCCTGCACGTAGCCACGGTGGACGAATACCAGCATCCGCAAGTGCGGTGTGTCAGTGCCATACACTTTGAGCCCGACGCCATCTATTTCTACACCGCACGCGGCAAAAGCTTTGCCCGCCAGTTGGAGCAAAGCGGATATGTACAGATGGAGGGCCTCACCCGCTACAAGGAAATGATTCGCTTGTCGGGAAAAGTACAGCAGGCCGCAGACCAGGAAAAGTGGAAAGACAAGATTTTCGAGGAACAGCCCTACCTCACCAATGTCTATCCCCGCGACACGCGCGAGATAGGTGTCATCTATCGCATTCAGGATGCCACCATCGAATACTTCAACCTCGGTGTCCACCCCATCCTCCGCCATTACTTCACGATGGGCAATGCCCGGTGGCAACCTAAAGGCTACGAGATTGGCGAGGACTGCATCGCATGCGGCACGTGTGAATCCGTCTGCCCCGAAGATGCCATCGACGAGGGTGAGCCGTTCGTCATCCGGCAGGACAACTGTCTGCAATGCGGCAACTGCTTCGAGCACTGCCCCGTAGAGGCCATCCACCCCCGAACCACCATGTGATTCACGTTCATGGTGTCAGAGCAGATAGTTCTTTTCCTTTTCTTTGAAATAACGGAACGTACCCACTTTCAGTTCGTCACAGGCTTCCTCGTCACAGACGATGATGCCGTGCGGATGCATCTGCAAGGCACTGACCGTCCACATGTGCGAGATGCCGCCCTCGATGGCGGCCTGCAAGGCGCGGGTTTTGGCATGACCGTTGACCAGAATCATCACTTCGCGTGCGTCCATCACGGTACCCACACCGACGGTGAGGGCAAACTGCGGCACGTTGTTGGGATCGCCGCCGAAGAAACGGCTGTTGGCGATACGCGTGTCGGTGGTAAGCGTTTTCATGCGGGTGCGGCTGGAGAGCGATGAGCCGGGCTCATTGAAGGCAATGTGGCCGTCGGGGCCGATGCCACCCACGAAGAGGTCGATGCCGCCGAAGTCGCGGATGGCCTGCTCGTAGTTGTCGCATTCAGCCAGCAGATCCTCGGCATTGCCGTTGAGGATGTGGATGTTTTCGTGCGGAATGTCAATGTGGTTGAAGAAATTGGTGTACATGAACGAGTGGTAGCTCTCGGGGTGTGTCTCGGGCAGAGCTACATATTCGTCCATATTGAAGGTGACGACGTGACGGAACGACACCACTTCCTCCTGCACGGCCTGGATGAGCTTGCGGTACATGCCGAGAGGCGATGATCCGGTGGGCAGTCCGAGGACAAAGGGATGTTCTTTGGTCGGTTTGGCGGCATTGATTTTTCCGATGACGCGGTTGGCTGCCCATTGCGACAGCAGATCATAGTTGGGTTCGATGACAACTCTCATGGTTTATCTGTGAAATGTTTTTGTTGAAGTGAAAAGACAATGGATGCTCCGTCCTGTCAGCCGAAGAACAGGTAGGCGATGAAGATGGCCGCGACGACTCCCGCGAGGTCGGCCAGCAGGCCGCACTGCACGGCGTGGCGTGTGTTCTTGATGCCGACGGAGCCAAAATAGACTGCGAGAATGTAGAAGGTTGTGTCGGTGGAGCCTTGGAAGATGCAGGACAGACGGCCGGCAAAGCTGTCGGCACCGAAGGTCGTCATGGTATCCACCATCATGCCGCGTGCGCCACTGCCGCTGAGAGGCTTCATGATGGCCGTGGGCAGGGCATCGACAAAGTCGGTCTGCCCGCCCAGCAACGCCACAACATGGCGGATGCCGCCGATGAGCATATCCATGCCGCCCGACGCGCGGAACACGCCGATGGCCACGAGGATGGCCACAAGATAGGGGATGATGCGCACGGCGGTGGTGAATCCCTCCTTGGCCCCATCGATGAACGCATCGTAGGCGTTCACCCGCTTACGCATGGCAGCCACGAGAAAGGCGATGATGATGCCGAAGAGAATGAGCGAGGCGGCCAGCGTCGAGACCGTGTTCATTGTCTGCTGGTCGAGACGGCTGAATCCCCAGATGATGAGTGCAACGAGAAGGGACATGCCACCGAGCGTGGCGATGAGCACCGGCTGGAACAGATTGATGTGCTGGTAGAGGCTCACCACGATGATGCCGGCAAGCGTGGCGACAAAGGTGGCCAGCAGAATGGGCACGAAGATGTCGGTAGGGTTGGCGGCACCGAGCTGGGCGCGATAGACCATGATGGAGACGGGAATGATGGTGAGTCCCGACGTGTTGAGTACCAGGAACATAATCATCGGGTTCGAGGCTGTGGCCGGCTTGTCGGGATGCTGCGCCACATTGATTTCCTGCAGTTCCTTCATGGCTTTCAGCCCAAGGGGCGTGGCGGCGTTGTCGAGACCGAGCATGTTGGCAGCAATGTTCATGAAGATACTGCCGACGGCCGGATGACCTTTCGGAATGTCGGGGAAGAGGCGCACGAACACGGGTGAGAGCACACGGCTGAGGGCGTTGACGGCACCACCGGCCTCGCCCACCTTCATCACACCCATCCAGAGCGAGAGCACACCGGTGAGTCCGAGACTGATTTCGAAAGCGGTCTTCGAGGAATCAAACGTGCTGTTGATGATGTCGCTGAAGATGGCCGTATGGCCGAAGCAGACGGCCTGCACAACGGCGCAGACGGCCGCCAGCAGAAAAAAGGCAATCCAGATGTAATTCAGTACCATGTGAGGCGTGAAAGTGAAGAAATCTCCCTGCCATCTCTCAAGGAGGCCGGCAGGCGTTTGTGGTCAATCGTTTGCGGCGGTTTCAGCTGCGGGGCGGTGCCGGCACGGGATGCGGACCGATGCGCAGCTCCATCCAAGCCATGTTGTACCAGCGGCCGAACTTGTAGCCGATTTTCTCGAACGTGCCCACCAGACGGTAGCCGAGGTGGGCATGAAAGTCGATGCTCTGTGTCGTGACATAGGGGTCTTCGCCCGACGGCGACGTGATACAGGCGCACATGTTCTGGACTCCCTGCGACTGAAGCCGCGTCCGAAGCGCGTCGTGGAGCAGACGACCCAGACCGCGCCCCCGCACGTCCCGCCGGATGTAGATGGAAGTCTCCACGGCCCAGTCGTAAGCCCTGCGCTCCTGGAACGCGCCGGCGTAGGCATAGCCCAGCGGACGGCCGTCGGCCGCTTCGGCCACGAGATAGGGATAACGGAGCAACACCGACTCTATGCGGCGGCGGAATTCAGCTTCCGTCGGCACGTCGTATTCGAACGTGATGGCGGTCTCCTCCACATAGGGACGGTAGATAGCGAGCAGAGCAGCCGCATCGTCCGGCCGGGCTGTGCGTACCACCACCCCTGTGTCGATAATTTCCATGTCCTTTTTGTTCTTTGAGATTGCAAAATTACGATTTCCTGCGCTCTTATTCAAGCATTCTTGCTGAAAATCTCCGCTTTCCCTTGCCTGTTCCACAGAAAAAGTGTAATTTTGCCATGCACAAACAACGAGGCAGGAGTCAGGCTCCTGCACGACTACATTTCCATACCTTTTAACAAATTCCTTTACAAATGAGACGAAATCTAATGATGCTGGCAGCCGCCGTGCTGCTGATGACCCACGCGCAGACGGTCAGCGCACAATCCATCTCCGACCTGCTCAAGAGCGCCGCTTCCAGCGTACTGAGCGGAACGACTTCCTCTACCGACACAAGCTCCACGACCACAACAGAGAGCACGACGACAGGCAGCCTGCTGTCGAGCCTCACCTCCATCTTCAGCAGCAGCAAGACAGCCAAGGCAGATGACCTTGTGGGCACATGGACCTACACGGAGCCGGCCGTGGTATTCTCGTCGAGCAACGTGCTGAAAAATGCGGGCGGCAAGGTGGCTTCAGCAACCATCGAGAAGAAACTCCAGAAACAACTCCAGAAGTATGGCATCAAGAAAGGAACGATGACCATGACGTTCGACAAGGACGGCAACTTCACGCAAACCGTGGCCGGCAAGTCACTGAATGGCACCTACAGCATCAGCGGCAAAGAAGTGGAACTGAAATACAACGGCACGATGAAGCAGGTGCTCGGCACGACACAGGTGGACGGCAACAGCCTGCTCATCGTGATGGACGCCACGAAACTGCTGTCCTACATGAACATCATCGGCTCGCTCTCGAACAACAGCATGCTCTCGGCCGCCACGTCGCTCGTGGGCAGTATGGACGGCATGCAGTGTGGCCTCCGATTAGAAAAATAAGCACCTCCCAAAAAGGAGCGGAACAGGTAGAAAAAAAAACAATGAGCCCGGCGCATTGGTCGTGCGTCGGGCTCATTGTGCGTTCACAAACCCTGCAGAGCAGGAAAGGTGCGGACAGGGGTCAGGCGATTTCCACCTTACGCCCAATCTTCGGCTCATCTTTCGGAGCGACCTTCGGCAGATGAACGGTGAGCACACCGTTTTCCACCTTGGCGGCAATCTTCTCCTTGTCCACATCGTCCGGCAGCGTCAGAGTCTGCTCGTACTTCGTGTAGTAGGAGAATTCGCGACGCAGATAAATGTCCTTCTTCTTCTCGTCCTTTTGCTCTTCCTGGCTTTCGAGCTTGATGTGCAGGTCGCCGTCTTTGTTGATCTGGACATCAAAGTCCTCTTTCTTCATACCCGGAGCGGCTACCTCCACGGTATATTCTTTCTCACTCTCCTTCACGTTGATAGCCGGAGCCGTTGCACTGTAGCGAACTGAAGTGATTGGCCAGAAGTCAGTGTTGAAAAAGTCACTGAACACGTCTGGAAGCCATGTGGAATTTCTACGAATTGGTGTCATAATTCAAATCTCCTATGTTTTAATGGTTATTGATGTTTTCGCTAAGATGATTGCAAGCTGTGTGCCAAAGACGCACGGACGGGCACAGGGACGGGTGGGGGCACCGAGAATACGACTTTTTGACGCAAAACGCGACAAGATGTCACGCTTCCGCATCCTTCCCCGCCCGACGGGAAGGAGGAAAAATTTGAGGTTTCATTTTGCAGTGCGGCCTTTTCTGCGTAACTTTGCAACCGATTTTGTAATGACACAGAAAACTTATGTCTGATTCTCAAAGCCTTGACCTTGGGCAGCCGGCTCAAAGGCGGGTGCGCGTGCGTTTTGCGCCAAGCCCGACGGGACCGCTCCACATCGGCGGTGTCCGCACGGCTCTCTACAATTATTTGTTTGCCAAGCAGCATGGGGGCGACCTGATTCTGCGTATCGAAGACACCGACACGAACCGCTTCGTGCCGGGAGCCGAGGAGTACATCATCGAGTCGTTCCGATGGCTCGGTATCCGCTTCGACGAGGGTGTGGGGATTGGCGGCCAGTATGGCCCATACCGCCAGAGCGAGCGGCGCGATATTTACAAGAAATATGTGCGGCAGCTGCTTGATGCCGGCAAGGCATACATTGCCTTCGACACGCCTGAAGAGCTGGAGGCCAGACGCAAGGAGCAGGGACAGTTCCAATACGATGCCACGACGCGCATGCAGATGCGCAACTCGCTGACGATGCCGGCAGAGGAAGTGGAACGCCTCGTGCAGGACGGCACGCAGTATGTGGTGCGCTTCAAGATTGAGCCGGGGCGCGACGTGCATGTGGACGACCTCATTCGGGGTGACGTGAGCATCAACTCCTCGATTCTGGACGACAAGGTGCTATATAAGAGTGCCGATGAACTGCCGACGTACCATCTGGCCAACATCGTTGACGACCATCTGATGGAAGTGTCGCACGTGATTCGCGGTGAGGAGTGGCTGCCGAGTGCGCCGCTCCACGTATTGCTCTACGAGGCGTTCGGCTGGGCGGAAACGATGCCGCGCTTTGCCCATCTGCCGCTGTTGCTGAAGCCCGTGGGCAACGGAAAGTTGTCGAAGCGAGACGGCGACAAACTCGGATTTCCCGTGTTTCCGCTTGAGTGGCACGACCCGAAGAGTGGCGAGGTGAGCTCCGGCTATCGGGAACAGGGCTATCTGCCCGAGGCCGTGGTGAACTTCCTGGCACTGCTGGGATGGAATCCGGGCGACGGGCAGGAAATCCTGTCGATGGACGAGCTGACCGCAAAGTTCGACCTGACGAAATGCTCGAAGAGCGGTGCACGTTTCGACTATATCAAGGGCATCTGGTTCAACCATCAATATCTGCTCCGACGTCCCGCCCGCGAGTGGGTGGCGGACTTTGACCGAATCCTGCGTGCAAACGGCATCTCCAGCACACCGGAGATGGAGGAAAAGGTGGTGGAACTGATGAAGACGAAGGTCATCGAATACGTTGACAGCCAGAACAACAAGCATAAACGGAACATCAGTTTCGTGAGCGACCTGTGGCCGCTCACCAAGTTTTTCTTCGTGGCTCCCGAAGTTTACGACCGGAACGACAAGTTCGTGCGCAAGAACTGGACGGAAGGCACGGCCCGCGACATGGATGAGCTCATCGGCGTGCTGTCGGCCCTCGACGACTTCAGCGTGGAAAGCCAAAAGGAGCTGGTGGACAGCTGGGCCGAAGCTACGGGCAAGAAACCGTGGAACGCCTGGCGCGTGGCACTTGTGGGTACGGGACAAGGCCCCGACATGTATGAGCTGGCCGCGCTACTCGGCAAGGAAGAGACCATCAGCCGCATGGAGCGCGCCATCCAGCAACTCGGGTAAGGCAGACGGATGTTTCACCAAAACGAAATGCAGTGTACAATTTAGCCATCTATATCTATTCCTACGGAGCGAAGTTCGCGGCGTTGTTCAGCAAGAAAATCAAGAAACTTGTGGAAGGACAGCGTCACACGTTCGACATCCTGCGGAAAGGCATCGGGGCGGACGACCGCGTGGTGTGGTTCCACGCAGCCTCGTTGGGGGAATTCGAGCAGGGCCGCCCCATCATGGAACGTCTCCGTCGCGAACATCCCGAATACAAGATTCTGCTCTCGTTTTTCTCCCCGAGCGGCTATGAGGTGAGAAAGGACTACGAGGGAGCCGATGTGGTCTGCTACCTGCCATTCGACACACCCCACAACGCCCGCAAGTTCATCCGCCTGGCTCATCCCGAGGTGGCTCTTTTCATCAAGTATGAATTCTGGGAGAACTATCTCATGCGGCTACATCGCCGGCACGTGAAGACCTACAGCGTGAGCAGCATTTTCCGCCCCGGCCAATATTTCTTCAGCCGCTTCGGTTCGGCACGCGCCCTGCGCCAGTTCGACCATTTCTTCGTGCAGAACCAGCAGTCGAAGGACTTGCTCAACAGCATCGGCATCCAAGCCGTGACCATCACGGGCGACACGCGCTTCGACCGCGTGCTCAATATCCGCAATGCCGCCAAGCCACTGCCCGTTGTGGAGCAGTTCATGCAGAGCGCCGAGCCTGTCGGTGCACCGTGCCCCCATCGCAAGATTTTCATCGCCGGCAGCAGCTGGGAGCTTGACGAGGCCATCTATATTCCTTATTTCAGAGAGCATCCTGACTGGAAACTCATCATCGCTCCGCACGTCATCAGCGAGAGCCACAAGCAGAGCCTGCGGGAACTGCTGTCCGACCGGCACGTGGTGCTCTACACCCAGGTGGAGGCCGGGCAGGCCACACTCGACGGTGCGGAGGTGCTCATCGTGGACTGTTTCGGCAAGCTCTCCTCCATCTACCGCTACGGAGCCGTGGCACTGGTGGGCGGCGGTTTCGGCGCGGGCATCCACAATGTGCCCGAAGCAGCCGTGTACGGCATTCCCGTGCTGTTCGGCCCGAACAACAAGAAATTCCGCGAGGCGCAGGCATTGCTCAAATGCGGTGGCTCGTTTGAGTTCTCCGATGCCGACAGCTTTGCCGCCGTCATGGACTGTTTCCGCTCCGACACGGCAGCACTCGTCCGGGCGGGAAAGAGCGCAGGCAGCTATATCTCACACAACGCCGGTGCCGCCGATGCCTGCTACCAGGCCATCTTCAACAAGTAAGCATGAATCTCAGCAAAGCGCACATTTCCCTCTCAGATTTTGCTTTTGGCATTTTTAATGTGTAAATTTGCACCATGAACCATACAGAATTCCGACTGTTGCCGAACATCAATTCGCCCGCAGACTTGCGCAAGCTCGGAGTGGAACAGCTGCCTCAGTTGTGCGACGAGTTGCGGCGCGACATCATCAAGGAGCTGTCGGTCAATCCCGGACATCTGGCCTCAAGCCTCGGAGTGGTGGAACTGACGGTAGCTTTGCACTACGTGTTCGACACCCCTTACGACCGCATTGTCTGGGACGTAGGGCACCAAGCTTACGGACATAAGATTCTGACAGGGCGGCGCGACCGCTTCTACACGAACCGCAAGCTCAACGGACTGCGCCCGTTCCCCTTCCCTGACGAGAGCGAATACGACACGTTCTGCTGTGGTCACGCCTCCAATTCCATTTCGGCCGCACTCGGCATGGCGGTTGCCGCCCATCTGCATGGAGAGAAGCGGCGCGTCGTGGCAGTCATCGGCGACGGTGCCATGAGCGGAGGACTGGCATTCGAAGGCATCAACAACACGGCTTCGAATCCGAACGACATGCTCATCATCCTGAACGACAACAACATGTCGATTGACAGCAGCGTGGGCGGCATGCGCGATTATCTGCTCAAGCTCACCACCAATGAAACCTACAACAGAGTCCGCTATAAAGTATCGCGGAAACTCTTCGGCTGGGGGGTGCTCAACGAGAAACGACGCAAGGGCATCATCCGCTTCAACAACAGCATGAAGTCATTGCTGACGAGCGAGCAGAACATTTTCGAGGGCATGGACATCCGCTACTTCGGCCCGACGGACGGGCACAATGTCGTGGAACTCGTCCGCATCCTCAGAACCATCAAGGACATGACCGGGCCGAAGCTGCTGCATATCCACACCGTCAAAGGCAAAGGCTATGCGCCGGCGGAGCAAGATGCCGTGGCATGGCATGCACCGGGCAAGTTCGATGAAGACACGGGGCAACGGCTGGATGTCAATCCCGACCACCCATGTCCGCCGAGGTTTCAAGACGTATTCGGCGAGACACTGCTGGAGCTGGCCCGTCAGAACCCGAAGATTGTGGGAGTCACGCCGGCCATGTCGACCGGCTGCTCGATGAATCTCATGATGAAGGAAATGCCCGAGCGGACATTCGATGTCGGCATTGCCGAAGGCCACGCCGTGACTTTCTCGGGCGGCATGGCCAAAGACGGCCTGCTGCCTTTCTGCAACATCTATTCGGCCTTTGCGCAGCGTTCCTACGACAACATCATCCACGACGCGGCCATCATGAACCTCAACCTCGTGCTTTGTCTTGACAGAGCCGGACTGGTCGGCGAAGACGGCCCGACACACCACGGGGCTTTCGACATGGCCGCGCTGCGCCCGATTCCGAACATCACCATCGCTTCGCCCTACGACGAGCGGGAGTTGCGCAAGCTGATGTACACTGCCCAGGAATCCAACCGTGGCACCTTCGTCATCCGCTATCCGCGCGGTCGCGGTTCGGTGGTCGACTGGCGTTGTCCGTTCGAGAGCGTTCCCGTTGGCAAAGGCCGCCGCCTGCACGAAGGCAAGGACGTAGCCGTGCTCTCCATCGGTCCCATCGGCACGGAAGTTGCCAGAGCCATCGACCTGCTGGCCGGGACAGACAGCACGTTGTCTGTGGCGCACTACGACATGCGTTTCCTGAAGCCCATCGACACGGAAATCCTGCACGAAGTGGGCCAGCACTTCCGCCATGTCGTCACCGTGGAGGACGGTGTCGTTACGGGCGGACTGGGCAGTGCCGTCCTGGAGTTCATGTCCGACAACCATTATCATCCCGACGTGCGCCGCATTGGCATACCCGACCAGTTCGTGCAGCACGGCACCGTGGCTCAGGAACGTGAGATTTGCGGCATGGATGCCGAAGCCATCCGGCACGCCATCCTCAGCTTCGACAGCTGAAGCCTATATATAATAAGGAGAGAGCTTATGAAAATCATCATTGCGGGAGCAGGCGCAGTCGGCACGCATTTGGCTCGTCTGCTGTCAAAAGACAATCAGAATGTGGTGCTCGTCGATGCCGACGAGGACAAGTTGAGTAAGCTCAATACCGATCTCGACATCATGACGCTGCCCGTCTCCCCCTCTTCCATCAAGGGATTGAAGAACGCAGGCGTGATGAATGCCGACCTTTTCATAGCCGTCACACCTTCAGAGAGCGAAAATCTGGCCTGCGCCACGCTGGCCCGGCAGCTCGGAGCCAAGAAAGTCGTTGCCCGCGTGGACAACTACGAATACATGCTGCCCGACAACCGCCGGTTCTTCACCAGCATGGGCATCAGCGACCTCATCTATCCCGAACTGCTGGCCGCCCGTGAGATTGCCGATTCCGCGCAGTATTCCTGGGCACGCCAACTCTGGGAATTTGGCGTGGACGGCGACTTGATGCTGCTCAGCGTCAAGATGCACGACAACCACCCCGTTGACGACAAGGAAATCAGCAACGAGCACAACCAGCTCGTAGGCCACACGCTGAAGGACATCGGCCAGCAGCACGGCCACGCGTTCCACGTCGTGGCCATCAAGCGCAACGGCGAGACCATTTCTCCTTACGGCAACGACCAGATTCTGCCGCGCGACCTCGTGTTCTTCATGACGACGCGCGACCAGATTCCCTTCATCCGCACCCTCTCGGGCAAAGACAACTATCCCGCCATCCGCCGGGCAATGATTCTGGGCGGCGGCAAGCTCTCCGTCCGCGCCGACTGGGCTCTGCCCGACAACATCCAGCTGAAAATCGTGGAGCCCGACATGAAACGGTGCGAGGAACTGGGGCGCCTGACCAAAAGCCGCACACTGGTGCTCAACGGCGAAGGACACGACATGGAGCTGTTGGCCGATGAGGGTTTCGGCCACCTCGATGCCTTCATCGCCCTCACGCCCAACGATGAGGAGAACATCCTGGCCTGCGTCTCGGCCCGCCGGCGCGGCATCCGCAAGACCATCGCGCAGGTGGAGAATCTGGCCTACCTCGAAATGGCGGAGGAGCTGGACGTGGGTACCGTCATCAACAAGAAGACCACTGCCGCCAGCTATATCTACCAGATGCTGCTGAAATCGGACGTGGACAACGTGAAGATGCTGAATGTGGCCGATGCCGACGTAGCGGAATTCGTGGTCAAGGACGGCTCGAAAGTGACGAAATGCCCCGTCATGGAGCTGGGTCTTCCGCGCGGCATCAACATCGGCGGCATGGTGCGCGGCGGTGAGGGACAGCTCGTGAGCGGCCGCACCGTCCTGCAGGAAGGCGACCGCGTAGTGGTGTTCTGCATCGGCGGCACGCTCAAGCGTCTCGACAAGTTCTTCAAATAACTCATCATTTTTCCTCTTTTTCTCTCTCAGTCACATGAACTGGAAACTCATCATCAAGATTCTCGGCATCCTTCTCCTCATCGAGAGCGGACTGATGCTGGCGTGCATGGTGGTCGGCCTCCTGTATCAGGAATGCTTCTTCCCGTTCGTGTGGCCCGTAATCATCGCGTTCGTCCTAGGCTGCGCCGGTTGTTGTGCCGGCAGGCATTCCGGCACGAACATGGGGCGCAAGGACGGTTACATCATCGTGTCCTTCACGTGGCTCATCTATTCCCTCATCGGCATGCTGCCCTACCTCTTCAGCGGCGTGTTCCACGACTTTGCCAGCGCCTTCTTCGAGACCATGTCCGGCTTCACCTCCACGGGTGCCACGGTCATCGACAACTGCGACGCGCAGCCCCACAGCATCCTCTTCTGGCGCAGCCTCTCCCAGTGGATCGGGGGTGTCGGCATCATCTTCTTCACGGTGGCCATCCTGCCCGCCTTCGGCGTGGGCGAGGTGAAGCTCTTTGCCGCCGAGAGCACGGGGCCGTTCCACGACAAGGTGCAACCGCGCATTTCTGTGGCCGCCCGCTGGATCGGTGCCGTTTACATCGGCATCACCGTCTCCTGCATTCTGGCACTGTGGCTGAGCGGCATGGGGCTGTTCGATGCCATCAACTATTCCTTCGTCACCACGGCTACGGGCGGCTACGGCACCCACAGTGCCCTGCTCCGTGATGTCTATCAGTCCAGCACCATCGAGTACGTGCTCACGCTCTTCATGTTCGTGTCGGGCATGAACTACACGCTCATCTACTATTCCCTGCTGAAAGGACGCATGAAACGTCTCTTCAGCGATGCCGAGCTCCGCTGCTACATTCTCATCGTCTGCACCGCCACCCTCGTCTGCACCGTCGCACTCGTGGTCAGCCGCACCGACTGGACCGCCTTCCAGACCTCCAGCCTCTACACCTTCCTGCAAGGGGTCGAGCTGGATTTCCGCGAATCCATCTTCACCGTCGTCTCCCTCCAGACCACCACCGGACTGGCCACCTGCGACTACACCACCTGGCCCGTGGCCGTCATGCCCGTGCTGCTCTTCATCATGTTCGCAGGAGCCTGCTCGGGCAGCACCAGTTCCGGATTCAAGTGCGTGCGTTGGAGCATCGTGGTGCGCGTGGTCCGCAACGAGCTCAAGCGCATCCTCCATCCGCGGGCCGTCATTCCCGTGCGCATGAACAACAGCGTGGTGTCACCGCAGACCGTCCAGACCCTTTTCGCCTTCACCGCCCTCTTCGTCGGGAGTGTCTTTCTCGGCGCATTCATCCTGGCCCTCTTCGGAGTCTCCCCCACCGCCCCGCGCCAGCAGTTCGACTACTACGAAGCCCTCGGCCTCGCCCTTTCCTCCATCTCCAACGTCGGTCCCGGCATGGGCTACTACGGCCCGCTCCACTCCTGGTCCATCCTCTCCCCGCTCGCCAAGCTGACCTGTTCGGGGCTGATGCTCATCGGCCGTCTCGAAATCTTCCCCATTCTGCTGCTCTTCACCCGTTCTTTCTGGAAGAAAGCATGACACAGGGCACGGCACGGGAGTCGAGTCGCTCAGAACGCACAGGGACTTTTTCTCCGCAATGCGAAGAAGACACACGGAGGCACTTTTGGAACAATTTTTCAGCACTTGTCGCCGTTCACATGTCACAAAGTTTTCTTACCTTTGCGCCCGACACCCAAACAGGCGTTTTTATGCACTTTCCCTATCAGTTACTGCTCGCATTGGTCTTCATCCTCCTGCGCCCCGCTATGCTTGTGGCGGCAGAAGAGGACGACCGCGACACCATGTGGATTGACCCTGCTACGGGAAGCCGCGTCCACCTCCTGCGGCTCAGCGATACGGACACGCTCGTGATTCCGCGCCGCAACGTCATCAAACCCGTTTTCGAATCGCTGGGCATCAACTTCGGCGTGTGGGGTTGGGACCACTTCGTCACCGACCGAGGCTGGGCCGACATCAACGGACACACCATTTCCACCAACCTCAAGCACAATTTCGTGCTCGACACCGACAGCTATTCCGGCAATCAGTTCTCCCACCCCTACCACGGCTCCATGTTCTACAACGCCGCCCGCTATCACGGGAACAGCTATTTCGTGTCGGCGCTCTATCCGCTGGTAGGCAGCATGACGTGGGAATATTTCTGCGAGACCAACCTGCCGGCCTACAACGATTTCTTCTCCACCGGCATCGGCGGGACAGCCATCGGCGAGACTCTGTTCCGCACGTCCGACATCACGTTCGACAACTCGAAGACCGGCCTCAACCGCGTGCTGCGTGAGATTGCGGGCACGGCACTCAATCCCGCCCGCGGACTCCACCGTCTGCTCTCGGGCGAGATGTGGCGCGTGAGCCCGTCCCGTGGCAAGCGTGTCAATCCGGAGCCGTTCTCGCTGGACGTCGGCATCGGCAACCGCCACATCCACGAGCTGCGGCACCGCGAGCGTTCGAGGGATGTGGCGTATGTGGACTTCACCCTCAATTATGGCGACCACTTCAGAGAACACAAGAAACCGGCTCCGTTCGACTATTTCCGCCTGCGACTGCTCATGAACCTCGCCTCGCGAGTGCCCACGTTCGGCGATGTGGACATCCGGGGGCGCATTCTCGGCAAGCAATGGATTCAGGATGTGACCGACGCGACAAAGCCTGAGGGATGGGCATTCGACCTGGGTCTGTACCAGAACTTCCGCTATATCGACAACTATGGCGACAAGAAGGAACAGCGCGCGGGCGACTATCCTCTCGTCTGCGAGGCAGCCAGCTTCGGCGTGGGCGGATACGCGCGGAACGTGGGACGGCGATTCTCCTTCAGCAACGACTTCTCGTTCAACGGCATCGGATTCGGATGCGTCGGCACCGACTACTCCCTGAAGCGCCGCTACAACTTCGCTTCGGGCTTCAGCCTCCGCAACGACCTGCGTTTCTCCCTCAACCGCCGCTTCTGCATCGGCGAAGACTTCTACTTCGCCCGCCTCTACGTGCCGAAAGGCAATTCCGACCCCACCTATGTCGGCCTCTACAACTGGGGCGACCGCGGACACAGCAACGTATTCCTCGTGCGCAACTACCTCAACGTCAACATCGGCCACAACTTGAAGCTCAACGCCGAGCACTTGCTCCACGTCCGCCGCTCCACCTATTACGACCATCCCGACATCCACGCCAAGAGCTACGAACTCAAGCTCGGACTCATCTACTCCATCTGACGGCACGACCCGACGGCGGCGGCTGAAAATTATGCCTTTTCGCTCCATGTCTCGGAAAAAATCCGTACCTTTGCACCCAGACATGCTGATTCTCAACAAGAGCAGGAAAGACATGCCTTTCCCGCATTGACTCAAAACTATATACATTCGATGAATTTTGTAGAAGAACTCAAATGGCGCGGCATGATTCACCAGATGATGCCGGGCACTGAAGAACTGCTTGCGAAAGAAGAACACGTGGCAGCCTATCTCGGAATCGATCCTACGGCCGACTCGCTCCACATCGGACACCTGTGTGGCGTGATGATGCTCCGCCATTTCCAGCGGTGCGGCGGCAAGCCATTCGCCCTCATCGGCGGAGCCACGGGCATGATTGGAGACCCTTCGGGCAAAAGCCAGGAGCGCAACCTGCTCGACGAGCAGACGCTGGCCCACAACGTGGCATGCATCAAGAAGCAGCTTGCCCATTTCCTTGACTTCGAGAGCGACGCGCCGAACCGCGCCGAGCTCGTGAACAACTACGACTGGATGAAGAACTTCACGTTCCTCGACTTTGCCCGCGACATCGGCAAGCACATCACCGTGAACTACATGATGGCCAAGGAAAGCGTGCAGAAGCGGCTCAACGGAGAGGCACGCGACGGTCTCTCCTTCACCGAGTTCACCTACCAGCTCCTGCAAGGCTACGACTTTTACTATCTCTATACCCACTACAACTGCCGCCTGCAGCTCGGCGGTGCCGACCAATGGGGCAACATCACCACCGGCTCGGAGCTGATTCGGCGCATGGACGGCAGCGAATGCTACGCCCTCACGTGCCCGCTCGTGACCAAAAGCGACGGACGCAAGTTCGGCAAGACGGAGAAAGGCAACATCTGGCTCGACCCGCAGCGCACCTCCCCGTACACCTTCTACCAGTTCTGGCTCAACGTGCCCGACGAGGACGCCATGCGCTACATCAAGATTTTCACCTCGCTCCCGAAAGAGGAAATCGAGGCCATCATCGCCGAACACGTGATGGATCCCGGACAGCGCATCCTGCAAAAGCGGCTGGCCAAGGAAGTCACCGTCATGGTGCACAGCGAGGAAGCCTACAACACCGCCGTGGAGGCATCGAACATCCTCTTTGGCAAGTCCACCCGCGAATCGCTTCTGAAGCTCGACGAGCAGACCCTGCTTGACGTATTCGACGGCGTGCCACACTTCGAGGTGAGCCGCTCCGCCTTCGAGCAGGGCAGCAGGGCCATCGAGCTCCTCACCGACGCGACTCCCGTATTCCCGTCGAAGGGTGAAATGCGCAAGCTCACCCAGGGAGGGGGTGTCAGCATCAACAAGGAGAAACTGACCGACCCGAACCGCCTCATCACGGCCGACGACCTGCTCGACGGCAAGTATCTCCTCGCCCAGCAGGGCAAGAAGAAATACTTCCTCCTCATCGCGAAATAAGACAAATGCCCATAGGAATCCGGCAGAAGCAGCATCCACGGAATCAAGGCCGACGGATGCTGCTTCTGTTTTGTGGTTGCCCGCCGGACATTCAGTCGGACAGATGCCGTGTAAAGTCGAAATATTTCCGAAGCACCAGCAGGGCGATGAGCCGTTCCCGTTTCTGATTCTGGAACTGAGCCACATACTCGTGGTTGTGCGCGATGATGGCTTCCGCCTCTTCCGGATGGGCGAGATAATGCCGGATTTTCTCCTCTATATCGGAGAAGTCTGGATTGATTTCAATATAATGATAGCCCGGAATCAGCGTACCCTCCATGAACCACGTCTCGCACGTGGGCCTGGGCATCACAGGTACGGAGTTCGACGACATGACCCATTTCAGGTTGCTGGCCACGTCGTTCCCCTCCAGAGCCATGATGAACTTGTACCGCAACTGCTCGCCGATGGTGAGTTTCTCGCGATGCCAAGGCGACAACCCCATATTCACGATGCCCACATCGAAGAGCGGATGGTCGTGGAACCGGCTGACGAAGTCGTAACGGATGCGCTTGCCGACCGGCTGATAGTCCGCGTCGTGCCGCACCTTACCCCGAAACAGCACCTTGTCCAGCTTGTCCCTGAACGCCGTCGGGTCGTGCACGAAGATGAAATGACGCACCTCGTTCAGCTTCAGCAGCACATTCGTCTGGTTGCCCTCACAGACCGGCCGCGACTTCGTGATT
This sequence comes from uncultured Bacteroidaceae bacterium, assembly GCA_964415385.1. Classification (GTDB taxonomy): domain Bacteria; phylum Bacteroidota; class Bacteroidia; order Bacteroidales; family Bacteroidaceae; genus UBA3839. The sequence goes on from CAYPZK010000033.1 coordinate 22,520, forward strand.
GCCGGCAATGGCAGCACCACGTCCGTGTCGCCCGGCTTGAGAATCCATCGGAGCGTGCGGGGGAACCACTTGGCGTAGCGGTAAGCGTCTAAATAATACACCGTCTGGCGGGTCAGCTTCTGATGCCGCAGCTCCACGGACTCACGCGCCCACGCCTCCCGGCTGAACGTATCCGCGTCCGTCAGACGGTTGTAGTACGCCACGCGTTCCAGCACGCGCGGCAAGTCCTCCCGCTTCCGGGCCTGCGCCAGTTCCCGCCTCAGCATGAGCCTGCGAATCCATCGCGGCACGGAAATCTCCAGACATCGGCTGATGTAATACAGCAGCTTGCTGTTCTTCCCGCTGTGCAGTGTGTAGTAGATTTTGCGTCTGTTCATCTCGATAGCGTTGAGTCGGAGCGAATCGTGAGGGATGCCCGACAGCCCCGACCCCTAAAGTTTGGATGCCGCAAAGATACGAAATTTACCTGACAACCATGCCCGACGCGCACACTTTCCTCCGACTGTCGCGGAGAAATTCGGAGGAAACAAAGTAAAAATCGTAAGAATTCGTGAGAAGCCACACATTTTTTGTCATAGAAATTTTGATTTTTATATACTTTACGCTATCTTTGCGCCTCATTTATAGAATGTGAACCGTATATAAAAACAACAGATCTTATGTATTGGACATTGGAATTGGCCATCTCATTGGAAGATGCCCCCTGGCCAGCAACCAAGGAAGAACTGATTGACTATGCCACCCGTAGCGGGGCTCCGATGGAAGTCATCGAGAACCTGCAGGAAATCGAGGATGAAGGAGATGTCTATGAGTCTATCGAGGAAATCTGGCCCGACTATCCGTCGAAGGAGGACTTCCTGTTCAATGAAGACGAATACTAAACTCCGGATTTACTCAAATCATTTCATAGCAGCGGGACAAACAAATGAGTTTTGTTTGTCCCGCTGCCGTTTTTTATAACATCAAGAGAGAGGAAAGACAAAAGGCTCAGCAAGAAACTATACTCCCAATACGATGGCGGGATCAATGTTCAGTTTCCTGCTGATTTCCCTTCCTGTCTTGAGCGATGGTTCGCCTTTGCCTGTAATGATTTCGCTAACACGGGCTGTGCTGAGGCCAAGCATTGCCGCAAGTTTGGTTTGCGTCAGTCCCATCTCATACATACGGAGCTTCATGGTCTCTACTAAGGTAGGGGCTGCTATGGGGTAATGTTCCTCTTCGTAGTCAGCCACCAAGTCCGAAATCAGGTCCAACTCCAACAAGTTCTTGTCATCTGGCGGCGTGTCGTTGCCGACCGTCTTCAGCAGTTCATTGATACGGTCGCACGCCGCCTTATATTGTTTTTCTGTCTTAATCTGTGCCATATCCCTATATGTTTTGGATGTCTTTGATTCGCTCATATTCCTCATGCGTGCCTACAAATCGCATGTACACCTTGTGGTTGACGAACAGGACGATTGCCACAATGCGGGGTCACTTCGCCTCCTGCACGAACGGCTTCAGGTCTTTGGCGGCCTCTGCGGCAGTGATGCGCTTGCCGCCGTTGTCGAGGTCAATCAGCACGTAGCGGTTGTTGCCCATGCCCAGTTCCTTCATGTAGGACAGCTGGCGCAGTCCGTGGCGGGTCTCGATGCGCTCCACCAAGTCGTGGTGCTCAGCTTCGGTCATGGCATACACAATGTCCACGCACGCCTGGTCCACGGCCAGGATGTCGGTGGAAGAGAGGATGCCGACGTTCGGTGTGACGACCGGTGCAGCCATCACGCCCTCACAGTCGCAGCTCACGGACATGTTGCGCATGACGTTCACGTAGCAGATATGGCCGGCGAAGTGGTCGATGGTGGCCTTCGTCGATTCGGCTATCCGTTCCATGAATTCCTCCTCGCCGATGCTCCACTGGTTCGAAGAGCCTTGCCGTGTGTGAATCCACGCCTTGCCGACACGTCCGTCAGCACAGCCGATACCGATGTTCTTGTTCGAGCCGCCGAAACCACCCTGGGTGTGCCCCTTGAAGTGAGTGAGGATGACCAAGGAGTTGTAGTTCGGCAAATGACTGCCCACCGACATTTTGGTCAGCCATTTTCCACCTGCGATGGGCAGGGTCGTCGTGTCCTCCTCGTCGGTGATGTCCACCGGGCAGAACGTCCAGCCGTTCACCTTCAGCGTTTCGCGGTGCTTGGCCGTGGTGTAGCGGTCGCCCTCATAGTAGGTGTTCGTTTCCACGATGTTGGCGTCGGGCAAGTCCTTGTCCATAAGCGCCTTCACCCACTCGCGCGGAAGGATGTTAGGTCCGTGCTGCTCGCCGGTGTGGAGCTTCACGCCTGTCTTGCCCGTGATGTGTTCGTTCACCTGCTCGTAAGCCTTGATGAGTCCCTCTGCGCTGAGGTCGCGCGTGAAATAGACGATGGACTCGTTGCCCGAACGCTCTGCGTAGGGAACATACTTGTTGCCGTCCTTGCCAGGAACGGGATTCTGTGCCAGAGCCGTCTGGCCCATGCAGATGCCTGCTGCCATGATGATGACTGATTTTAAGATGGTGTTTGTTTTCATTTCGTTCAGTGATTTTCCGTTATTTCGAGTACAACATTCAGGAATTTCCGTCAAGATTCCATCAAAAACTGTCGGGGTTCTTTCAGTGCCCCTGTGTGTCGTCCACCAGCGGCTTGATGACTCTGGCCGGCACACCGCCCACGAGCGTATTGTCGGGCACGTCTTTGGTCACCACGGCTCCGGCGGCCACTACCACGTTGTTGCCGATGGTGATGCCCGGCAAGATGGTGACGTTGCCGCCAATCCATACGTCGTTGCCGATGCGGACGGGCTTGGCGATGCCGAGATGTCGGCGGCGGCCCATCGGAGTGAGCGGATGGTTGACGGTCGAGATGAGCGTGCCGGGGCCAATCATCACGTTGTCACCAATCCACACCTCACGGATGTCCAGAACCGTGAGGTTGTAGTTGCCCGTGAAGTTGTTGCCGATGAAGATGTTCCGGCCGTTGTCGCAGTTGAATGTCTTGCCAATCCACACCTTCTCGCCCACCGCTCCGAGCATCCGTTGCAGGCAGGCATACTGAGCCTCATAGTCCGTGTCATCGATGGCATTGTATTCCTTGCACCGCACGATGGCCCGCTGTTTCAGCGCGTCCACCTCGGGGTCGTCGTAGCAGTATTCCAGCCCCGCCTTCAGTTTTTCCAATTCCGTCATATTGTTTCCTGTGCCTTCAGTTGCGTGATAGATTTCTGATTTCCACGGGCAAAGATACGAAAATTTGACAAAAGCCACGCAACTCCGGCCCTTCTTTTCCCATTTTTTTCACGGGCTGCGCCAATTTTTTTCCTCTACTCCGCAGAGTAAAGTTGTGGACTGCGAGGATTTCCTGTCCATCGAAGGCGTTCGTTCCGTCGGACGAACACCTTCGTTTCGCAAAACGAACGCGTTCGTTTTTCCAAAAGTCAGGCTATAACGGAAATTTCCGAGCTTGATTCCGGAGATTTTTTCCGCAGTGTTTGACTTGAAGATTGCCCGGCGGGCTGTTGGGTAATGATGGAAGGTCCGTGACGGGTCGGACTGCGGTTTGTCTGCGGTTTGTCATGATACCGGGCATAATTTGTGGCATCCGGCGGAAGCAGGTTCGGAGATTTTTGCTTATCTTTGCGGCAGGGAAGGACAGACAGTCCGTTCTGAAACAGAAAATCACAAGAACTATGGAGAAAACCTGGCGTTGGTTCGGCAAGAAGGACAAGATCACGCTGCAGATGCTGCGGCAAATCGGCGTGGAAGGCATCGTGACGGCGCTGCACGATGTGCCGAACGGTGAGGTCTGGCAGGTGGAGGACATCATGGATCTCAAACGCTTCATTGAGGCGGCGGGGCTGCGGTGGAGCGTGGTGGAGAGCCTGCCGGTCAGCGAATCCATCAAGTATGGCGGTGCGAACCGCGACCGTCTGATTGAGAACTACTGCACGAGTCTGGCTCACCTGGGGCAGTGCGGCATCCACGTGGTCTGCTACAATTTCATGCCGGTGCTCGACTGGGCCCGCACGGAGCTGGATCATCCGTGGGCGGACGGCAGCACGTCGCTTTATTTCAACCGGGTGAAGTTCGTCTGCTTCGACTGTTTCATCCTGCGGCGCGAGGGTGCGGAACATGACTACACGGCGGAGGAAGTGGCGCAGGCCAAAGCCTTGTATGCGCAGATGACGGAGGCGGACAAGGCCGCGCTGGTGGACACCATCATTGTGAAGACGCAGGGATTCGTCAACGGCAACATCTCGGAGCGGGACAACAATCCGGTGGAGCGATTCCGGCAGTTGCTGGCGCTCTATCAAGGTGTCACGCGGGAGACGTTGCGGGAGAACATGAAATATTTTCTGGAAGCCATCATGCCTGTATGCCGCGAATACGACATGCGGATGTGCGTGCATCCCGACGACCCACCGATGCAGCTGCTCGGGCTTCCGCGCATCGTCACTTGCGACGAGGACATCGACTGGTTTCTCCGTGCCGTGCCCGACTTCCACAACGGCCTCACCTTCTGTTGCGGCTCGCTATCGGCCGGCATTCAGAACGACGTGCCGGCCTTGGCACGGAAATATGCGCGGCGCACCCATTTCGTGCATCTGCGTTCCACGGACGTGCTGCCGGGCGGCGACTTCATCGAGGCAGACCATCTGCACGGACGCGCCAATCTCATCGAGGTGGTGCGCATATTCGAGGAGCAGAATCCCGACGTACCGATGCGCGTGGATCACGGGCGCACCATGCTCGGCGACGCGGACAAGGGCTACAATGCCGGCTATTCGTTTCACGGCCGCATGATGGGACTGGCCCAGATGGACGGCGTGATGGCGGCCGTGAAATACATGAAGAACCTGAAAAATCAGAGACCATGAGTGATTTGAGAGGAAAAATTGCCGTAGTGACCGGCGGAAGCGGTGTGCTCGGCAGCAATGTGTCGGAAGGTCTGCTTTCGGCCGGAATGAACGTGGTGATTATCGGAGCGCATCAGCAAAAGGTGGATGCCGCCATCGAACGTCTGCGGCCGGCTGCCACACGGGGCGGCGCGGAACTGAGCGGCTATGCCTGCAACGTGCTGGAGCAGCAGGAAATTGATGCCGTGCGCGATGCCGTAATGGCGCAATATGGCCGCGTGGACATTCTCGTGAACGCCGCCGGCGGCAATGTGCCGGGTGCCACCATCATGGACGACCAAAGCGTGTTCGACATGAAAAAAGAGGATTTGCAGAAAGTCATCGACCTCAACCTCTACGGAACGGTCTATCCATGCCTCACCTTCGGACGCATCATGGCGGAACAGAAAAGCGGGAGCATCATCAACGTGTCGTCGATGGCAGCCTACGACTCGCTCACCCGCGTGATGGGCTATGCCATCGCCAAGGAGGGCGTGATTGCGCTCACCAAATGGCTGGCACAGGAGATGGCCATCAAATACAGCGAGAAAATCCGTGTGAACGCCATCGCGCCCGGCTTCTTCATCGGGGAACAGAACCGCCGCGCACTGCTCAACGAGGACGGCAGTCTCACGGAGCGCAGCCACAAGGTGCTGGCCAAGACACCGATGCGCCGCTTCGGCGACATCAGCGAACTGAACGGCATCGTCCGTTTTCTCTGTTCCGACGAGGCTTCGTTCATCACCGGCACCATCATCCCCGTGGACGGCGGATTCTCCAGCTTTTCCGGTGTCTGAACGGCATTTCCGACAACAAATATTTGTGAATCCTGGAGATTTCGCGTATCTTTGTTGACGATTTTCTACCTGCAACCATTTGACTGACTATATCATGGACCATCGAATTCTTACAGTTTTTGCCCTTTTGCTTGCAGCGCCGCTGACAGCCACGGCGCAGGATGATACGGCACGCACACCGCATGCCTCCATGTGGCTCACGGCACCCACCGGCACATACGTTCCCTTCAATTATACCGACGAAGGCACGGAATATGTCTGCAAGTGGGGGCTGGACACCGCCTGGGACGATGAAAGCAACGTGCGCCGCGGAACGGCGTTCATCGGCACCGACTACATCGGCACGGGCCGCATCTCGTTCCAGCCGAGCGATCTCGTCGATGCCGACGGAAATCTTTCCGCCACCCAGCAGTCGGCACTCCTCTCCCGCATCAACCACATCAAGCTCTCGGGCACCACAGAAGTAACACTCAACTGCGACCACGAGGCCCTCAACTCCGACAACTACTACGGCAAGCCGGAGGAATGGTACAAGGTCATCAAGGCCAGCGCGCTCTACGCGCAGCAGCGCGGGCTGACCATCACCGCCATCGCACCGTTCAACGAGCCCGACTACACCTACTGGGGCGAAGGCACGCAGGAACACATGAAAGCCATCTGCAAACTTCTGTCGGAAGACGAAGACCTCAGCGGCATCCGCATCTCGGCCGGCAACACGCTCAACTGCGACCAGGCCGCATCGTGGTACAACTACATGAAACCTTACGTCAGCGAGGGCAACACGCACCAGCTGGCCGGCTCGTTCGACAGCTACGCCTCGTTCTTCACCACCGTGCGCAACGACGGCAACTATGCCACCGCCGACGAGCTCCACAACGTGATGGAGGCGATGGTTGGCGTGGAATACGGCCTGCAAAGCGGCATCTGGTGGGGATTCGACGGTGTGGCGCGGGGTGATTTCTGCCAGGCCAACACGGCCGGCGGCGCACGCCTCGGCTATGGGGAAGACCGCAGCAGCTGGACGGCAGCGTCCGTCTATCGTCTGCCTTCGGGCAGTGTCGAGGCGTTTCTCGGCACGTCCGAGCGTCAGGCCACGACCCACAGCTACCAGTTCCTCTCCACCGCCCACGAAGTCTATTACGACGGCTACGGCCCCGTGCGCACCTACGGCATGGAAATGCCGGGCGGCACAGGCTACCAGACCGGGCAGACCAATGCCGAGCGCATGATTCGCATCACGCACGGGGATGATGTGCAGCCTTTCGTCATCGAAGCCGACACCTTCGTCCTCATGAACAAGAAATCGAAGAAAGTCATCACCATCCAGAGCGGCAGCACCGCCAACGGAACGTCTCTCGTGCAGGCAGTTTACCGGCCGGCCTCGCCGCAGACCTATCAGCAGTGGGTCGTGGCTCGTGTGGACGACCGCATCGGCGGCGACTTCAGCTATTACACCATCCGTAGCGTGCGCAATGCCGCCACGTACATCGACCTGCTCAACTGGTCGCTCACGTCGGGCGGCGAGCTCATCGCCTACACCGGCGACGGCGGCAACAACGAGCAATGGTATCTGGAATATGCCGGCGACGGCGACTTCTACATCCGTTCGCGCCACTCCACCCTGGCCGTGGAGGTACGTAACGGCTCCAACACGGTCGGCGCAAAAATCCAGCAGGGCACCTTCACGGGCAGCGACCAACAGCGTTGGCGGCTCATTCCCGTCAGTGCCGCTTGCGAATTGGATGCACCTGCCGCCCCGACGGGACTGACGGCCACACCGCAGCCGGCCTCCGTGCTGCTCAGCTGGGCAGCCAACACCGAGGAAGACCTGAGCGGCTACATGGTGCTGCGCGGCCAGCCGACGGTCGACGGCATCGACTGGAACGTCATCGGGCGCGAGGTCAGCGACACGCAGTTCATCGACAACACCTGCGACCCCGCCACCACCTATTATTATAAGATACGGGCCATCGACTTCAGCTGCAACCTTTCCGCCGCCAGCGACAGCATTGCGGCAGCCGCCACCGGCGAGCACACGCTCATCGCCCGCTATGAGTTTGACGGCAACCTCACCGACAACTCCGCCAACAGCTTCGACGGAGCCTCCATGAACGAGGCCGCGTATTCCGGCTCCGCCGTCAAGTCGGGCACTGAGAGCCTCACGCTCAGCGGCGACAACTATGTGCTCCTGCCCCACGAGGTGGGCAACCTCAGCCAGCTCACCATCGCCATGTGGGTCAACATGAGCGATGTCTCCACCGCCTGGCAGCGCATCTTCGATTTCGGCAACAGCACCGACCAGTACATGTTCCTCACGCCGACCAGCGGCTCCACCCTCCGCCTCGTACTGAAGAACGGCGGAGCCGAGCAGATGCTCACCTACACACGTCTGACGAAAGGCTGGCACCACGTGGCTGTCACCCTCGGGGCGGACAGCGTGAAATACTATCTCGACGGCAAGCTCAAGCAGGCCACCGCCGACATCACCATCCGTCCGTCCGACTTCCATCCCGTGCTCAACTACATCGGGCGCAGCCAGTATGCCGCCGACCCTTACCTGAAGGCACAGCTCGACGACTTCCGCATCTACAACTACGAGCTCTCGGCCACGGAGATCCAGAGCGTCATGAACGACCTCACCGATGCCATCAGCACGTTGCCGGCCGATGCCGACGCACCGGTCATAGCCACCGAATACTTCACTACGGGCGGACTGCGCGTCAGCCAGCCGCAGCCGGGCATCAACATCGAGCGTCGCCACCACGCCGACGGCACCGTCAGTGTGCGCAAAGTGCTGCGCTGACACGCGGCAGACATTAAGTTTATCAACCATCAAAAAAGTATGCTTTTATGAAAAAAAGTTTAGGAATCAAGGCAGTCGTAACGCCGCTGCCGGTACTCATCATCGGTACTTATGACGAGAACGGAAATCCAAACGCAATGAACGTGGCATGGGGCGGCCAGTGCGGTCCGAAGCACATAGCCCTGAACCTCAGTCACCACAAGACGACGGAGAACATGGAACTGAAGAAGGCCTTCACGTGCGCTTTCGCCAACAAAGCCCAGGTAGTACCGGCCGATTACGTCGGTATCGTGTCGGGAACAAAAGTGCCGGAGAAGATTCAGAAAGCGGGATGGACAGCCACAAAAGGCGAAAAGGTGGACGCACCCGTCTTTGACCAGCTGCCGCTGACCGTGGAGTGCAAGATTGTCGAAATGGAGAAGACCTCACTCGGCGAACTCCGCGTCGTAGGCGAGATTGTCAACACCATCGCCGACGACAGCATTCTCACCGACGGCAAAATTGACCTCGGCAAGCTCCAACCGATTATCTTCGACTCCGTTGCCAACGAATACCGCGTGGTCGGTGACAAAGCCGGCGAAGCCTGGAAGTCCGGGCTGGAACTGAAGTAACGCCGGTGCCGTCGGTTGTGCAGCCTTTGCCTTGCCGCTCAGCAACACGATGAAGCGGGAGGGACTGGCTGCGGGGTAAGATGGCAGCATTGTTTTTTTCACAACATCACGGTTCCGCAGGCAAGCAGAACCGTTTTTTTATTGCCTGAATGCCGAGGGAGCCACACCAAGGTTCTTCTGTACAAAACGGCTGAAATAGGCAGGTGAGGAGAATTCGAACATGTCAGCAATCTGCGTGAAAGTAAGGTCGCGCTCACGGAGCAGACGGCGGATGTGTATCGTGGTAAAACGGTTAATCCAATAGTTGGCAGCCTTTCCGCTGACATTCTTACAAACCTCAGAGAGATATTTTGCCGTAACGAAGAGCTTATCGGCATACCACGTCACCTCGCGGTGTTTCACATAGTTACCCTCATTGAGCAGCTGCATGAAACGGCTGATGATGGAAGCACTCTGCTCCGACACCGGCTCCTTGTCATCGTTCAGTTCTGAGGCGCGAAAGTCGAAGTAGTCGAGGAACAGCGCCTGTGTACAACAATACATGATGTCATCCTGGAAGCGGTGGGCGTCTTGATTGTAGCGGTATTCCAGATAACGGAAATCCATGTCCAACCGCTCAAACTGTTCTTTGTCCAGCCGCATGATGGGATTCTCAAATAGTGACAGCGTGCCACGGATGCCATAGTTGCTCTTGGGCGAGCAATACTCAAGATACGGCATCGATACATAGATACACCAGGCTTGGAAATCGGGCGACGGCCTCATGTCCTCCAAAAGCCGCTGCACGGCGACAATCATTCCACATTGTGGCTCAAGACAGAACTGCCGTCCGTCAAAGTGAAAATCCATCTTTCCCTGATAGCAAAGCATGTGTGCCACCCAGTCGTCAACTTCCTCTGTCCCCAGTCTGTGCAAGTCGCGGTCTATTATCATGTTCGATTTGTCGAATCTCATATCTGAAAAAGCGGTTGTATTACTATTTGCGGGCAAAGTTACGAAAAAAAACGAGGGTGTGTCGTAATTAAGTTTTATGACGCATCCTCTGATTTTTGAGCTTTGGG
>CAYPZK010000034.1:0-31214 GCA_964415385.1 uncultured Bacteroidaceae bacterium
AATATCAATTTTACCCATGCGGCTTAGTATAAAATAATTTTTACGACTTACTTAATCTCTAACCTACAATGAACAAATATTTGATGATATTGGCAGCTTCGGTCATCGGAAGCTCAGCCATGGCACAGGATACATACGATGCGGCGAACTTCGCCGGAAGCGATTTGAACGGTACGGCCCGTTATGTCGGCATGGGCGGTGCGCTCAGTGCCTTGGGCGGCGATGTCACCACCATGTCCACCAACCCTGCCGGTACGGCTGTCTTCCGCCGTGGAGAAGCAGCCATCAGCGGAAGCCTGCTCTTCACGAGTGAAAGCGGACAGCTGGGACACGACGGCACGCGCGGCTCGCTCGACCAGGGCGGCGTTTTGTTCACGTTGGACCAGGAAAACAAGGGCAACGCCGGATTGCAGTACATCAACTTCGGCATCAACTACGTCAAGAAGCGTAACCACCTCAGCAACCTCAGCACAGGCATTGAAAACCTGGACGGCATTTTCTCACAGACCTACCAGATTGCCGATTTGGCCAACTCTGCCTACGACAATGACTCTTGGGGCTATTTGGCAGATATGTCCGCACCGGCTTACGATGAGAGCGGAGCCTTGTCGAAAGACGGCATCGTGATTGATTACTACGATGACAACGGAAACTTCACGGGTTATGGAGGGGTCGGAGCCAATTCGGCTCTCTATCGCCGTTCCACCTATGGCAGCACGACACAGGCCGACTTCAATCTCTCCTTCAATGTGAGCGACAAGTATTTCTTCGGACTCTCCATCGGCGTGTACAACATTGACTACAACCGGGAGGCGTTCTACACAGAGACGGGTTCTGACGGACATTTCTATGACTTCACCAACTGGTATCAGACCAACGGCGACGGATTCGACGTGAAGCTCGGCTTCATCTGGCGTCCGTTCGACAACTCTCCATTCCGCATCGGCTTGACCGTACACACGCCAACCTGGTATAACATGGAAGACCAGAACGGCTCCGTGCTCTACTACGAGAACAGCTATGTGGACACCAGAAGCACCGATCCGTTCGAGTATCACTACCGTACGCCGTGGAAGTTCGGTCTCAGCCTTGGCCACACCGTGGGCAACTATTTCGCCATCGGAGCCGAATACGAAATGACGGATATGAGCACCTGCCACTACTCCACGCGTGATGACGATTGGAGCAACGACCAGTACTTTGATTACATCAACGACATCACGAAGCACAGCCTGAAGGTGCAGCACACATTCAAGGTCGGCATGGAGGTGAAGCCCATCGACAACTTCTCCATCCGTTGCGGCTACAACTACGTTTCCTCTCCGTTCAAGGACAGTGCCTATCGCACGATAGCCTACGACAGCCCGTTCACCGAAACAGACTTCACCAACTGGAAGGCCATCAACCGCATCACGTTCGGCCTCGGCTACCGCTACAAGGGCGGCTATTTCGACATCGCTTATCAGTATCAGGCGCAGAAAGGCGATTTCTATGCTTTCGACGACGTGGATCTGAAGCCGACGGAAATCGACAACAACCGCAGCCAGCTGATTGCCACACTCGGTTTCCGCTTCTGAATCCCAGCGGATTTGTCCGTATCAAGAATCACTCCTGAAACAGTATGCTTCCTGCAACAGCTGTTTCAGGAGTTCTTTTTTTTGTATATACAGCATTTCCATTGCCGGGCACTGGTTGCAGAGACCTTGACATTCGTTCCGCCGCAAGAGCAGGCTTTATCCATATATCAAGAAAGCCTGCGGATGCCGGCAAAATGATGCCATTTAGTTGGCGGAACGAAAAAGTTTCATTACTTTTGCGACACTTTCTCTCAGACTGGGGTTCCGGCTTCACAAGCATTATGACACAGAAGATCATCGAAATTATCAACGGCGTGCCCCGCCATCCCCTCTATCGGATGAAGCATCCGGTGAATCTGACGCTGCTCGACGGAGAGAATGTCGCGATTGTAGGCGACAATGGCGCTGGCAAGTCCATGCTCGTGGACATCATCACGGAGAAGCATCCCCTGCTTCTCACCCGCGTGAATTACGATTTCTCGCCCAGCAAGGCCAAGATGGTGAGCGACAACATCAAGTACATCACCTTCTGCGATGCCTACGGCACGGGCGACAGCACCTACTATTACCAGCAACGCTGGAACCAGCACGACATCGACGACGTGCCGTTGGTCAGCGAACTCTTGGACAAGGCTTTCCAGACAGCGGAGCGACTCGTCGGCATGGAGCACGGGCTGTCGGCTCAGGACCGGCAGGAAATCACGGCAGAGCGCGTGCGCCTGCGCGACCGCCTCTATACGATGTTCCACCTTGACCAGTTGCTCGACAAGCGGATTATCCTGCTGAGCAGCGGTGAACTGCGCAAGTTTCAGCTGACCAAGACACTGCTCTCGAATCCACGCGTGCTGATTATGGACAATCCGTTCATCGGACTGGATGTGACCGCCCGGCAGCAGCTGCACGACCTGCTGAAGGTACTCACGGAGCAGACGCGCCTGCAAGTCATTCTGGTGTTGTCGAAGTCCGACGACATTCCTTCCTTCATCACGCATGTGGTGCCTGTGGCCGACATGGACGTGCTGCCCAAGCAGACGCTGGCGGCATGGCGGCAGGCTCAGCCGGAACCGCCCGCACGTGTGCTGACGGTGGATAAGGAACAGGCCATCCTCGGTTTGCCGGAGGCCGGTGAAGCGGACATGCCGGAGGCCGGTACGCAGAAGGTCGTGGAGTTTCGTCACGTGAACATCCGCTATGGAGAGCGCACCATCCTGCGCGATTTGAGCCTCACCGTCCGCAACGGAGAACGCTGGGCGCTCAGCGGCGCGAACGGGTCTGGCAAGAGTACGCTGCTGAGCCTCATTTGCGCGGACAACCCCCAGGCCTACGCCAACGAAATCGTGCTGTTCGACCACCGGCGCGGCACGGGGGAGAGCATCTGGGACATCAAGAAGCACATCGGCTATATCTCGCCGGAGATGCACCGCGCCTACATGCGCGACCTGCCGGCCATAGAAATCGTGGCCAGCGGGCTGAGCGACTCGGTCGGTCTCTACAAGCGGCCGAGGCCGGAGCAAATCGGCGTGTGTGAATTCTGGATGGACATGTTCGGCATCCTCCGCTATCGCGACACGACTTTCCTGAAGCTGTCCAGCGGAGAGCAGCGGCTGGTATTGGTGGCCCGCGCTTTCGTCAAAGACCCTTCCCTGCTGATTCTCGACGAACCGTTGCATGGGCTCGACCTGCGCAACCGCCGGCTCGTGAAGGACATCATCGAGACATTCTGCCGCAGAAGAAACAAGACACTCATCATGGTGACGCACTACGAAACGGAACTGCCATCGTGCATCGACCATCGCCTGTTCCTGCGGAAACAGCAGTAGGGAAGGACGAAAGTTGGAAGGAAAGTCGGCAATCTCGCAAAAAAGCATTACCTTTGCACGAAAATCGTAGATAAAACTGATATGATCACAATTTCTGACCTCGCCATACAATTCGGCAAACGTGTGCTTTACAAAGACGTCAACCTCAAGTTCACCAACGGCAACATCTATGGTGTCATCGGGGCCAACGGAGCAGGGAAGTCCACCCTGCTCAAGGCCATTTCCGGGGAACTGGAACCGGCCAAGGGAACGATTACGCTGGGACCTGGCGAACGCCTCTCCGTCCTCTCGCAAGACCACTTCAAGTTCGACAACTGCACGGTGCTCAACACGGTGCTCATGGGTCACAGCGTGCTCTGGGACATCATGCAGCAGAAAGATGCCATCTATGCCAAGGAGGACTTCTCAGACGCAGACGGCATCAAGGCCGCAGAGCTGGAAGAGAAATTTGCGGAGCTGGACGGCTGGAATGCCGAGAGCGACGCGGCCATCCTGCTGAGCGGATTGGGCATCAAGGAGAGCCTGCACACCAAACTGATGTCGGAGCTGAGCGGTAAGGAAAAAGTGCGTGTGATGCTGGCGCAGGCACTCTACGGCAATCCAGACAATCTGCTGCTGGACGAGCCGACGAACGACCTCGACCTCGACACAGTTTCGTGGTTGGAAGACTATCTTGCCAATTTCGAGCATACCGTTCTGGTGGTCAGCCACGACCGCCACTTTCTTGACGCAGTCAGCACCCACACGGTGGACATCGACTACGGCAAAGTGAACCTCTTTGCCGGCAACTATTCCTTCTGGTACGAATCATCGCAGCTGGCACTCCGTCAGGCACAGAACCAGAAGGCGAAGGCGGAAGAGAAGAAACGGGAACTGGAGGAGTTCATCCGCCGTTTCTCCGCCAACGCGGCCAAAAGCAAGCAGACGACCAGCCGCAAGAAGATGCTTGAGAAGCTCAACATCGAAGAGATTCAGCCTTCCACGCGCAAATATCCGGGAATCATCTTCCAGATGGAGCGTGAGCCGGGCAACCAGATTCTGGAAGTGGAGGGGTTGCGTGCCGTCGAGGACGACGGAACCGTGCTCTTCGACAATCTCTCGTTCACAGTGGAGAAAGGCCAGAAAGTGGTGTTCCTGAGCCACAACTCACGTGCCATGACCGCGCTCTTCGAAATCATCAACGGCAACCGTGAGCCGCAGGCCGGCACCTACAAGTGGGGCGTGACCATCACGACTGCCTATCTGCCACTCGACAATACGGAGTTCTTCAACTCAGACAAGAACCTCATCGACTGGCTCGCCCAGTACGGCGAAGGCAACGACGTGTTCTTCAAAGGCTATCTGGGACGCATGCTGTTCTCGGGAGAGGAAGTGCTGAAGAAGGTCAACGTGCTGTCGGGAGGCGAGCGTATGCGTTGCATGATTGCGCGGATGCAGCTGAAGAACGCCAACTGCCTCATTCTCGACACGCCGACCAACCACCTCGACCTCGAATCCATCCAGGCCTTCAACAACAACCTGAAGCAATTCAAGGGCAATGTGCTCTTTGCCTCTCACGACCACGAATTCATCGAGACCGTGGCCAACCGCATCATCGAACTGACCCCGAAAGGCACCATCGACAAGCTCATGCAGTACGATGAGTATATCGCCTCCGACGAGATCAAGGCTCTTCGCGAGAAGTTGTACAATTAGCATCTAAATATCATCTACATGAATGAGTTGAACATCAACATTTCCGTCACGGAAAAGCAGGAATCGGAGCTCGACGAAGACGAGCAACGGCTCCTGCAGGCAGCCAAGGAAGCTACGCAACGCAGCTATTCGCCTTATTCACATTTCTCGGTAGGAGCCGCCCTGCTGTTGGCCGACGGCACGGTTGTCACCGGCTCCAACCAGGAGAATTCCGCCTTTCCCTCCGGCCTGTGCGCCGAACGGACCGCACTCTTCTACGCCAACAGCCGCTACCCCGAGCAGGCGGTGACCATGCTCTGCATCGCCGCCCGCGACTCCAGCGGACAATTCACAAGCCGTCCCATCAGTCCCTGCGGAGGCTGCCGGCAGGTGTTCATCGAGACCGAGAGCCGCTTCGGCAACTCCATCCGCATCATGCTGTACGGCACCGGCGGCACGTATTTTCTTGACTCAGCCCGTGACTTGCTGCCCGTACATTTTGACAAATCCTATCTCTAATTTCTGACACCATCTTCCCATCCAGCATCTTTCCACCATGCACAGATTCCTTGCCTCTTTCTTGCTGCTTTGCTGCGCAGCCTGTCTGCCCGCGCTGTCGCAGACCACTCCCAACCCCGACTTCCAACGTTACATTGCCAAATACAAAGACATTGCCGTGGATCAAATGCACAAGCACAAGATTCCGGCCAGCATCACGCTGGCGCAGGCGCTGCTGGAAAGTGGGGCAGGGAAGGGCGAACTGGCCGTCAAGAGCAACAATCATTTCGGCATCAAGCGCGGCAGCTCGTGGCAAGGCCCCACGGTGACACACAATGACGACCGGCGCGGCGAGCACTTCCGCAAGTACAAGACGGTGGAAGAAAGCTATGAAGACCATTCGCAGTTTCTGCTCCGCGAACGCTATCAGCGTCTCTTCCGACTGAATATTCTGGACTACAAAGGCTGGGCACGCGGGCTGAAAGCCTGCGGCTACGCCACCAGTCCGGTCTATGCCGACCGGCTCATCAACCTCATTGAGCTGTACCGCCTCTACGAGCTGGACGAACCGATAGCCGCCGACGGGCAGTTTGTCGCCCGCACCGTGGTGGAAGAACCGGAATACGAAGAGGTGACTTTCTCGTACCACAACATGCTGACCAACAACAATGTGCTGTGCATCAGAGCCAAGGAGGGCGACACGTGGGAAAGTCTGTCGAAGGAGCTACGCATTTCCAAGTCGAAACTGCTCAAGCTGAACGAAGCCGTGGAGAGCGTCAGCCTTCACGACGGCGACTATGTCTATTTGGGGAAGAAAGCCACCAAGGGGCCGAAATCGATGAAGGGCCGTTGGCACAAAATCCGACAAGGCGAGTCCATGTATTCCATCGCCCAGCTCTACGGCATCCGTCTGGCCAGCCTCTACAAGCTCAACTTCAAGGATGCCGACTATCAGCCTGTGGCCAACGACCTGCTGCGCGTGAGGTGAGCCGGCTCAGAACTCAATGAGGATTCTGCCGTTGATCTGACGGCCAGTGAGGTAGTTCGGCACGGCATACTGATTGTTGGAGATGTCCGTCACCCAGTAATAAGAGTTGACATTCGAGATGCCGAGAATGTTGAAGGCATCAATACCGATCCATATATTCCGCAACGCACGGCCGAATCCCGTCTGCAAGTGGCGGTCCTCATTGTCGAGCAAACGATACGACATGCCCAAGTCGATGCGGCGGTAGGCGGACATGCGGAACACCTGTTGCTCACGTCCCGAGTGAGGCGGGCCGAACGGCAGTCCGCTGGCATAATGTCCCCGGAGCGTCATCTTCCATCGCGTCGTGCCCGGGAAGTAGTCGCTGAAGAACACCGAGCAGTTGAGCAGCTGATCTGTCGGACGCGGCACGCTCTTTCCGTTGATTTTCTCTTCCGTCTTCATCAGTCCGAAGCTCACCCACGAGTCCGTGCCCGGCACAAACTCCCCGTAGATTTTCATGTCCAGCCCCATCGCGTAGCCGTCGGCCATGTTCTTGCCGTAATAAACCACGCGCACGTTGTCCACATTGTAGGGAATCAAGTTGGAGAGAGCCTTGTAGTAGAGTTCGCCCGTGGCCTTGAACGGACGGTTGTTCACGCGGAAGCGGTATTCGGTTCCGAGCACGAAATGGACGGCCCGCTGCGACTTGATGTTCTTGTTCAGTTCCACCGACGTATTGCCGTTCGTCGTCACGGTGTCTTTGATTTCCTTATAGAACGGAGCCTGATAATAGATGCCTGTGGAGAAACGGAACACCCAGTTGTCATTCCGCTTCGGAATGAACGCCACCGTGGCACGGGGGCTGAAGAGCCATTCCTTGTTCCACGACCAGTGGGAGAGACGTGCACCATAGTTGAGCACCAGCTCGCATTCGGGCAAGTCCTTGTGCCAGGTGTCCTGCACGTAGGCCTCGAAGCGCGTGGAATTGATTTTGTTGTGCGACACTAAATTGTAGATGAGGTCTAAGCGTTCCGAAGAGTGGGGGAGCGAATAGCCCGCAGAGTCGTGCATCTCCCATTCGCGCATCCGCTCCGTCACCCGTTCCCGCTTCATCAGCGCACCGTAGCGCAGGTCGTGCGTGCCGAAGCGGCTCTGCCCCGACAGCCCGTAGTTGATGACGGTGGCCTCCAGCTTGTTCCGCGCGTGTTCCAAGTATTTTCCGATGGCCAGCCCCGCATCGTCGCCCTCATTCTGCAGCCAATATTCGCCACTGATGTCGAATGTCTCACGCTCCTGGGTCTTGAAGGCTGACAGGTTGAAAGTCAAGTGGTTGTAGTTGTTGAAGTGATGGGTGAGGGCCACATTGCCGAAATAGGTGTGGAACTTGTCCTTCTCCTGACCATCGAAATATACACGGAACGTCTTGAGTTCCTCCGATGTGCCGAAAGTGGTCTCGCGGTCAGCAGGCGTAAACTGGTAGTCGTTGCGCGAGACATTGCCAATCAGGTCCAACGTCCATTTCCGGCTCGGCATCCAACTGCCGTAAATCTGATAGTCCAGATCCTGCGGGTCGTATTCGCCCTTGGTGTCTAATGTGCCGAGCAGATAGCTCGTGGTCTTGTAGCGCACTGCCTGTGTGAGACTGAACTTGTCGTTGCCGAAACCCACATAGCCGCTCGCTCCCAAGAGCGAAGCCGACACGCTGCCTTCGAACCCCTTTACCTTTTTATATTGGATGTCCAATACGGATGACATCTTGTCGCCGTATTTGGCCTCGAAGCCGCCAGCCGAGAAGCTCACTTTGTCCACCATGTCGGGATTGATGATGCTGAGTCCTTCCTGCTGTCCCGCGCGGATGAGCAACGGGCGATAGACCTCCACACCGTTGATATAGACAGAGTTTTCGTCGAACGACCCGCCACGCACATTGTATTGCGAGCTCAGTTCGTTGTGGGTGCTCACGCCGGCCTGCGTGGCGATGACCTGTTCCACGCCGCCGCCCGAGGCATTGCCCAGATGGCGCATGTCGCTCATGTTGACATCCGTCATCGCGCTGACCTGCCGTCTCACGTCGCTCACTTCCACCTGACCCAGTGCATAACCCGATGCCGGAATCATCACGTTCAGCGTGACCGTGTCGCGGGGATTCACCAGCACGCGCTTGCGCGTCTCGTGACCCAGCTGCGAAAAGACAACCACCACACTGTCAGAAGACTGGCAGCTCAGCTGGTAATTGCCTTGCAAGTCACAGACAGTTCCAATCAGCGTTCCCTCCACGCGCACCTGCGCCATCTCTACAGGTTCCTTCTTGTCGTCGATGACTTTTCCACGAATCACGACGCGACCGTCCGAATCCTCGTCAGTCGCACCTTGCAATCCGTCTTGCGTTTCCTGCCGCTCAGTCTGTTCCGGCTGTTGCGCCCGGAGCGAGCCGTGCGCACAGCACAGCACCACAAGCATGCTGACAATCCGAAGAATATGATGTCGTCTCTTTGAACATTCCATATATAATATGTAACGTGATTTTTCCGCAAAACGTATGTAAGATTCTCAAATAATTCGTTCCTTCAACTTCCGAACCGCAGCATCTCTCTGCTTGGACGCGTCCTTTCACATGGTCAATCCATTTTTATGGAAACGCACCTTTCTTTGGCGATTCCTCTCCACGGCCTTGGAACATATTTCCTTTCCTAAAAAGAAAAAACACAATCACGGTTATGTTTAATCCGAAGATTTAACGTGCCCGATCCGCATGCGTTTCATCAGTCCTCCCGGGCAACACTGCCTCCTCATCTGCGTCTCCCCTTCAAGAAATGCGCGGAGAAAGATTCCGGGATGCGCGGAGAAAAGTTCCGGAATGCGCGGATTCCATGTCCGGCGAAGGCCATCGTTCCGTCTGGCGACGGCCATCGTTCCGCCGAACAAAGGCCATCGTTTTCCCGGAACTCAGCCTAAAAGAATATTTTTCAGCAGCGGAAAACATTTTTTGTTGCGGCGATTTGCATCAACGAAAAGGCGCAAGAGAGAGATTTTTTTCTTACCTTTGCATTCGGAAGAACCACGAATGCATTTCGATAGCACCACGAAGACGCAGGACGCGTTGATGATGCTGACCGCAAAGATTGACAAGTGGAAATATTGATAAAAGATGAGAACCATGTATTTCGTCATGAAGAAGATTTTTGCCACTGCCCTCGCCATCAGTTGCGCTGTGGCACAGGCACAGGACTTTGAGACGGCCGCCGAGGCCGTGGCCAACATGAAGGTGGGTTGGAATCTGGGCAATACGCTCGACAGCAATTCGGGCGACGTGAACAACATGTGGATTGAGGCCTGGACAAACCGGACACCGACGAACTACGAGACGGCATGGGGACAGCCCGTCACCACGCAAGCCCTCATCGCGATGTTCAAGGAAGCGGGATTCAATGTCATCCGCGTGCCCGTGACGTGGTACCCTCACATGGAGGCCACGTTCAGCGACGTTCACTGGAACAATTCCACGAACTCGCTCACAGCATGGAACCCGGAGACGGACGACATCGGCACAGAGATACAGGCGGCATGGATGAAGCGGGTGCATGAAGTGGTGGACTACGTCATCGGACAGGGCATGTACTGTATCCTCAATGTCCACCACGACACGGGCACGGCCAGCACGGCATGGATGGTGGCCGACATGGACAACTATGCCGCACAGCACGAACGGTTTGAGGCTGTGTGGACACAGATAGCCAACGAGTTTCGGGACTATGACGAGCATCTGCTCTTCGAGGGCTACAACGAGATGACCGACGTGGCCGACTCGTGGTGCTTTGCCTCCTTCGGCACGTCGAACGCTTACGATGCCACCATCGCCACCTCGGCCTACAATGCCATCAACAGCTATGCCCAGAGCTTCGTCAATGCGGTGCGTGCCACGGGTGGAAACAATTCCCAACGCAACTTAGTGGTCAGCACGTATGCGGCTTGCAGTGGCGAAGGCAGCTGGAACTCTCACCTGAAAGACCCTCTGAAACAGATGAAACTGCCCACGGACAGCATCGAAGGACATATTGCCTTTGAAGTTCATGCCTATCCCTCGCTCGCAAACGGGCTGTCGGCTGTGGAAAGCAGCGTCAGCGGCATGATGAATTCCCTGCAGAACTATCTGGCATCCAAGGGTGCCCCCGTCATCATCGGCGAATGGGGAACGGCTGACGGAACGGACTACGACGAACGCCACGACGACTTGATTGCCTTTGCCGGCGACTTCGTGAAGAAAGCCAAGGCCAAAGGCTTTGCCACCATCTATTGGATGGGGCTCTCCAACGGTACCCACCGCTCGGTGCCCGAGTTCAATCAGTCAGACCTGAAGGATGCCATCATCAAGGGATATTATGGCGAAGAGGGCTATACGGCCATCAGTGCTCCGGAAACGCCGGTCCCCGCTCCTGCCTGCTACAGCCTGCAGGGCTACCGGATAGCGGCTCCACAGCGCGGTCTGAACATCATCCGCCAAGGCGATGGCACGGTGCGCAAGATGGTCATCAGATGAAGTGCATGGAAAAAGAATAATTGTCGCCATGATATATCCCAAGGATTTTGAAGAGAAAATAGAGTTTTCCCGCATTCGACAGATGCTCAGCCAGTTATGTGTCTGCACGCTGGGGCGGGAACTCGTGGAGAAGATGTGCTGCTCGACGGATTATCAGGCAATCCGGCAGAAGCTGGATGAGGATGCCGAATGCGTGAGAATTCTGAAAGCCGGCGACCTGCCCGACTTGAATTTCTTCGACGTGCGTCCCGCGCTCAAGCGCATCCGCATAGCCGGCACTTTTGTCGATGTGGGAGAGCTGTTCGTCATCCGGAAGTCGCTGGACTGCATCTGCCAAATCAAAGGCTTTCTGGAGACCTCGCCCACCGGTCTCTCCCAGCCTCTCCCATCGGAGAACGGCCGGGAGGGCAACAGAGAGGAACAGCCCGCTTTTCTCTACCCCGTGCTGCACGACAAGGCGAGCGACGTGGCCGTGTTTCCCGACATGGTCCGGCAAATCGACGGCATTCTGGACGAGACAGGCGAAATCAGGGACAACGCATCGCCGGCTCTGTTGCGCATCCGGCGGGAGAAACAAGCCGCCACGGCCCGCATCTCACGGTTGCTGACGGACATCCTGCATCAGGCGCAGCAGAGCGGCGTGGTGGAGAAGAACATCTCCCCTACTCTGCGGGACGGCCGTTTGGTGATTCCCGTCGTGCCCGGCATGCGGCGGAAAATCAGCGGCATCGTCCACGACGAGTCGGACTCGGGAAAAACGGTATTCATCGAGCCCACGCAGGTAGTCGAGGCGAACAACCATGTGAATGAGCTGGAGAACGAGGAGCGTCGGGAAATCGTCAACATTCTGCGCGGCATGACCGACCGTCTGCGGCCGCACGCCGACGAGATGCTGAAGAGCTATGAATTTCTGGCGGAGATGGATTTCATCCGGGCCAAGGCCAAGCTGGCAGTCCAGATGAATGCCATCGCCCCCAACGTGGTGGACCGGCAATGGATGGACTGGAGCATGGCCGTGCATCCGCTGCTGAAGATGTCGCTGGACCGGAAAACGGGCGGACGGCAAAAAGTAGTGCCACTCGACATTCTGCTGAAGGCACCCCACCAGCGCATCCTGCTCATCTCGGGACCGAACGCAGGCGGCAAATCGGTCTGTCTGAAGACGGTCGGGCTGTTGCAGTACATGCTGCAGTGCGGGCTGATGGTTCCGATGGCCGAAAGCAGCGTGTGCGGCATCTTCAAGAGCATCTTCATCGACATCGGCGACGAGCAGAATATCGAGAATGACCTGTCGACCTATTCGTCGCACCTGCAGAACATGAAGGTGATGATGAAATGTGCGGACGGCTCTTCGCTGCTCTTGATTGACGAGTTCGGTAGCGGAACGGAGCCGCAAATCGGCGGTGCCTTGGCGGAAGCCATGCTGAAGCGTTTTGTCCGGAAGCACACGTATGGTGTCATCAACACGCATTATCAGAATCTGAAGCATTTTGCGGATGAGACAGACGGCATCGTGAATGCCGCGATGCTCTACGACCGTCACGAGATGCATCCGCTCTTCCAGCTCAGCATCGGCAATCCGGGGTCTTCCTTTGCCGTGGAGATTGCCCGCAAAATCGGGATTCCGGAAGATGTCATTCAGGATGCCTCGGACATCGTGGGAAAGGATTACATCCAGGCGGACAAGTACCTGCAGGACATTGTCCGCGACAAAAAGTACTGGGAGAACAAACGGGAGGCCATCCACCGCCACGAGAAGCGCATGGAACAGGTCATCAGCAACTATGAGGAAGATCTCATGAGGCTGCAACGGGAAAAGAAGGAAATCATCAAGGAGGCGAAGGAACGCGCCGACCGGTTGCTGAAGGAATCGAATGCGCATATCGAACAGACCATTAAGGAAATCAAAGAAGCTCAGGCGGAAAAGGAACGGACGAAAATGATCCGTCGACACCTGGCGGATTTCAGAGACTCCGTGCAGCAGGTCGATGAGGAAGCACTGAACGAACGGCTGCAACGGAAGGTGGAAGCCATCAAGGCCAGACAGAAACGGCGCGAAGACCGACGGCGGCAAAAGGATGCTGCCTCCCCTGACCTCTCCGCCTCCGCCCGTGGTGAGGCTGTTTCTGACGGGACAAAGGGGAAAGCGGCAGCTCCGAAGGCTGTCGGCGAGGGGGATTTCGTCAAGCTGCAAGGACAGCAATCGGTCGGGAGAATCATCAAAATCAGTGGGAAGAAGGCACTGGTGGCGTTCGGCGCGGTCCAAACCAATGTGGAGCTGTCGCGGCTGACAGCTTCAGAAGCGCCCAAACCGGAGAAGCGTGCCGAAACGTTTCTCAGCAGACAGACGCAGGAAAAAATCAGGGAGACCTCTCTCCATTTCAAGTCGGAAATCAATGTGCAGGGCATGCGTGCCGATGAGGCTCTCCAGGCCGTCACCTATTTCGTGGATGACGCACTGGTTGCCTCTGTGGGTCGGGTGCGAATCGTACACGGTACGGGGGCAGGCATCCTGAAAACGCTGATTCGTCAATATCTGGCCTCCGTGCCAGCCGTGTCCGATTTCCGCGATGAACTGCCACAATATGGTGGTGCCGGAGTGACGGTCGTGGACTTGCTCTGAGGCCACTTACAGGGAATAAGAGGCATTCACTGCGACGGAAGACGACGAGACATGGTATTTCCCGTAGGAAACGCCGACCTTGAAACGCTTGACCGCCAGGCCTGCGCCCAACGAGAAGCCGGCCCAATGGCTTTTGTCCTCAATCTTCATCTCGTAGGCTCTGCGGAAATTGTAGCCGATTGCAATCCATGTCCGGGAAGAAGGAAAGATGTCGGCACCCAAGGAAAAGTGGTTCAAAAAGCGTTTGCCGGAGCTGATGCTTTCTCCGGCAACCGAATAATAGTTTTTCCGCCAATGCGTCAGGTCGGCCACCGTGACGGACACGCGGATGGGAGCGTTGGCGAAGTCCTTGCTCAGACCCATCACCAGATTGAACGGCAGCTTCTGTGATTTCTCATACAAGGCATCCACTTCGCCGCCTAAGTTCTGCGCCACCAAGCCGAAGGAGAAGCCTTTGGCCTCATCATAATAGTTGACACCCAAATCCACGGCAAGTCCGACGGATGAGTAATCGCCGTAGTTCGACAGGAGCACTTTCCCCTGCACACCACCCGACCACTTGTCGTTCAGCAGATACGTGTAGCCGCCCTGCAGGTCGATGTCGCTGGCATTGAACGTGCCGGTTTCCTCCATGTTGGCGTTGGTCTCCGTCATTTCTCCATAGCTCAGCACCTGGGCACCCAAGGCCCACGTGCCGCGTTCGCCGGCCTGCTTCACGAAGGAGGCACTCAGCTTGGTCGAACTGCTCATGTAGGACAAGAAATTGAAGTTCAAGGTCTTGTCGCTCACATTCGACAGCAATGCAGGGTTGGTGAACAGCAAGGTGGCATCGTCCTCAATGATGGAGACATTGTTTCCACCTAAGGCTGCTGAATGGGCCGAAACGGGAATGTTCAGAAACTCGTACCCCGTGGTGCCCGTCTGTGCATCCATCCGGGAAAGACGGCCCGACAAGCAGGCCAGCACGACCAGCGCGGCCATCCTGCGGGAAGCTGTACGATGCGTATGGAAACGACCCTTCATTACTTGCTCTTAATGTTGTTTCAAATCCGTGAAATAGGCATCCAGAAGCCGTTTGGCGGCAACGAAAGATGTCACCTGTCCACCCAGCACCTCCTGTTCCATCGGCTGAATCATGTTCTGAATCTTCGGATGATAGTAGAAGCTGTTGCGCAGATGCTCGTTGATGGATTCATACATCCAGTATTTCGACTGTTCATTGCGCCGGAAGGCGAAATACCCGTTCTGCTTGACCGTCTTGATGTAGCTGTCAATCATCTCCAGAATCTCGTCAATACCGATGTCGTAGAATCCCGAGTAACAAAGCACTTGCGGAACAACTCCGCTCTCCGGCATAGGAAAGAGATGAAGCGCGTTGCGGAACTGCGTGGCGGCCATGTGCGCCTTGTCCACGTTGTCGCCGTCGGCCTTGTTGATGACGATGCCGTCGGCAATCTCCATGATGCCGCGTTTGATGCCCTGCAACTCATCGCCCGTACCGGCCAGCTGTATCAGCAGGAAGAAGTCCACCATCGAATGGCAGGCCGTTTCGCTCTGCCCCACCCCGACGGTTTCCACGAACACATGGTTGTAACCGGCAGCCTCACACAGGATGATGGTCTCGCGTGTCTTGCGGGCCACGCCGCCCAACGAGCCGGCCGTCGGCGAAGGGCGGATGAACGATTTGGGATGCACGGCCAGTTTTTCCATGCGTGTTTTGTCGCCAAGAATGCTTCCTTTCGTTTTTTCACTGCTCGGGTCGATGGCCAGCACCGCCAACTTGCCCCCCTTCCGGTTCAACAGATGAATGCCCAACGCATCAATGGACGTGCTCTTGCCTGCGCCCGGAACGCCGCTGATGCCCACTCTGACGGAATTTCCCGAGAAGGGCAGACACTTCTCAATCACTTCCTGCGCCACGGTCTGATGCTCGGGCCGCACACTCTCGACGAGCGTCACGGCCTGGCTCAGCATCGACACGTCGCCCCGCAGGATTCCCTCGACATACTCTCCCGCAGAGAAGAGTTTCTGGCGTTTCTTGCGGAAACGGCTCAAGTAAGGATTGACGATGGACGGCTGGGCTACGCCACTGTTGACCGTGAGTCCTGCGTATTCAGGATTGTTCTCTGGATGTTCCATTTGGCGACTTTACTACTATAAAAACGTGTTTTTTCCTGCAAAAGTATGTTTTGCCTCAGAAAAAACATACATCGGGGCGGCACGCATATCGTGCACGTTGCAGCTGACAGCTATACATTATTCTCATCCATGTTCTCGTCGATGGAATGCTCGATGACATCAATGTCCTCCAGGCTCGGATGGTCAACATCCTCCACGAGATCCACGTCCGCCTCATCTCCTTCATCAATGGTGAGGCCGTCCATATCGTTGCCGTCATCAAGTACTTCTTCGTCGTCGGTATCCTCTTCTTCTTCCTCCTTCGACGAGCCTATATTCTCGCGGAATTCCGATGAATAACGTTTCCGCTCTACCTTCGGCTTGCTCTTCAGGAAAATCGCTTCGGTCCATGTGCCGCGTGCCACTTCCAGCACTTCGTAGCCGTCAGCCTTGCGCTTCTCAATAAGGCCACCCTTGCGGTGGAGCGCATACGACGGCACTACGGAGCTGTCAACATAGAAAGCCGATTCGATGATGTCCTGGATGGCGAGCGGAAGCCCCTGCCAGCCAGTGCCCAGATTCTCCTCAATGAGGTGGAGCACCTCGCCGGGCAGCAAGTGGGAGATGTTCTCCAGCGTCAGATCAGTGATCTTCTTGATTTGGTGCTTGCGGATGGCGATGGCATTGTTCTCGCCCTCGCTGGGGATGGAGAAGATGTCGAAGCCTTCCGCTTCGAGCTTCTCCGTCTTTTGCCTGTCGGAACGGTCGAGATATTGGATGTCGAATACGGGACGGATGATGTTCATGTAGTGAGTCTCGTAGTCGGAATATGTGTCACGTTTCTTGCCGTCAATCAGCATTTGGTTCAAATCCGATTCGGACAGCGACCATACGGTGCTTTTGGTCAGGTCTTCGATTTTCAGATGCTTTGCCATTGTTGTGCTATATGTTTACCTTCTATGAATCATGGTCTTGATAAGGGAATGCAAAGGTAATGGTTTTCTTTCAATCAGAAAGTCAAATGAAGAAAAAAAGTTTTTTTTTGAAAAAATAATGTAGATATATTAGTTTCAATGAAAAAAATTTGTTTTATTTGCAATGGAATTCGAAAAAGATGGTTTCGAAGTCTGTCAAGGATGGGCGTGACTTCCATCCGCACGGCACTTTGGAAATCGTCCTGTATTAACCATAAATAACACACCATCATATCATGAGTACAGCAGCAGAAAATCTGTCAGGACTGAAGGCTTCGGATTTCCAGACGACAGTCAACGGAAAGCAGACCGACCTCTATGTGCTGAAAAACGCAAAGGGCTACGAAGTGGCCGTAACGAATTACGGCGGTGCCATCGTGGCAATCATGGTTCCGGACAAAAACGGCAAAGTTGGCAATGTGATTCAAGGTCACGACAACATCAACGATGTCATCCACAGTCCTGAACCATTTCTTTCTACACTCATCGGCCGCTACGGCAACCGCATCTGCGACGGCAAGTTCACACTCGACGGCAAGGAGTACACCCTGGCCGTCAACAACGGAAAGAACCACCTGCACGGCGGTCCGACGGGATTCCATGCCCGCGTCTGGGATGCAGAGCGCATCAACCAGCAGAGCGTGAAGCTCCACTATGTGGCAGCCGACATGGAAGAAGGTTTTCCGGGCAAATTGGATGTGACGGTCGTTTATACTTTCTCCGACGACAACGAGCTGGTAATCGACTACAAGGCCACCACCGACAAGAAAACCATCTGCAACCTGACGAACCACGGTTTCTTCTCTCTGGCCGGCATCGCCGACCCTACTCCGACCATCGACAACCTGATTTGCGAAATCAACGCCGACCACTACATCCCAATCGACGAAACCAGCATTCCGCTCGGTACCATTGACTCCGTGAAAGGCACGCCGTTCGACTTCACAACTCCGAAACCTGTCGGACGCGACATTGATGCCGATGACGTGCAAATCAAAAACGGCACGGGCTACGACCACAACTATGTGCTCAACAAGAAAGAGCCGGGCGAGCTGTCGTTTGCGGCACGCATCACCGAACCGGTTTCCGGCCGGACGATGGAAGTCTATACCACCGAACCGGGCATACAGGTCTATACGGGCAATTTCTTGTCGGGATTCTCCGGCCAGCACGGAGCTACATTCCCGAAGCGCAGCGCCATCTGCTTCGAGGCTCAGCACTTCCCGGACAGCCCGAACCGTCCTTACTTCCCTTCCGTCGTGCTGAACCCGGGCGAGACCTATTCGCAGAAAACCATTTACAAGTTCGGCATCGCCTGAATAATGGCTTTCCCCTTTCGCTAAATCTTCAATCTAAATCATACCAAACAAATGAGTGAAAATCAACAAAGGCCGAACTATACGTTCGCATTGATTGTTGTCTTCATTGTCTGCTTCCTCATCGGATTTGTGACAACGATGAACAACTCCATGATTCCTTTCTGCTCGAAAGCGTTCAACCTGTCCGCCCAGCAAGGACAATATGTCAATACCGCATTCTACGGTGCCTATCTGCTGGCCATCCCGTTCTCTCTTCTCATGAGCAAAATCGGTTACAAGGCCACACTGATACTCGGTCTCGCGGTGGTGGGCATCGGCTTTGTCATCAATTCCATCGGCATCAGCTCGGCCATCGCAGCCGAGGCCAATGTCTATAGCGTATTCCTCGGCACGATGTGCATCGTAGCTATGGGCATCGTGATGTTGCAGAATGTCGCCAACCCATACGTGATGGTGCTCGGCTCTCCTGAAAAAGGCGCGTTCCGCATGACTCTGTCGCAGGCTCTCAACTCCGTGGCCACGACCGTGGCTCCGATGTTCATCACCTCCGTCATCATTGCCGGCAAGACTCCGAAGGCCGAATACGTGCCGGGCCCTTATCTCGGACTTGGCATCTTTACCATCGTCATCTGCCTGATTCTCATTTTCCTGAAGTTGCCTAAAATCGACGAAGGCAAGCAGAGCGCGGAAGCCGGCGAGAAAATCGTGGAGAAGAACAGCGTCTTCGCTTATCCTCACGTGTGGCTCGGCGCACTGGCCATCTTCGTATATATGGGCGTGGAGATTGGTGTGCCTTCCATGCTCAAATACCGCTTCGAGCTTTTGCCGGAGTATCAGGGCACAGACGTGGCCAGCATCGTCACCAGCTACCTCTCCTTCTATTGGGGCGGCATGATGGTCGGACGTTTCGTCGGAGCCGGTATCCTCACCAAGTTCGACCCGCGCAAACTGCTCACGGTAGCACTCCTGCTCGGTGCTGTCTGCATCGCAGCCTCCCTCTGCTTCTCGACCTCAATGGTCGGCATCTGGCTGATGCTCGCCGCCGGACTTTTCCACTCCGTGATGTGGCCACTCATCTTCAACCTCGGCCTTCAGAAGTTAGGCCGTCACACCAAGGCCGCTTCGGGTGTCATCAACACAGGCGTGATTGGCGCAGCCATCCTCATGCCTACGATGGGAGCCATCGTGGACGCTACGGGAGTTATCATCGCCATGTGCGTGATGTTCATCTTCTATGCTTATCTGATTTGGTTCTGCAACTTCGGCAGCAAAATCGGACTGACGAAAGACTGATGATATGAAGTGGTTGGCAAATTCGCACAGAATGGCCAACCACTTTTTGCTAAAGATTAGCCAGATTTTCTAACCTTATAAAATTTAACAGATTATGAAATTAACAATCGATGATGTCAGAAGCCGCTTCATCAAGCACTTCAATGGTGAGACAGGATCAGTTTACGCATCTCCGGGCCGTATCAACCTGATTGGCGAGCACACCGACTACAACGGCGGATTCGTATTCCCGGGAGCCGTGCAGCAGGGAATCATCGCCGAAATCAAACCGAACGGCACGCGCAAGGTTCGCGCCTATTCCATCGACCTGAAAGACTACGACGAATTCTCCATCGACGATGAGAAGGGACCGAATGCTACCCACTTCCGCTACGTCTTCGGCGTGGTGCGCGAGATGATGGCATTGGGCGTACCGGTCGAAGGCTTTGACACAGCCTTTGCAGGCGATGTGCCGAACGGTGCCGGCATGTCCTCTTCGGCCGCTCTGGAGAGCTGCTTCGCCTTCGCCATCAACGACCTCTTCGGCGACAACAAGATAGATAAAATGACATTGGCCAAGGTGGGACAAGCCACCGAGCACAAATATATC
Source organism: uncultured Bacteroidaceae bacterium (assembly GCA_964415385.1). Lineage (GTDB taxonomy): Bacteria > Bacteroidota > Bacteroidia > Bacteroidales > Bacteroidaceae > UBA3839. The sequence goes on from CAYPZK010000034.1 coordinate 19,993, forward strand.
GGCGTGAACTGCGGCATCATGGATCAGTTCGCCTCCGTCTTTGGCAAGAAAGGCAACCTGATGCGCCTCGACTGCCGCAGCGGTGAGTTCGAATACTTCCCTTGGAATCCTCAGGGCTATCGTCTCGTACTCATCAACTCCTGCGTGCGCCACGAACTGGTCGGCTCCCCATACAACGACCGTCGCAACTCCTGCGAAAACGTGGTGAAGCATATCGCCGCCAAGCATCCGGACCGCAAGATTGAAACTCTGCGCGACTGCACGTGGGAGGATCTGGACGAAGTGAAGGACGAAGTCGGTGAGGTGGACACGCGCCGTGCCAAGTTCGTACTGGGCGAGAAAGACCGCGTGCTCGCCGTCTGCGACGCACTCGAAGCCGGCGACTACGAGAAAGTCGGCCAGATGATGTACGAGACCCACGACGGACTGAGCAAGGATTACGAGGTAAGCTGCGAGGAACTCGACTTCCTCAACCAGGTGGCTCACGATTGCGGCGTTGCAGGCTCCCGCATCATGGGTGGCGGCTTCGGCGGCTGCACCATCAACCTTGTGGCCGACGAACTCTATTCCACCTTCATCAACGAGGCTCAGACACGTTATAAGAAACAGTTCGGCAAAGACTGCAAAATCATCGATGTGGTCATCGGCGACGGCTCACGTAAGCTCTGCTGACCCTCTCCACTCCCCTCTGCCCTCTCCCCCAGCCCAAGGGAGGGGGCTTTTTCTTTTCCGATGGTACTCCGGCAACCGAAGGGAAAAAGCAAGGAGATTCGCACGCTTTTCCTGAAAAAAAAATTCTGAAATCGTTTTATTATCGGAAAAATGCTTATCTTTGCAAAATGTATAGATGAAATGAAAAGCTAATGATTTAACACCAAACTTCATTCAAAATATCCCTAACATGATGAAAAATGTAAGACGCATTCTGATGGGAGCGGCTGTCTCGGCGGCTGTCTTCGCATCATGCAGCCAGCAGTCTGCCCAAGAGGGGCTGACCGCATCGGGTCTTGATCCCGCTCAGTTTGATACCACGTATGTTGACGCGTTGAAAGGCGAAAAACCGGTCGCGCTTTATACGCTCAAAAATGCCGCAGGCATGGAGGTGTGCATCACCAACTTCGGCGGCCGCATCGTTTCCATCCTGGTGCCTGACAGGGATGGCGAGATGCAGGATGTCGTGCTGGGATTCGACACTGCAGACAAATATTTTCCACAGAACAACCAATCGGATTTCGGCGCAGCCATCGGCCGCTATGCCAACCGCATCGCGCAGGGCAAAATCGTGGTGGAAGGCGACACCATCCAACTGCCGCAGAACAACTTCGGTCACTGTCTGCACGGCGGTCCATCGGGCTATCAGTATCAGGTGTACGACGCGCAGCAGATTGACGACCAGACACTGGAGCTGACAATGGACTCGCCCGACGGCGACAACAATTTCCCTGGCGAGCTGAAAGCGAAGGTGACCTATACGCTGACGGACGACAACGCCATCGAAATCAACTATGAGGCCACGACCGACAAGGAAACCGTGGTGAACATGACCAACCATTCTTACTTCAACTTGAGCGGCGATCCGAACAACACCGTGGCTGACGAGACCATCGTCATCAACGCAGACGCTTATACGCCGACCGACACCACCTATATGACGACGGGTGAAATCCGTCCGGTGGAAGGCACGAACTTCGATTTCCGCGAGGCCAAGACGCTCGGCACGCATTTCGGCAATGAGGACGCGGAAATCGCTGCAGCCGGTGGCGGCTATGACCACAACTGGGTGCTCAACACCCAAGGCGATACGGCAACTGTGGCCGTGCGGCTCTCCGACCCTCGTTCGGGCATCGTGTTGGAAGTGTACACCAACGAACCAGGCATTCAGGTCTATACCGGCAACTTCCTCGACGGAACACTCACGGGAAAGAAGGGCATCGTCTATCAGAAGCAGACGGCCATCTGCTTGGAGAGCCAGAAATTTCCTGACTCACCGAACAAGTTCACGCTCCCGGGCTGGGAGAAGTCCAACGCTTGGCTGATGCCGGGTGAAACATACAAGAGCTATTGCAAGTTCAAGTTCTCCGTAGAAGAATAAGGTAAAGCATTATCATCAATCAATAACATCAAAAAAAGTAAAAAATGAACTGGCAATCACATGAATTTATCTGGCTTGACTGGCTGGTGTTTGCATTGGGCATCATCTGTGTCATCGCCCTCGTTTGGCACTCGTTGGCCAAGGCGAAGCGCGAATCTAGCGGAGCCGACAGTGAGGAATTTCTTTATGGCAAGGGCGAGCCTTGGTGGGTCATCGGTATGGCCATCTTCGCCGCCAACATCGGATCGGAGCACCTCGTAGGTCTGGCCGGAACGGGTGCACAGAACGGTGTGGGCATGGCTCACTGGGAAATGCAGGGCTGGATGATTCTCATCCTCGGATGGCTCTTCGTACCTTTCTATCAGCTGATGAACAATAAGATGGGCAAGATCATCACCATGCCTGACTTCTTGAAGTACCGCTATACGAAGCGCACGGGCACGTGGCTCTCCGTCATCACCCTCGTGGCCTACATCCTGACCAAGGTCAGCGTGACGGCCTATACGGGCGGCGTGTTCTTTGAATATCTGCTCGGTCTGCCTTTCTGGTGGGGTGCTCTCGGACTGATTATCATCACCGCCATCTTCACCATCGTGGGCGGTATGAAGGGTGTGATGACCATGTCAACCATCCAGACTCCTATCCTCATCATCGGTTCGTTCCTCGTGCTCTTCCTCGGTCTCGCGGCTGCGGGCGACGGCAGCATCACGCAGGGATGGTCGAATATGATGGCCTACTGCTCTTCGCTCCATGACGGCTACGGCACGACGCACATGTTCCACTGGAGCGACATCAACGCCTCCGGCCATCCCGACCCGCTCTACAAGGAGTACCCGGGCTTCGTGGTCTTCCTCGGTGCCTCCATCATCGGTTTCTGGTACTGGTGTACTGACCAGCACATCGTTCAGCGTGTTCTCGGCCAGAAGAAGGGCGAGGACAACAGCGTGGTGATGAAGCGTGCCCGCCGCGGTTCCATTGCTGCCGGTTACTTCAAACTGCTCCCAGTGTTCATGTTCCTCATCCCGGGCATGGTAGCAGCTACGCTCTCCAGCAAGGGTATGTTCGACATGGGTGATACCGACGGTGCCTACGCCTACATGGTGAAGGACATTCTGCCGGCCGGCATCAAGGGACTTGTGACCGTGGGCTTTGTCTGCGCACTCGTCACGTCGCTCGCTGCTTTCTTCAACTCTTGTGCCACCCTCTTCACGGAGGACTTCTACAAGCCGTTGCGCAAGGGCAAGAGCGAAGCTCACTACATCTTCGCCGGACGTGCCGCCACAGTGGTCATCGTCATCATCGGCATCATCTGGATTCCTGTCATGATGAGCCTCGGCAAGCTCTACAGCTACCTTCAGGGCATCCAGTCGCTGCTGGCTCCGGCAATGGTGGCTGTGTTCTTCCTCGGTATCTTCTTCAAGAAGATTACGCCGAAAGCTGGTGAGTGGGGTCTCATCGTGGGTTTCCTCATCGGCATGGTGCGCCTGCTGACCAACGTCATCACCGACACGGGCAACGCAGAGATGGACGGTGCCTTCTGGGCTGCAACGACGTGGTTCTGGCAGACCAACTGGCTCGTGTTCGAGTGCTGGCTGCTGGTATTCATCGTGGTGTTCATGTTCGTTGTGTCCATCTTCACCAAGAAGCCTTCGAAGGAACAGGTGGAGGCCATCACCTTCACGCCTGAATACCGCAAGCAGATTCGCGCCAGCTGGGGCTGGCAGGACATCGTGGGCACCATCGGTGTGCTCCTGCTCTGCGGTGCCTTCTACTGGTATTTCTTCTGATAAATCACAATTGACAATTGATAATTGGCTCGCTTCGCATCATTGAATAAATCCGTGAATTGTGAGTCGTCAATTATCAATTGTCAATTATCACTCATTTTAATTTCAAACCTATGCTCGAAGAACTCAAACAAAAAGTATGTAAGGCCAACCTCGACCTGGTGCGGAACGGACTCGTGCTGTTCACGTGGGGCAACGTCTCCGGCATCGACCGCGAGAAGGGTCTCGTCGTCATCAAGCCCAGCGGCGTGAGCTATGACAACATGAAGGCCGAGGACATGGTGGTCGTCGACTTGGCGACGGGCAAGGTGGTGGAAGGAGACCTCAACCCTTCCAGCGACACTCCCACGCACCTCGTGCTCTATAAGGCCTTTCCCAACATCGGAGGAGTGGTACACACCCACTCCACCTATGCCACAGCCTTTGCACAAGCAGGCCGCGACATCCCCAACATCGGCACCACACATGCCGACTACTTCTACAAGGACATCCCTTGCACACGCGACATGACAAAAGCGGAGGTGGAGGGGCAGTACGAACTGGAAACGGGTAATGTCATTGTGGACGAAATTCTGAACATCCGCAAAATCAATCCCGACCACACGCCCGCAGTCTTGGTGAAGAATCACGGTCCTTTCGCCTGGGGCACCTCTCCGGACAACGCCGTCTATAACGCCACGGTCATGGAGCAGTGTGCCAAGATGGCCTTCATTTCTCTTACCGTCAATCCGAACACCACCATGAACCCTCTGCTCGTGGAAAAGCACTACAGCCGCAAGCACGGCCCGAATGCCTACTACGGACAGCACAAGAAATGAATGGAATGGAAGATTTGCGATGCAAGAAGAAAATAATTGAGTAAAAATCCTTAAAACAACAAAGAACAACTTACATTTAATAGTATTTAACCACGAAGGCAGAGGAAGGGAGTTTGCAGTGACGGCGCAAGCCTAATGATCAATCTTCAATCTTCAATCTTCATTTAATTTTGAGAACTATGTTTGAGAATTTAGAAATTTGGTGGGTGACTGGTGCACAGTTGCTCTACGGAGGTGATGCAGTCGTACAGGTGGACGGTCACTCCAAGGAAATGGTAGAAGGTCTGAACAACAGCGGTATCATTCCGATTAAGATTGTGTACAAAGGAACGGCCAACAGCTCGAAAGAGGTGGAGGACGTGATGAAGGCGGCCAACAACGATGACAAGTGCGTAGGCATCATCACATGGATGCACACGTTCTCGCCGGCCAAGATGTGGATCAAGGGATTACAGGTTCTCCAGAAGCCTCTCCTCCACTTCCACACCCAGTACAACGCCGAAATCCCTTGGGATGCCATTGACATGGACTTCATGAACCTGAACCAGTCGGCACATGGCGACATCGAGTTTGGACACATCTGCACACGTATGCGTGTGCCACGCAAGGTGGTTGTAGGCTATTGGAAGAACCCTGAGGCTCAGCAGAAAATTGCCGTCTGGGCACGTGTCGCTGCCGGTGTGGCAGATGCCAAGCACGTCCGTTGCCTTATGTTTGGTATGAACATGAACAACGTGGCTGTGACCGATGGTGACCGCGTGGAATTCGAACAGCGGCTGGGGTATCATGTGGACTACTATCCTGTGTCTTCTCTGATGGAATACTACAAAAAGGTGACCGATGCCGAGGCCGACGAGCTCGTCGAGGAGTACAAGAAGCTTTACACCATCAAGATTGACGAGAGTGGTGAAGAAGTTTACTGGGAGAAGGTGAAGAACTCCGCAAAAGCTGAGATTGCCTTGCGCCGCGTGCTGAAAGACGAGGGTGCCACAGCCTTCACCACCAACTTCGACGACCTGGGCGATGCAGACATCAACGATCCTAACTTCGTAGGCTTCGACCAGATTCCGGGACTTGCCTCACAGCGTCTCATGAACGAGGGTATCGGTTTCGGTGCCGAGGGCGACTGGAAAACCGCTTGCCTCTTCCGTACGCTGTCCGTCATCCAGCAAGGATTGCCTAAGGGATGCTCGTTCCTGGAGGACTACACATTGAACTTCGCCGGAGACCGCTCGTCCATCCTGCAGAGCCACATGCTCGAAGTATGCCCGAAGATTGCCGTTGACAAACCTAAACTCGAAGTTCACTTCCTCGGCATCGGCATCCGCAAGCAGCAGACAGCACGTCTCGTCTTCACCTCCAAAGTGGGCCATGGAATCAAGGCTACCGTCGTTGACCTCGGCAACCGCTTCCGCCTCATCTCACAGGAAGTGGAGTGCATCGCACCGAAACCAATGCCACATCTCCCGGTTGCCTCGGCTCTCTGGGTTCCACAGCCAACGTTCGAAATCGGTGCTGGTGCATGGATTCTGGCCGGCGGTACACACCATAGTGCATTCTCCTACGACCTCACCGAAGAGTACTGGGAAGACTTTGCTGAAATCCTCGGTATCGAGTATGTCAAGATTAACAAGGATACCAAGATCAGCGAATTCAAACAGCAGCTCCGCAACAACGAGATTTACTACATGCTGAACAAAGCATTGAAGTGATTTACCATTAAAAAGAATTTGCTATGATGAAATTGGATGCAAAGTCCACCATTCAGGAAGGCAAAGCCATACTCGGCATCGAGTTTGGCTCCACACGCATCAAGGCTGTCCTGATTGACGAGGACAACAAACCGATTGCACAGGGTAGCCATCAATGGGAGAACAAGCTCATTGATGGCCTCTGGACCTACAGCATCGAAGACATCTGGGCCGGTCTGCAAGACTGCTACTATAATCTCCGTTCCGATGTCAAGCGTCAGTACGATGTCGAGATAGAGCAACTGGCAGCCATTGGCGTCAGTGCCATGATGCATGGTTACATGGCCTTCAACAGCAAGGAAGAAATCCTCGTGCCTTTCCGCACGTGGCGCAACACCAATACCGGCAAGGCAGCAGCCGAACTCTCCAAGCTCTTCAACTTCAACATTCCGCTCCGCTGGAGCATTTCCCACCTCTACCAGTGCATTCTCGACGATGAGCCACACGTGAAGGACATTACTTTCCTCACCACCCTCGCAGGTTATATCCATTGGCAGCTGACAGGCGAGAAGGTGCTTGGTATCGGCGATGCCTCTGGTATGATTCCTATCGACCCTGCCACCAAGCAGTACGATGCCACGATGGTGGAGAAATTCAACAAGCTCGTTGCTCCGAAAGGCTACCCGTGGAAGTTGAATGACATCCTGCCGAAGGTGCTCCTCGCAGGCGAAGATGCAGGAATCCTCACGGCCGAAGGAGCCAAGCGTCTTGATGTTTCCGGCCATCTGCAGGCCGGCGTGCCAGTTTGTCCGCCGGAAGGCGATGCAGGAACGGGTATGGCTGCCACCAACTCTGTCAAGACCCGCACGGGCAACGTGTCGGCCGGAACTTCGTCCTTCTCAATGATTGTGCTGGAAAAGAACCTGTCGAAGCCATACGAAATCATCGACATCGTCACCACCCCGGACGGCAGTCCAGTGGCTATGGTTCACTGCAACAACTGCACGTCCGACCTCAACGCTTGGATCAATCTGTTCAAGGAATACCAGCAGGTGATGGGGTTCTCGGCCGACACCGGCAAGATTTTCGAGAACCTTTTCCATCATGCACAGACCGGCGACGCAGACTGTGGTGGTCTTCTGTCCTACAACTACATCTCCGGCGAGCCTGTCACAGGTCTGAGCGACGGACGTCCACTCTTCGTGCGTTCCGCCAACGACAACTTCACGCTCGCCAACTTCGTGCGCTCGATGCTCTATGCCGCAGTGGGCGTGCTGAAAATAGGCAACGATGTACTCTTCAACGAAGAGAAAATCAATGTGGACAAAATCACGGCGCATGGCGGCCTCTTCACTACCAAAGGAGTGGCTCAGAGTATTCTGGCTGCCGCCCTCAACTCACCAATCTCCGTTATGGAGACAGCAGGCGAAGGAGGTGCATGGGGCATCGCCCTTCTCGCATCCTATCTCGTCCATAAGTCCGACGGTCAGAGTCTCGACAAATTCCTCGACGACGTTGTCTTTGCAGGCAACCAAGGCGAGGAGGTAAAGCCAGATTCTGCACAGGTGGCAGGCTTCAACCGCTACATCGAGGTTTACCAAAAGGGACTTACCATTGAGCAGGTTGCAGTAGAAAGCAAAGGATAATATTGAAAACATAGACAATGAACGACATCAAAGTATTGAACCGTGCAGCCGACAACATCCGTATCTTGGCTGCATCGGCTGTCGAGAAAGCCAAATCCGGCCATCCCGGAGGCGCGATGGGTGGAGCCGACTTCATCAACGTGCTCTACTCCGAATTCCTTGAATACGACCCGGCCAATCCCACTTGGATGGGACGCGACCGCTTCTTCCTCGACCCCGGTCACATGAGTCCGATGCTCTATGCACAGCTCTGCCTCATCGGTAAGTTTACGCTCGACGACCTCCAGCAACTCCGTCAATGGGGTTCAGTATGTCCAGGACACCCTGAATTCGACCCTGAACGCGGTATCGAGAATACCTCCGGCCCACTTGGCCAAGGACACACCTTCGCCGTCGGAGCAGCTATTGCCGCCAAATTCCTTGCCGCCCGCACGGGCAATCCAATCTTCGAGGAAGAGCGTATCTACACCTACATCTCGGATGGTGGTGTCGAGGAGGAAATCTCGCAGGGCAGTGGACGCATTGCCGGACATCTGGGGCTCAACAACCTCATCATGTTCTACGATTCCAATGACATCCAACTCTCCACGGAGTGCTCGGCCGTCATGAGCGAAGACACCGCTGCCAAGTACCGTGCCTGGAACTGGAACGTGATTGAAATCAACGGCAACGATGCCCAGCAGATTCGCGAGGCTCTCACGGTAGCCAAGCAAGAAAAGGAACGCCCTACCCTCATCATCGGAAAATGCATCATGGGCAAGGGAGCCCTTAAAGACGACGGTACCAGCTATGAGCGCAACTGCAAGACTCACGGTGCACCACTCGGTGGCGATGCCTACAAGAATACAATCAAGCATCTCGGTGGCGACCCGGAACATCCGTTCCAGATTTTCCCTGAAGTGCAGGAACTGTATGCCCGTCGTGCTGAAGAGCTGAAGGGTATCATGGCACAAAAGTATGCCAAGGAGAAAGCCTGGGCAGAGGCCAATCCCGAAAAGGCCGCCAACCTGCAGCAGTGGTTCGACAACGCCGTACCAGCCGTTGATTGGGCAGGCATCGAGCAGAAAGAAGGTGCTGCCACACGCGCCGCTTCCGCCACTGTGCTGGGCGCTCTTGCCGAGCAGGTAGAGAACATGGTTTGTGCCTCAGCCGACCTCTCCAACTCCGATAAGACCGACGGGTTTCTCAAGAAGACCCATGCCTTCCTCAAAGGCGACTTCTCGGGAGCTTTCTTTCAGGCAGGTGTGGCCGAACTCACGATGGCTTGCTGCTGCATCGGCATGACGCTCCACGGAGGAGTCATCCCTGCCTGCGGCACGTTCTTCGTGTTCTCCGACTACATGAAACCGGCGGTTCGCATGGCCGCCCTCATGGAGCGTCCTGTCAAGTTCATCTGGACTCACGATGCCTTCCGTGTAGGCGAAGACGGCCCTACGCACGAGCCTGTGGAGCAGGAAGCCCAGATCCGCCTCATGGAAAAGCTGAAGAATCATCATGGCCAAAACTCCATGCTCGTGCTTCGTCCGGCTGATGCCGACGAGACCACCGTCTGCTGGCGACTCGCTATGGAGAATACTGCCACACCGACCGCGCTGATTCTCAGCCGTCAGAATATCGCCAAGCTTCCTGCCGGTACAGACTATAGCCAGGCCGCGCGCGGAGCTTACATCGTGGCCGGTAGCGACGATAATCCAGACATCATTCTCGTGGCCAGCGGTTCCGAAGTGTCCACCCTCGTGGCCGGTGCCGAACTTCTCCGCAAGGATGGAATCCGTATCCGCATCGTCAGTGCCCCGTCCGAAGGTCTCTTCCGCAGCCAATCTGCCGACTATCAAGAAAGCATTCTGCCAAAGGGAGCCAAGATTTTCGGTCTCACAGCCGGCCTTCCAGTCAACCTCGAAGGGCTTGTGGGAGCCAATGGCAAGGTGTTCGGCTTGGAGAGCTTCGGTTTCTCAGCTCCTTACAAGGTGCTCGATGAGAAATTAGGTTTCACCGCTGAGAACGTATATAATCAAGTGAAAGCCATGCTCTAAGCATCCTTTACATCCAGTTCCTCTCGAAGAGGAAGGGGCTTCTCAATCGCATTCCGTCGTCAGGCTTCGGCTTCACGACGGAATGCTTTTTTGACTCTGCTGTTCTTTTCTACTGTATCATCTTTGCCTTAGCGTTGATATGGCGGATAACGCGGTTGAAAGACGATAATAGATTGCTTTCTTCTGTTATTTCCGGGATAAGGTTGCATAACGGAAAGCTGACAGGTGAATCATCCTCTGTCAGTTCCATAAACGTTTCCATGTCATTGACCGCCTTCCGGTCCGTGTTCGAGTACGATGATGCGTAGTTCGCGTGCGCATAAGCGAGACCGCTGTACGCATTCGAGTAGCTGCCCGACCGCAAAACACAACGGTGCGCGGGGTTATCTGCCTTTAATCTTCTTACATTAGTGGACGCGCTATCTCAACTTTCAGTCCGAGGGCGTTCATAATGCGGAAGAACAGACCAACCCCAGGCTCTACCGTTCCTTTCTCTATCCGAGAGATGTAAGTTTTGTCTGTACCTACTTTCTTTGCAAGGACGGTTTGTGTCATACGTTCCTGTTTGCGTGCATCAAGAATAATTTGACCAACGCAATAGGCGTATGCCTCTTTGTTGAACTGCTCTCTTTCGGGAGTACCCTCTTTACCATACTTTTCGTTAAGAATGGCATCAAAACTACCTATGTCACTTCTTTTTTCTTGCATAATATTCTTGTTTAAGTCTCATTGCCTTTTCTATCTCCGATTTAGGGGTCTTTTGTGCCTTCTTCTGAAAACCGTTGAACAACATTACAATGTTCCCGTCATCAAAAATGAAAAACGCACGGTAAATGTTCCCGTTATGCGAGGCACGTATTTCAAAAATCCCATCACGAATGAATTTGACGAATCTCTCATTTACGCGCTCCTGCATTTTCAGCATTTGCAAGACATAATCAATCTTCTTCTGTGCCCCTGTTTCAAGAGAACGGTAGAATGATATGAAATAGTCTTTGTAATAAAGTATTTCACGTTCTTTTTCCATAATGCAAAGGTAATACAAAAAGTTGATATATCACGCAACTTTTAGTGGAAAATATATTTTTCCCATGAAAAAAACTCGCTTCGCGAGAAAAGGAGAGGGAGCAGCCTCCCTTTGGTCGGCTCTCCCTC
>CAYPZK010000035.1:0-30502 GCA_964415385.1 uncultured Bacteroidaceae bacterium
GATGATAGCCTGTTCGGCTTCCTCCCACACTTCGTCGCTGCCGATGTATTTCTCTTTGTCGTTCGGGTCGCGGAGCGAAATCTGAGCTTCGTAATCCTTGAATCCGAGTGCCTTGAACACGATGAAAATGATGTCCATCACGCGGCAGAACTCGTCCTTCACCTGATCCGGCCGGCAGAAGATGTGGGCATCGTCCTGCGTGAAGCTGCGCACGCGGGTGAGTCCGTGGAGCTCTCCGCTCTGCTCGTAGCGGTAAACCGTTCCGAACTCAGCGATGCGGAGCGGCAGGTCGCGGTAGGAGCGTGGCTTCCAGGCGTAGATTTCGCAGTGGTGAGGGCAGTTCATCGGTTTGAGCATGTATTCCTCGTCCTCTTCCGGCGTGTGGATAGGCTGGAACGAATCCTTGCCGTAGTGAGCATAGTGTCCCGATGTCACGTACAGGCTCTTGGAGCCGATGTGCGGCGTGATTACCTCCTGGTAGCCATAGCGTTTCTGGATTTTGCGGAGGAAATCCTGGAGCCGGATGCGCAACTGCGTTCCCTTTGGAAGCCACATCGGCAGACCTTTGCCCACACGGTCGGAGAAGAAGAACAGCTCCATTTCCTTACCGATTTTGCGGTGGTCGCGTTTTTTGGCCTCTTCGAGTTTTTGCAGATATTCGTCGAGCATTTTCTTCTTCGGGAAGGAAATGCCGTAGATGCGGGTCATCATGGGCCGCTTCTCGTCGCCGCGCCAGTAGGCTGCGGCCAGCGAGAGGAGCTTGATGGCCTTGATGGGAGCCGTCGTCATGAGGTGCGGCCCTTTGCAGAGGTCTGTGTAGTTGCCCTGCGTATAAGTCGTGATGTGCCCGTCCTCGAGTTCGGCAATCAGCTCGTTCTTGTAGGTCTGTCCGCGGTCGCCGAAGAACTTCAGCGAATCAGCCTTGCTGATTTCCTTGCGGATGAGCGGCTCCTTGCGCTGCACGAGCTCCTGCATTTTCTTTTCGATTTTCGGAAAATCGGCATCGGAAAGCCGCACGCCCTCAGGCGGCATGACATCGTAGTAGAAACCGTTCTCGATGGCCGGTCCGATGCCGAACTGCGTGCCCGGATAGAGCTCCTGAAGTGCCTCCGCCATCAGGTGGGCAGATGTGTGCCAGAAAGCATGCCGTCCCTGTTCGTCCTCCCATTTGTAGAGCACCACCTCGGCATCCTCGTTGATAGGCCGGTTGAGCTCCGTTGTCTCGCCGTTCACGCCGCAGGCAATCACGTCTTGCGCAAGACGTGGACTGATGCTTTCTGCGATTTGCAGGCCCGTTACGCCGGCCTCATATTCGCGCACCGATTTGTCGGGAAAGGTGATTTTAATCATAATTATCTTGTTTTTTTGTTGATGCTTGGGATTGGAATATACAAGGGGTGAGTCGCATTCCGCCGCGTCCCACCTTCCAAATTCCGTGCAAAGATAACGCTTTTTTTTGTTTCTTGATAAAAATACGTTGAAAATCACAAGTGAACGTGCCATTTCGTTTGCCGGGCGGGGGGGCGGGGAAGTGGTGCGCAAGTGGAATCATCTGCGTTTCGGCGAGTTGTGTTTGATGATGCTGTAGGCTTGGTAGATGCCGAGCTCGCCGGCTTTGCTCAGGTCGGGGATGGCCGCCTCGTTGTTGCCGGAGAAGATTTGCAGGATGCCCCGGTTGAAGAGCGCTTGTGCGAAATTCGGCTCCAGGCTGATGGCTTGGTTCAGATCCTCGATGGCCTGATTCAGCTTCTTGATTTTGGAGTAGGCGTAAGCGCGGTTGTAGTATGCCTCGGCCAGTTTCGGATATTTCTCGATGGCACGCGTGAAGCCTTCGATGGCCGGCTCGAACTCGTTGACCAGCAAATGTTCGAGAGCCGTGTCGAACGTCCCGTCGGCGTGCTGTGCGGCACGTTTGTAGTCGGGCAGCGAGAGCGGCGGCAGCAGCGCGGTTTCCGATTCCTTGTTCTGAATCTTCCCCCTGTATTCGTCGCTGTACGTCTTCTCCTCTTCTTCGTCCTCCACCACCAGTTTCTGGTATTCGTCGAGATTGATTTCCGACTTTTTCCGCGTCTTCACGCCCGTCCGCGTCGCAGCCGTCTGCATGCCGTAGCGGTGGGCTATTTGCTCGTGCAGCACGTGGCTCTCGTCGCTGTTCGCACCCTTTGTGTCGCCGATGAGCCGCCGCGCCTGTGCCCGCCGTGCGTAGCCTTGCAGGAAGTTCGGATACGTCTCGATGAGCGTGGTGTAGTCGCGGATGGCACCTTGATAGTCGCCCGTGTCGAACAGCAGTTCGGCGCGGTTGTAGATGGCCATCACGTCGTTCGGGTCAATCTTCAGGATGAAATCGAAGTCCTCAATGGCCGCGTTGTCTTCCCCCACGTTGGCGCGGAGCAGCCCTCGGTTGTAGTGTCCGACAAAGTTCGTCGGGTCGATGTCGAGAGCCACGTCGTAGTCGGCCATTGCGCCGCGCAGGTTGTTCTGGTGGTAGCGGGTCAGTGCGCGGTTGATGAGGTTGCGCGTGTTGCGGGGCTGCAGGCGGATGGCCTCGCTAAGCACGGAGTCGGCTTCCGGCCATTCCTCACGCCGCATGAGCATGGAGGCCTTCAGCGAGAGCGACGGCACGTTGTAGCGGTCGTTCATCAGCGCCGTGTCCACATACTGTTCCGCAGCCGTCGTGTCTTTCAGCTCCAGCTGGATGTCCGCCTTCAGCAGGTAGCCGTCGGCATAGTCCGGCCATCGTCTGATGAAAGCGTTGCTGATGGAGTCGGCTCGCGTCAAGTTGTTGAGCTCGACGTTGCAGAGCACCCAGTTGTGCCAGAGTCCCTTGTTCTCGGGCGATTCGGCGGTGGCCTTCGCGTAGTCGTCCGATGCCGGCCCGTATTTTCCGAGGTTGATGCGTGCCAGTCCCCGCAGCTCATAGGAACTGGGGAAGAAAGGATTGATTTCGATGGCTTTCGAGCAGTCGGACTCCGTACCGAGGTAATCTTCGAGATAGAATTTGGCGAGACCGCGGAAGAAGTACGGCTCGTAGAGGTATGGCTTGGCGGCGATGGCGCGGTTGAAGTACTGGATGGAGAGCGCGTAGTCCTCGTAGTAGAGCGCGTTGCGCCCCACGTCAATCATGCGTTCCGTGTTGACTTGTGCCCGGGCCGTCGGTACGGCGAGCGACAGTGCCAGAATGAGGATTTTGCGAATCATCCGTGTGTCTTTCCCGTTTCCCGTGCCCGGGAGCCGGCTGCTGTGAGCGTCGTGTTTTTATCTGTTCAGCTTCGTCTTGTAGGCGCAAGAGTATTTGCCTTTGGTCATGGCGAGGAGCTTTTTCTTGACGAGCTGTTTGCGCAACGGTGAGATGCGGTCCACGAACATCTTGCCTTCCAGATGGTCGAATTCGTGCTGGATGACGCGTGCCTCGAACCCTTCCACCCATTCGTCGTGTGGCTGCAGATGCTCGTCGAGATACTGCACGTGCACCTTCGACGGACGCTTCACATTCTCATGGATGCCGGGAATGGAGAGGCAGCCCTCCTCCATGCTCACGAGGTCGTCGCTCGTCTCGAGGATGTGGCCGTTGATGTAGGTGCGCAGAAATCCCTTGAACTGCGGCTCGTCGTCGCTGATGCAGTCCAGGTCGATTACCACCACGCGAATCGGCAGTCCCACCTGCGGTGCGGCCAGCCCCACGCCTTCGGCATTCCTTAGCGTTTCAAACATGTTGGCAATCAATGTCTTCAGTTCCGGGTAGTCGGCCGTGATGTCCTCAGCGTGCTTGCGCAACACGGGTTGGCCGAAAATATACATAGGTAAAATCATATTCCGTTCAGTTTTTTTGTGTTTGGCTTCGCGCCATGCGGCGGCCCGGCATCTTGCACGGGAGCATCAGCGGGACTGCGGCCGGGCGCTGAGATAGTCCTCCAGAATGATGGTGGCACTCACTTGGTCCACGAGTCCTTTGTTCTCGCGGCGGGCTTTCTTGCCGATGCCACTGCTGAGGATGGCGCGGTGGGCCAGCACCGACGTGAAGCGCTCGTCGTAGAGTTCCACGGGCAGGGTGGGGTAGAGCTTGCGCAGACGGTTCACGAAGGGCGTGATGCGCTTCATGTTCTCCGAATCCTCACCGTTCATCTGCTTCGGCAGCCCCACCACAATGCGTTCCACGTCCTCCTGCGCCAGATAGCTGGCGATGAAGTCCGGCAGCGCCGCCGTATCGACTGTGGTCAGCCCGTTGGCTATCAGTTGCAGCGGGTCGCTCACGGCGATGCCCGTCCGCTTCTTTCCGTAATCGATTGCTAAGATCCTGCTCATACAAACATGCAAAGTTACGGCATTTCCGGCGCAATTCAAAACGATTGCGGGAAAAATCCCCGTTGAGCCTTTTTCTCTCCCTCTTTCCAAGCGTTTTCCGTAAAAACAGTGCGGTGAAAAGTCTGCTGGAGTGCGGAGAAAAGTCTGCTGGAGCGCGGAGAAAAGTCTGGCGGAGTGCGGAGAAAATTCGGCAACAGGGTGGGGAAAGACGGAGAACCGCAGCGGATTCGCTTCGGACGGACGCGTTCGTTTTCCCTGACGGACGTGTCCGTTTCACGAAACGAACGCGTTCGTTTTTCCGAAAATCTGTCTGACTTTGCTTTTTTGCAGTCTGCTTTCGCCTGTTTTCTGCGGCGAAACTGAGCGGGGGAAAGTGCGATTCGAGAAAAAACAAAGGGAACAAGCGCTGTTTTCAAATTTTCTTTGTACATTTGCACCAAGTATTGTCCGACTGCCGTAAACGGCACCGGCTGCGGCCGGATTCCCTGAGTGCAGGGTGGCGATACGACTTTTGTGGGTAAAAACAATAACAGCATTAGCAGTTATTCGGCGTGTCTGAAATGTAGGAAGTTTCAAGATGTTTACGACGATAAATGACTAATGTCTGCGCTTCTGGCGTGGACATCTCACTTATCAGTAAACAGGGTATTTCCTACAACCTCAGGCACGGATAAGCGTCCGCGCTTTTTTCGTGCCTGTCGGTTGGAGGATTCCTGTAAAGTCCGATAAGTGCTTTTGCCGGTTGCTATAAGCGCAAAGAATGCCAAACAACGACGAGAGTCCTGCCTGCATCGACATCAGGGAGGACGACCTGCCGGTATTGTCGGCAAAAGTGCTCGACACACTGCTGCGCGACCATACCACAGGAAAGAACATCTTTTGGGCGACGCATGACTATGAGTCGCTCGGCCCGGAATATGACTGCCACGCACCCATCCTGCCCGAACTGATCACGGGCGGGCGAGGCATGGTAATCCGTCCCCGTGTGCTGAAAACCAAGGAGCAGCAGGCCGACCGCGTCAAGGACATGGCCGAGGTGTTCACCCCTGCGTGGGTATGCAATGCGCAGAACAACCTCGTGGATGAGGCCTGGTTCGGCCGGAAGGATGTCTTCAATGTGGAAGACACGTCCCGCCACACCTGGACAGCCAACCCCCGTCCCATCGAATTTCCCCAAGACAAAACCTGGAAGGACTATGTCTGCGCCACCCGCATGGAAGTCACATGCGGCGAAGCCCCCTATCTGACCAGTCGCTACGATGCAACCACCGGCCGCCCCATCCCCTTGGAACAACGCATCGGCCTGCTCGACCGCAAACTGCGAGTCATCAGCGAGAACGTGCATGTCAGCAGAGACTGGCTGCGGTGGACACAGACCGCCTACAAGCACATCTACGGCTTTGAGTGGCAGGGCGACAGTCTGCTGCTGGCCCGCGAATCGCTGTTGTGGACGTTCATCGAAGCCTATCAGGCGAAATTCGGCAAGCCCCCACTTGCCAAGAGCATCAATTACATCGCCTATATCATCTCCTGGAACCTCTGGCAGATGGACGGGCTGAAAGGCGTGGTGCCCGACTCGTGCCATGATGTCGTGGAGACGGAGCAGACCTTCTACGGCGAGGAGCAGCACACTGTCAGCTGCCGGGGTTGCAGGGAGAACGACATCCGCAGGCACAACGGCCGCTACTGCCTCATCCGCGACTGGGCTGATGACAAGAAGAAAATCCGTTTCATAGACCTCATCAAGTAATACTGCCTATGGCCACCTTCGAATCCTCACTCAAATCCAAAATCATCTATGTCTTCGCTATCGGCGACGAGCGGCACCGTGACTGTCTGAAAATCGGCGAGACCACGATGAACGACGACGGCGACGACTTCATCAACAACGCGGAATCCCGGCAGCAGGCCGCCCATCGGCGCATCCGCCAATACACCCGGACGGCCGGCATCGCCTACCAGTTGCTCCATACCGAGTCCTGCATCTTCGCGCGTAGCGGCATGATCATGACCTTCAACGACAAGCAGGTGCAAAAAGTGCTGGAACGCTCAGGCATCAAGCGCAAGGAGTTTGAGGGCGTCAGCGGCGCGGACGAGTGGTACTGCTGCGACTTGAACACGGTGAAGAAAGCCATCCTGGCTGTCAAGCATGGCCAGACCAGCCTCCATCCGTCCGACATCACCCGGGGACAGACCCCGATAATCTTCCGTCCCGAGCAGCGCGAAGCCATTGACCAGACACGCCGGCGGTTCCGCCAAGGCAACAAGATGTTGTGGAACGCGAAAATGCGTTTCGGAAAAACGCTCTCTGCCCTGCAAGTCGTGAAAGAGGAAGGCTATGCACGCACCTTGATACTGACCCACCGCCCCGTGGTGGACAAGGGATGGTTTGAGGACTTCGGAAAGATATTCTATGACCGGCAGGATTACCACTACGGCTCGAAAGGCAACGGAGAACTGTTCGGAAACCTGGAACGGCTGGCCGCGAAAGGACACAAGTACGTCTATTTCGCCTCTATGCAAGACCTCAGAGGGTCGGAGCAGGTGGGCGGCAAGTTCGACAAGAACGACGAACTGTTCCAGACCGCATGGGACTTCGTCATCGTGGACGAGGCACACGAAGGAATCAAAACGGAGCTGGGACAGAATGTCCTGAAAGAACTCGTCAAACCGGCTACCAAAGTGCTGCAACTTTCCGGCACTCCCTTCAATCTCTTCGACGATTATTCGGAAGAGGAAATCTTCACGTGGGACTATGTCATGGAACAGAAAGCCAAACAGGCATGGGTCGTGGACAACCCCTACGAGCCAAATCCTTACGCCTCGCTGCCTGCCATCAACATCTACACCTACGACCTCGGCGCCTTGATGAGCGAGTATATAGAGGATGAGAGAGCCTTCAACTTCCGCGAGTTCTTCCGCACCAAGGAAGACGGGGCTTTCCTTCACGACGGGGACGTGGACCATTTTCTGGACCTGCTCTGCAAGGACGACAAGAACAGTCTTTATCCCTACAGCAACGACCGCTTCCGACGCATCTTCCGCCACACCCTGTGGCTGGTGCCGGGCGTGAAGGCGGCACGCGCCCTCAGTGCCAAGCTCAAGGCGCACCCTGTGTTCGGCATGTTCCAGCCCGTGAATGTGGCAGGCAACGGCGATGAGGACGAAGAGAACGCCGAAGCACTGCAGATGGTGGAGAAAGCCATTGGCAAGAATCCCGACGAGACCTATACCATCACGCTGAGTTGCGGCCGTCTGACCACGGGCGTGAGCGTCAAGCCCTGGACAGCTGTCTTCATGATGGCCGGCTCGTTCTCAACTTCCGCCGCCCAGTACATGCAGACCATTTTCCGCGTGCAGACACCCTTTACCTGCAACGGACGGATGAAGGAACAGTGCTACGCCTTCGACTTCGCGCCCGACCGCACGCTCCGTGTGCTGGCCGAAGCGGCAAAAGTCAGTGCGAAGGCAGGCAAGCAGACGGAGGAAGACCGTCGCATCCTGGGCGACTTTCTGAACTTCTGCCCCATCATCAGCATCGAGGGAAGCCAAATGACGCCCTACGATGTCAACAAGATGATGGGCCAGCTGAAGAGGGCACAGATAGAGAAGGTGGTGCAGTGCGGCTTCGAGGACGGCGCACTCTACAACGACGAGCTGCTGAAGCTCACCGACGTGGAGCTGCGCGACTTCGCCAATCTGAAGAGCACCATCGGCACCACCAAGGCGATGGCCAAGACCGCCGACATCGACGTGAACAAGCAGGGATTCACCAACGAGCAGTATGCCGAGAAGGAACGTTTGGAGAAGAAACCGAAGAAGCAGCGCACGCCCGAGGAGCAGGCACGCTTGGACGAGCTCAAGGCCATGAACAACCAGCGGCGCAACGCCATCAGCATCCTGCGCGGTATCTCCATCCGCATGCCGCTGCTCATCTACGGTGCGGAGCTGAAGAGCGAGGACGAGGAAATCACCATTGACAATTTCGCCGCGCTCATCGACGACCCGTCGTGGGAGGAGTTCATGCCCCGCGGCGTGGACAAGGCGAAGTTCGGGAAGTTCAAGAAGTACTACGACCCCGACATCTTCCGCGAGGCTGGCAAGCGCATCCGTGAGATGGCCCGCGCCGCCGACCGCTTCACCATTGAGGAACGCATCGAGCGCATCGCCGCCATCTTCCACACTTTCCGCAATCCCGACAAGGAGACGGTGCTCACGCCGTGGCATGTGGTCAACATGCACCTCTCCGACTGCCTCGGCGGCTGGTGTTTCTACGACAAGGATTTCAAGCATCCCCTCCCGGTTCCTCGCTTTGTGGATCAAGGGCAAGTGACGAAAGACGTGTTCCGTCCCGACAGCCTTGTGCTGGAAATCAACTCCAAGAGCGGCCTCTATCCGCTCTACGTGGCCTACAGCATCTACCGCTCCCGTGTGGAGGCGGCTCGCGCCAAGTATGGTGAGATCGGCCATGCCTTCGCCATGAGCCTGTGGGATGCCACCGTCGAGCAGAACATCCTCGTGGTCTGCAAGACACCGATGGCCCGCAGCATTACGCGCCGCACGCTCGCCGGCTTCCGCGACATCCGCGTCAACGCCCAATACTATCCCGACCTCATCCGAAACATTTCCAAACATCCGGACCTTGTCGTCAACACGCTCCGCGACGGCAAGCACTTCTGGAAAATCAACAACAATGAAAATATGAAGATAGATGCTATAGTGGGTAATCCGCCGTATCAGTTAACAGTGGCGGTCAAAGACACAGACAATGGACAAAAGGCTGTGACCAACATCTTTCATTATTTCCAAATCATCAGTAATGATATTGCGAGATATACAGCGCTCATCTATCCTGGTGGACGTTGGATTCACCGTTCAGGAAAAGGGCTCGCCACCTTTGGACTCCAACAAATCAACGACCCACATCTTGCAAAAGTGGTATTCTATCCAGATGCTAATGAGTTATTTGCTCAGCAAGGAATACCCGACGGAATATCAATCGTATTCAAAGATAAAAAGAAGACATCAAAGGGCTTTAAATATGTTTATTCTTTAGATGGAGTGAGGCAAGAAGTAAATGCCACTAATCCTGGTAAAGAATTGATGCCGCTTAATCCGGTTGATGTTGAAATCGTAAATAATGTGAACCAAGTGGTCAAACAGTTAGGGATAAAATATCTTAATGATTCTATATTTCCAAGGACGCTGTTTGGTATTGAAAGTAACTTCGTAGAGGAAAATCCATCTTTGGTGCGCGAATACAACAGTGGAACTTCATTTAACCCGCATAAAGAAGTAAAGCTTTTTACAAACGACAAAGCAGGAAAGAGCGGAAGGGCTAAGTGGTATCTTACCAATAAGGAAAATATCAAATCTGGTATACAGTTTCTCAACGATTGGAAAGTCGTTGTTTCCAGTGCTAATGCTGGTGGCCAAAAGAGAAGTAATCAACTCGCTATCCTTGACAATTATAGTGCTTTCGGTCGTTCGCGCGTTGCTTTGAAAATATTTAAAACGGAGCAAGAAGCAAAGAACTTTTATAAATACGTAAAGAGCGAACTGATTAGGTTTACATTCTTGATGACAGATGAATCGCTAACCTCTTTGGCGAAGCAAGTTCCAGACATTATAGATTATTCAAATGACAATAAGCTCATAGACTTTAGCATTGATATTAACCCTCAGCTCTATAAACTGTTTAAAATTAGTGAGGCAGGACAAAGGCATATAAAAGAAGTACTTGCTAAAAAAGATGAGTAAGACTTCTCCCGCCCTTGGACGGACGCGGAGCTGTATGCCAAGTACGGCCTGTCGGATGAAGAAATCCGTTTTATCGAATCGATGATCAAGCCGATGGAGTAAGAACTTGAAAGCCCCGATGAAGGGCGGAACGGTTTATGTTATTTTACAGAATGAAGTGGAATTTCTTTCAGCCTTTGGCTGAATGACGCTCGGTGTATCGTGGTACGAAGTACTCAATGACATAGCCGCGCTGAAGCTCCTCCGGCATCTTCTGTCTGCCTTCAGCCATCACTTTCTTGCGGCGGTTCCATGTCAGGCGACCCACCTCACGGCCCCATATCGTTACCTTAATATTGTTTTCCATGTCTCACTCTCTTTGGCAGCCGGTTCTCCTCGCGTGCAAGCTGATAAGGAGAGTCGGGCAGCAGTTCCTGTATCCCGTCGGTGTAGCCTACTATCAACTGCCAGGTGACGATGTCCACGACAATCCCGATGAGCCACTGCTCCAATGAGAATTTACCACAATGCAACTTTTCCTGCAATTCCCAAGTCTATAGTTGCAGTTACTACCCCCAATGCCTTGAACACCCTTCTCATGGTTGGAATCGTTATGCTATAGCCTCTTTCCAATCGGGAAATCTGAGCTCTTTTCACTCCGATACGCTCACCAAGTTGTTCTTGGGTCAAGTTCTGTTCTATACGAGCCTTTTTGATAGCTTCGCCCAGTCTATAAGCATGCAAAGCTTCATCCACATCACTTTCGAAAGCATCACGTTTTGGAGTGCCTACTTTACCGAAATGCTTGTCAAGCACATCGTCTAATGGAGTAAGATTCATTTGTGTCATAATCACTTGTTTTTGAAGTATTCTTTTCTTATTGCTTCTGCTTTCGCAATATCCTTACTTGGAGTCTTTTGGGTTTTCTTTATAATGCCGTGAGTGGCAATTACCAATGTCTCTTTGTCTTTGTCCCAGAAGGCGAATAAGCGATAAGCCGTTTTGTTATATAATGTACGAAACTCCCATATTTCCGAATTCTCCAACTTCTTAAAAAGTTCTTTGTTGCGCTCACCACCTGCAACACGCTTGATGTTGTAGTATATCTTGTAGGATACTGCTTCGGGTAAACTCTCAATGAAGTCTTGTGCCTCGTCCGTCAAGACAAGTCGGGAATATATTTTGTGCCATACATTTTCATTTTACATGCAAAGGTAGGTATAATGTTTCATAAACAAGAAACATTGTAAGAGAAAAAGTATTATGAACCCTCTTTTTAACATTTGCGGAAAAAATAGTTACTTATAAGAAACTTGCTTCTTAAGCCTTTGCACATAAAGAATCCGCCGGCTGATAATAAAATCTGAAAACAAATATCAGTGGCTCGCCATCAGCCGTTTCCAGCGGAGGAAGCCGAAAACGGCAATGACGGTGTAGAGGGCGTAGAGGCCGGCCTTGAACGGGATGTCCTTGTAGAAGTAAAGGGCGCAGGTGACGATGTCCACGACAATCCAGATGAGCCACTGCTCTAAATACTTCCGTGCGAGCGCCCAGATGCCCACGAAGCTGAAGGCGGTGGTGAAGGCATCGGCCACGGGCACGCGCGAGTCGGTGTGGTAGGCCAGCAGATACCATATCAGTGCCCAGGCACCGAGGGAGATGAGTGTCCAGGGCAGGATGAGGGAACGCTTGAAATGCGTGATGGGAGCTGATGGCGCGGAGCCGGACGGCTGTTTCTTGAAGAACTTCCAGTTGGCGAAGCCGTAAACCGTCATGGCAATATAATAGAACTCCATGCCGCAGTCGGCATAGAGTCCGTTTTCGTAGTAGAGGATGATGTCGAGCACCTGCATGACGAACCCCACGAGCCACAGCCAGATGCTGGCCTTGTATTCCAGCAGGATGTAGGCCAGCCCCAGGGCTGTGGTCGTGATGTCAAGCCAGTGTTCGCAGAGAAAATTGCTCATGGGAGAATCTGATGTGTGGAGCGTCCGAATCCGTCCTTACAGTTCGATGCTCAGATGTCCCATCACGTGGAACGGAGCCTGGGCCGAATAGGTTGCCCACGACCAGAAGCCGTCGTTCGTGTTGTGGAATGCGGCGATGCTGCCGTTGTCCGCACGCTTGAAGTTCATCGAGCACGAGCCGTTGCTCTCGTATTTCTCGTCGAAGAGGTTGTAGAACGTGCAGCCCACGGTGATGCTTTTCACACCCTTGAGGTGGAACGTGTAGGAGAGGTCGAGGTCGGTGGTGAAGTAAGAGTCAATCATCGCGCTCACGCGGTTGCCCGTGTCCTCGTCCATGTAGCTGCGGAAGTTGCTGTTCGTCATGTACTGCTCATCGACGAACTTGCTCATCAGCGTGGCGCGGAAGCCTCGCCACTCGTAGCTGAAGACGTTGTTCAGGATGAGGTCTGGCGAGAAGGCCAGGTGCGTCGTCCCGATGTTCACCACTTCAGCGTCCCATGTGGCCGGGTCGATGACGTTGATGTCCATGTTCTTGGCACGGTTCCGGCTCCAGGCGGCGTTCACGTTCCAGCTGAACCCGTCGAACGGCTGCCAGGCGGCGGTCAGCTCCAGCCCCAGACGGTAGGTGTCCTTGATGTTTCGGGCAATCATCTCGCCGTTCGTGTCCTGTGCGCCCGTCAGCACGAACTGGTTGTCGTAGTCCATGTAGTAGAAGTTGGCTCCCGCGCTGAACTTCCCGCTGCGGTAGTTCACGCCGGCCTCCAGGTCGTTCAGCCGTTCGGCTTTCGGGCTGACAGGGTCGGCCTCGGCCAGCATGTCCTCGAAGTCGTTGCGGGTCGGCTCCTTATGGGCGATGGCGTAGGAGGCATACACATTCAGACGGCGGTTGATGTCGTAGCTCAGACCGAATTTCGGGTTGAAGAAATCGTACTTCTTGTCAAGGTCGAACTTCACCTGGTCGCCCACGCCGTTGAATTCCTGCGACGGACCGCTCATGCGTGTCCCCACGTGGCGGTACTGCAAGTCGAGGAATCCGTTGAGACCCTTCACGAATTCGTAGTTCACCTTGGCATAGACGTTGCCGTCGAGCTTGCGTGCAGAATTGTCGTAGTATTTCTTCAGCGGGTCGAGCGTGATGTCGGCGGGCGTGCGCACCCACACCACCTTGCCGAAGTGCGTGCCTTCGTAGTTGTTCAGACCGCCGCCGAAATTCATCACGAGCCGCTTGTGGTCGTCGTAGTTGAACGAGGCAATGCCGCCGTAGAAATCGTTGTCCATCTTCTTCTGCCGAATGAGGTCGCTGCGGTTGCCCTTCTCCTCGCTCAGCCAATATTTGTAGAGCTTCTGGCTCTCCTTGTACTGCTCATAGTAGCCCTGCCCCTTCGTGTAGTGCAGTGCGGCGTTGAGCTTCCACAGATGGCCTAAGTCCTGGTTGAGAATCAGCTGGTAGTGCTGCTGGTGGTAGTTGTCCGTCTGGTTGCTGTAGAAGGCCGTGTTTCCCTCTGAGTCGGTGTAGATTCCGCTCGGGTTGTAGCGGCGGCCGTAGAGGGCCATGTCGGCCTTCGAGGCGTAGTCCCAGGCGTGGTAGGTCTTCTCCGTGCCGTTGAACGTGATGAACTTCACCACCGTTCCGTTGGCGAAGTAGCCGCCTTGCAGGAAGTAGGAATTCAGCCGTGTGCTGGCGCGGTCGATGTAGCCGTTCGAGCCGATGTTCGACAGGCGTCCCTGCACGGCCCAGTGGTCGCCGATGAGTCCCGTGCCGAAGCGGAACGTCTCCTTGTGGGTGTCGTAGCTGCCGCCTGACAGGTCGAGGCGTGCGAACGGCATGCTGCTGATGTTCTCGGTCTGCATGTTCACCGTGGCACCGAAGGCACCCGCGCCGTTGGTCGAGGTACCCACGCCGCGCTGGATCTGCATCGACTCCACGCTTGAGGCGAAGTCGCTCATGTTCACCCAGTAGAGCTGCGAGCTCTCCGCGTCATTCAGCGGAATGCCGTTGGCCGTGATGTTGATGCGTGTGGGGTCGGTGCCGCGCACGTGGATGCCCGTATAGCCGATGCCCGTGCCCGCGTCCGAGGTCGTGGTCACGCTTGGCGTGAGCGAGAGCAGGAACGGGATGTCCTGCCCGTAGTTGAGCTGCTGAAGCTGTTGCTTCGAGATGTCGGAATAGGCCATCGGTGTCTTCTTCGTGGCACGCAAGGCCACCACCTGCACGTTCTGCAATTCCACCGACTTCAGCGAGTCGGGTTCCACTTCGACCGGATTCGACGCCATTGACGTCAGTGCCCAGACGGTCGCACTTGCCAACAAAATCTTTTTCTTCATGGCTGCAAAAGGATTTTTAGTCAGAGCCGTCCGTCTATTATTATATATAATAAGGAAGGACGACTCTTTGTGTTCCGTTTTCCCTGCATGCGTGTGCATGCAAGCAACACAAAGAAGCGTCCAGCAACATTCATTGCCCATCTGAGCAAATCCGAATCTCAATTCCTACGGCAGTACGAACTGCATCAGGTTCGAGGGTTTAATCTCAGCCACTCCGACGGAGCGGCACCCCTTTGTGATTGCGCTGCAAAGGTACGGCTTTTCTTCCAATCCTGCAAGGATTCCGCAAAGAAATTGGCATGGTCATACCCTACTCTCAACTCTCAACTGCCTACTCTCAACTGGCCTACTCTCAACTGGTGTAGAGTCCAACAGCGTCAAATAACGATATTTCTTGAAAAGTTCTTGTGTACTGTTATGCAGTTTTTGAAGGAATTTATTAACTTTGATGATTTTGGATGATACATCCTCCACGGGCAGCCCTCTATCGCCACGCGTAGTTTTCTTTGACATGTTGCGCAGGGAAAATTCCCGGAATGCAGCGAGAAAATTTCTTTCTCAGCCTGAGTTTTTGGAAAACGAACGCGTTCGTTTTCCGAAACGGAGGCGTTTGTTCCGCCGAACGAACGCCTTCGTCCGGCAGCAAATGCGTGGAGAATGGAACTTTGATGCGCGGAGTTTACGGTTGCAATTGCGCGAGAAGGGTGGGAAAAGAGGGCGCAGGAAAGGAGACGCTGCTACTGGAGGAGGGGCAGGCGAGGGGAGTGCCAGATGTGCGTATTACCGTTGTGGTCGGCATAGATGAGGAAGGCTTGCAGCTCGGAATGGCGGTCGAGCACGGCGCGGGCGCTGTCCAGCCCCATCACCATGAAGGCGGTGGCATAGGCATCGGCCTCGGCGCAACGGGGTGCGAGCACGGTGGCGGAGAGGAGGCTGTGCTGCACGGGGCAGCCTGTGCGGGGGTCGATGGTGTGGGCGTACTTGTGGCCGTTGTTGATGTAGAAGTTGCGGTAATTGCCTGATGTGGCCATTGATATGTCTGTCACTTCGAGCACAGCTTGAAGTCCTTCATCGGTCTGGAGTGAGTCGTCCTCGGCACGGCTGATGCCGATGTGCCAGACGGCGGCATCGGGGTTGTGTCCTTTCAGTCGCACCTCGCCGCCAATTTCCACCATGTAGTCGCTCACGCCTTGCTGCTCCAGATAGCGGCCGACGGCATCCACTCCATAGCCTTTGGCGATGGCGCTGCAGTCGAGCATCACGCGGGCATCCTGCTTGCGGATGTGGTCGCCGTCGAGCGTGACTTTCCGGAAGCCTACGAACTGGCGGAGGCTGTCGATGGTGGCGGAGTCGGGACGGGAGCTGTCGCGGAAGCCGAATCCCCAGAGGTTGACGAGGGGGGCAACGGTGATGTCGAAGGCACCGCCTGTGTCGGCGGAGACTTGGGCGGCAAGGCGGAACACTTCGCGGAAACGGGCATCGGTGGCTGTGGAGGTGTTGTCGTTGATGGCCGTGATGACGGAACGGGGGTTGAAGGGCGAGAGGGAGAGGTCTATGGCGTTGAGGGTGCTGTCGATGCCTGCCTGCAGGTCGGTCGGGGACTGATAGGTGATGTGGTAGAAGGTGCCGAAGACGGCTCCTTCGGCCTGCCGGCGGCTGGTGGCCGGCCAGGGAGAAGCGGCGGAGGAATCTGTCTTGGGAGCCTGTTGTTGACGGATGATGAATATCGTGGCTACGAACAGAAGGATGAGGAACGGCAAGTGCCACCATTTGCGTGGATGAGGGGTGGCATCCTCCTGTAGTTTCAGGAACGGCATTGCTGAGGCAAATTGAAGATTGGACGTGAAAAGGAATTAGTTTTGTGGAGGGATGATGGGCGTTGGCCCGGTGGCGGGTCGTGCGGTGCTGTCGGGCCGTGCCTCGTTCTGGAGTGTGACGCGCACTTGTGGGGCGGCCGATGTGGCGCGGCGGTGTGAATTCTTTCCCCAGTTCAGGTCGAAAATCAGGTAGAAGTTGCCACTCCAGACCGACGAGTGGGTCGTTTTTCCGTAGCCGGGAATGTAGGTCGGCTTGGCATAGAGGTTCTTGGTGGTAGAGAGTTCCCGCTTGTAGCGGATGTTCCAGCCCAGGTGGAAGGAGGCCCAGAGTCTGGTCTGCACACCGAAGATGAGTTCCATCCAGTGAGAGCGTGCGTCCATGTCGTGGTAGGCGAAAGGCTCGGAGCCGCCCCAAACGGGGTCGGTGATTTCGGGGCCGGACATGTCGTAGCTGTAGGAGGAGAAACCGTAGCGGGCACCGACATAGAGACGGTTGTTCTGGAATTTGTTTTTCAGCATGTTGAGGTCGATGCCGGCACGCAGGAACGGTGCGCCCGTCTTGTATTGGATGGCGGTGTTCTCGTCCGTCTGCTCACCTTTGGCATATCCGAGTTCGACGGTCGGGAAGTAGGTGTTCTTCAGATTGAGCCGGAGGGCGGCTTCGGCACCACCGAAATCGCTGAGCAGGTAGAGGGCGGGGCTGATGGCGTCAATGGCCAGCGAGAAGCCCTGGAAGAGTGCCAGGCGGGGCTGTTCCACCTTCACTTCGATGTACTGCGTGGGCTTCTGCGGCTCGTCGGCGATGCCTTGGGCGCGGCTGTGAGTGGCTGCGGTGCAAAGGCACGTCAGGATGGCGGTGTGGATGATGCGATGCGTTGTCTTCATACGTGATGGCTTCATTCTTCGGCCTCGCCGTTGAAGTAGATTCTGATGTTCTCTTTTCCTTTGTAGTCCACTTGCGGATTGACAATCTCCACGTGGTCGATGGCAGCTTCGGTGGCGCGGATGGACTTCAGCGTGTGGAAGCGGTGCGTGCCGCATTCGGGCAGGTCGACGTAGGAATAGCTGTCCTGTTCGATGTAGAGGGTGTCACGCCCTGTGATGCCGGCATAGGTGAAGATGACGGTGTCGGAGGTGGAGAAGTAGTGCATGGGCAGGCTGAGGGTGCTGCCGTTCGCGAGTTTGTTGACGAGGATGGTGTCGCGTCGCACGACGGCCTGCGTCTCCGTGTATCCGGCCGCGAGAAGTGAGGAGTCGGGATGGTCTGTGATGTAGGTGGTGTAGCCCAGCCGACGGTAGGTGTATTGTATCTTCGTGCCCGGCAGGAGTGTCGTCACCGTGATGGTGTCGCCGTAGGTGATGGCTATGCCCTGGCTGTCGTAGAACCCGTAGTTGCAGGTGACGGTGCTCTCCAGCGGACAGTTGCTGGCGGAGCAGGCCGCAAGCAGCACGGCAATGGCAGAGAGCAGAGCGGTGCGGGAAGTATGATGTGCGGTGCGGTGCATAGAGGAGCGTGGTGGTTGCTTGAAGGTTTCCCCGTCTCCCTCCGGAGGGAGGGGAAGAGGGCTTTTGTGGAAGCCGGTGGAATCAGATGATTTTCTCCACCTGGTAGTCGTTGCGGTTTGGGGCGGTGCGGCTGATCATTTCGCCGAGGAATCCGGCCACGAAGAGCTGGGTGCCCAGCAGCATCATGGTGAGCGCGATGTAGAAATAAGGTGACTCGGTGACGAGCGTATAGTCGGCTCCGTGGGTCATGGCCCATATCTTGTGGGCTCCCACGGCGATGACGGCTATCAGGCCGATGAAGAACATGAGTGAGCCGATGAAGCCGAACACGTGCATCGGTTGCTTGCCGAAGCTGCTCAGGAACCAGAGGGAGAGCAGGTCGAGATAGCCGTTGACGAAGCGGTTGATGCCGAATTTCGTCTTGCCGTACTTGCGTGCCTGATGATGGACTACTTTCTCGCCGATTTTCACGAATCCGGCGTTCTTGGCCAGATAAGGAATGTAGCGGTGCATCTCGCCATAGACTTCAATGTTCTTCACCACGTCCTTGCGATAGGCCTTGAGTCCGCAGTTGAAGTCGTGCAGGTTCTTGATGCCGCTCACGCGGCGTGCCGTGGCGTTGAAGAGCTTGGTGGGAATGGTTTTCGACAGGGGGTCGTAGCGTTTTTGCTTGTAGCCGCTCACGAGGTCGTAGCCTTCGTCTTGAATCATGTGGAAGAGGGCAGGGATTTCGTCGGGGCTGTCCTGCAGGTCTGCGTCCATGGTGATGACCACGTCGCCCTCGGCGCGGGCAAATCCGTGGTAGAGGGCGGGGCTCTTGCCGTAGTTGCGGCGGAATTTGATTCCGTGCACTGCGGGATTCTGGCCGGCCAGTTGTTCGATGACATTCCACGAATGGTCGGTGGAACCGTCGTTGACGAAGATGATTTCGTAGCTGAAATGATTCTCGTCCATCACGCGTTTGATCCAGGCATGCAGTTCTGGCAAGGATTCCTCTTCATTATAGAGAGGTATGACTACTGAGATGTCCATTCCGTTGATTTGAGTTGTTGGTGAGTTGTTGCTTGCTGATATGGGAGGTGGTGTCCGTCGCTCCTCTCTATTCTATTGTTTCTTGGCGAAGAAAGCGGTCGGTATGGCCAGGATGAGGGAGATGAACACGTTTTGATTGAAGAGTGCCAGGGCGAGGTTGAGTGGCGAGGTGTCGGCCAGCGTGTCGATGGTCTGCCGCATCAGCGCGAGGGAATCTGAGAGTCCCATTGCGCTGTAGGCCTGGGTGGCGGCGGGGTCGGTGAGCACGGCGTTGATTTGGCGGAACACGAGGCCGTGGTCCATATACCGGAAATAGACGTATTCGCCGGCAGCGGTGAGGAAGCAGGCGTACATCATCATCATGAGGGAGAAGATGTAGGCACGCCAGAATCCGATGTGCCAGCCGTCGGGCACCTGCGAGCGGAAGCGGTTGGCGAGGCAGAAGGCCACGACGGGCAGGCCGATGAACAGCAGCATGGCCAGCAGGAGCAGGGGAGTGCTCATCTGGCGGATGCCGCTTATATATAAAGCGAAATCGGCTATCCACGCTACGCCGAGGAACGTTCCGTATTCTGTGGCGTAGGCACTGAAGAGTCGGCTGCTGTTGGGTGAAGTCATGTTGTTCTGGAGCATTGGTGGCAAAGTTAGCGTATTTTTGCGAGGTGGCCAAGTGAAGCACCGTTATTTGTGTACTTTGCCGGCATTTTTGGTGGCAAAGTCTTTCCACGAAGTGAAGTGTGCCACGCTTTCGGGCCGCCCCAGCTGCAGAAAATGGCAATAGGCGGCTCCCAGCGCGTCGGTGGCATCCATTTGCACGTGCATGTCGTCCTCGCTGATGTGGAGCATCCGCTGCAGCATGGCCGCCACTTGTTCTTTGGCGGCAGCTCCATTGCCCGTGATGGCCACCTTGATTTTGCGCGGCTCATACTCGTGGATGGGGATGTCGCGCTCGATGGCGGCGGCGATGGCCACTCCCTGGGCGCGCCCCAGCTTCAGCATCGACTGCACGTTTTTTCCGAAGAAAGGGGCTTCGATAGCCATCTCGTCGGGGTGGAACTCGTCGATGACTCCCGTGACGCGCTCGAAGATGCGTCCGAGCCGCAGATAGGGGTCGCGCATCTTGCGCATGTCGATGACTCCCATTGCAATCATGTCCGCTTGATTGCCGGCGGCGCGGATCAGGCCATATCCCATGACCTGTGTGCCCGGGTCAATGCCGAGGATGATGCGTTCGGCCGGTCGTGTCTTTTTTGTCCACATGCGAAGTATTGAAAATGGCTGTTCGTGTTCGGGGAATCCCGGGAGCGGTGCGTCGGTTCACGCGTTTTCCGATACAAAGTTAGCAATCCCGACGGACATACGCAAATTTCGGGGAGCGAAATGTGTGGAAGCATCCCCCGCGCGGGGAGCGGCAGGAAACCGGCGGCGGAGGCGGGACGTGCGGCTGGCGTTAAAAATAGTTCAAACATTTCGGTATCCAAGAAAAAGTGCCTATCTTTGCAGAAAATTCGGGCACTTCTCATCCGGAGGCATATCCCAACGCCCCTTTCCGGCTTTCCCCTGTTTCCTCCCGAAGGAAGGTGGCGGCCCGAAGGGAAACAGCCCCTCTCCCCGTGGGAGAGACAGAGAAGGCAGTGAGCTCTTTTTAATCAGATTTCTCCACTTCTTTGAAACAAAGAATCGTCATATTGCTTCTCTCTGTCCTGACCATCTGCATGGTGGCGGAGGGCAGTCATTATGGCAGCTCGCAGGTTTGGCGTCCGGCCTTGGTGCCGTCGCCGGATGATTCGCTGGCCGGGGATTCGGCTCGTGAGGCGATACCGGATGATTCGCTCGGTGCAGACCGCAAATATATTGCGGATTTGGATTCCATCAAGCAGAGTTTTGACAGGGCGCATGGCATCGACACGGTGAGGAATGCCGCGGCGAACCGTCGCAGAGCCATCCAATGGAACGACTCTGTTGCTGCTGCGGAGGATTCTGTCCGCCGTGCCGAGAAGAAGAAAACACGACTGGACGACCCCGTGGCTTACGAGGCCAAGGACTCGGTGGTGTATGATATGACCACCAAACGAGCCTACCTGTACGGCAGCGCCAAGGTGGACTATCAGAACATCACGCTGACGGCAGCAGAAGTCCAGATGGGGCTTGACAGTTCCGTCGTGTATGCCAACGGCGTTCTGGACAGCCTCGGCACGTTGCGTGGGAAACCGGTGTTCAAGCAGGGCAACGACACGTATGAGTCGAAAACAATGTCCTACAATTTCAGCACGCAGAAAGGATTCATCACCGACGTGACGACGGAGCAAGACGAAGGTTTCCTCTATAGTGAGGAATCGAAGCGGGGAACCAACCGGGAGCTGTATCTGCGCCATGGGCGCTACACCACATGCGACGAGCCGCACCCGCATTTCTATATTGCGCTGAGCCGTGCCAAGGTGTATCCCGGCAAGAGTGTTTTCGCGGGTCCCGCATGGCTGGTGGTGGAGGATGTGCCGCTGCCGATAGCCGTTCCATACGCCTATTTCCCATTCACCGACACTTATTCCAGCGGCTTCATTATGCCCAGCTATGGCGATGAGAACAGCCGCGGATTCTATCTGAGGGACGGCGGCTATTATTTTGCCGTCAGTGACCGCTGGGACTTGAAGCTGACGGGAGAGATCTTCACCAAAGGCTCGTGGGGCATTGCGGCGCAGACAAACTACAAGACGCGCTACAAATATTCGGGCAGCTTCTATTTCAACTATCAGGTGACAAAGACGGGTGAGAAGAATCTGCCCGACTATTCCGAAGTGAAGAACTTCAAACTGCAATGGAGCCACCGGCAGGATTCCAAGTTCCACCCCAACAGCTCGTTCTCGGCCAGCGTCAACTTTGCAACCGAGAGCTACGAGAAGAACAATCTCACCAGTCTCTACAATCCGACCTCCTATTCTCAAAGCACGCGCACGTCTTCCGTGAGCTATTCCCACACCTTCTCGAAGATCGGCCTCAGCCTTTCATCCTCGTTCAATATCGCACAGAACATGCGCGACTCCACCATCTCGCTCACCATGCCGAACCTCAGCCTGAGCCTTCAGCGTATTTATCCGTTCAAGCGGAAGAAACTGGCGGGAAAGGAGAAATGGTATGAGAAGATTTCCTTCAACTATTCGGGAACCCTCTCCAACAGCATCAGCACGAAAGAAGACAAACTGCTCCACAGCAGCCTCATCAAGGACTGGCGGAACGGAATGCGCCACAACATCCCCGTGCAGGCCTCGTTCCAGGTGATGAAATACATCAACGTGGTTCCGTCCCTCACCTGGACGGAGCGGTGGTACTCCAACAAAGTCATGCAGAGCTGGGATATTCAGGAACAGGCTGTGGTGCGCGATACGATTTACGGTTTCAACCGTGTCTATAACTGGAACATGGCACTCTCGGCCAACACGAAGCTTTACGGATTCTACAAGCCCAACCGCAAGATTTTTGGTGACAAAATCGAGATGGTGCGCCATGTGTTCACGCCGTCGGTCTCTTTCAGCTATGCCCCGGACTTCTCTGCCAGCCGCTATGGTTACTATAAGACTTATACCAAGACGGATGCCGACGGCAATGTGTCGCTCGTGGAATACTCTCCCTATTCGGGCTCGCTCTACGGCGTGCCGGGCAAGGGCAAGACGGGAAGTGTGAGCTTCGACATCGCGAACAATGTGGAGATGAAGGTGAAAAGCGACCGCGACACGACGGGAGTGAAGAAAATCTCCATCATCGACGAGCTGGGTGCCAGCCTCTCCTACAACATGGCGGCCAAGACACAGCCATGGAGCAACCTGACCACTCGGCTCAGGCTGAAGTGGGGAAAAGTGAGCTTCAACCTGAACACGACATGGATGACGTATGCATACGAGTTCGACGAGAACGGCAATGTCGTGGTGGGCAACCGCACGGAATGGTCGTATGGACGCTGGGGACGCTTTCAGGGCATGTCGAAAAACCTCTCCTACACGTTCAATAACCAGTCTTTCCGGAAAATAGCCAATGGCATCGCCCGTCTGTTCGGCAAAAAGACGGACGAAGAGCAGTCAGAACAGGATACCGATGAAGAAGACGGAGAGGAAGGGGCGGAGCAGACGGATGAACCGGCCGCTCAGCCGTCGGGGAAAAAGAGCGGGGGAGATTCCGATCTGGATGCCGACGGCTATATGAAATTCTCCCTTCCGTGGTCCTTCTCCATCTCCTACGGTCTGACGATGTCGGAAGACCGCACGCGCGACATCAACCGGCGCACCATGCGTTATCCTTATAAGTTCGTGCAGAACCTGAACTTCTCGGGCAACATGAAGCTGTCGTCGAACTGGAACGTCAACTTCTCATCGGGATACGATTTCACGAACCACGCCATCTCGATGACCACCGTGAACATCTCGCGCGACATGCACTGCTTCAATATCTCCGGCGGCTTGGTGTTCGGGCCGTTCACCTCTTACCACGTGACGCTCCGTGCCAATGCCAGCACGCTCACCGATGCCCTCAAGTACGACAAGAAGAGCTCCTACTCCAGTTCCATCGACTGGTATTGAGAGTCTTTTCTTCACGGCTTCACCGTGTAATGAGGCAAAGCCTCACATCGTCCTCTTTTTGAGTTTTTTTATTTATATAAAATGTGAAGGAGGGGCTTCAATGCGCCGCCTTCCCGCTTGGGGAATCTATGAATCTTTGTGTCAGCGGTCCGAATTCCTCGATGCGGCGGTCGCGCAGGAACGGCCACCAGCGGCGCACGTTTTCCGAACGTTGCATATCAATGTCCACCACACTCACCGCTTCCTCATCGACCGGTGCCTGATAGAGGAGCTCCCCCTGCGGCCCGGCCACGAAGCTGCTGCCCCAGAACCGGATGCCGCCGGTCTGATGCGAAGGATCCGGTTCCAGCCCGGTTCGGTTCACCGCCACGACAGGCAATCCGTTGGCCACCGCATGTCCGCGTTGAACCGTCATCCATGCCTCACGCTGACGTTCCTGTTCCTCTTTCGTGTCCGATGATTCATAGCCGATGGCTGTCGGGTAGATCAGCAGCTCCGCACCTTGCAGGGCCATCAGACGTGCCCCTTCGGGAAACCACTGATCCCAGCAGACCTGTACGCCCAGCATGCCCACGGAGGTGCGGATGGGGTGAAATCCGAGGTCTCCCGGCGCGAAGTAGAATTTCTCATAGTAGGCAGGGTCGTCAGGGATGTGCATTTTCCGATAAATGCCTGCGATGCTGCCGTCCCGCTCCATAACGACGGCCGTGTTGTGGTAGAGACCGGCGGCGCGGCGCTCGAACAGCGATGTGACGAGCACGATGCCCAGCTCCCGTGCCAGCTTGCCGTAGAACTCCGTCGAAGGGCCGGGAACAGGTTCGGCCAGCTGATAGTTCTCCGTCGATTCCACTTGGCAGAAATAAAGTGAGTTGTGAAGCTCTTGCAGAACCACCAGCTCCGCTCCGCCGGCCTTGGCCTGCCGGATGCTGTCAGCCAGCTTCTGCTTGTTCTGCTGCGTGTTTGCGCTGCACGTTTGTTGAATGATGCCTATTTTCATGAGTTCTTTTTCTTGAGTTGATTCCCGGCATTTGCCCTGTCCGCGCATCGGAGGGTGCGCGTGGAAATGGTGCAAAGTTATGACAGATTGCGTGAAAAACCAAACATTCTTTTGATTTTCCCATGGATTTATGCTAACTTTGCAGGCTAAAAGCGGTCGTGCCGGTTCCGCTCCGCAGGCCGCACGACCTTCGACCATCCAACATCCCATCAGCATCATGCCGAACATATCCATCCGTGGCACGGAGATGCCCAGTTCCCCGATACGCAAGCTCGCCCCGCTGGCCGAAGCTGCCAAACGCAGAGGAATCCATGTGTATCACCTCAATATCGGGCAGCCGGACTTGCCGACGCCGCAGGTGGCCATTGACGCCATCAAGAATATCGACCGGAAGATTCTTGAATACAGTCCGAGTCAGGGCTACCTCAGCTATCGTGAGAAACTTGTTCACTATTATGCCAAATACAACATTGACGTCACGCCCGACGACATCATCATCACTTCGGGCGGTTCTGAAGCTGTGCTGTTCAGCTTTCTTGCCTGTCTGAACCCGGGCGACGAGATTATCGTGCCGGAGCCGGCCTACGCCAACTATATGGCTTTCGCCATCTCCGCCGGTGCGGTCATCCGGACGATTGCCACGACCATTGAGGAAGGATTCTCGCTGCCGAAAGTGGAGAAGTTCGAGGAACTCATCAACGAGCGTACCCGCGCCATCCTCATCTGCAACCCGAACAACCCGACGGGCTACCTCTACACGCGCCGCGAAATGAACCAGATCCGTGACCTCGTCAAGAAGTACGACCTGTATCTCTTTTCCGACGAAGTCTATCGTGAGTTCATCTATACGGGATCGCCGTATATCTCTGCCTGCCATCTCGAAGGCATCCAGCAGAATGTCGTGCTGATAGACTCCGTGTCGAAACGCTATTCCGAGTGCGGCATCCGTATCGGTGCCCTCATCACTAAAAACAAAGCCGTCCGCCAGGCTGTGATGAAATTCTGCCAGGCGCGTCTTTCCCCTCCGCTCATCGGACAGATAGCCGCCGAAGCCTCGCTCGACGCTCCCGAGCAGTACAGCCGCGATGTCTATGATGAATATGTGGAGCGGCGCAAATGCCTGATTGATGGTCTCAACCGCATCCCCGGAGTCTATTCTCCGATTCCGATGGGGGCATTCTATACAGTAGCCAAACTGCCGGTGGACGACAGCGAGAAGTTTTGTGCATGGTGCCTCACGGACTTCAACTATGAGGGCGAGACGGTCATGATGGCTCCGGCTGCGGGATTCTACACCACCCCCGGCAGCGGGCGGAACGAGGTGCGCATCGCATACGTTCTCAAAAAAAAAGACCTTGAGCGCTCGTTGTTCGTCCTGCGCAAGGCACTTGAGGCCTATCCCGGCAGAACAGAGTCATGAATTTCGAACTTTTCATAGCCAGGCGAATCTTCAGAGGGACAGCGGGACAGCGTTTCTCGCGCCCGGCCATTCTGATAGCCGCAGCCGGCATAGCCGTCGGTCTGACAGTGATGGTGGTCAGTGTGGCTGTCGCACGAGGCTTCAAGCGGGAGGTCAGCGGCAAGGTCGTCGGTTTCGGTTCGGACATTCAGATTCTGAGTCTGACGCAGAATCAGAATTTTCAGGTTTATCCTGTCGTGACGGACGACAGCCTGCTACGGACAGTGCGGAGCACGCCCGGTGTGTCGCATGTCCAGCCCTTCGCCACGAAGTCCGGCATGCTGAAGACCGGGACGGACTTCAGCGGCGTGCAGTTCAAAGGAGTGGGGGAGGACTATGACCTGAGCTTCATTCGCAGTTTTCTCGTGGAGGGGGAGATTCCCCGGTTCACGTCCCAGTCCGCTTCGGGCTGCCTGCTCATTTCCCGTCGCGTGGCCCGGCAGCTCGGCTTGCGGGTACGGCAGAAAGTCTTTGCCTATTTCTTCAGCGACGGAACCGTGCGGGCCCGCCGCTTTACCATTGCCGGAATCTATGAGACCCATCTGGCTGAATACGACAAAGCCGTCTGCTTCACCGACATCTACACCATCCGCCGCCTCAACAAATGGAAGGGCGATGAGTCCACCGGCTTGGAAATCAAGGTGCGTGACGCGCGGCAGACCGATGCCGTGGCGGAGCAGCTGGTGCGAAAGGTCAACCACAAGCCCGACCGCATCGGTGCCATGCGTGGAGCTTTCAGCATCCGCGATATTGCCCCCCACATCTTTGCCTGGCTCGACGTGCTCGACCTCAACGTGGTGATGATTCTCATCCTCATGATGCTGATAGGGTCTTTCACCGTGGTTTCCGGCCTGCTGATTGTCATGCTGGAGCATGTGCAGCCAATGGGGTTGCTCATGGCTCTCGGTGCCTCCCATTCGCAGATTCGCGGCATCTTCCGCCGGTTCGGGGTCATGCTGCTGGGCGGTGCCCTTCTGGCCGGCGATGTGCTGGCCATCGTGCTCTGCCACTTGCAGCAGTCGTTCCATCTCGTGAAACTCGATGCTGATACTTATTATATTGATGCCGTTCCCATTGACTTCAGCTGGCCGCTTCTGCTGCTGATCAATGCGGGCGTGCTTGTCATTTCCTCTCTTGTCATTTTCGGTTCCACCTTCCTCATGGGCTTGCAGGCTCCCGCACGTGTCATTCGCTGGGAATAGCATCATCGCTTTCCTTCAGCAATGCTTCGAGCTTGAGCATTTCGTCGCGGTATTGTGCGGCCTGTGCGAAGTCGAGTTTCTTGGCTGCATCCTGCATGAGCTGGCGGGAGCGGCTGACGGCCTCTTCGAGTCCGGCGCGGTCCATTGCCTTGACAAACGGGTCTTCCGCGGCCCGCAGGGCAGGCGGTTCGATGTATGCCTTGCTGATGTAGTCCGTCTTTTTGCCATGGGACAGGTCGTGAAGGGTTCTCCGCACCTGTGTGGGTGTGATGCCGTGGGCGGCGTTGTAGGCAGCCTGCAGTGTGCGCCGGCGGTTGGTCTCGTCGATGGTGGCCTGCATGCTCTGTGTCATGTGGTCTGCATAGAGGATGGCCTTTCCGTTGACGTTGCGGGCAGCGCGTCCGATGGTCTGGGTCAGGGCGCGGTGGCTGCGGAGAAATCCCTCCTTGTCGGCATCGAGGATGGCTACGAGCGACACCTCGGGCAAGTCCAGCCCTTCGCGCAACAGGTTGACACCCACGAGCACGTCGGTTTCGCCGCGTCGCAGCTTTTCCAGGATTTCCACCCGTTCGAAGGTGTCGACATCGCTGTGGATGTAGGCGCAGCGGAATCCGCCGTCCATGAGGTATTCGGAAAGTTCTTCGGCCATCCGCTTGGTAAGAGTGGTGACCAGCACGCGTTCGTCGCGCTCGGCCCTGCGCTGGATTTCCTCCATCAGGTCGTCCACCTGGTTCTGTGTGGGGCGTATCTCGATTTCGGGGTCGAGGAGTCCCGTGGGGCGGATGAGTTGCTCGACGATGACTCCGCCCGACTTCTGGAGCTCATATTCGGCGGGTGTGGCACTGACGTAAATGGTCTGGGGGGTGAGTGACTCGAACTCCTCGAAGGTGAGGGGGCGGTTGTCGAGTGCGGCGGGCAGACGGTAGCCATATTCCACGAGCGTGGTCTTGCGCTTGCGGTCGCCGCCGTACATGGCGCGGATTTGGGGGATGCTTTCGTGGCTCTCATCAACCACGAGCAGGAAGTCTTTTGGAAAGAAATCCAGCAGGCAGTAGGGGCGTTCTCCCGGCTTGCGTCCGTCGAAGTAGCGGCTGTAGTTCTCGATGCCGGAGCAGTGGCCGAGCTCGCGTATCATCTCCAGGTCGTTGGTCACGCGTGTCTCCAGGAGGTCGTGCTTGTAGTGGTCGCCCAGCTCATCATAGTAGGCCAACCGCTCGTGCAGGTCGTCCTCGATGTGGTGTATGGCTTCCTGCGTGCGCTCTTTGGAGGTCATGAAGAGGTTGGCCGGGTAGATCTGGTAGTCGTCGAGCGTGCCGAACGACTGCTGGGAAACGGGGTCGATTTCCTCAATCCGTTCTACGGCATCCCATCCGAAGTCGATTCTCACGATTTTCTCGTCGTAGGCGAGGTAGATGTCCACGATTTCGCCTTTCACCCGGAAATGTCCGCGTGTCAGCTCGATGTCGTTGCGCACGTAGAGACTGTCCACCAGTTTCCGGAGGAAGGCGTTGATGTCCAAGGATTCCCCTACGCGGATGCGGATGATGTTCTCGCTGAAATCCATCGGAGCTCCCATGCCGTAGATGCAGGAGACGGAGGAGACGACGATGACATCCGTGCGGCCCGACAGCAGGGCGGAGACGGCGGCCAGCCGCAAGCGGTCCACCTCGTCGTTGATGGCCAGGTCTTTCTCTATATATGTGTCGGTGGAGGGGATGTAGGCTTCGGGCTGG
Organism: uncultured Bacteroidaceae bacterium; assembly: GCA_964415385.1. Classification (GTDB taxonomy): domain Bacteria; phylum Bacteroidota; class Bacteroidia; order Bacteroidales; family Bacteroidaceae; genus UBA3839. The sequence goes on from CAYPZK010000035.1 coordinate 28,648, forward strand.
TAATAGTCGTAGTAGCTGACGTAGTATTGTACGGCATTATGGGGAAAGAAACCCTGCATCTCGGTGTAGAGCTGATGAGCCAGGGTCTTGTTGTGGCTCAGGATGAGCGTCGGCTTGCCGATGTTGCGGATGACGTTGGCCACGGTGAAGGTCTTTCCCGAGCCGGTCACTCCGAGCAGCACCTGTGCGGGCAGCCCTTCCCGGATGCCTTCGGTCAGTTGGGCGATGGCTTCGGGCTGGTCGCCAGTCGGTTCATATTCGGAAGTGAGGGTGAACGCCATGAGAAAGTGTCCGGATTATTTTATTTATGCAGGATAGAATTCTTTTTTCGCTGCCGCAAGCGTGTTCTTCATCAGCGAGCAGATGGTCATGGGCCCTACGCCGCCCGGCACGGGTGTGATGTAGGAGCAGAGCGGTGCTACTTCATCGAACTTGACATCACCGTTCAGGCGGAATCCGCTCTTGCGGCCGGCATCGGGCACGCGGGTGGTTCCCACGTCGATGACAACGGCTCCGGGCTTCACCATGTCGGCCGTGACGAAGTCCGGCCGGCCGATGGCGGCGATGATGATGTCTGCACGTCGGCACTCCTCCACGATGTTCCGGGTGTGGCTGTGGCAGACAGTCACGGTGGCGTCGCCTGTCGTCTTCTGCATCATGAGGGCGGCCATCGGTTTTCCTACGATGTTGCTGCGGCCGAGAATCACGCACTTCTTGCCGGAAGTCGGGATGCTGTAGCGCCGCAGCAGCTCCAGGATGCCGTTGGGTGTGGCCGAGACGTAGCACGGAAGCCCGATCTGCATGCGTCCCACATTGATGGGGTGGAATCCGTCCACATCCTTGCGGTAGTCGATGGCCTCGATGACCTTCTGTTCCGAGATGTGTGCCGGCAGAGGCAGCTGCACGATGAAACCGTCCACGCCGTCATCGCGGTTGAGCCGGTCCACCTCGGCCAGCAGCCTTTCTTCCGTCACATCGTCCTCGAACCGGATGAGTGTGGACTGGAAGCCGCACTGCTCACAGGCGATGACCTTGTTCTTCACGTAGGTCTCGCTGCCACCGTCGTGTCCCACCAGTATGGCGGCCAGATGGGGACGTCGCCCGCCCCTCCGGACGATGGCCTTCACTTCCTCTGCTATTTCTTGTTTGATGGCAGCTGCCGTTGCCTTTCCGTCGATGAGTGTCATGATGCCGGTATGTTTTAGTATTTGGATTTTAGAACTTTAGAGCTTAGAACTTAGAGCTTAGAACTTAGAACTTAGAACTTAGAACTTCGATTTTAGAATTTTAGTGCTTGGATTTTGGAACTTGGCGTGATGAGTCGGGGAGGATGGATTATTTCTTCGGGAAGGGGAAAGCACCACCCCGTGCCGGGTTCGGGAAGCCTTTGGGCAGCCCCTTGGGAAGGCCGGTCATCATCTTCATCATCTTGCGCATCTGCTCAAACTGCTTCGTGACGCGGTTCACCTCGTCCAGCGTGTTGCCGCTGCCCTTCGCGATGCGCCGTTTGCGGCTCATGTCGATGCATTCCGGGTGCTCGCGTTCGTAGGGTGTCATACTGCCAATCATGGCCTCCACGTTCTTGAAAGCCCCGTCGTCGATGTCCACGTCCTTGAGTGCCTTGCCTACGCCCGGAATCATGCCGGCCAGCTCCTTGATGTTGCCCATCTTCTTGATTTGCTGGATTTGGGCGAGGAAGTCGTTGTAGTCAAACTTGTTCTTGCGGATTTTCTTTTGCAGCCTCTTGGCTTCCTCCTCGTCGAACTGCTGCTGCGCACGTTCCACGAACGACACGATGTCGCCCATGCCGAGGATGCGGTCGGCCATGCGTGACGGATGGAACACGTCCAGCGCC
>CAYPZK010000036.1:0-29906 GCA_964415385.1 uncultured Bacteroidaceae bacterium
AATCCACCTACAAACGCTTCATGCAAGTGCAAATTTACACAAAATGATTTATATCCAGAAACTTTCTACAAGTTTTTTTGCTGAAAGGTGCAGAAAGATGTCTTCACAGAAAGATGTCCTTCCTTCACTTCCTTCATCCTTCCTTTATGAAGATTCATATCAGTTTTTGTGGTGACACCAAATGCTTTTTAGAAAAAAACACGTATCTTTGCGATGGAAATGGACAACACTCTCACACGTTGGAGTCATGATGGAGTTTTTCAGTTTCAGCAGTGGCAGTTGCGGAAATTGTTCTTATATAGGAAATGGACGTGACGTGCTGCTGATTGATGCGGGGGCGGTGCGTGGAGAATGAAAAAGGATGGGCAGCGGAATGTTGTATCTTAATGATTTTCTTATGATGAAGAAATGCAATCATTAAAATCCCGCATGGCTCAATGTGCAACCAACAAGCAGGCCATCCTCGATAAATATCTAAAGTAAACACTAAGTAGGAACTATTATGTCAAACAACGAGATACAATTCTTACTATACAGTCTTCTTGACGAGGAAGGTAAGGTGCATGTGGTAATCAAGGATGAGACTATCTGGTGTACGCAGAAAGCAATGGCTCAGCTGTTCGGTGTCGGTGTGCCTGCGATAAGCAAGCACCTGAAAAATATTTTTGAAGAGGGAGAACTCCAAAAAGAAGTGGTTGTTTCCAAAATGGAAATAACCACTCAACACGGTGCAATTAAAGGAAAAACACAAACTTCAAGTGTCGATTTCTATAACCTTGATGCAATAATCTCTGTCGGCTACCGTGTCAACTCTGCAAAAGCAACACGTTTCAGGCAATGGGCGACAAAGGTCTTGGGCGAATACATCAGAAAAGGTTTTGTCCTTGATGATGACAGATTGAAGCAAGGCAATGCCGTGTTTGGGAAAGACTACTTCCGCGAATTGTTGGAAAGGGTTCGCTCTATCCGTGCCAGCGAGCGAAGGATTTGGCAGCAGATAACTGACATCTATGCGGAGTGCAGCATCGACTATGATCTGTCGGAGCAGGAGATACGGAGACTGGAACGAGCCGTTACTGGCTTCTTCGATTATATCGAAGACCTCATTGAGCGTGAGAACACGTTCAACATGACACAGTTCTCTGACAGCGTGAACAAGTTCCTGACGTTCCGCAACTACAAGATACTGACCGACAAAGGTAAAATATCAGCAGCCGAAGCGAAAGCCAAAGCAGAACAAGAATATGACATCTTTGATAAGACTCAAAAGATAGATTCAGATTTCGATAAGGAGGTTAGGGGTATGTTGGAAAAATGATGACAAACGACCATTGGGAAGTTCTATAGAAGGTCTAAAGTAAAGAAAACATGACAAAGGTTTCAATAAGATTCTATAAAGGCCGTGAAGTGAGGGCGGTCTGGGATGACGAGAACAACAAGTGGTGGTTCTCTGTCATTGACATAGTCGGTGTGCTCAATGAGCAGGACGACTATAAGAAGAACCGCAACTACTGGAAGTATCTGAAATCAAAGTTAAAGAAGAAAGAAGGTCAGTTGGTTAGTGCCACTAACCAACTCAAGTTGTTGTCACCTGATGGCAAGAGATACAAGACAGATGTCGCGGATGCTGACGGTGTGAAGAAACTCGCAGAGAACTTCCCCAACAACAAGGCTGCGGATTTTCTTGATTGGTTTACATACAGCGATAACACCATTGATGGTCAAAGCCGAAAGAAGGCATACACGCTATTTGAAAGTGGGCTTATCGGCTCAGTTGAAGTTGGCACAGTAAAGGGATTGCAACAGATTCACGCCTACTTGTTTGGAGGATTATATGACTTTGCGGGGAAGATACGCACGGTGAACATCGCCAAGGGCGGATTTCAGTTCGCTATGGCGCAATACCTTCCACAGACACTCGCCAACATTGAGAAGATGCCTGAATCAACCTTGGACGAAATAATGGACAAGTATGTTGAGATGAACATTGCCCATCCTTTCCGCGAGGGCAACGGTCGCGCCACTCGCATTTGGCTTGCCCTGATGTTGAAACGTAGTTTGAAGAAGTGCGTTGACTGGAGCAAGATAAACAAAAACGACTATCTTGCTGCCATGACACACAGCGTTGCCGATGCCACGGAGATAAAGATTTTGGTCAAAAATGCCTTGACGGACAAGATTAACGACCGCGGAATCTACATGAAAGGCATCGACTACTCATATTATTATGAGCAATCGGATGAATGAAATACAGGCAGTGAGACACTATCTCCATTGCGTTCCCGTGCCGCCTGACTCAAAGTTTGGCTTTTCCCTTGGTCTTCCGGTTCAGCTTCAAGATGCTTGTTTATTAACATATAGCCTCCACTTGACGGCGGGCAGGAGCGCGACGAGGTGTCGGACAAGGGCGTGACGCGGCGGCGCATCATTTCACCCACACCTTCCGGCCATTGACCACGTAGATGCCGCGTGAAGGATGCTGGACACGCTGACCTTGCAGGTTGTACATGGTATGGTCAGCTGCGGCGGCATGGACGGAGCGGATGTCGTCCGTCGCCATGCCGTCGGCCAGCGGCAGGAACGCCTTCACGCTGCTCGGCACATTTGACTTCGGCAGATACACCTGACGCTCCGGCAGGTTGGCTCCGTCCCACAGGTAGAAGCCGATGCCCTCATAACCGTTGTAGAGCACATAGACATTGCTGCTGATGGTCTCGCCGGTTCCGACATAAGCCAGTTTGTTGGTGCCGCTGTGGTCGGTGGCGCTCTTGACGATGGGGAAGGTGTAGGTGTCTGCTTCTGTCGTCTTGCCGTCGTAGAGCAGGAGTGGCGTGTCGGCCACCGCGTCGGTGACAGCCTTCAGCGTCGCTGCGGCCGTGGTGGCGGAGGTCACCGTATAGGCTGTCACGCCGCTGGGGATGCTCACGTTGGCCGTGGTGACCCACGAACTCCAGCCGGCCTTGGTGACAGTGGCCTCGACGGAGGCGTGCACGCTGACTCTGCCAATCAGGTTGCAGCCCAGTGTGGAGAGCCAGATGGTGGTGGCAGGCGAGGCCTGGCCGTCGTCGTTCGCCATGCGGATGTTGTACTCCGGCCGTGCGCTCAATGCCTCGTCAGGGTCGGTGATGGCGAGTGCCACCGTGTAGTCGCCCGTCGGCACGCCGCTCAGGAGCGTGGCGGGGAACGTCAGGTTGACTGTGTAGCTCTCCGTGCCGTCATACTGGCTGAACCACTTGCGCACGTCGGTGTTCGAGGAAGACGTGGCTGCACCGGCCTTGAGCGTGGCCACTACGTCATCGTTGTCGTCCAAAAGCAGGATGTTGATGTCGTGCTGGTTGAAGGGCGAGGCATAGCCCACGTTCTTCACCGTGAAATTCACGGCCAACGCTGTCTTACTGCCGTTGTAGAGGTTGGCGGTGTTGCTGGCCGAGGTCAGCACGAAGCGGTAGCCCAAGCGTTTCTCCATCGTCTCCCATATCGTGCTGCCGTCGGCGGGTTCGGTGGAACTGACCGCTGTGGACTTCCATGCGGAGGTGAAGCCCGTGTACCAGTCCTCGTTCATGTAGGAATAATGGAACGTTTGCAGCTCCGAGAGTGTTTTGTTGACACCCTTGCTCAAGGCCGTTGAGTTCGTGGTGTAGGATGTCTCGCCGCCCATCGGCGTGTACTTCGTTTCATTCTTCCAGAAGTCGCGGTCGTTGGCGATGGATGTTGTCGTCACAGGATTTCCGCCGAACGTGCCGAGGTCGTCCTCCGTCAGGGTCGTGCCGTCGCTGCCGACGCTCGCCGTGACGAATGCGTCGTTGTGAGAGCCGATGCGGCTGTAGGCATCTGAAGTCTGGTAGAAGGCGGACGATTCCGTGGTTCGTGGTGAGCTATAGGTGCCGTCTCCATAGACCTTGTACTTGAACCACGGCTGGCGCACGAGCACGCAGCGGTCGGTGGGCAGGGCGGCGAGCAGGGCTTCGAGCACCGCCTTGCGGTCGGCAACCTCCTCGTCGCGTGATGTGACATACTGTGCGGTATATTCCGAGCTGAAGGCGTGGTCGGAATAGTACCATTCACCCCACAGGCCGAGGAAACCGGCTTCGAGGGCGGCTATCACGTCGCTGTAGCCCTCGAAGATGGTCTTCAGTTGCGCGATGTGGCTCTGAATCTGCGTGAGCGACGGGTCGAACGGCTGCAGCTTGCCGATGGTGGACGAGCTGTTGATGTAGCCGTTCGGGTCGTCCTTGTATGCGAAGCGGAGGATGCACTTCATGCCGCCGTCGCGCACGGCGTTGAGATTCGTGCGGATGGTGTCGAGAAAGGTTTGCGGAATGTCTCTGTCAAGGCATCCTTCGAGGTAGAACACGATTCTCATCAGCGATTGATTCTCATTCTCGCGATAGTTCCTCACCGTCGTGCTCAGCAGATTGGATTGCGTTCTGCCGTCGCGGTGGATTTCAAGCGGATGCAGCGTGCCCCGCTCGGGGTTGGCGAATGTCTGCCGGCTCTCGGTGAACGTGTACGTGTTTATGTCATTGTCGCTGTCATACGTTCCGGTGGGGGCTTCGACGGAAGTCTCCGTGCTGCTGTCGAGATTGAGGTAGATGTGTGTCAGCGTGAGGTTGGTGTAGGTCAGGTTGAACAGTCCCTGTATGGCCGACAGGTTGTCTGCGCTGACGGTAATCGTGGCTGTGCCGCCCGTGCTGGGGTTTGTCAGGGTGTGGCTGGTGTTGCCGCCGGCCGTGGCCACAGCGTACCACAGGCTGATGGCGGCGTATGCACTGGAACTGACGTAGGAGTATTCGAAGCACAGCTTGTTGCCGTTGGCGGCGGACGTAAGCGGCGCGGTGTTCATCGACTGTTTCCACAGCGTGAGCTCAGTCCCCGTGATGCCTGTCAGCGTGCCGCGCCAAATGTCAGTACTTTCGTCGTAGTCCGTTGTCCGCGCATTCAGGTAGATGCCCGTGATGGTGATATTCTTGCCCGAAACGCCGGTGATGCCGTCTTCCTGTAGTGCCGCCAGCATGTCGGTGCCGATGTAGAGGACGTAGGGCGGGCCGTTGAAAGCTGATGTCTCAGAAATGCTGCAAGTCGTGCCCATGGTCAATCCCAGCGTTGCCGTTCCCGATGCCGTGTAGGTCACGTAAATCTGGTCGCCGAGAGCCGCACTGCTGAAATCAGAGGCCGCCACCGTCGGTGCCGTGCCCGAAGTGACGCTTCCGTCTGAACCGTAGGTCACGCTGCCCGTCCAAAGAGACGTGGCGGCGGAGGGAACGGAAGATTTGCCATCTTTGTCATCGTCGGATCTTTCACCTACAATCTTACAACTTGTAATAGAAGCGTTGGTAAGGTTAATACCGATTTGGTGGCTTTGCAGATCTGCCAACATTGTGGCATCAATCGTTAACTCCCAAGTATCCGAATATGAAGCAGAGCCAGCCGTAATGCCACCATCTGTACTTATGATTGCAAGCTCAGAGCCACTACCGTCATCCCATATCTGGACGCATCCATATCCCCAATTTCCGAGATATGTATATTCAAAGACAAATTTGTCATTGGCTTTGACATCGCTAAACGTGGTAGAAGCAAACGTCGCCATTCGCGTGTTTGTCCCAGAATTATTGGTCAAGGTTTCTGTGACCAGATTAACAATGGTTTTTTCTGTCGCCGTCGCCTTTCCCGTTCCCGCCAGAAGCAGCAGGACAATGCCTATGATTTGATAGAGTCGTTTCATCGTTCTGTTCCGTTAGTTGTCCTGTTAGTTGTCCTGAAATTGGATTTTCTTCAGCGTAAAGGTTCCACCTGTACCGTAGATGAGATAGAGGCGGTCGGGGTAAGCCTTCAGCAACTCAGCATCGCCTGCTTGTAGCGTGTAGGTGGCTGTGCCCTGCGTATCGGATGAAGGTCCCAAATAAATTGTGCCCAACAGTTTATCTCCGATGATGTCTTCACTTTCGACGCGTCTTGGCATCAAGAGTTTGTCCTCATCATCGACGGTGCGGCGCAGGTAGAGCTGGATGCTTGGCGAACTGGATGCATCCTTTTCATACGTGAAAAGAATGGCATCACCTGTATTGACCGACTCCATCCGGAGTGGCGTCTGCGTCAAGAAAGCCGTCTCACTGAATTCTGTCCCCCATGTCGTGGTGGTGACACCTGTCGTTCCGCCATCCCACAGCGTGTAGTAGTAAGGTGCGGATGGTGTGGCCGGTGTCTCGTCTTCCCATGCCACGCTCTCCACGTTGATCTTGAAAGAGGTGAGGCCGAACACGAGGTGGAAGATATAAGTGTTGCCTGCCACGAACTGCAGCGTCACGTCCTGTGAGACGGAGTTCTTGCGGTCGTAGTAGCCCGAGGTGAGGTTGTCGTCGATGGTTGTCACGTAGTAGGTGACCCGGATGGTGTAGGTGTGCTCCGCATCGTCGGGGATGACCATGTAGTAGCTGTCGTCGGCCAACGGATTCACCGGTGTCTCGGTCACGCCCGGGTAGGCTGTCTTGAACCGGTAACTGCCGGCCGAGCCGTCCATCAGGTCTGTGGCATTTCGGCCCAGCGTGGCTTGTACGCCGGAATAGAATCTCCATAAGTCGGTTCCGTCGGAACGGTACAGCACGTCCTTGATGGCTGTGGAGCCTTGGACGGAGTTGTCCCCGGAATAGGGTATGTAGGTGTCGAGGTTAGTGCGCGTGCTGCGGCCGGTCCATAGCGGCGTGTTCGCCGTGGTGTTGTTCAGGTTCAGGCTGCCGGTGGCGTAAGGTCCCTGCGTGTCCGACGCGTCCGACGACGAGCTTTCCTTGCCGTAGAAATGGATGCTCTCGATGTAGATGCGCGTGTCCGACGAACCGCCCACCAGTCCTGTGGAGGTTGTTCCGGCCGATTCCGTGTTGTCATTCACCGCGTCCACGTAGGCCTGCGCGGTGAAGCCGAGGCGGGCGAGGGCGTGGTGGAAGTAGAACTTGATGGGGCTGTTGATGCTCGGCTTCTCCTGGTCGGTGTAAGGATTGCCCGATGCGTCGGTGCCCCACATCAGGTCGATGCCGAGGCTCGGATCTTGGGTGGAAGTGGTGTATGAGACGGTCGGGTCGGTGGTGGGGGAGCTGAGCGCCCAGACAGGGGCGATGCCCGGCCAAGCGGCATAGTAGTCCGATGAAGCGTTGCTGTAGGCGTATGGTGCGTAGGCGAAGAACGAATGGCGGTCGGCTGACTCGTTGCCCCAATAGACGGTGGGCGAATAGCTCCATGCGCTGCCGTCGTAGGCGACGTGGGTCTCGTTCATCATCACATCGGCGGCCGTGAGCGAGGAGTGCGTGGAACTGTAGGCGCCGCCGGTGCGATAGCCGTAGAGGCCGAAGCCGGCTGTCCGCAGCGTGGTGTTGCTGTCGATGGAACCCCTATAGACTGCCCGCGACTTGGTGGGCTGCGTCACGTAAGGCTCAAAGGTGATGGGCATGTCGGTTGCGCTGCCGTCCCGCGTCTCATACACCTCGTTGTCGGTGCAGGCGACGAATAGGAGTGAGAGGACGGGCAGACAGAGAAGCCGAAGCCTTTCCGCCGTCCGGGTAATGTGCCTGTATGTGTTCTTCCGTTGCGTCATGTGTTGCATGGCTCCTTGATTTCTTGCTGGCTCGTGGATTTACTGGTTCGCGGGCTCGTCCACGTCTTTGTCCGTGGTCGTTCCGCTGTCCCACGTGCCGCCGATTTCCGCCTCCACCTGCACGGATGTCAGTCCGAGGTAGAGGTTGACGTAGGTGATTTGCCCCATCTGCAGTTTGTCGTCCGATAGGTCTATGGTGGCCGTGACGGTGTTGGTCTTGGAGTATTGGATGTCGGTGGACTGGGTGTAAACCGTGTAGTTGACCGCAACCTCCACCGAGCGGTTGGTCATGGTGACGGTGTTGTTGTTCGTATAGTCTTTATGGCCAGCATTGGTCTTAAAGATGATGACCGGCACCTTGTCGGTGCAGGTGGTCAGCGCATAAGTGACGGGGAACGACGATTGCAGGAGCGTAGCGGATTTCGTTTCGGTGTTGTTCTCTGTGTAGGGAGAACCGCTGTTGCTGTAGTATTTTTTGATGTATTCCCATGGATTCCATTCCTCGTGGGAGAAGCTGAACCACCCCGTGGTGCTCACTTGCATGTTGTGGGGCGATTGCAGGGTGATGCTGTTGAGCGTGACGGTGGTGCCGTCGCTGACGGGTGTGTAGCCGGTGGTGCCGTTGCGCACCTCGTCCACTACATAGCGCACGCGGAAAATCAATGCGGCTCCGGCATGCTTGAAGTTGAACGTCACTTTGTCGGTGATGGTGTGGTCAACATCCTGCTGGCCGGAGACATTGTGCTGCAGGTCGGTCATGTTGGTCGAGTCGGCATAGAGCAACGTGCCGTCCACGCCATCAATGGCGGGATGCCAGTCGCCCCCGCTGCTGTTGCCGATGGTGCCGGAATGGTAGAGCCATTTGCCGCCGGTGCCGCTGCTGAGCGAGCTGCATCCCGGATAGGCCCAGGCGAAGAACGTCATCTTGTCGCCGATATTGTTCGGCCAGTAGATGACGGGTGAGTACGTCCATTCGCTCGCGCCGCTGTCCCAGGTCACCTTGACATTGGCCAGGGCATTGGCCGTGACCTTGGTGGCGGCTTGCTTGTCGGCAGTCCAGTTGCCGCCTTGGTCGTTCCAGAAGGAGTACTGTCCTGTATAGCAGCCGATGACGAAGAATGCTCCCTCGTCTTGGAGGTCGCTGACGGAGCTGATGTCGCCGGAGGCGCGTGTCTGTGTCTGCCGACTGACGTAGGTATCGAAGGCGACAGGGGCGGATGTCGGGGTCTGTCCGTCCCTCTCGTTCTCGAGCGTGTCGGTCGAGCAGGCGGTGAGCAGTGTCAGTGCTGTCGCCAGCATCAAGGTCTGTCTGTGTGTCTTCTGAATCATCAGCAGTAGTCTCATGTCTTGCTGTTCTTTGTATCATGACTACTGCCACTCCTGCACAAAAAAGGAATTTATGAGGGTTGCGCTATCTCTTGGCTTGTTCGACGATTTGTCTGATATAAGCATCGGAGACATTGCTGATGTCTCCTTTGTCATAGATGGAGAGAAGCGATATGTGTATTTCTTCATCTGTGACCCGGTGGACGTGGTATGTCAGCACTCGTGCGCCTCCACTTTTGCCTTTACCTTTGGAGGCGATGGCCATGCGTACCTTATACACTCCATTGCCTATCGGAGTTCCCTGCATGGGGTTATGCTCCAGTTCGTCAATGAAAGTGTAGTAGTCACTCTCGAAAGACTTGTATTTCTTCGCGAGTGGCTTGGCCATACGTTTGAATTCAGGGGTCAGATGAATGAAGACTTTCATAGGAGTTCTTTGAAGAGATCTCTTGCGTCATCTAATTGAATCTTTCCCTGCCGTGCCAGCTCTACCTCATGCAGTGCGCGTGTCAGGCTTTCTTTCACGATTTGCTTTTGTCTGGCGGTTTCTCTGTCTTCTTCCAGTTTGCGGACGAAGGCCTTGCGGACGTTCTTCGGCTGATGTTGAAAGAGTGTCCAGAGGGCATCCACTTGTGAGATAGAAGAGGTTGCTGATACTGTGTTCATCTTCTTTCCTTGGTATGAAGTTATTGGCAAAGATAGAGAATTATTCTGGAATGGGCAAAGGGAAGGGTGGAAAATTTGATTTACTTTCTTCACGGAGAACGTGTTCGTTCCTTTTCATTCCGTTTCTGTGTGCGGGGTGTCAGTATGTCAAAGAGCGAGGGAAAATCCGTCCGGCGGAACGGCGTGTCCCGCCGGACGGACGGGGAGGGATGTCCTTTGTTAGGATGGTGATAGGAATTCTCCGGGGAGAAGCTTATACCATGTTATTCATTGTTGGCAGGAAGGTCGACATCCTGGTCGGTATTGTCACCCCATGCGGTAATGGCGGCGTCGAACTTCACGCTGGTGAGGCCAAGGTCGAGGTAGATGTTGGTGTTCTTTCCATACACTGCCGCTATGTCTTGTGCCGTGTTCATCGTGATGTCATTGGTCACCTCAAAATCGGTCGAACCGCCGTCGGTGCCTGTAGTCTTCACAGTGTAGGTCACCTCGATTTTTCCGTTAATCGTGCCCGACGTTTCTGGGATGATGGTAAATGATCCATCTGTAACGGCTGTTGCGGACTTGGTAACGTTTTGTGTGCCTGACCACCATGTCTGCGTTTCAGTAAGTCCTGTTATGCCTTCCCATCCCGGTGTGGCGAGGTTGAAAGTTGCACCACTTGTTGCATAGCTGGAACCGCTTGTAGGGATGAACTTCACACTGGTTAGGGTGACGGTGGTTCCAGATTCCAAATCCTTCGAACCATTGGAACTACCGCTACGGACTTCATCAACATAGTGGCGGACATAGAGTGTGATTTTTGCCGCCGCGTGTTGGAAGGTGAACGTCACCTTGTCGGTGATGGAGTGGTCTACGTCTTGTCCTCCATTATCATTGTGTTTCAAATTCTTCTGCGGCGTGGCGTAGAGCAGGTCCAGTCCAGGTGCACTGAGTGTAATTTTTGGATCACCGTTAGTAGATCCATCCGTAGGTGCTACTGTATAATCTGTGCCCGAAGTTGCATCGATGGCATAGGCGAAGAAGGACATTTCGTCGTCGACATTGTTCGGCCAGTAGATAACAGGGGAATAGCTCCAGGTACTGCTGCTATACGTCACGTCTCTGTTCCACAGTGCGTTTGGAGCAAAGCTCCCCGAAGTGTAGTCAGCTTTTTGTGTGTAGTATGCGAACACATGAAAACCCTTTGACTGAAGTGTCGTGAGGTCGTTGATTTCCGCACGTGTCTGTTTGGACTGATTGACATACGTGCCGAACTGGATGGCGTTGTCGGAACTGGTGAGCGCGGCCTGGTCGATGGTCTCGCTGACATCGTTCTGTGAGCAGGCAGCAAGAACTAATGCTGCTGATGCCAATAGAAATAGCTTTTTCATAATGTTTTTGTTTTTTTTGGTGAATAAAAATGGTGAATTAAAAACAATGTTGAATTGTTGTTGTTTTCGTTTTGGTTTCAGAGGCCGACGTTGATGTCGGTGTAGTCTTCCCACGGAACGACTTCGGCGTCGAATCCGGCAGAGGTCTTGTCCTCCACGTCGGGCAGGTCGGGGCCGTTGACGTCGATGCTGAGGTAGAGGAGCATCTGGTCGGGATAGACCTCAATCTGGTTGGCCACGTCGTAGTGGTAGCTGAGGACGGTGGTGCCGTCGCGGAGGAGAATCTGGAGGTTGAGCTGCACGTCGTCGTCGCTGAAGGCATCGAGGTTCTGCATGCCGAAGGTGGTGAAGTCGGTATAGACGATGTAGCCGGTCTCGGTGTCTCCGGCACGTGTGCGGTCGGTGGTGTACCAGTCGTCCTGGTCCATGGCGTGATAGACACCGGTCTGGGTGGCTTGGTCGAGCCCGAGCCAGTGGCCGCCGGCCAGTCCGCGAATGCTGCCGCGCACGGCGTAGAGGTTCTGTATGCCGGTGATGAAGACCCGGATGCGGCAGTCCCAGACGATGGGGTGGGGCTGCATGCGGATGGTGTCGGCCGTGGTGGTGTTGCGTGCCTCGTTGCGGTCTTCGTAGTGGATGAGGTTCTGCTTGTCGACCATCTCCTGCGTGATGGTGATGCCCTGAAGCACGGCTTCGGCCATCGGCTCGGGGTGCTCATAGACGAGGGTAGTGTCGCGCGACGTGGTGCGCCGGTAGAGGGTGGCGTTGCTGGGCTGCTGGAGGAGCGGCAGGAGGTGGACGCTGGAGGTCTGGAAGGTATCCATGTCGGCAAACTCAACGTAGCTGAACTCGTCGGGCGAGAGGTTGAAGAGGAGGAGGTCGTAGGTGCCGGGGCTGAGGCGGACGGGCGTGGAGCGCACTTCGCCCACGGTGGAGCTGACGATGGGCTGGCCGGCCTCGTGGGGGTAGAAGAGGTAGGTCATGCCGGTGGGGTCCTGGCCGAACTGGCTCCAGTCGACCACGAGCTGGAGTGTGGCGGTCTGGCTTCCCTCCACCCACAGGTCTCTCCGCTCGCAGCCGTTGAGGGCGGCGAGGATGAGCAGCAGGGCTGACAGACGGAGGATGGGGCGGAAGGTGGACATCAGTGGATGGGGTTGAGTGGGTTGGATGGGTGGATGGTTTTTATGTTTTTTGAGGCTGAATGGGGAAAAGTCTGGGAGGGGTCAGTCGTCCCAAGGGTAGTAGCGCACGGTGGCGGTGAGGGGCGGCGGGGTGTCGGCAGTGGATGATAGGGTGTCGGCGGAGACGGCACGGGTGGAAGAGCCGGAGAAGGCTGTGCCGTTCCAGGTGTATGTGATTTCAGTCACATAGCCGCTGAGCAGGTTGATGGCTATGGTCGGGCTGATTGCGTACCATGTTCCATTGATGGTTGCAGAGCAACCGATTCCAGAATTTGTATTCGGAATCATGATGAGGTCGGACAGGAGTTTGTAGTCCGCGCCGGCGCCAATGCTGATGCTGGAGGACGATGTGAGGTTGGACAGTGTAAGATGCTCCGTGGTGGAGTTTGTACTGGTCCAGTTGGCGGTGTTGGCTGTCGTGTTGTTGAGGTTGAGTGTTCCTGCAAGGATTTTTGTGAATCCGTATTCCTCGAACGAGGTGACGGTGATGGCACTGCCGGAGCTGTTCTTGAATTTGATGCTGAGTTTGCTGAGGGCGTGGTGAAAATAGAGTTTGACCTCTCCGTCAACGGCTTGTTTGGAAATGGTGTTGGTGCCGGTATAGGGAAGGCCGCTGGAGTTGGTGCCCCAGAGCAGGTCAACGATGTCGTCCTCATCTTGGGCAAGCAGGTCGGTGAGGGAGGAGGCCAGGGTATAGCTGATGGTGGTGCCGGTGTCGGTTTTCTTCTGCGTGTCGTCGTAGGGTGCGTAGGCGAGGAGGCTGATGGTGACGGTATCGTCGGCTGGCCAGAACTTGACGGGGCTGTAGGTCCAGGTGCCTCCGACGGCTCCTGAGACGAGCTGGTTGTTCATGAAGTTGTAGGGGGATTTGTCATTGGTCCATGCGAAGACTCCGAAGTTCTTGAGGGTGGTGTTGTCCATCGGGCCGGTGGTGGCGCGTGTCGGCGTGACCTGGGTGGAGTCGTCGGGCCAGACGGCTCGGGCGGCGGGCACGCTGAACCGGAGGGGCACGTCGCTGTCGGCACCGGCGCGCGGGGATAGGGCGTTGTCGTCGGAGGAGCAGGCGGCGAGGAGCAGGGCGGCTGCGATGAGAAGATATGTGCGGATGAGTGACTTCATATATGGAGGGGAGGTTTGCGGGGTCAGTCGTTGAGGAGTTGGCGCACCCAGTGGAGCTTGTGGGGGAGGTCGATGGTATAGACGATGGAGAGGTTGGCGTGTACGGGGCCTGCCCAGGTCCAGCGTCCGTTGTTCTGCCACATGAGGTGGCGGTTGTCGTGGTCGCCGATGTAGTGACGGTAGCGGGTGGTGAGGAGTCCGATGCCGAGTCCGAGGTCTACGGCCCAGTGGCGGGCGAAACGGTGCTGCCATCCGTAGTTGAGGAAGCAGACGACGGGCTCGCCCTGGTAGCCCTCGCCCCGGTATCCGGCGCGGCTGCCCTCGGTGTCGTGGCGTTTTTTCCACTCGAAGTCGTAGTAGCCGGTGCCGACGGAGAGTCCGATGTGGTGGCCGTCGAGCCAGGGATGGCGACGCCGGTTGCCGAGCCAGTAGCGGAGCTCCAGTCCGACGTAGAAGAGCTGCTCGGCACGTGCGTTGTGGTTGAAAATCCACCAAGGATGTACGTATTCGGCTTCGATGCTCCAGCGGTTGCGGCTGCCGAGGGGGTATTCGACGGCGACGTTGGGGGCGAGGACGGCATCGAAGAGGAGGTTGGTCTTGACGGCCCAGACGGGCGGCAGGAGGGTGTCGGCGGGGAGGAGAATGGGCTGGTCGGCGAGGAGCGGCAGTGGCGACGGCGGTGTGAGGGTGTCGGCGACGGCCATGACGAGGCCTGATGCGGGTCGGTCGTGGATGATGCTGACGATGCCGGTGCCGGAGGAGCGGAGCGGCGGCAGGTAGGTGTGGAGGAGGACAGGCCAGACGGTGCCTCCGTGGAGCCGTCGCAGACGGAGCTCGCGGCTGCTGAGCTGATAGGGGGATTCGTCGGCGGGAATGGGCGTGCGGACAATGGCGAGCACTTCGTCGCGCCACGGTTCGCTGCTGCGGGCGATGGCCTGCCCGAAGGCCTGCCAGCGGGCGGCCTCGTTGTGGATGACGATGGTGCCGATGTGGCTGCCGAGGCGCGTCTGCAGTTCATGTCTGAGGGCTTGTCCGCGCCGTTCGCCGAGGCGACGGTTGAGGGCGGCGGGGCCTTCGGGCGAGGCTCCGGCATAGATGTCGAGACGGAGGGAGTCGGCGGGCACGTCGCGGTAGTGACGGAGAACGTGGGTCACGAAACTGTCGATGACGGCTCCGTTGCGCATGAAGTCGCGGTCGAGGTCGCTCTTGTTCAGCCGGAACTGAATCTGGAGCGTGTCGGAAAATGTGAGAAGTGATGTGTCAGAAAGTTGCTCGGGGGGGGTGGAAAAACCATCCGTCGTGTCCGTGCCCCATGCATAGGCATTTCCGCTTCCTGTCATGAAGAAGAGACAAAGGGTTAACAGATGACCAAAGACTGATGCTACAGCAACTCTCATCGTACAATTATTAGATACTTTCGGCTTGTTGTCGTCAGAAGGACGTGCGGTCGGGTAGATTTTCCAATTGCAAAATTACAGACTTCTCCCCATATTGTCAAGTCTTTTCACCAGTTTTTTTTGCTGCGGGGCCGTGTAGAGGATTTTTTGGACAAATATATGGACAGAATTTGTCAGCTGCGCAGGGAAACATCAAAACAGGGCGGAGAAAAATGTGGTAATGCGCGGGGAAAATCCGGCAACTGCGCGGATTCCGTGTCCAGCGAAGGCCATCGTTCCGTCGGACGGAGGCGTTCGTTCTGGCCAACGGAGGCCATCGTTTTCCGGCAAATCAGACTATAAAATATTTTTTCCAGCTGGATTCTGGAACTTTTGTGCGCGGAGTTTGGAGATGGAGGAGGCGGTGTTGTAACTTTGCATGGAGAATGAATCAACCATTGAAAAACACATCAAAAAACTTCTGAAAGCTATGAACGGAATCATCAATTACAGGGTGAAAAATAAGTATTTGGGATGCAACGGGCTGACGCGTTACGTGGCGCGGCCGTTGCGCTACTCGCTGATTGAGACGGACGATTTCCTGATGATGGTGGCACGCAATTCGGGAATGAACCGCGGCATGCTCAGCGCGGCATTCTACGCCATTGAGCAGTCGCTGACGACCATGCTCTGCTCGGGCCACAGCGTGCGGCTCGGCGTGCTGGGCATCTTCCGTTTCTCCTTCTCGTGCCGTGCGGGGCAGGAGCGTGGCGAGGTGTCGGACAAGGGCGTGACGCGGCGGCGCATCATCTTCACGCCGGGCAAGGAGATGCAGCGGCAGATGGAGCAGGTGCAGCTGGTCGATGTGGACGGATAGAATTAAACCTTTGGCCGTCAGCGGTGTCTGTAAGAGTGTAGGCACATCATGGAGAAAGGCGGAAAGCGGTTCCGGCCGATATCTTCCCCCTCTTAGGATAGAAAGATTGTTTTGACAGGCAGCAGCAATGGCTGCTCCGCTTCGTGCGGGGCAGCCATTGCTCTATACATACTGTTTTGTGCAGTCTTGTGCAGTAAAGAGGTGATGACTGTGCAGGAAAATTTTGGCAGGCAAAATGGTTGTGTATGTGGAATGTTGTTTGTATCTTTGCAGGTGCATGTAGGATTGTGTGGGTTGAATATGAAGTAGTGAAAATCGCAGCAATAAGTTCATGACCAAGTACTTATATATCATTGCAGGGTGTAATGGAGCAGGTAAAACCACCGCATCCATGACAATTCTGCCAAAGAGTTTCTTGGTGAAAGAATTTGTCAATGCCGATGAGATAGCCAAGGGGTTGTCACCATTTCATCCTGAAGGTGTTGCGATTGAGGCTGGTAGATTGATGTTGGAACGTATCAAATTTCTGCTTGGCAAGGGGGAATCATTCTCCATAGAGACTACTTTGGCCACACGCTCTTATGTTCAGCTTGTCAGAAAAGCCCATGAGCTGGGCTACATGGTCCACCTCATTTACTTTTGGCTCGAATCTCCACAGTTGGCTGTAGACCGAGTGGCAGAAAGAGTGCATAAGGGAGGTCATCATATTCCACAGGATGTCATCTTACGCAGATATACCAAAGGAATAAATAATCTTTTCAAATTGTTTATGTGCGAGGTGGACATCTGGGCCATGTATGACAACAGTGAATATAAACGTGAGCGGATTGCCTTTGGCGGCAAGACTATTCCTACAATCATCAACGACAATCATAAATTTGATAAAATAAAGAGCTATGTCAAATAGGGAAGCGTTAGATTTCATCAAAAAATTGGACGAGGGGCTGGCGTTGGCCGAACAGGTTATGCTGCGTGACAAAGCGTCGCGTGGTGAGTCTATTGTCTGTTCTGATGGAAATGGCCATATCCGGCGTGTGTTGGCCAGCGATGTACTCAAAGCAATGGGGAAATAGTTTTTTTCAGCCAAATCATCAAGCAATGGCTGCTCCGCTTCATACGGGGCAGCCATTGCTCTATACATACTGTTTTGTGCAGTTTTGTGCAGTTTTGTGCAGTGAAGAGGTGATGACTGTGCAGGAAAATTTTGGCAGGCAAAATGGTTGTGTATGTGGAATGTTGTTTGTATCTTTGCAGGTGCATGTAGGATTTTACCTAATAATATCCATGGTTATGATGGTTGTAAGTACACGTGATTTCAGAACGAATCAGACGAAGTATCTGAATATGGCTAAGGCTGGCGAGAGTGTAGTGTTGCGTTCTCGCAGTGGAAGTTTCAAGATTAGCCCGATTTCTGCGGATGAAGACTTGTCAAGTCAGACAGAGTTCAAAGCTCAATTACGCCATGCTCTACAGGAAGTCATGGATGCGCGTCAGGGGAAACTTCAACTTCAGTCTGCGGAGGATTTGCTGAATGAGCTATAATATCAATGTGACCTCTGATTTTGCTAAGTCTGTCAAGCGTCTCAACAAGAAGTATCCCAGTTTCAAGAATGATTATGCCAAGTTTCTGAACAGTCTCAAGGAAAACCCATTTCAAGGCGTTGAACTTTATCCCGGCATCCGGAAGGTTCGTCTTCAGATTCGTTCAAAAGGTAAGGGAAAATCAGGCGGCGCAAGGGTCATCAGCTTTAACGTGTGGGGTTGATGATATCAATGGTGAAATCTATTTGCTGTTGCTTTATGATAAAGAGGATTATTCGACTATAGACTTGAAGGTTGTACAGGAGCTTATTCGCGGAATGGGATTGGATAAGAGTGTTCCGATGACTTGTCCACCAAGATGACTCCGAAACTTTGTCAGCCCAATAGAGTAATGGCTGCTCCGCTTCGTGCGGGGCAGCCATTGCTCTATATATAATAAGGTAGGGCGGGTCAGTCGGGGAGGTGAACCTGAAGGCAGAGCTCGTCGAGCTGTTTCTGCTCGATGGGTGCCGGGGCATCGAGCATGACATCGCGGCCGGAGTTGTTCTTCGGGAAGGCGATGCAGTCGCGGATGGAGTCGAGGCCGGCGAAGATGCTGACCCAGCGGTCGAGTCCGTAGGCCAGTCCTCCGTGGGGCGGCGCTCCGTAGCGGAAGGCGTTCATGAGGAAGCCGAACTGCTCTTGTGCGCGCTCGGGCGTGAAACCGAGAATCTCGAACATCTTCTCCTGCAGCTTCGGGTCGTGGATTCGGATGCTGCCGCCACCCACTTCGATGCCGTTGCAGACCATGTCGTAGGCATCGGCACGGACGGCTGCCGGATTGGTGTCGAGGAGAGGGATGTCGGTGTCCATCGGATGGGTGAAGGGGTGGTGCATGGCCATGAGGCGGTTTTCTTCATCGCTCCACTCGAACATGGGGAACTCGGTGACCCAGAGGAGTGCGAACTGGTTCTTGTCGCGCAGTCCGAGCCGGTTGCCCATCTCCAGACGGAGTTCGCAGAGTTGCTTGCGCGTCTTCATGGCATCGTCGCCGGAGAGGATGAGGATGAGGTCGCCGGGCTGTGCCTGCATGGTTTCCTTGAGGCGAAGCAGAACGTCGGGACTGTAGAATTTGTCCACGCTGGACTTGACGCTGCCGTCGGGCTGGACGCGTGCATAGACGAGTCCTTTGGCTCCCACCTGCGGGCGGCGGACGAAGTCGGTGAGCTGGTCGAGCTGCTTGCGGGTGTAGGCGGCGCAGCCCGAGGCGCAGATGCCTCCGATGTAGGCGGCGGAATTGAAGACGGCGAAATCGCCCGTGCCGCGCAGCACGTCCATGAGCTCGACGAATTCCATGCCGAACCGCATGTCGGGCTTGTCGCTTCCGAAGCGGCGCATGCATTCAATCCACGGAAGCCTGAGGAACGGGCCGTCGAACTCTACGCCCCGGATGACGCGGAAGAGGTGGCGCGCCATGCCCTCGAAGGTCTGGATGATGTCTTCCTGAGTGACGAAGGACATCTCGCAGTCGATTTGGGTGAACTCGGGCTGGCGGTCGGCGCGGAGGTCTTCGTCCCGGAAGCATTTGACGATTTGGAAGTAGCGGTCGAATCCGGCGACCATGAGGAGCTGTTTGAGTGTTTGCGGGCTCTGTGGAAGGGCGTAGAATTGTCCGGGGTTCATGCGTGAGGGCACGACGAAGTCGCGTGCACCCTCGGGCGTGCTGCCGATGAGCATGGGTGTTTCGATTTCGAGGAATCCGAGTGCGGAGAGGTAGTTGCGCACTTCCATGCAGACTTGGTGGCGGAGTTCGAGGTTGCGGCGCACGCAGGAGCGCCGGAGGTCGAGGTAACGGTATTTCATGCGGAGGTCGTCGCCGCCGTCGGAGTTGTCCTCAATGGTGAACGGAGGCGTGGCACTCTCGTTGAGCACGTTGAGCCGGGTGACGATGATCTCAATGTCGCCGGTGGGCAGGTTGGGGTTTTTGTTGTAGCGTTCGCTGACGGTTCCGACGGCCTGTACGACGTATTCACGTCCGAGCTTGTTGGCCTGTTCGCAGAGGGCGGCGTCGGTCTCTTCGTTGAAGACGAGCTGGGTGATGCCGTAGCGGTCGCGCAGGTCGATGAAGGTCATGCCTCCCATCTTGCGCGTGCGCTGCACCCATCCGGCGAGGGTGACGGTTTCGCCGGCATTGGCGATGCGGAGTTCTCCGCAGGTTTTGGTTCTGTACATCTTGGTATGTGTGTTTTGTTCGGTTCGCGTATGTGTGTGCCGTGGTGGACGGCGGTGCAAAGTTAGCAAATATTCTTCAGTCGGGCTGCGTTTTCGGCCTTTCTTTTTTCAGAAGGGAAGTCCGACGGCGAAGTGGAAGGCGAAGTCGCGCGAGAGGTTGGGGTGGAGGATGGGCCAGTGGCCTCGTCCGCTGGGGTGGACGGGGTTGACGGCTTTCATGCCGGCATCGAAGCGGACGGTGAAGAAGTCGAGGTTGAGGCGGAGTCCGAGTCCGTAGCTGGCAGCGATTTGCTGGAAGAATTTGTCGAGGCGGAATTCTCCGCCGGGCTGGTCGTCGTATTTCTTGATGGTCCAGATGTTGCCGGCATCGATGAAAACGGCTCCGTTGAGTTTCCAGAAGAGGAAGGCGCGGTATTCGAGATTGAGGTCGAGCTTCACGTCGCCGCTCTGGTTGAGGAAGTTGATCTGGCGGTCGGCTCCGTCGTAGGCTCCGGGACCGAGGGAGCGGACGGACCAGCCGCGCACGCTGTTGGCTCCGCCGGCGAAGTAGCGTTTCTCGAAGGGGAGGAGGTCTGAGTTGCCGTAGGGAACGGCGATGCCGAAGGCGGCATGGAGGGCGACGGAGTTGTTGCGGTCAATCTGCACGCTCTTGGCGAAGTCGAAGTCTCCCTTGACGTATTGTGCGTAGGCGATGCCGCAGAAGGTGTACTGGTCGCGGTCGTTTTTCTTGCCGTGGGCGAGTCGGGTGAGTGCGTAGAGCGCGTTGCCTGAGGTCTCGACGTTGAACTTCACGGTGTAGGCGTTTTTGCCGTAGGTGGTGGTAGCCGCGCTGCCGAGCGAGTTGTAGTTGTAGGTGTAGCCGAGCTTGGTGATGAGCAGGTTCTCGTAGTTGTAGCGCAGGATGGCGTTTTCCCTGCCGAGGGAGTCGAGGTAGTGCTCGCGGAATTGTCGTGAGATCCAGGGCATGTAGATGTAGTTGACTTCGAGGAGGTCGAACTTGTGCTGCACGCGTTGTGAGTGGCTCTGCCAGCGGTAGCGCCAGGCGGCGGTGAGCACGCGGCGGCGGAATTCGGGGCGGTTCTGGAGGTTGTACTGGAGGGAGATTTCGGAGGTGGCATCGTGGGTGGCACCGAACTCTTTGGGAACGAAGGGGAGGAGGAAGCCCGGGAATCCGAGCCGGACTTCTCCGCCGATTTCGGTGTAGCTGTTGCCATCGTAGTCGTCGAGTCCGGTGATGGCTTCGTAGGCTCCGCGGAGCTTGAGGGTGAGAGTCTCGCTGCCGCGGAAGAGGTTCTTGTGCTGGACGGAGGCAGAGGCAGCCACTCCGAGGTCTCCGGCGGAGTTGGTGCCTTCGAGGTCGAGGCTGAGAGAATGGGGGCGGGCGTGGCTGAGGATGATGTTGCAGTCGATGGTGTCGGTCGCAGGCCGCTGGTGATAGGTGATGCGGGAGAGGGCGATGGCCTGCAGGCGCATGAGGTTGGTGTAGGTGCGCTGTTGGTGGGATTCGTTGTAGAGCTCGCCACTCTTGATGAGGGTGTTGGAAGTGAGGAGATTGGGGCGGAAACGAAGGTGGTCGTTGAAGTAGATGGTGGAGCCTTGGTGGCGGATGCTGTCGGAGGGTGGCGTATCGGGCAGGACATCGGCGTAGAAATTGACGTGGCCGATGCGGAACTGGGTGTGGGGCTCGGGCAGTGAGCTGCCGTCGGCGAGTTGGAGACGGACGTGCATGCTGAGGTCCACCTCGTTGCTTCCGGCGAGTGTGTCGGCCACGAAGGAAATGTAGTCTTTGTTGAACTGGAAGTAGCCGATGCGCCGCAGGAGGGTGTTGATGCGCGAGCGTTCGTCGTTGAGACGGTTGATGTCGAACGACATGCCGGTCTGGAGCAGGGAGCGTGCGGTGTCTTTGCCGCAGAGAATCTGGCGGAGTGCGTCGTCGTCCACTTGCCGCCGCACGCTGTGGATGCGGTATCGCTGTCCGGGCCGGGCAATGTAAGTGAGGGTGAGTTTCTTGCCCTTCACTTTCTGCTTGACGGCAACGGAGGAATGGAGATAGCCGGCATTGACCATGACCTGCGTCATGTCGTCGAGGGTGCGGCGGGTCTTCAAGGTGTCGTAGATGACGGGAGCCTCACCGAGCTTGCGGAGCAGGCGCGAGGAGGATTTGTCGCTGCCGGGTTTGGAGAGGGTGTAGATGGCGAGGGGAACCTTGGCTACGAACCACTTCTTGTTGGGTGTCTGCTGGACATAGTCGTCCAATGCCAAGTCTTTGGTGGCTTGCGGCACGGTGGATTCTACCTTCACCCGCTTCAGATAGAGGCCGTCGGCGGGGATGTGGCGCTCGACGGAGCAGGAGGCGAGGAGGAGGCAAAGAGAGAAAAACGATACGAAACAGGAAATGCGGCTTCTGGAAGCGAATGAAATCGGGGGGACGCTTGGAGAGGGGCTGCATTTCCTGTTTGGCATCATGGGGAAGTGGGAGAGTTGTTGGTGGACACTGTGCGGACGTGCGGCACGTGGGAAAAAGGACTTATTTTGCCGCGCGTGCTTCGGCGATGTAGCCCAGAGCCTCGCGACACATGTCGGTGACGTACTGCCAATCCTGGGCGGCCACTTTGTCTTTCGGGAAGAGTTTCGAACCCATGCCCACGCAGTACACGCCGGCTTTGATCCACGCCGTGAGGTTTTCCTTTGTCGGGGCAACTCCGCCGGTCACCATGATTTTCGACCACGGCATGGGGGCTTTGAGACCTTTCACGAAGGCGGGGCCATAGACATCGCCCGGGAATACTTTCGTGAGGTCGCATCCGAGTTCCTGCGCCTTGCCCACCTCGCTCACGCTGCCACAGCCTGGGCAGTAGGGCACGAGCCGACGGTTGCAGACGGGGGCGATGTCGGGATTGAAGAGGGGACCGACGACGAAGCAGGCTCCGAGTTGGATGTAGAGGGCGGCGGTGGGGGCATCCACCACGCTTCCCACGCCGAGGGCGAGTTCGGGACACTTGACGGCGGCATATTTGACGCATTCGGCGAACACTTCGTGGGCAAAGTCGCCACGGTTGGTGAACTCGAAGGCACGCACGCCTCCGTCGTAGCAGGCTTTGATTACTTTCTTCGCGATTTCCGCGTCTTTGTGATAGAACACGGGCACCATGCCCGTCTCGCCTATCTTGGCCATTACAGCCAACTTGTCGAATTTTGCCATCGTTTTTTTCTTGGGAGAAAACTTGTATGTTGGAAGAATGTTCTGTGGGATTTACCGCTGCACGCGCCCGTTGGCGTTGCCGCCGGCCAGTGCCTCCACTTCGTCCACGCTCACGTGGTTGAAGTCGCCCGGGATGGTGTGCTTGAGGGCAGAGGCAGCCACGGCGAATTCCAGGGCCTCGCCCTGCGTCGGCTTCGTCAGCAGTCCGTGGATGAGGCCGCCGGAGAAGGAGTCGCCGCCGCCCACGCGGTCAATGATGGGGTTGATGTCGTAGTGCTTCGACTGGTAGAACTCCTGTCCGTCGTAGATGAGAGCCTTCCAGCCGTTGTAGGTGGCGCTGTAGCTCTCGCGGAGCGTGCTGACCACATACTTGAACCCGAACTCCTTGGCCATCGCCTTGAAGATGCCTTCGTAGCCGGCAGCGTCGGTCTTCCCGCCTTCCACGTCTGCCTCGGGCTTGAATCCGAGGCAGAGCTCAGCGTCTTCTTCGTTGCCGATGCAGACATCAACGTATTGCATGAGGGGGCGCATGATGCTGATGGCTTTTGCGCTTGTCCAGAGTTTCTTACGGAAATTGAGGTCGCAGCTGACGGTCACTCCGTGCTTCTTGGCTGCGATGCAGGCCTGCCTCAGGCATTCGGCGGACGCGTCGCTGATGGCTGGCGTGATGCCCGACCAATGGAACCAGTCGGCTCCTTCGAAAATCTTGTCGAAGTCGAAGTCCTCGGGCTTGGCTTCGGCGATGGCGGAATGGGCGCGGTCGTAGATGACCTTCGACGGACGCATGCTCGCGCCGGTTTCTGCATAGTAGAGCCCGATGCGGTCTCCTCCTCGGGCGATGAAGTCGGTCTTCACGCCGAAACGGCGCAAGGCGTTCACGGCAATCTGCCCAATCTCGTGCTTCGGCAGTTTCGACACGAAATAGCTGTCGTGGCCGAAGTTGGCGCAACTGACGGCCACGTTGGCTTCGCCGCCGCCGGGAATGATGTTGAACTTATCGGCCTGAACGAAGCGTGAATTGCCTTCAGGCGAAAGGCGAAGCATGATCTCGCCCAGGGTAATAATCTTTGCCATATACGATTTGTGGAATTCTTGAAAATGGATGTGGAGTTCCTGCTCGCAAAGTTACGTTTTTTTCATGAATCCGGCATGGCTTTTTCCGCCAATTTTGTTGTTTTCCCGCCTTTTCACGTTTTTTTTAACGCAAAACGTGAAAACAATTGAAAAAAGCGGTAACTTTGCACGAAACAATCAACATCTCCAACATTTCACGTTAGTACGACCCGGAAATGGAAATTCAGGAAGTTCAGGCGAAAGTCCGCATCAAAGATATAGCCGAGATGGCCGGTGTGTCCGTCGGAACCGTGGATCGCGTCATCCACGGACGCAAGAATATCTCGAAGAGCAGTCTCGCCAAAGTGCAGAAAGTGCTGGATGAGCTGCATTACGTGCCCAATCACTATGCCAGTGCGCTGGCCAGCAACAAGACTTACTACTTCGCCGCCATTCTCCCCATGCACGAAGTGGACAGCTACTGGGCCCGCGTCGAGAAGGGTCTGATCGAGGGGCTTCGCCGCTACACCGACTTCAAGATTTCGTTCAAGATTTTCAGCTACGACCCTTTCAACAGCGAGTCGTTCGAGGCTCAAATCCAGTTGTTGCTGGAGTCGGATCCTTTTGCCGTAATCATTGGTCCGCTCTTCAACCACAGCATCATGAAGAAATTCGTGGAGCAGCTGGAGAAGAAAAACACGCCGTATGCGCTGATTGACTCCAACTGGCCGGAGTTCAAGCCCGTCACTTTCTACGGGCAGGATTCTTACCGCTCCGGCGAATTTGCCGCACGCATCATCCTGATGGCTGCGGCCGGTGCCAAGAAAATCGCGCTGTTCAAGCTCATGGGCGAGGGGCGTGTGGCCAGCCGGCAGCAGCTGAACCGCGAAGTGGGATTCAGGGAATACATGAAAAAGCACAGTCCGAAGACGCAGATTGTGGATCTCAATCTCTATGTATATGATAAGGAGGGAATGAAAGAGTCGTTGCGGAAGTTCTTCACGCAGAACCGTGACATTCTCTATGGTCTTTCGTTCAACTCGTCCATCCATACCGTGGCGGATTTCCTCAAGTCCGACATGCCGGAGCATCCGCATGTCACCTTGCTCGGCTATGATGCCATTGATGCCAACGTGGCTTGCATCAAGGACGGCAGTATTGACTTTCTCATTGCGCAGCATCCACAGAAGCAGGGGCTCAATTGTCTGCGCAGCATGATGAATGCTTGTGTGCTCCACATCAAGCAGAAAGTAGAGCACTACATGTCGATTGAGCTGCTGACGCGCGAGAACATCGACTTCTACAAGGATTAGCGGCAGGGAAACGCAGAAACAGCGCATGCGAACAGGAAAAGGCTTCCGTTCGCATGCGCTGTTTTCTTTTCTGGAATCTGTCTCCTTGACTGTCCGTCGGGCTTACTTCAGGATGTTGTAGAGCAAGCTGGCGAGCGAGACGAGGATGGAGGTGGCGGAGAACCAGAGCGACGTGGACTGGCCGATGTCGGAGTTCTTGGACTTGGTCTTGTTCGGAGTCACGTACACCATGTCGTTCTGTTGCAGCTGGTAGTAAGGAGAATTGATGATGTTGGCGTCGTTCAGGTTGACCTGCACGATTTTCTTCTGTCCGGAGGCATCCTCACGAATCAGTTTCACGTTGTCGCGGCATCCCCAGATGGTCATGTCGCCGGCCATGGCCAGTGCCTCGAAAATATTGATTTTGCCGTTGTTGGCAGTATAAACGCCTGGTTTGCTGACTTCGCCGAGCACCGATACTTTGTAGTTGGCCATGTTCACAACGACAATCGGTTTGTTCTTCAGATACGTTCCCGTGATTCTTCCGGCAATGTAATTCTCCAGTTGCGTTTTGGTCATGCCGCCGACGTGGATTTTGCCGAGGAGTGGAAAATCGATGTCGCCTTCGTTCGACACCAGATAGGTTTGGAGAGCCGACTGGCTGGACAGACGGGTGAGGGAGGTGGAGCTCATGTCCTGCGCCTGGGTGACCAAGTTGAAGGCGGTGGCTGCCGACGCATCCTCCGGGCAGTTCACGGTGATGGAGAGAACGTCTTTCGGCATGATATGTGCGTCGTAGAGCGTGCTCGTGGTCGATACGCTCACTTCATCGCTGTTCTGCAAATAAGGTACATTCTTGTAGGAGGTGCAGCCTGTCATCAGGCAGAGGGTCATGATGCCTGCCAAAGCTGCAAGCGTACTGGTTCTTTTCATTGTCTTCATTGTCAATATAACGTGTTGAGATTTGGTCGTTTGAGGAGTATTTCGGCATGTTGTATCAAACGGCTGCAAAGTTAGCGTTTTTATTTTTTATGGCCAAATTGGAAGGTGAAAAGTTTCTTTTGGTGAAATGGTTACGCCTGTTTGCCGGAGAATAACGAAAAAAATCAGTTGTCGGAGCTGATGGCTTTCCGACAACTGATTTCTGCTGGATTCGTAGAGGAACGAACGGCGGTGGGGGCACGTTCCGTCCGCTGGCGCGCTTATTCGTCGCCGAGGTAGATGGCAAAGCTCTTGGCGTTGCCGGCCGGAGTCTTTCCCCAAATCCAAAGGGTCTGTTCGGCAGACGACTGAGCGGTTTTGAAGACGCTTTCGAGGTCGCTCACCGACTTCATGTTCTGATTGTTCACCTTCAGGATGATGAAGTTCTCCGGCACGCCGGCTTCCTTCAAGCGTCCGGCTGACAGCTTGCTCACCTGCAAGCCATAGGTGAGATTGAGGCTCTTCTTCTGGCTCTCGGTGAGTTCCTTGAATTCGGCACCGAGAATGTCCATCTTCTGGCTCTTGACGACGTTGGTCGTTCCCTTGGCGTTGCGGAATGTCACGTTGACCGTGCGCTCCTTCTTGTCGCGGATGAAGCCCACCACGGCCTTGTCGCCCGGGTTGTATTTCATCGTGGCTTCCTGCAGCTCACTCATCTTGGTGATTTTCTTGCCGTCCACGCTGGTGATGACGTCGCCCTCCTTGATGCCGGCTGCGGCTGCGGCTCCGTCTTCGGTGACTTCTGCCACATACACGCCGTCGTTGGTACCGAAGTCGTGGCTGTATTTCTCATCCTTCTGCCGCTGGCTCTCGATGTAGTTGTGGAGATCCATTCCGCTCACGCCCAGCATGGCGCGCTGCACGGTGCCGTAGGTCTTGAGGTCGCTCACGACTTTCTTCATGATGCTCACTGGGATGGCAAAGCCGTAGCCGGTGAAGGAGCCCGTCTGGCTGTAGAGCATGGCATTGATGCCCACCAGCTCGCCCCGTGCGTTGACCAGCGCACCGCCCGAGTTGCCCTGGTTGATGGCTGCATCGGTCTGGATGAAAGACTCGATGCCGTTGCGGTTGGCTCCCATGTTGCGGGCTTTGGCACTCACGATGCCGGCTGTGACGGTGGAGGTGAGATTGAACGGGTTGCCGATGGCGAGCACCCATTCGCCCACTTTCAGTGCGTCGCTGTCGCCGATGGTGATGGCGTGCAGGTCGTTCGCGTCAATCTTGATGAGGGCGAGGTCGGTGCTTGGGTCGGTGCCGATGACGCGGGCGGTGAACTCGCGGTTGTCGTTGAGGGTTACGGTGATGTCGTCAGCATCCTTCACCACGTGGTTGTTGGTGACGATATAGCCGTCGGTGGAGATGATGACACCGCTACCTGCTGCCTGCTGCTTCGGGGTCTGCACCTGACGGCGTTGCGTGCCGCCGTTGCCACGGCCGAAGAAATCGCCGAAGAAGTCCTCGAACGGGTCGTTGTACTCGATGGTCTGCGTCTTTCCGCCGATTTCCACCTTAATATATACGACTGCATCGCAGGCTTTCTCGGCAGCCTCGGTGAGATCTACCGGCTGGGCCGGCATGGTCGTGTTGGAGGCCTCGATCAGGAAGTCGTCGTTTTGTCGGTTGCCGGTGCGTGTCTCGGCTGTTTGCATACCCTGTACTTTCTGAATGGTGCGCGAGCCGATGGAATAGACTCCGGCACCCGTGATGCCGCTCACGATGGCTATCGCAGCGAGCAATCCGTAGAATCTTTTTACTGACTGTCTCATATTCATTTGCTGATTTGTTGGATTATTTCGTTCCGCTATGTTAAAATTCTGTCGTTTTTAACTTTTCGACTGCAAATTAACTGCAAAGTTTATTCCTGACAAAATATTTTGCAAAGATTCAACAGCGGAGTTGATCTTGTTTAACAGAAAAAGCGGGAGCTTTAACATGGCTTAGAAGTATTAGTTGCCGTTTTGACAACTAATCTGCCCCTGACGCGTCCGGACAGCCGGATCATGTCAGGGGCAGGGAAAGTGGAACGTCGCGAGACCAGCGCGTATCAAATCTTGAATTTCAGCACTTTGCCGCCGAGTGGCGGGAGTGTCAGTCCTGTCAGTCCGTCGGGGCGGATGGAGATTTCCTCGGCCTGCCCTGTGAGCAAGTCCTTGGCGATGAACTCCGACTTGTCGGTCGGAATGTGGAAATAGTCGAAGGCATGGGCGGGAATCCGCACCTGCGTGTGGGAGCCTTGCCCGTCGAAATTGGCCACGACGAGGATGAGCTCGCGGTCGCATTTTCGGAGAAACGCGTACTGACGGTGGATGTTCATCATGGCGTTGTCGTAGTTGGCATACATGATGTCGAAGAAACCGCCCTGACGGATGGCTTTCTCCGAGTTGCAGAGGTGGAGCACCTGGGCATAGAAGCGGCGCAGTTCCTGTTCTTCGGCAGTGAGTAGCTGTCCGTCGAAACGTCCGTGGTTGCGCCAGCGGCTCACTGTCGGCACTGTCCAATAGTCGAAGATGGTGGTGCGCCCGTCCAGGCCGCTGAATCCCTCCTGCTGCATGCCTGTCTCGCCCAGTTCCTGTCCGAAATAGATCATCACGGGATTGGTGCGCATGAGAGCGGCGACGAGGAGTGCAGGGCGGCCTTTCCGTGCATCGCCTGCGAAGAATGTCGAGGCAATGCGCTGTTCGTCGTGGTTCTCCAGAAAGTTGACCATGTGGTCGCTGATGTCGTCTGTGCTTTGCCAGCAGCCGGTGATGGCCGAGGCGGACAGACCGTTCATCACGGCGCGCAGGGTGTCGTAGAGTCCCACCTTGTCGTACAGATAGTCAAAATGACCCCGATGGAGGTAGTCGCGGTACTCGGCGGGATTGTAAACCTCGGCGATGAACTGGATGGGACGGTCGGGATGGGCGGCTTTCACCTGCGGAATGACCCATTCCCAGAACTCGCACGGCACCATCTCGGCCATGTCGCAACGGAAACCGTCGATGTCTTTCGATGCCCAGAAGAGCAGGATGTGCAGCATCTTGCGCCACGTGTCGGGCACGGGGACGAAGTGCGTCGTGCGTCCGCCCTGATAGTCCACGCCGTAGTTCAGCTTCACCGTCTCGTACCAGTCGTTGCGTCCCGGGCACTGGCTGAAGCAGTCGTTGCCCGTGGCCTTGGCGGGATACTCGACGTAGGCCTGGCCTGTCGCGTCGGTGAGCGGAAACTGCGGAGCGAATTGCTGGTTGCAGATGTAGTAGAAGTTGTTCTGTGGCGAGAAACCGAGTGTCGGGTCGTCGTCCTCGCCCAGGTCGCGGACACCTGCGGGCTTGACATCGGAATGATACTGGCGTGCCACGTGGTTCGGCACGAAGTCGATGATGACTTTCAGTCCTGCGTGGTGAGTCCGCCTCACGAGGTTCTCGAATTCACGCATGCGGTCCGGCACGTGGGTGGCCAAGTCGGGGTCGATGTCGTAGTAGTCCTTGATGGCGTATGGACTGCCGGCCTTGCCCTTCACCACGGCAGGGTGGTCTTTGGCGATTCCGAAATCCGAATAGT
The DNA here is from genome assembly GCA_964415385.1 of uncultured Bacteroidaceae bacterium. Taxonomy (GTDB): domain Bacteria; phylum Bacteroidota; class Bacteroidia; order Bacteroidales; family Bacteroidaceae; genus UBA3839. Next base: position 29,325 of record CAYPZK010000036.1, read on the forward strand.
CGGTCTGGGTGGCATGTTCAATGATGCCTGTGTACCAGACGTGTGTGGCTCCGAGCTGGCGGATTTCCCGCAAGGCCCGTGCCGTGAAGTCCGCCAGTTTGCCGCAACCGTTCTGCTCCCGCGAGCCCTGGCTGACGCACCGGCTGCTCTCTGCGCCGAAGAGGCGCGTGAGGACTTGGTAGATGACTGGTTTCCCGTTCATTCTGTCATGCTTCGATGCCGTGGATGCTGACAGCCTCATTGCCCTTGGCAATCTTGGCAATCATGCCCTGCAGGGCCTTGCCCGGGCCGCACTCCGTGAAGTCGGTGGCTCCGTCGGCAATCATGTGCTGCACTTCCTTGGTCCATTGCACGCTGGCCGTGAGCTGGGCGATGAGGTTCTGCTTGATTTCGGCAGGGTCGCGGTGCGGCAGCGCGTCCACGTTCTGATATACAGGGCACTTCGGCTCGTGGAATTCCGTGGCCTCGATGGCGGCCTGCAGTTCGTCCTTGGCCGGTTGCATGAGGGGCGAGTGGAACGCTCCGCCCACCTTCAGCGGCAGGGCGCGTTTGGCTCCGGCAGCTTTCAGCTTCTCGCAAGCC
>CAYPZK010000037.1:0-27826 GCA_964415385.1 uncultured Bacteroidaceae bacterium
GAAATCGCCATGATTCTGAAGTGCCACAAGGGCATCGGCATCGACACCAACATCAACACCACCAAGATTTATCCGACCAGCCGCATGGTGTCGTCGCTGATGAACATGCCCGTGCAGCCCAATAAGGCCATCGTGGGCAAGAACGCCTTCGCCCACTCCAGCGGCATCCATCAGGACGGCGTGCTGAAGAACGTGCAGACCTACGAAATCATGAACCCGCACGATGTGGGCATCGACGACAACGCCATCGTGCTCACCGCCCGCAGCGGACGCGCAGCCCTGCGCAACCGGCTGGAGAAGCTGGGCGTGAAGCTGGAGCAGGACAAGCTCGACGCCGTCTATGAGAAATTCCTGAAGCTGGCCGACAAGAAGAAGGAAATCAACGACGACGACATCCTCGTGCTGGCCGGAGCTGACCGCACGCAGAACCACCGCATCAAACTCGACTACCTGCAGGTGACGAGCGGCGTGGGCGTGAAGGCCGTGGCCAGCCTCGGACTGAACATCGCCGGCGAGAAATTTGAGGACTGCGCCTCGGGCAACGGCCCTGTGGATGCCGCCATCAAGGCTCTGAAGAAAATCATCAACCGCCAGATGACGCTGAAGGAGTTCACCATCCAAGCCATCTCGAAGGGCTCGGACGACGTGGGCAAGGTGCACATGGAGGTGGAGTACGACAACCACATCTACTACGGCTTCGGAGCCGACACCGACATCATCGCCGCCAGCGTGGAGGCATACATCGACTGCATCAACAAATTCAAAATCAGATGAAAGCATGAACACGTTATTCGACAAAATATGGGATGCCCACGTCGTGCAGAATGTGGAAGACGGCCCCACCCAGCTCTACATCGACCGGCTCTACTGCCACGAGGTGACCAGTCCGCAAGCCTTCGAGGGGCTGCGCAACCGCGGAATCCGCTGTTTCCGCCCGGACCACATCTTCTGCATGCCCGACCACAACACGCCGACGCACGACCAGGACAAGCCGATTGAGGATCCCGTGAGCCGCAAGCAGGTGGACACGCTGGCGCAGAACGCCGCCGACTTCGGCCTGAACTACTTCGGCATGATGGACAAGCGCAACGGTATCATCCACGTGGTGGGGCCGGAACGCGGGCTGTCGCTCCCGGGCATGACCATCGTCTGCGGCGATTCCCACACCTCCACCCACGGAGCCGTGGGAGCCGTGGCCTTCGGCATCGGCACCAGCGAGGTGGAGATGGTGATGGCCTCGGAGTGTATCCTGCAACAGAAACCGAAATCCATGCGCATCAGCGTGGAGGGTCCTTTAGGATACGGGGTAACGGCCAAGGACATCGCCCTCTACCTCATGTCGAAGCTCACGACGAGCGGCGCCACCGGCTATTTCGTGGAATACGCCGGCTCTGCCGTGCGCGGGCTGTCGATGGAGGGACGGCTCACGCTCTGCAACCTCTCCATCGAGATGGGAGCGCGCGGCGGCTTCATCGCCCCCGACGAGGTGACGTTCAACTATCTCAAAGGCCGTGACTATGCGCCGAAAGGCGAGGAATGGGACAAGGCCGTGGCCTACTGGCAGACGCTGCGGAGCGGCGACGACGCCGTGTTCGACAAGGAGCTCACCTTCCGGGCCGAGGACATCGAGCCGATGGTAACCTACGGCACCAACCCGGGCATGGGCATGGGCATCACGCAAAGCATCCCGACCCTCGACACCGTGCCAGCCGCCGGACAGGCCTCGTTCCGCAAATCCCTCAGCTACATGGGCTTCGAGCCGGGAGAGCGGCTGCTCGGCAAGGCGGTGGACTACGTCTTTCTCGGAGCCTGCACCAACGGACGCATTGAGGACTTCCGCGCCTTCGCCAGCATTGTGAAGGGCAAGAAAAAGGCCGACCACATCACGGCCTGGCTCGTGCCCGGCTCATGGATGGTGAGGAAGCAAATCCAGGAGGAAGGCATCGACAAGGTGCTGGAGGCCGCCGGCTTCGCCATCCGCCAGCCGGGCTGCTCGGCCTGCCTCGCCATGAACGACGACAAGATTCCGGCCGGCAAGCTCTCCGTATCGACCTCGAACCGCAACTTCGAAGGCCGCCAGGGACCGGGTGCCCGCACCGTGCTCGCCTCGCCGCTCGTGGCTGCCGCAGCCGCCGTCACGGGTGTCATCACCGACCCACGCGAGCTGATGCGGAACTGAGCCGGAAGTGCCGCCGGCGTTTCCTTTCCACTCCCATTTGCATTTTATTCCGCTATGAAACAGAAATTCGACATCATACAGTCCACCTGCGTGCCGCTCCCCTTGGAGAACGTGGACACCGACCAGATCATTCCGGCACGCTTTCTGAAGGCCACCACGCGCGATGAGAAATTCTTCGGCGACAACCTGTTCCGCGACTGGCGGTTCGACAAAGACGGAAACCCGAAGAAGGACTTCGTGCTCAACGACCCCACCTACAGCGGCCAGATTCTCGTGGCCGGCAAGAACTTCGGCTCGGGCTCCAGCCGCGAGCATGCCGCATGGGCTATCGCCGGCTACGGCTTCCGCGTGGTCATCTCCTCGTTCTTCGCCGACATTCATAAGAACAACGAGCTCAACAACTTCGTGTTGCCCGTCGTGGTGAGCGAACCATTCCTCGCCGAGCTCTTCGACAGCATCCGGCAGAATCCGAAGACGGAGGTGCGCGTGGACGTGCCCCAGCAAACGGTCACGAACCTCGCCACCGGCCGCAGCGAGCAGTTTGAGCTCAACGGCTACAAGAAATATTGCCTGATGAACGCTCTCGACGACATTGATTTCCTCTTAGAGAACAAAGACAAAATCGAGGCGTTCGAGCAGAAACAGAAAGAATCCATCCCTTTCCAGACACAACCCGATGGGCAGGAAAATTGAAATCATGGACACGACGCTCCGCGATGGCGAACAGACCAGCGGCGTGTCGTTTGTCCCGCACGAGAAACTCAGCATCGCGCGGCTGCTGTTGCGTGACCTCCGCGTTGACCGCATCGAGGTGGCCTCGGCACGCGTGTCGGAGGGAGAGAAAGATGCCGTCACGGCCATCTGCCGCTGGGCGCGTCAGGCAGGCATGCTCGACCGCGTGGAAGTGCTCGGCTTCGTGGACGGCAACACGTCCATCGACTGGATCAACGCCTGCGGCTGCAAGACGCTCAACCTGCTCTGCAAAGGTTCGGAACGTCACCTGAGATACCAGCTCAAGAAGACGCTCCAACAGCATGCCGACGACATCCGCCACAGTGTGGACTACGCCACGAGCCTCGGCATCGGCGTGAACGTCTATTTGGAGGACTGGAGCAACGGCATGCGGCATTCGCCCCAGTTCGTCCACGACTTGGTGGCCGAGCTCCACACCATGAACATCCAACGTTTCATGCTGCCCGACACGCTCGGCATCCTCACGCCCGACGAGGTGACGAGATTCATCCGCCAGATGCTGGAATGGTTTCCCGACCTGCGCATCGACTTCCACGCCCACAACGACTACGACCTCGCCGTGGCCAACGTGCTGGCTGCCGCCGAGGCGGGATGCACCGGCGTTCACACCTGCGTCAACGGTCTCGGCGAACGGGCGGGCAACGCGCCGCTCTCCAGCGTGCAGGCCATCATGAAGGACCAGCTCGCCATCGAGACTTCCATTCAGGAAAACCAGCTCTACAACGCCTCGCGCCTCGTCGAGAGCTTCAGCGGTATTGCCGTACCGCAGAACATGCCGGTTGTGGGCGACAATGTCTTCACGCAAGTGGCCGGCGTGCATGCCGACGGCGACAACAAGAACAATCTCTACTGCAACGACCTGCAGCCCGAACGCTTCGGACGCAAGCGCGAATACGCCCTTGGCAAGAACAGCGGCAAGGCCAATATCATGAAGAATCTGGCCGAACTCGGACTCGAGCTGACACCGGAACAGACACGGCGCGTCACCGACCGCATCATCGAACTGGGCGACAAGAAACAGCTCGTCACCCGTGAGGACCTGCCCTACATCGTCAGCGACGTGCTCAAACATTCCGCACCGGACAACCGCGTGAAGCTGCTCAGCTACATGGTCAGCACGGCGCAGGGGCTCAAGCCGATGGCCTCGGTCAAGCTGCAGGTAAACCAGGAAACCTATGAAGAATCGGCCATCGGCGACGGCATGTACGATGCCTTCGTGCGGGCCGTGCGCCACATTTACCGCGACCGCCTCCACCGCACGTTCCCTTGGCTCACCAACTATGTGGTGAGCATTCCGCCCGGAGGACGCACCGACGCGCTCGTGCAGACCACCATCTCGTGGACCTACAACGACCACGCCTACCGCACGCGGGGACTGGACGTGGATCAGACGGAGGCCGCCATGAAGGCCACCATCAAGATGCTCAACATCATCGAAAACGAAGCCGGATAGCCGTCACAGCCACATATCCATTCCGCAAACGCCGCACGGAAGGGACCTGCCTTCCGCCTTCCTACCGCCATTCGTACACACGAACATAATCTATTTCATAACGCATGGGGAAGGCATCGGGCCGGGGCTGTCCGCCGTTGATGCCGCCAACGGCCAAGTCAAGCAGAATATACTGAGGCTGGAGGAACGGATTCTGATGACGGCCGATGCTGCCGTTGACGGTCGTGCTCAGCGGAATGTCGTTGAGCAGTTCCCCGTCCAGACTGATGCGGATGGCCAGGGAATCCCAGTCCATTGTCCACACATGGAACTTTTCGCCCCAGTCGCGGTCTTTTTCCAGGAAATGACTGTAGGGGATGCGCCGGGAATTCCATACTGCCGAGAAGCGGCGGTCGTTGCCCCAAGCAGCGTTGGCCAGAATGGCCGGCTGTCCATCCACCTGATAAAATTCCATGACATCGATTTCGCCGTTCGACGGCCATTCCATCTCATTACCGAGCAGCCAGATGGCCGGCCAGGCACCGCACACGGCGGGGATGCGTGCCCGCACTTCCAGCCGTCCGAAGCGGAAGCTGAACCTGCCGCGCGTATGGACGCTGGCCGAGGAGTAACGGGCGAAAGGCCGGCTGCGCCGCCAGTCTGAGCCGGGCGCACCGGCATCGTAATGTGGATTGGGGATGGAATCCAACCGCGCCTCCAGCACCAGCAGGCCGTCCTGCCGGTAGGCGTTGTCGGACTGATACCATTGGTCTTCCTCATTGCGCACAAATCCCGCCTCGGCCTGCCACCACGTGGCATCCAACGGGCCGGAACCATCGAACTCATCGTGCCAGATCAGATGCCCCACCTCACGCTGCTGAGCCGACAACGGCAGCAACGCGGCCACGAGAAGGAGGAATACGCAGATTCGTTTCATGGGTGTTTTCCTTCCGTTTTTCCCGCAAGGGCAGACTCATCTTCGGACATGAATGAAGCGACTTTTCCCCCCGCCAGCTGCCGGATGAGCGGCAGGACAGTCTTGCGCAGCACCTTCTCGTTGAGCTGATGCTCACCCTCGAAGCGGATGGCGTGAGGATAGTACTTGCAGAAGGTGTCGTAGCCGTGCGCCACCTGGTCGTGGATGCCGAAGATCCCGTAGCAGTTTTCTTTGTCGAAATCCGTGATGCCCTTGAACTGCTGCCGCTCCATCTGATTGAAATGCTGGATGATGTCGCGCGTCACGCGGAATTCCTTCTCGTTGTCCTTGCGCCCGTTGAGCCATTTGTGCGTGCCCGTTTTGAGAGCATGGCTCATGGTGGACATGTGGAAGGCGGGGTTGACGCAGATGCGCACGTGGCCGAACATCTGCTGGGCATACATGCCGCCCATGCTCGTGCCGATGATGAGGTCGGGCAGCTCGTCGGCCACGAGCTGCCGCAACATGGGCAATGCTTCCTGCGGATCGACAGGGATGTCGGGGGCAATCACCTCATCCTGCGGCAGCAACTTGCGGAGCAACTGCACCGTGCCGCTGGCACCGCTGGAGGCAAATCCATGGAAATAAATCAGTTTCATAGGTGTTGTTCAGAAAGGAGAAATTCACTGGTCGATGGCCTCGAAGCGGGCAATCTTGTCGAGATAATACTGGCGGAGCTCCTTCCAGTTGTAGTAAGGGTACTGATTCGTGTGAACAGGCAGGGTGGCCTCGCGCTCGTTGAGCAGTGCCTTGACGAGGATGTCGCCGCTGCGGCCCTTCTTCGGACGGTAGAAAACGAGCTGCACATTGCAGGCCATCGGGAAGATGCGGTAGTTCACCCAGTGGTTGTCCAGATGGTCGAGATCGTCGGTGACATAGCCGCAGGAGTCAAGTTCGAGCAGGCAGGCCAGCGGCATCACGCACACCTCATGCCCGAAGCGGAGCGTGGCCTGCGTCTGCGAAACCGTGTCGGCGGTTGCGATGATGTTCTTCAGGAGGTTCTTCTGGCTGAACGGCATCACGCTGTTGGTGACCGGCGAAGGGCCGTAGCCGATGTACCAGTCAACGTTGCGGATGCGCCACTGGTCGTAGCATTCCTCCGGCGTGAAGAGCGAGAGCAGGTCGATGTCGGTGTCGTGGCTCTGCATGTTCACGGCCACCTCGAAGAAATGGCGCATGAAAGACTTGGCGTTGATGCTGTCGAGTGCCCACTGCGGGTCGCTGAAGAGCACGGAGCAGAGACGCTCAGGATGGGTGTACTTGGCCTTGTACTCGTTGCGGATGTCCCAACCTTTGCCGCCCTGCTTGCGTACTTCGCCGCGCCACGGCTGGTTGAGGTAATACTGCAACGACTCGCTCGAATCGTTGTGGATGCGTGCCGAAGGATTGGCCTGTGCCAGTTCCTCACATTCGGCCGTCATCGAGAGGATGCAGCGGATGACCACCGTGGAACGGGCATCGATGGCCACATTCTTTGTCTTGAATATCTCGGGGAAATGCTCGGCCATGCGTCTGCCGATGCCGTGATGCTGACGTTCGCCCACCGTCGTCAAGTCGCCGAGACGGCCGATGGTGGTCGGATAGAAGCGTTCGAGCTTGTCGAGCGCGTCCAGCCCTGCCGGTGTGAGCATGCCCTTGGGCTTGGCATCGCGCAATGTCTTGATGATGCCCATATAGTCGCCGTCGCCCAGCAGCCAGCGTGAGCCGTGCCGCCCGTAGTGGGAGAGATAGAACGGTTCGTAGCCTTTCGGCGCAGGAGTGAGCGCCTTTGTCGGCAGATTACGGTCGTAGTCCAGATAGTTGCTCCCCGAAAGGAAAGGATTGGCATAGATTTCTTCCCGGGCACTCTGCGCCACTGCGACCACCGTCGTACCGGCGGCGATGGCAAGAATCAAAAGTCTTTTCAACATATAGATATAGGTATAAATGGGTTTGGGAGTGCGAAGATAAGGAAAAAATCCGAAGTCCGCCCCATCCTGCCCTGTTTTTTTGCCGCAAAAGCCGCCGATACCTGCCGGAGAGCCGGGAAAAACACTTAAAGACACACCTTCATCATGCAGGCCCTGCAGTCGAATTCGAGGCGGAAGCGGGTGCCGTTGGCCAACCTCAAAAAGAGCTGGCGGGGCGCGTGCGACTGCGGCTGTTCATGCTTATAGCACCAGCCCAGGGCGTAGCGGATGCAATGACGGCAGAACATCACCGGCACGTCGTGGCGGTGTTGCAGTTCGAAGGCGGGGTCAATGTGCCGTGCTCCCAGACCGGCATAGAAGTCGCGTGCCAGCGCGTTCGACACATTCGACAGGTAGGTGAGAGTAGCGGGAACGGAGCTTCTCACCTGTGGACGCGGCAGCGGAAGAGGCTTCCCGGATGCCTCACGCAGGGCGGCGACCAGACGTTTCCGCCAGTCAGACAGCAACGATGAGGGAATGAAATAGTTCTTGGAATAACGGACATGGAGCGAGCGCAGACGGAACTCCGTGTTGCCCAACCGCCCCAACTGCCGTTCGATGTTCTCCCGCTGGTGCGTGCGGGCCAGCTCTGCCTCGAAGGACTCGCGGATGGAGGCCGTGCGGAGTCCGTCGGTGATGGTCAGCGCGAACATCCGGCCGTCGGAGTCCAACGTGATGTCCACGGGCAGGAATCGGGTGGCACTCGGCCCGCCCAACAGGTCTTGGAAAGCCTTGTCGAAATTGCGGTAGAGCGGCAGCCCGCCCCGCAGCTGTCGGAGCGGAACATCGTTTTGCCGTCCGAAATAGAGCCGTTGCCCCTCGGCACGGTTCACGCGGAAACCACAGAAGCGTCCCTCAGCATCGAAGAAACACAGTCCGTCACCGTTGCTGAACGTTGTCCGGCCGTCCACCACCACGCTGTCGGTGAACACCTGGCGGACACGCCCCACTGGCTCGCCCACGGCTTTCGGTGTGTCGAAGGAGAATATATCCGCACTCCGTCCATGCAGGAAGTAATGTGTGAAACCGCGGTTGAACGACTTCCGCACATCGGGGCGGAAGGCCAGCTCCACCTGTCCGTGCGAGGCGCGGACGTAGCGGTCGGGATGTTGGGCCACGAGACGGTCGAGAGCCTCGCTGTAGGCCGCCGTCACATTCTTCACATAGTCCATGTCCTTCAGTCTGCCCTCAATCTTGAACGACGTGGCACCGGCCTCGGCCAGCTCCCCGAGCACATCTATCTGGCAGAGGTCGCGGAGCGAAAGCAGATGTTTCCGTCGCAAGTATTTCGTGCCGAGCTCATCCTCCAGGTCGAACTCCATCCGGCATACCTGCGCACAGGCTCCGCGGTTGGCCGACCGGGAGAAGAGGGCTTCGCTGGCATAGCACTGACCGCTCAGACTGACGCACAGCGCACCGTGTACAAAGACTTCGAGGCGGACATCGGGGCATTGCCGATGGATGTCACGTATCTCGTCGAGCGAAAGCTCACGCGCCAGCACCACCTGCTCGAATCCCTGCGCAGCCAGAAAGCGCACGCGGTCGGCCGAGACGTTGTTCATCTGCGTGGAGGCATGGAGCGGGATGGGTGGCAACTGCATGCGCAGCAGTGCCGTGTCCTGCACGATGAGTGCGTCCACGCCGATGTCGTAGAGCTGGCCCATCAGCCGCTCCACAGCCGCCAGTTCGTGGTCGTAGAGAATAGTGTTGACGGTGACATAGATTCTGCAACCGAACGGATGGGCGAAATCCACCAACCGGCGGATGTCGTCCACGGAGTTGCCGGCCGCTTGCCGCGCACCGAACTGCGGCGCACCAATATACACGGCATCGGCTCCGTGGCGGACGGCTTCGATGCCGATGTCGGCCGTGCGGGCCGGCGAGAGGAGTTCGAGACGCGTCTTACTCAATGTCGTGAATATTGAACGGCGTGGCCTGATAGACGTAATAGTTGAGCCAGTTGGTGAACAGCAGATTGGCGTGGGCACGCCAGCGCACCACCGGACCGAGCGCGGGGTTGTCGTTGCGGTAGTAGTTCCGCGGCATCTGAATCGGCAGGCGTTTGGCCACATCGCGCTTATATTCCCCGTCGAGTGTGAACGGTGCATATTCGCTGTGTCCTGTGATGAAGAACTCGCGCCCCGCACGTGCCATCACGATATGCACGCCTGCCTCCGCCGACTCCGATATGATGTCCAGCCCGTCCACTTTCTCTATGTCGGCACGCCGTACCTCGCTGTGACGACTGTGGGGCACGAAGAACTCGTCGTCGAACCCCCGGAAAATCGGCAGCTCGGGGCGCAGGGCATGATGGGCGAAGACACCGAACACCTTGTGGTTGGTGGAGTATTTCGGAATGCCGTAGAAATGATAAAGCGCGGCCTGAGCCGCCCAGCAGATGTAGCAGGTGGACTGCACGTTGCGGTGCGCCCAGTCGAACACCTCCTGCAGTTCGCCCCAATAGGTCACTTCCTCATAGTCCATCTGCTCCAGCGGCGCACCCGTCACGATGAGTCCGTCGTACTTTTCCTTCCGCATCTCCTCGAAGTCACGATAGAAAGTCATCATGTGCTCCACCGGAGTGTTCTTCGACGTGTGGCTCTTGATCTTCATGAATTCTATCTCAATCTGCAGCGGAGAGTTCGACAGGATGCGGATGAAGTCCGTCTCCGTCGTAATCTTGATAGGCATGAGGTTGAGAATGGCGATGCGCAGCGGACGGATGTCCTGCCCATGAGCACGCGTGGTGTCCATGACGAAGATATTCTCCTGCTTGAGCAGTTCGATGGCCGGCAATTTGTCGGGTAGGTTCAGTGGCATATCGGTTCTTTTCTGGAAATGCAAAGTTACGGAAAAAAAACCGATATTTCCTTGCCATCCACCACATTTAAGAAAATTCGCAGCCTTTTCCCCGAAACTGTAGAATCTTATCCTATGAATTTAGAAAATTATTCTTATCTTCACTCCGTCTGCGGCAATTCATCATCCCTTGTTTCACACTTCATTTCCATCCACCTCATAAGCATTTCCGAACTCAGCAACGCACATAGACGCGCGAACGGGGAGAGACAGTGCTATTGCCTCTCCCCGTCCGCGCAATTTTATTTTTTCCTTTTTCGCAGAGTCTGACCAGTTTTTTTCTTCACCAGATGGAGACACGCTTCTCCTTCGGCACGTAGAGCTTGTCGGTTGGCTGGATGCCGAAGGCGTCGTACCAGGCATCAATGTGCGGCAATGCTCCGTTCACGCGCCATTCGCCGAGCGAGTGAGGGTCGCGGGTCGTGAGGTCGCGGATGGCCTCATCCGTGATGTTCTGCGCCCAGACACCGGCATAGGCCAGGAAGAAACGCTGGTCGGGTGTGAGGCCGTCCTCGGTCTTGAGTGCGGGCTTGCCCTCGGCAGCAGCCTGTTTCTGCGCATTCTTGAAGGCGGTGTAGGCCACCTGCAGACCTCCGTGGTCGGCCAGGTTCTCGCCGAGCGTGAGCTCGCCGTTGCCCTTCAGACCGGGCAGCACTTGGATGTTCGAGAAGAAATCGCTCATCACTTTGGCACGCTCCTTGAACTTGTCGGCATCGCCCTGCGCCCACCAGTCGCGGAAGTTGCCTTCCTTGTCGAACTGACGTCCCTGGTCGTCGAAGCCGTGCGTCATCTCGTGTCCGATGACCACGCCGATGGCTCCGTAGTTGAAGGCATCGTCGGCACTCATGTCGAAGAACGGATACTGCAGGATGCCGGCAGGGAAGCAGATTTCGTTGGTTGTCGGATTGTAGTAGGCATTCACCGTCTGCGGTGTCATGTACCATTCATCGCGGTCAACCGGCTTGTTGTATTTCTCCTCCACCATTTTCCGCATGGCCCAGAGGCGCACGGCCTGCATGTTCTCGTAGAGATTCTTCTGCGGGTCGATGGTGAGTCTAGAATAGTCTTTCCACTTGTCGGGATAGCCGATTTTGATGTAGAAGGCGGCGAGCTTGTCTTTGGCATAAGCCTTCGTGCTGTCGCTCATCCATTCCTGCGCGTCGATGCGCTCGGCCAGTGCCTGCTGCAGGTTGTGGACGAGCTGCAGCATGCGTGCCTTGTTCTCAGCTGGGAAGTATTTCTCCACATACATCTGGCCGACGGCCTCGCCGAGCACGCCCGATACGGTGTTGACGGCGCGTTTCCAGCGCGGCTGCGGCTCCTGCTGTCCCGACATGGTACGGTTGTAGAAGTCGAAGTTCTCGGCATAGAGCTCATCGCCCAACCGACTGGCGTTGCCGTCGAGCAGGCTCCACTCCATCCAGTCCTTCACCTGGCGCAGGTCGCTGGCGTTGAGAATGTTCACGGCCTCCTTCACAGCTTCGGGCTGCCCCACGGAGAGCTCCTGCAAACCGTCGATGCAGTTCGTGCTGAAGTAGTGGTCCCAGTCGTAGCCGGCAAAGTCGCGCTTGAAGTCAGCATACGACATCTTGTGGTAGTTGGCGGCGGGGTCGCGCAGTTCGACGCGGCTCTTCGATGCCTTGGCCATGCGCGTCTCGATGTTCATCACCGACTGCATTTTCCGCTCAGCCGTCGGCTGGTCGTCGCCAATGAGCCGGAACATCTTCACAACGTGCTTCTTGAAGGCTTCACGCACTTTGACGTAAGCCTCGTCGTCGCTCAGATAGTATTCCTTCTGCCCCATCGACAGACCGCTCTGCCCGACTTCTACCATGTTCATCTTGGCGTTCATCATGTCGGCACCGATGCCGGCTCCCCAGAGCTGTCCGCCGCCCTTGACCGACGCGAACTCGTCCATCAGGTTTTCGGCCTCCGACAGCGTCTGCACCGCCTCGATGCGCTTCAGGTCGGGCAGCAGCGGCTTGTAGCCTTCGGAGTTCTGACGCGTGGAGTCCATCATGAGCGAGTAGAGATCGGCGATTTTCTGCGCCACACTGCCCGGCTCGTGCTGCCGGTCGGCCAACCCGAGGATGAGCTCTTTCATCTGGGCGCGGTTCTGTTCGGCGATGGCGTCGAACGAGCCGAAACGTGAATACTCGGGCTTGAGCGGATGGCTCTTCATCCAGCCCCCGCAACCATACTGATAGAAATCTGTGCCTGGAGCCACTTGCGGGTTCATGTTCTCCAGCTTGATGCCGATGCTCTGGGCACCGGCCGCACCTGAAATTGCCATCGCAATCATTGGGAGAATCGTTTTAGTTCTTGGTTTCATTGATAGATATATGATTTCATTGAGATATATTAAAGATGTGGGGTATTCGAAGTCAGTTGGTCCGATGCCTCAATCCATTCCGCCTCGGCAGCGTCGAGACGGGACTTCAGCTCCGCATAGCGGGTGAAGAGCGACGCGTCGGCCGCCCCCTCGGGGGTGGAGAGCTGCGCTTCCACCTCCGCCACTTGCTGTTCGAGACCGGCAATGCGCCGCTCGCATTCCTGCACGGCTTTCTCGGCCCTGCGCATACGGCGGTTCAGCTCTTTCTGCTCTTCATAGGAGACAGCTCCCCTTGCGGTTCCCGCAGTGCCCTTGGCTGCCCCGCCCGCGCCCGAAGCGGCACTTTTCCCTTCGGAAGGAACGGAAGGCGCATTTTTGGAAAGAGCCGGTGGAATGTCTTCGTTTTTTTGTGCCAGAAAGTCATAGATGCCACCGATGAACTCGCGCACCCTGCCATCGCCGAATTCGTAGATGCGGCTTACGAGGCCGTCGAGGAAGTCGCGGTCGTGGCTCACCACGATGACCGTTCCGTCGAAGTCGCGGATAGCGTTCTTCAGGATGTCCTTCGACTGCATGTCGAGATGGTTGGTCGGCTCGTCGAGGATGAGCAGGTTGACAGGTTCAAGAAGCAGTCGTATCATCGCCAGACGGGTGCGCTCGCCACCGGAGAGCACCTTCACGTATTTGTCGCCGGCCTCGCCGCCGAACATGAAGGCTCCGAGCAGGTCGCGCAGCTTGAGCCGGATGGGGCCCGTCGCCACACGGTCGATGGTATCGAAGACCGTGAGGTTGCCGTCGAGCAACTGGGCCTGGTTCTGTGCGAAATATCCAATCTGCACATTGTGCCCGATCTTCAGTTTCCCTTCGAACGGGATTTCGCCCATGATGCACTTCACGAGCGTGGACTTGCCCTCGCCGTTGTTGCCGACGAACGCCACTTTCTCGCCGCGCTTGACGGTGAGGCTCACATGACTGAACACCGTATGCGTGCCATAACTCTTGGACACGTCATCGCAGATGATGGGGAAGTCACCCGAGCGGGCGCAGGGCGGAAACTTGAGGCGCAGGCGCGAAGTGTCGATTTCGTCGATTTCGATGGGCACAATCTTCTCCAGCATCTTCACACGGCTCTGTACCTGGTTGCTCTTCGTGGGCTTATAGCGGAAACGTTCGATGAAGTCCTTGGCCTCGGCAATTTCGCGCTGCTGATTCTCGTAGGCACGAATCTGCTGCTCGCGCCGCTCGTCACGCAGCACCACATACTGATCGTATTTCACCTTGTAGTCGTTGATGCGGCCGCAAGTGATTTCGATGGTACGATTGGTCACATGGTTCATGAAAGCGCGGTCGTGGCTCACCAGCATCACGGCGTTGGCACGCTGCGCGAGGAACTGCTCGAGCCATTGGATGGATCCGATGTCGAGATGGTTGGTCGGCTCGTCGAGCAAGAGCAAGTCGGGCTTGAGCAACAGCAGCTTGGCCAGCTCGATGCGCATGCGCCAGCCGCCGGAGAACTCGCTCGTGGGGCGGTCGAAGTCTTCGCGGCGGAAACCCAGCCCCTGCAACGTGCGCTCCAGTTCGGCGCGGAAGTTCTGTCCACCCATCATCTGCAAACGGTCGTTCGCATGGGAGAAACGCTCCACCAGAGCCATGTAGTCGGCCGACTCATAGTCCGTCCGAACGGCCAGTTCGGCATTCAGACGGTCAATCTCGGCCTGCATGCCGCGGATGTGGTCGAAAGCTATCGCCGCCTCCTCCATCACCGTCCGGCTGTCGCTCAGATTCATGACCTGCGGCAGATAGCCCACGGTGAGGTTCTTCGGCATCGAAACGCTGCCGCCCGTCGGCTGCTGCTGGCCTGCGATAATCTTCAGCAACGTGGACTTGCCCGCCCCGTTCTTGCCTACCAAGGCAATGCGGTCTTTGGGATTCACCACAAAACTAACGCCCGCAAACAGCGGACGCGCCGAAAATTCCATACTCAGGTTTTCAACCGAAATCATAAATCGTCAACAGGCTCTTCAAAATGCCTGCAAAGGTACGTATAAATATCGGAAACTCCCACGAATAAACCTTTTTTAGCACTCTAACCAGAAATTATTTCGTACCTTTGCAGCAGCATGGGAATACCACGCGCGTCAATCCCCTTCTTTACCTTTTCTGCCCATGAACGATTTCCTCATTCCGACCTTTCGCCAAGTCATCTGCGCCCTGCTGCTGACGTTCTGTCTGTCAGCCGCCACGGCCACCGGCCAGACACGCGAGGTGTTCGAGGGAGAAGCCTCTTATTATTCCACAGCCATGCACGGACACAAGATGTCGAGCGGGGAGCGGTATGACAAGAACGGCTACACCTGCGCACATCTGACGTTGCCGTTCGGCACGATGCTGAAAGTGACGAACCTCAGCAACGGGAAAACGACGCAGGTGAGAGTGGCCGACCGAGGACCGCATGGACGCGGACGCGTGATTGACCTCAGCACGGCGGCTGCACGCGACCTCGGCATGCTGCGTGCGGGACTGGCGCACGTGCGCTGCGAAGTGATGCCTTCGGAAATGGAAATCTGGCAGGAGCGGCAGTCGTTCAAGATGAGTGAGGAGCCGGAATACATGAAGCAGTTCCAGCTCGACCCGCCTGAGCTCCGGCAGGAACTTGACTGGCCAAACGACATGGTGCCGCAGACCCGGCGCACGGAATCGCAGAAAAAGAAACAGGAGAAATAACGCGCCCCCTCACATGATGCGCTCGCCGAGCCGCTCAGCTATCTGACGTTTGATGTCGGACAGGTAGGCATAATTCTGCATGATCTGCATGAGGCGGTCGGCATCCTGCAGCACTTCGGGGCTGCCGAGTTGCTTCTGGAGCTGCCCGACGGCCGCACGCACCACCTCGAATTTATAGTCCAGCATGATGTGCGAAATGCGCTCACCCAAATAGTTTTCCTCATCCGGCATGGTCTGATCCTTGTCCAGCCGGTAGCGGTCGGCGAGAAGGTCGGAAGCCTCCTTGCTGATTTCCGGGTCGGCATGATGCACAAAGTAATGGGCACATCGGAAGCCGGGCACGGACTGGCGGCTGAGAGCTTCGCGCAGCATCCTTGCATAGAGCGGCGAATGGAGCTCCAGATGGTCTTCCTCCAGCTCGTGGTTGACAAAGTCGGCGAGCGTGATGTCCACAGCCTGGCCGGCGGCATCGAAACTCCTGACTTTCTGTTCGCCATGCCGCACGATTTCCCGGATGAGGAGACGCTCGATTCCTATCAGCTTGCTGTCGGACGGACGGACAACCAGCCGTTCGCCTTCCTCCTGCGGCGGAGGCGGAACAGGAATCTGGGACGACATCGCCGGTTCGTCGGGAACGTCCGCAGGCGGCAGTCCGGCAGGCGGCTCTTCGGGTGGCGGCAAGAGCCCTTCCACCTCCGTCTGCTGCACGTCGGGGGGCGGAACCGGCCGCGACCGCTCAGCTTCCCGTTTCTTCCGTTCAGCCTCACGTTCGCGCTCCTGCCGTTGCCGTTCCACATACTCGCGCCGCTTCTTGTTGCACTGGCGCAGCAACGTCCCCTCGTCCATTTCCATGAGCTCCGAGCACTCGTGAATGTAACTGGTGCGGACGATTTCATCGGGAATCACGCAGATGCTTTGCAGAATGTCGTTGATGAGTTCGGCACGCTTCAGCGGGTCGTTGGCCGCCCGGCTCTTCAGCAGCCGGATTTTGAAGAGGATGAAGTCCGTCTGATGCTCGCCCACGTAAGCCTTGAATTCACCGGCACTGTGCGAGCGGGCAAATTCGTCGGGGTCTTGCCCGTCGGGCAGAAGCAGCACTTTCACGCTCATGCCTTCGGAAAGGAACATGTCGGTGCCTCGCAAGGCTGCGTGGATGCCCGCCTCGTCGCCGTCGTAGAGCAGGGTGATGTTGGTGGCGAGGCGATGGAGCATGCGCACCTGCTGGCCGGTGAGGGCCGTACCACTGTTGGCCACGACGTTCTCCACGCCGCATTGGTGCATGGCAATGACATCCGTGTAGCCTTCCACCATGAACACCTGGTTTTCGCGTGCGATTTGTTTTTTCGCCTGAAAAATGCCGAAGAGCTCGCGGCTCTTGTCATAAATGGCCGAAGCCGGTGAGTTCAGATACTTCTGATTGACTCCCTTGGTGCGGGCATCAAGCACGCGCCCCCCGAAGCCGACGATGCGCCCGCTCTGGTTGAACCAGGGGAAGATGACGCGTCCACGGAACTTGTCGATGAGGCCGCCGTTGTCGCGACGGGAGCTCAGTCCCGTGGCCACGAGAAAGTCGGACTTGAAGCCTTTGGCCAATGCCGCTTTCGACATGCTGTTCCACGTGTCGGGGCAGAAGCCGAGGCGGAACTTCTCGATGATGTCGTCACGGAAACCACGGCTGCGGAAGTAGGCAAGCCCGATGTCGCGCCCGTCTTCCGTGTTGAGCATCGTGTCGTGGAAATAATGGCTGGCCCATTCGTTCACCACGAACATGCTCTCCCGCTCGCTCTGGCTCTGCCGTTCCTCGTTGGTGAGCTCCTTTTCCCGCACCTCTATGCCGTAGCGCTTGGCCAGAAAGCGCAGGGCATCGTAATAGCCGAGCTGCTCCTCCTCCATGATGAAATGAACGACATTGCCTCCCTTGCCGCAGGAGAAGCACTTGCAGATGCCGCGTGCGGGATTGACGTAGAACGAAGGGGTCTTGTCGTCGTGGAAAGGGCACAGCCCCTTGTAGCTGGCACCCGACCGGCGCAGGGTGACATAGTCCGACACGACATCCACGATATTCGCGGTGTCCATGATACGGTCTATGGTGGACTGGTCGAGCATGAATAGAAAGAAGTAAAAAAGGGAACGGGAAAATCAGAGCCGTCAGGCCTGGAGCAACGAGAAGAACTCCTCGCGCTTTTCCGGACTGGCGAAATCGCCACAGAAATCCATCGTGCGCGTCGCGGCTCCCTGTTTTTCCACGCCGCGCATCTGCATGCAGAGGTGCTGCGCCTCCACGACCACGATGACACCCTGTGGCTGGAGCGTTTCTTCGATGCAACGGCGGATTTGCGCCGTCATGCGTTCCTGCACCTGCAGACGACGGGCAAAGATGTCCACCACGCGGGGAATCTTGCTGAGACCGACGATGCAGCCGCCGGGGATGTAGCCCACGTGGACTTTTCCGAAGAACGGCAACATGTGGTGCTCGCAAAGGCTGTAGAACTCGATGTCCTTCACGACGACCATCTGCCGGTAGTCTTCCTTGAATTTCGCTGAATTGAGCACTGCCACGGGATCCATGTCGTAGCCGCAGGTGAGCTGCGCCAGACACTTGGCCACCCGCTTCGGCGTGTTGAGCAGCCCCTCGCGCTCGGGATTCTCGCCGATGAGCCGGAGCACTTGGCATGTGTGCTGCGCCAATTCAGTCAGTTTGTCTTCCATATTTCTGAAGTCACTTGTCACTGGTAAACGAACACCTCGCTCCGCACAATCATGGCATCCTTGCTGATGCGGCGCAGCTTGGTCAGATATTGAGCCGCTTCCTGCCGCGTCGTGAAGTTGCCCACACGGCAGCGCCAGTGCGGCGAGTCGAACGTCGTGTACGCCTCCAGCTCGGGAAACACGCTCGTCACCTGCGTGCCGATGCGCTGCGCCTTCTGCTGGTCGGCGCGGCTGCTGCCGCCCCAGAACATCTGCACGCGGTATCCGCGCACCTTCTGCCGGCGCACCACTTGCACGTCGAAGTCGTCGTTCTCCTTCACATCGTCCAGCCCGGCCTGCCCGTTGATGATGTTCGTGAGCCGCTGGTCCTGGACAACGGACACGCTGCCCTCCCCTGCCGCGCTGCTCTCGACGTGGTCAATGAAGCCCTGTGCGTCAACAGCGGCAGCGGCAAGGAGAGCTGCCAGTGTCAGAATGTATTTTCTCAGTCGTGCCACCATCACTTCCAGGCGTCGATGATGCCCTTGAAGTCAGCGGCCTTGAGCGAAGCACCGCCAATGAGGCCGCCGTCGATGTCGGGCTTGGCAAAGAGCTCCGGCGCATTGCTGGCCTTGCAGCTGCCGCCGTAGAGGATGGACGTGTTCTCGGCAACTTCCTGACCGTATTTCCCGGCGATGGCACCGCGGATGTAGGCATGGATTTCCTCGGCCTGGTCGCTCGTGGCTGTCTTGCCGGTGCCGATGGCCCAGATAGGCTCGTAGGCAATGATGATGTTCGCAAAGTCCGCTGCACTGAGATGGAACACCGAGCCTTCGAGCTCAGCCTTCACCACCTCGTTCTGCTTGTTGGCCTCGCGCTCCTCCAGGCTTTCGCCGATGCAGAAGATGACCTTCAGCCCGTGGGCCAGAGCCAGCTGCACCTTTTCCTTCAGAATCTCAGGCGTTTCGTTGTAGTAGCCGCGACGCTCCGAGTGGCCGAGGATGACATACTCCGCTCCCGTGCTCTTCACCATCTCGGCGCTCACCTCGCCCGTATAGGCTCCTTTTTCCTTGTCGGCACAGTTTTCAGCACCCAGGCCGATGACGCTGTGGTCGATGATTTCGCTCACCTTGGCCAGATGAATGAACGGCGTGCAGATGACAACGTCGCAATTTGGCTTGTCAGCCTTCAGCAGGTCATTGAGTTCTGCGGCCAGCGCAACACCTTCCTGGAGATTCTTGTTCATCTTCCAGTTGCCTGCAACGATTTTCTTTCTCATGATTTCTTGGGTTTTGAATGAAACGATAGGTTATGAATGTTCTATATTAACGTCTTCCGGCATGTTCCAGTTGCTCCATTTCCTGACCACACGTCCGTCGTGCAGCAAGATGAGCCCCGGATTGGCTCTCACCATCGTCTGCAACGTCGGCCCGTCGGCATGGTAGAACGCATACTCCGCCCCCGTGTGGTCGGTCCAGTCCTGCTGCGCAGCCTCGTCCGAAGCTGTCAGGCAATAGAACCCGATTCCGTGCGCCAGGGCATATTCGTAGATGAGGTTCACGCTGCCCACACAGCCCTGATCGGCCGTCTGCAAATCGGGCGACACGAGCAGGAACGTATAGCCGTCGGCAGCCAGAATGTCGTCCGTCACGTCCTCGTCCGTCAGCGGGTCCACCACGCAGAAGTCGGCCACATCGCCCCTGTGGGCCAGAAACGTATGACCTCCGGCAGCGGCAGCCGTCAGCGGAATCCGCCGCGTCTCCACGTAGATCCACGAGGAGTCGGGGTCGTCAGCGTCCGCCTCCAACGCCAGTTCCTCACCGTCACGACGGTAGATGATCCGCACGTCGAACTTCATGCTCCGCAAGGCATCTGTCCGCGCCTGCCGCAAGTCGGTTCCCACTCTGTAGGGGCGGAAGTCGATGAGGGGCAGATGCGTGACGCAGTAGGCGGCAAACACCACGATGCCCACCATAGCCGGCAGGGAAATCAGCCACGACCACGACTCGCTCACGAGGCGTCGCTGCAGCCGGCTCCATCGCAGCACCACCAGCGCCGCAGCCAGCAGCACCACGTTCTTGAGCAACGTCTCCACGTTGCTCAGCAGAAGCACGTCGCCGAAGCAGCCACAGTCGCTCACGGGATTCCACGCCGCCACCCAAACGGTCACGGCCGTCATCACCGTCATCACCACCGCAGTGACGGAAGCCGTCAGCCGCCGGTTCAGCCCGAACAGCAACGCCACACCAATCGTGAATTCCACGAAGGCCAGCACGATGGCCAGCCCCAGCATCGTCATGTTGCCCGGATTACCCACACCCGCAGCCACCGCATACTCACGGAGCTTGAGCGACGTGCCGACCGGGTCGTTCGCCTTCACGAATCCCGAGAAGAGGAACGTGAGCGCGAGCAGGGCACGGCAGATGTGGACAATCCAAAACACCCACTGTCCTCTCCGGCTCTTCACGGCCTTGGCCTCAGCGTCCATTGCCTTCCTTTCCTCCCGTCGGCGGCACATCGCCTCCGGACATGGCCGGCTGCGGCGTTCCGGCCGCCGTGGCGGCAGCCTGCTCATCGAGCTGGATGAGCCCGAACACCGCATAGTTGATCATGTCCATATAGTTCGCGTCAACGCCTTCCGACACGAGCGTGCGCCCGCCCTTGGACTCTATTTCCTTCGTGCGGTAGAGCTTCATCAGAATCAAATCCGTGTAGCTGCTCACGCGCATCGAGCGCCACGCCTCATCGTAGTCGTGGTTCTTCCGCACCATCAGGTCGAGTGCCTTTGCCGCGTACTTGTCGTAGTAGCCGATAGCCTGCTCCGGTGTCAGGTCCTCGCGCTCTGCAAAGCCCAGCTCAAGCTGGATGAGCGCCACGATGCCATAGTTCACGATGGCCTGGAACTCCGGATAGATACCTTCGTCCACCATCGCCTCGCCCTTCACCTCCAGACTGCGGATGCGGTTGGCCTTGATGAAAATCTGGTCGGTGACGGACGAAGGACGCATGATGCGCCATGCCGCGCCGTAGTCCTGCAACTTCTTCCAGAACAGCGTGCGGCATTTCGCCACCGCCGAGCGGAACTGTTCGTTCGTAATTTCGAGCTTGTCGGTCATTTCCTCTACAGATTTCGGCGCAAAGTTAGCGATTTTTTCGCGAACGCAAAAGCATTTCCGCCCGAGAAACTCTAATAATATGAAAATGACTGCCTTTCGTTGTCCGCCCTATTGTTTTGTTTCTTAAAAACTTCCGGCGGCAGAGAGCCTTCCCATTATGCTACAGATTAAGAGAAAAAAAACGACGGAACCGGCGAGACAAAGCGCAATTTTTTGACAGACCTCCGCACAGAGAATTTCCTTTCTCCGCACACGAAAAAGTTCTGATGCGCCGATTCCGTGACTAACGAACGCGTCCGTTCGGCGGAACGAACACGTTCATTCTGCAAAACGAACGCGTTCGTTTTGGAAAAACTCAGACTGAAACAGAACTTTTCAAGACACATTTCGCCATTTTTCTCCGCAGAACTTGACAATCGCCGAGGGCGCGTTGCGGTCAACAAGATGAAAGATTGAAAAAATCCGCTACATGACCTTGAGCAGGTTGTGTAGCGGAGTACGGCGCACTTTCATATAAACCTTCCGATTTAATGAGGGGGCTATGTCACATTCAGGCGGATGACGTAGGTGGCGGTGTATTCCTGCCCCTCATGGACGTAGTGGAAGATGAGGTTGCCGGTGTAGGTCTGGCCGACTTCCACTTTGTCCTTCACGACAATGCCATAACAGATGTAGCGGTAGGAGGACCAGAGGATGGAGTAGGCGGCGGAGTCGGCGTCGGTAGTGGACTGGCCGTCAGGCGTGAAGTAGAAGCTGAAGGAGTATTGCGAGGCGGTTTCCCGTGTTTCCGCTCCCGTGGCATCCTTGACACTGACGTAGAGGGAGTCGGACTGCGTGCCGACGCTCAGTTTGTCGAACAGGCTGGAGGAGATGCCGAAGGCCTCGCAGGCGGGAGTCATGTCGAGATAGGTGTACTGGCTGGTCTGGGTGAGCGTGTCGGCGGAGGTGTCGAGGGTGAGGTTGACCGTGACAAGGGTGTCGTGGCGCACGTAGTCGGCCGGGATGTAAACGTGACCGGGCTTGTCGGTGCCCTCGAAGCTGACGCGGTAGGGCCACTGCTCGTCGTCGCTCACGTCGTCGTTCCACGGATGCCGCCAGTGCTCGGTCGGTGCGCCGAGCACAACGAACCAGAGCTTGGAGAGGTTCTCGGGAATAGTGAAGGTGGCCACGCCCTCGGAATCCTTGAACATGTCACCATAGACGCGTGTGCCGTCGGTCTGCTGCGCCACGAACCCGTAGCGCCAGCCGGCTTTGTCGGTGTTGATGGCCCGGAAGCCGCTTGCTCCGGCCACGCCCCGGAAGTTGGCTTTCACTTCGGTGCCGGCATCCGCGTTCTTCAGCTTGATGACGTTGAACCCGTAGTTCTGCGGACAGTTGATGCTGTCCACTTCGAGGTAAGGCGTGCCGGTCACGTCGTGCATTGACGTGTTGAACTGGTCTTGACGGTTCTTGCCCGTCGTGCGCAGGGCATCGATGTCCCACGTGATAGCGCGGCAGGCGTAGTCGTACATGTCCTTGCAGAAGTCATCCTGGCTCTCGCCGGTGATGCGCTTGTAGGCCTCCACGGGGTCTTCAGGCTTGGTGGATTCCTTCCAGAGACGGCCGATGAAGTCCTGACCGTGGAGCTGGCACCAGTAGTCCTGCACGAAGTAGTTGTAGTAGCGCGGTGTCTCGTGGAGCAGGTTCATATAGGAATAGCTGGGATAGCCCGTGCCGTAGCCCTGGAACTGCTGTGTGGGATAGACCTTGGCGGCCTGCCACTGCGCACAGCTCTCCCACCAGGCGCAGCCGCCCGACGCGTTGGTTCCGAAACCGTAGCGCCAGCCGTGGGTGAGCCCGTAGTCGCAGGCGATGATGTACTGGAAAGTATGCCCGATTTCGTGAGCCAGCGTCTGGCCGTTGGAGTCCTTGATGGCGGCGGGATTCACGTCGAGCGTGCCCACCTTGTCGTCCTGCCCCGAGCCGTAAGCCGTCCACGTGGTCGTGTAGTGGGCGAACATCATGATTTTGTAGTTGTCGAGCGTCTTCGAGTCGCCGGGCTGCGAGAAGCCCAGTTCCTGCGTGTTCACGCGATAGATGTTCTCGGCGCGTTCCAGCATGAGGACGGGGTCGAAGGCATAGCCGCTGGCGGCCTTGGAAGGGTCGCTGCCGAATCCGGCTTCCCAGAACAGGATGAAGTGTTCCGACTGCATGGAGCGTTGGAAGCAGTACTGGCTGGCCTCGTCGTCGAAGTCGTTGTCGGCCAGGTAGGCTGGCTTGTAGAGGCCGATGCCCGGGTCGGTGAGGTACATCGCGTCGATGCCGGCGTAGGTGCCACGCTCGTCGGTGCCGTCGGTGTGGTAGAGAATCCAGCGGGATTTCTCGAAGACGATGGAGTCGCCCTCATTGAAGTCGTAACTTTTCTTGGTACGTGTCCACGCGTCTTTTTCGCGGAGTGTATAGAATTTGTTCTGTGCACCGGCGGGAACACAGAAAAGCAGCAGCAGGACTGCCGCCATAGAATTGCGGAATGGCATGGTCGTGGAGAATGCTTGGAAAGGAGGTTAATGTTTGAGGAACTTCACGGACTTGCCGTTCACGGTCAGGACGTAGGTGCCCGACGGCAGTTGGTTGGCATCTACGGCGGTGATGCCGTCGGCCGTCGTAACAGGCACGCTCAGGAGGCGTCCGTCGGCCGCATAGAGGCGCACGTTGCCGGTGCCCTGCACATAGAGGATACCGTTCGCCATCGTGTGGCTCTTGCCGCCCGGCACGCCGCTGATGGCCGTGTTCGGGTCGTCGGTCTGCGAGACATAGAATTTGTCCACGTTGCTGAACGCATATTGATCGGCATTGACATAGACCTCACCGTCCACCATCTTCAGCACGGGATTGGTCTCGCCGCCCAGCAGGTAGTAGATTTTCGTGCTGTCGGTCAGTTGCAGCACCAAGCTCTTGGCATTGGCTACACTCGCGATGCACAATGCCAGCAACGCGAGCAATACAGTCTTCTTCATATTAGTTTTGGTTTTTAGAAAAGGTTCTCGCTGCAAATGTACGGATTCTTTTTGTTTTTCAGATGTTTTTGCCCAGAAAAGTTGGCAGGATTCATTGTCCGCCCAACGCATGATAGAGATTGATGACGGCCTGGACGGCATCGTAGAAGTCCTGTGCCAAGTCGTTCTGGGCGGCGAGGAGCGACTGCTGGGCTGTGAGTACCTCCAAATAGTTGATGGAGGAGTTGCGCATGCTCACCTCGGTCAGATGGACGGTCTTCTGCATCAATGCCACCCGCTGCTTGTCGGTCTCTACATTGTTCAGAGCGGTCTGCCATTGCGTGACGGCTGCATTGGCTTCTTCGCCGGCGGCCAGCAACGTGGTGTAGAAAGCATGGAGAGCTTCCTCCTGCTGTGCCTTGCTGATGCGGAGGTTCGCTGTCAGCTCTCCGCGCTGGAAGAGCGGTTGGGTGAGACTCGCCAATGCGTTCCACAGCCAGTCGCCGGGGTTGGTGATGCCCGACCCGCCGCTGTTGGTCCAGCCGAGACTGCCTGAGAGCGTGATGGCCGGATAGAAGGCGATGCGTGCCGCCTGTGTGTTGTAGGCTGCCTGCTGAAGGACGTATTCTGCCTGACGCACATCCGGGCGGTTGTGCAAGGCTTCGAGGCTGATGCCGGACAGCGATGTTCCGAAAACAGAGAGCGGTTCGTCCATCCCGGCAAGCGTGCCACGCTGGACGGTGTGCGTCGTCTCGCCCAACAACGTGCACAGCGTATTTTCCGTGTCAAGGATGCTTTTCTTCATCGACTCGATGTCTTTCTCCAAAGCCAACTTGTCGGCTTTCGCCTGCGAAATGGCAATTTCGTCCGACTGTCCGTTTCGCTTCAGCACTTCCAGAATGTGGATGTTGCGCTCCCAGTTGGACAGCGTGGTCTGGTCGATTTCCAACTGACGGTCAAGGAGCAGCAATGTGTAGTAGGTGTCGGCAATGTCGGCGATGAGCCGTGTCTTGACGGCCTGCGCGTATGCTTTCTGCCCCTCGACGGCGGTCTGAGCATAGCGTTTGGC
The DNA here is from genome assembly GCA_964415385.1 of uncultured Bacteroidaceae bacterium. GTDB lineage: Bacteria > Bacteroidota > Bacteroidia > Bacteroidales > Bacteroidaceae > UBA3839. The sequence goes on from CAYPZK010000037.1 coordinate 25,053, forward strand.
ATTCGTGATGCTTCCGAATGCGTCCAATTCCCACGAAGCCGAAGGACCTATCGAATAGCTTTTGGCCGATTTGTCCTGCCCATATTTCTTGATTTGCCCCTGCGCATCAATGCCTAACGACGGCAGGTAGGACAGTTTCTTGGTGCGGAGCGATGCTTCTGCCTCTGTCACCTTGAGCAGGGCAACCTGCAGGTCGTGGTTGTTGTCCAGTCCTTTGTGGATGAGGGACTGCAACATCGGGTCGATGAACAGCTTTTCCCAATAGACCGTGTCTGCAGAGGTGTCCAGGCCAATGCTGTCGGTACGAATCAGTTGCTCCATGCCGGTCAGCTCTTGCCGAGGTTCCACCTTATTATATATACCGCAGTTGGTGAGCAGCAACGTGGATGCAATGGCCATCAGCAGGACATTCGTGGTCTTTCCGACTGCAGAACGACCTGGGACGTGTGTATCGTCGGCAGTCTCTGCCTCGGAGCGCAGTTTCGGCATTCTGTCCTGAATCTTTTGCATGACGACGTAGAGCACAGGAACGACGAACAAGAGCGAGATGGTGCCGATGAGCATGCCCCCGACCGTGCCTACAGCCAACGAACGGTCGCCGTTGGCACCGGCACCCGAAGCTGTCACCATAGGCAGCAAACCGAAAATCATGGTGAGCGAAGTCATCAAGATAGGGCGCAGACGCACTCGGGCGGCATCCTTGGCTGCCTCGACGGCACTCATGCCCGCCTTATGCCTGTCGGAGGCATACTCCGTCAGCAGGATGGCGGTCTTGGCCAGCAGACCAATCAGCATGATGATGCCTGTCTGCATGTAGATATTGTTCTCGATGCCGAACAATTTGGCAAAGAGAAACGAACCGGCCAGTCCGAACGGCACGCTGAAGATGACGGCGAGCGGGATGCACACACTCTCGTAGAGCGCACAGAGAATCAGATAAATGAAGATGGTACATGCCAGAAACACCAAGGCCGTCTTGCTGCCCGAGCCTTCGGCCTCCTCCCTCGACATACCGCCGAACTCGAAGCCATAGCCTTCGGGAAGGGTCTGTTTAGCCACTTCGCGGATGGCCTCGATGCTCTGTCCGCTGGAATAACCGTCGGCAGGATTGCCGTTGCTCAAGATGAGCCCCACGTCGGGCATGGCCTCAATGGCCTCGCCCACGGAAGTATGGTTTTCCTGCAGCTCGAGCACCTGGTTCTCGGTCATCGAGAAATAGGCATCGACCACGTGGTCGTCGCTCACGGTCACGAGCGGTTCGCTGATGCTGCTGTTGACCAAGGCACCCACACGGTAGGGAATCATGCTGGCAACGCCGTCCACGGGGCTTTTCACCGTGGTGTACGACAAGTCGTTCTGTGCGTTGACCAGCGCAGCACGGGCCTCGTTCAGCCCGGCCTGTGCCTCGTCGAGCGCGAGGCGGGCCGTGTCGTAGTCGTAGTCCGACACGATGTTCTCGTCGCGCAGTTCCTTCTTGCTCTTCAGGGTCATCCGCGCCGTGGCCACTTTTGCCTCGGCACTTTGCACGGCCGCCTTGGCTGTCTCTACGGCGGCACGATAGGGAACCTGGTCAATGACGAAGAGTGTCTGTCCCTTCTTCATTCCGCGCCTTCGTTGATACAGATTTCGGTGATGGTTCCGCTCACTTGTGGCCTGATTTCCACGTTCTGCCGTCCCTTCACCGTGGCGGAGTAGGTCAGTTCCAGTGTCTCATCCTGCGTTGTGACCTTCAGGGTCTCATACGTGTCCGCCTCTTCGCGGCTTTTCCCGTTGCCGCATGATAACAGCAGGAGCAACGCGCCTGCCAAGCAAAAATAAGTCTTCATTTCTGTCAGATGGAGTATTGGATTCAGCGCGTTGCCGAAGCCTCTGCCAAGGCCGGTGATGATGGTGTTTTGGTTTGATGCACGGCGGCCGCGTGGCCGGTCGGCAAATCTGGAGCAAAAGTACGCATTCTTGGTTGGAATGCCAAATCTTTTACAAATATTTAAAAACAAGGCCGTTTCACAACGGCCTTGCTCGAATAAAATGATTCTTATGGAGAATCGGGGAGAAATTTGATTATATTAAGGGGAAAATTTCTACGTCGGATCATGTGCGTCGCGCGACTGCTCAGAGCTGCGGGCCGGCGGCCACGAGAGCCTTGCCTGCTGCATTGCCTTCGTACTTGGCGAAGTTCTTGATGAAGCGCGAAGCCAGGTCTTTGGCCTTCTCCTCCCACTGTGCAGGGTCTGCATACGTGTCGCGAGGGTCGAGGATATGCGGGTCAACGCCTTCGAGCTGTGTAGGCACCGTGAAGTTGAAGTAAGGAATCACCTTCGTAGGAGCCTTGTCAATGGAGTGGTCGAGGATGGTGTCGATGATACCACGCGTGTCGCGGATGGAGATGCGCTTGCCCGTGCCGTTCCAGCCCGTGTTCACGAGATAAGCCTTGGCACCGCTCTTCTGCATCTTCTTCACGAGCTCCTCGGCGTATTTCGTCGGGTGCAACTCGAGGAATGCCTGTCCGAAGCAAGCGGAGAAGGTCGGTGTAGGCTCAGTGATGCCGCGCTCGGTACCGGCCAGCTTGGCGGTGAATCCGGAGAGGAAGTAGTATTTCGTCTGCTCGGCGTCGAGGATGCTCACCGGAGGGAGCACACCGAAGGCGTCGGCAGAGAGGAAGATAACCTGCTTGGCAGCCGGACCCTGTGAGAGCGGACGCTGGATGTTCTTGATGTGGTAGATAGGATAGCTCACGCGGGTGTTCTCGGTGACGCTCTTGTCGGCGAAGTCAA